>NZ_JBIVOQ010000006.1:51453-129924 GCF_044754225.1 Arthrobacter sp. NPDC093125 | reverse complement strand
CTGATTGAAAAGCGGCCCACGGTCTCGGGCTGCTGTTTTACCCACCTGATTGAAAAGCGGCCCACGGTCTCGGGCTGCTGTTTTACCCACCTGATTGAAAAGCGGCCCACGGTCTCGGGCTGCTGTTTTACCCACCTGATTTGCTCACTAACTTACTCAACGAGGAGTTTGAATGACTGTCGCGTCAACAACGTCCGCCACCAGGGAGCTGCTGGACTCCCCGGTGCTGAAGTCGGCCATATCCAAGGCCTCCTTCCGGCTCATGCCGATGCTGGTGATCCTCTACGTGGTTGCGTTCCTGGACCGCACCAACGTGGGTTTCGCAGAGGCGGCACTCGAGGTGGACAGGGGCATCACCGCCGGCGCCTACGCGCTCGGCGCGGGCATCTTCTTCATCGGCTACGCCCTGTTCGAGATCCCCTCCAACCTGCTCCTGACGAAGTTCGGCGCGAAGGTGTGGCTGGCCCGCATCGCGATCACCTGGGGGATCGTCTCCGCCTGCTTCGCCTTCGTCCAGGGCGAAGCTTCGTTCATCATCCTGCGGTTCCTGCTGGGTGTCACCGAGGCCGGTCTGTTCCCCGGCGTCATCATGTTCCTTGCGGCATGGTTCCCCAACAAGGTCCGCGTGAAGATGTTCGCCATCTTCTACCTGGCCCAGCCCTTCTCCCAGATGATGGGCGCGCCGCTGTCGGGCTGGCTGATCAACATCGGTGACCAGGTTCCCGGCGTCCACGGCTGGCAGGTCATGTTCTTCGTCGAGGGCATGCTCGCCGTGCTGGCCGGTATCGCGGCCTACTTCTTCCTGATCAACAGCCCGCAGGACGCCAAGTTCCTCAACAAGGACGAAAAGAAGGCGCTCCAGGACGTCATGTCCCTTGAGGACAACGTCAAGGAAGAATCCGGCCCACGCGGCGTGCTTGCCGCCATGAAGAACGGCCGCGTCTGGTACTTCACCATCATCTACTTCTGCCTGCAGATCGCGGTCTACGGCGTGACGTTCTACCTCCCGCAGCAGGTGGCCCAGCTGACCGGCCAGAAGGTGGGCCTCGCCGTCGGCCTGCTGGCTGCCATCCCCTGGTTCTTCGGCATCTTTGCCTGCTACTTCATCGGCAAGGCCGCCAACACTGTGATCCGCCGCCGGACCTGGGGCACGGGGCTCTTTATCTCCACGGGTCTCTGCATCTTCGGTTCCGCCTGGGCGGGATCGAATCATCTCCCGGTGCTCGGCATCCTGTTCATTTGCCTCGCGGTCTGCAGCTTCCTCTCCATCGGGCCCATTGCCTGGTCCTACCCGACGGCGTTCCTCACCGGAACGGCCGCGGCGGCCGGCATCGGGCTGATCAACTCGCTGGGCAACCTCGGCGGCTTCGTGGCTCCGATCCTGCGCACCTCCGTCAACCAGATCACCGCGTCCGATACCGGCACCATGGGTGTCTACGCGCTGGGCGTGATGCCGTTCCTCGCTGCTGCGATGATGTACGGCACGCGGAAGTTCAAGAACAAGGCGGACGACCTGCTCGAAAAGTAGGCGCCGAAACAGCAGCAGAACCAAGAAGGAGCAGAAGTCACAATGACGCAGACCCGCCCGGCCGGCACCGCAGGGTGCAACGCCGCGGAATCCCTGGCCGCGGAAGCCATGTACGTCGGTGTCAGCACCAAGATGTACCTGGGGTACGCGGACAGCCTGCGCTGGCTCGGCGAACTGCGCTCCGAAGTGGACGCCCGTCCGGCCCTCGCGGCCGGGCGGGTGGTCCCGTTTGTCATCCCGTCCTTTCCGATGCTTCCCGCAGCTGCCGAGCTTCTCGCCGGGTCCCCGGTGCTTCTTGGGGCGCAGGACTGCGGCTGGGCGGACGGTCCGTGGACCGGCGAGGTGTCGCCGTCTCTGCTTGCCGAGCTTGGCGTGCGGGTCGTGGAGATCGGCCACGCCGAGCGGCGCCGGCACTTCGGTGAGGATGACGCCATGATCGGGCTCAAGGTCAAAGCGGCCGACGACGCCGGGATTATCCCGCTGCTGTGTGTCGGCGAGGAAACCGCGGGGCCGGGTGCCGGAACGGGCAGTGCCTCCGAAACCCCGGCGGACGCCGCCGCCGAAGCCGCTGCATCCTTCGTCTATGGCCAAATTGAGGCCGCAACGGGTGGGGACTGGGCGCTCGCGTCCCGCCTTGTCATCGCGTACGAACCGGTCTGGGCCATCGGCGCGGCGGAACCAGCCAGCGCCGGTTACGTGTCCGCCGTCGTTCATCATCTCCGCGGACGGCTCGCCGCCCACGGACTTCGGGATTTGCCGATCATCTACGGCGGTTCGGCCAAGCCCGGGCTCCTCCCGACGCTTGACAGCGTGTCCGGACTCTTCCTGGGCCGGTTCGCGCACGACGCCGCCAACTTCGGAAAGGTGCTGGACGAAGCACTGACCGTAACCGCGGCGGACTAGAGGAACGCCTCGCGCCCGGTGCCTTCGTTGAGGACCAGTTCGCCGTCCTCGATGGACACCAGGAGGCTCTTCGGGCGGCCATGCAGCTTCATCTCCGCGCTGAGGTTCCGGCTGGTCACCTCGACACCCACCGTCGCGCCCTTGGCGGGTAGCTCCACAGAAACTTCTTCGGCCATGCCCAGCAGCTCACGGGTGGTGACGTCGCGGTCGAACCGGGCCTCCTTGCCGTTGACGGTGATGGCGACCTCGTCTTCATTGAAGCCGTCCTGAAGAATAATCAGCAATTCCTGCATGGTGCACCGCCTGCCCGGAGGATTTCTGCTTACAGCCACTACATCACTTAAGCCCAGCCGTGGGTAGAGCAGGTCTGCCGTGCAGCGAAGGTCCCAGGTGCCCGCCCGGACGGGTAAGGCAAAATAATGGGGTGACTCAACTCCCGCAGCCTCCGTCCACCGCCCCTGCTTCAGCAGCTGCCACTGCTTCAATTCCTGCCCCGCAGAGCCCGGCGGGCAGGCCCGGCTCCAGTGCGTCAGCGGGCGGTCCGGCAGAACGCATCGCCGGCAGTATCGCGGCCCAGATCGCTTCCGAACTCGGAGTGAAAGCCTGGCAGGTAAAGGCCGCCGTGGAACTGCTCGACGGCGGAGCCACCGTCCCCTTCATCGCCCGGTACCGCAAAGAAGTGACCGGGACGCTTGACGACACCCAGCTGCGCGAGCTCGACGAACGCCTGCGGTACCTGCGCGAACTGGAGGACCGCCGTCGGGCAGTCCTGGAGGCGCTCGCTGCTCAAGGCAAGCTGACTGCGGAACTCGAGGCCGCCGTCGTCGCTGCTGACACGAAGTCCAGGCTGGAGGACATCTACCTGCCCTTCAGGTCCAAGCGCCGCACGAAAGCGCAGATCGCGCGTGAAGCCGGGCTTGAGCCGCTCGCGGATGCATTGCTCAGGCGCCCCGACCTGGATCCTGAGCGCGAGGCGGCGAAGTACCTGAACACGGAGCACGCCGTGGACGATGCCGCCGCTGCGCTCGCCGGTGCCCGGGCCATCCTCGTGGAGCGCGCGGCGCAGGATCCTGACCTGGCCGAAACCCTGCGCGAGCGGCTGTGGACGCAGGGCAGGATGGTGTCGCGCGTGAAGAAGGGCAAGGAAGCCGAGGGGCAGAAGTTCGCGGACTACTTCGAGTTCGCGCAGGCTCCGGCCGGGATGCCGTCGCACCGTGTCCTCGCCTTGCTGCGCGGCGAAAAGGAAGGCGTGCTGGAGCTCGACCTCGCGGAGGCGGACCCTGGGGACGACGACGCCCTGGCCGCTGCACGCTCCCGGTACGAGTCCGCAGTGGCCAGGTTCCTCGGGGTTGCCGACCGCGGGCGTCCCGCCGATGGCTGGCTGGTGCAGACGGCGCAGGTGGCGTGGCGCTCGCGGGTGCTCGCCCGCCTGACGGCAGACCTGCGCGGACGGATGTTTGCTGCGGCGGAAGACGAGGCTGTCCGCGTCTTCGCGGCGAACCTGCGCGACGTGCTGCTCGCCGCACCGGCCGGGAACCGCGCCACCCTCGGCCTGGATCCCGGGCTGCGGACAGGCGTCAAAGTCGCTGTGGTGGACGGGACCGGCAAGGTGGTCGCCACGGACACCGTCTATCCGCACGCACCGGCCCGGAAGTGGGACGAAGCACTGGCGACCCTGGAGCGGCTGGCGCGGAAGCACGCCGTCGAACTCGTGGCGATCGGCAACGGCACTGCGTCGCGTGAGACGGACAAGCTCGCCGCCGAGCTGATCAAGAAACTGTCCGCAGGCAAAGCGCCCGCAGGCACGCCGTCCGCAGCGGAGGGCACCGGGGCGAAGCCGCAGAAGCTCGTGGTGTCCGAGGCCGGCGCGTCCGTCTACTCCGCATCGGCGCTGGCCGCAGCTGAACTGCCCGGCATGGATGTGTCCCTCCGCGGCGCCGTGTCCATCGCCCGCCGGCTGCAGGACCCGCTGGCTGAGCTGGTGAAAATCGATCCGAAGTCCATCGGCGTCGGGCAGTACCAGCACGATGTCACAGCAGCCAAGCTGGACCGCAGCCTCGACGCGGTGGTGGAGGACTGCGTGAACGCGGTGGGCGTGGACGTGAACACGGCGTCGCCCGCGCTGCTCAGCCGGGTTGCCGGGGTGGGGCGGTTGCTGAGCGAGAACATCGTGGCCTACCGGAACGAGAACGGCCCGTTCACCAAGCGCAGCGAGCTGAAGAAGGTGCCGCGGCTGGGCGCCAAGGCATTTGAACAGTGCGCCGGGTTCCTTCGGATCACCGGGGGAGCGGAGCCGCTGGATGCGTCCAGCGTCCACCCCGAGGCGTACCCGGTGGCTCGGAAGATCATGGCCGCCGCTGCCCCCGGGCAGTCTTCGAAGGGAGGGCTGCCGTCCTCAGGCCTCGCCAAGGCCAGCGCCCTGAATGCCCAGGACTTTGTCGACGGCACGTTCGGTCTGCCGACGGTCCGGGACATCATCGCCGAGCTGGAGAAGCCCGGCCGTGACCCCCGCCCGGCATTCAAGGCTGCGTCATTCTCGGAAGGCATTGAGAAGATCTCCGACCTCAAGCCCGGCATGGTGCTGGAGGGGACGGTCACCAACGTGGCTGCCTTTGGTGCGTTCGTGGATGTCGGAGTGCATCAGGACGGGCTGGTGCACGTGTCCGCGCTGGCCAACCGCTTCGTGTCCGACCCCCGCGAAGTCGTGAAATCCGGTCAGGTGGTGCGCGTCAAGGTGCTTGAAGCCGACCCGGAGCGGAAGCGGATTTCGCTGACCCTGCGGCTGGATGACGAACCGTCGACGTCGGGCGGGCGGCAGGCGGGCGGCGGTGGCCGGTCCGGCCGTGCTGGCGAACCGGGCGGAGCCAAGCAGTCCGGCCGCCCTGGCGGACAGGCCGCCGGCGGTGGAAGCGGTCGCGGGACATCTGGCCGCAACCGCCGGGAGGCTCCTGCACCTCAGAAGCCTGCGCCCGCCCCGGCGAACACTGCCTTGGCGGAAGCCCTGCGGCAGGCCGGCCTCGCGAAGTAGGTGGGCGGAGAGTCGGTGTCTGGAATCCGAGGCTGTGCCGTGTCGTGGGCGCGGTGTCCTCGAGACCTCAGAAGACCTTGCCTAGAGTAGCTGCATGAGTTTTACGCCGCCGGACCCTTTTACTACCCGCCCGACGCTCCGAGGCACCTTCGGCATGGCTGCATCGACGCACTGGCTGGCCACTGCCACAGCGCAGTCGGTGCTCGAACGCGGCGGAAACGCATTCGATGCCGCCACTGCCGCCGCTTTCGTGCTGCATGTTGTGGAGCCACACCTCAACGGTCCCGGCGGTGATATGACGGGCGTTTTCAGCACGGCCGAGGAACCGGGTAGGCCCGTGGTGCTGATGGGGCAGGGGCCAGCGCCGGCGGGAGCCACCGTGGAGCACTACCGGTCTGAAGGACTCGAACTTGTTCCGGGCTCCGGTGCGCTGGCCGCGGCGGTTCCGGGCGCCGTCGACGCCTGGCTTTTGCTTCTGCGGGACCACGGCACGTGGGAGCTGGCGGAAGTGCTGGACTTTGCGATCGGATATGCGCGGGACGGACACCCGGTTCTGGCGCGCGTCGGTGCCACCATTTCGGCGGTGTCTGAGCTGTTCCGCGAACACTGGCCGACTTCGGCAGAGCTGTGGATGCCCGGGGGGCGAATCCCGGCGGAAGGCGAGCTCATCACGAACCCCGCCCACGCCCGGACCCTGCAACGGCTGGTCCAGGCCGGGGCGGGTATCGGTGAGGCCGCTGGAACGGCTGCTGCCCATACGCGAGAGGCGCGGATTGACGCGGCGCGCAGGGAATGGAGCGAGGGGTTCGTGGCCAGTGCCATGGCGAGGGCCGTGCAGACGCCGCACCGCCATTCGTCCGGGACGGATCACCGCGGCGTCCTGACCACGGCGGACATTGCCGGCTTCCGCGCCGGCTATGAAGAGGCGGTGACGCTGGAATTCCGGGGTCATACGATCGCCAAGACCGGTCCGTGGGGGCAGGGACCGGCTTTGCTGCAGACTCTGGCCATCCTGGACGGCTTCGACGACGAGCACCTCGATCCGTCCACCGAGCTCGGCGCCCACACCATCCTTGAGGCCCAGAAGCTCGCGCTCGCCGACCGCGAGGCGTACTACGGAGATGCCGACGTGCCGCTGGACTACCTGCTGTCCGCAGAGTACGCCGCAGAGCGCCGGCAGCTGATCACCGAAAGCGCGTCCCATGAGTTCCGACCGGGACACGTTCCAGGGCGGGAGCCCTATATGCCGTTGCTGCGCACCGAGTATGTTCCGCCGGCGCTCGCGGATGACGACGGCGGTTCGGTCACGGGCAGTGCGTCCCGGCGCGGGGCAGCTGCCGGGGTGGGGGAGCCAACAGTGGAAAGGACGGGGGAGACGCGCGGCGATACGTGCCATATCGACGTCGTGGACCGCTGGGGCAACATGGTCTCGGCCACTCCGTCCGGCGGCTGGCTGCAGTCCTCCCCGGCCATCCCCGAACTCGGCTTTTGCCTGGGCACCCGGCTGCAGATGATGTGGCTCGAACCTGGGACACCGTCAACGCTCACACCGGGCAAGCGGCCGCGGACCACGCTGACCCCGACCCTGGTACTGCGTGAGGGAGCGTCAGTCACCGCGCTCGGCTCACCCGGCGGCGATCAACAGGACCAGTGGCAGCTCCTGTACCTGCTGCGGACGATCGTGGGCGGGTACTCGCCGCAGCAGGCGATCGACGCGCCGGCCTTCCATACGACGTCGATGCCCGGTTCGTTCTGGCCGCGTACGTGGGAACCGGGCGGTGCTGTGGTCGAGGACCGGCTCGGTGATGAAGTCATTGCAGGGCTTGAGCGAAGAGGTCACCGGGTTACCCGCGCAGGTGACTGGACGCTGGGACGGTTGTCCGCCGTCGTACGGGATCCCGCCATGGGAGTGCTGCAGGCCGCCGCGAATCCGCGGGGCGCGCAGGGGTATGCCGCCGGGCGGTAAAGCAGCGAGCCGACTGCCGTGACGGCTCTTTCCCTGCATAGGTGAGTCGGGGTTTCGGGCCTGCCGGGTTTCTGAAAAGCTGGGGCCATGAACTATTTCCTGGAATACACGGTCCCCGCCGCTCCTGACGATGCCGAATTCGAGTTCCCGTACAACGAGATTCAGTCGGGCACCACCATCCCGCTCTCGGAGACTGATTCTGAAATAGTTCACACTGCAGAGCTTCCCGCACGGACCGGCATCATCGGCGCGACGGTCCCGGAAGCCAAGCTCGAAGCCGAGCAACTCATCAACCACAGCCGGGCCACGGAGGCGTTGCTGTACGAGGATCCGTCGAACTCACTCCAGTCGGGCATCGGAACGCTTGTTGCCACCTACGTGGAGGGCCGTGGCTGGCAGGACGCCTAGTTCGTCTTCCGCGGTTGGGAGGCTTAGCTTCTGCCCAAGATTTGAGGACGTCCGAAGGTGCTCCGGACTCCTGGCGAATAAAGCACCGATTCCGGAGGCCCTGAAACTTTGATTCCCACTGCGGCAACCAGTTGGTCATCCAGCGAGGTCAGCTCTGCCCGGTAGAGCGGCCAAGCCGGATGTGTATTTGGCAAATATAGAGTTCGTCCGAGCAGCCGTGTGTGGAGACCGAAGCGCGCGGTCAGGTGGATGGACAGCGGATCGTTTGCCTCTTGGTCGCGTGCTGGTGTCACTGAGAAGTCTGACGTTTCGCCATGCCGGAATCTGCGCACAGAATAGCCAACGCCGCCGCGGGCTTCCAGCGGGGGACGGAAACGGGCACGGGACCAGACGTACGGGATTCTGGCTGCCCGCGCGGCCACAACGAAGGCGAGCCGCGACGCGTCCATGCTCAGGAACACAACTCCGCGCCTGCCGCTTGGCTCGCGTGAGTACAACCGGACGTTTACTTCGATAAATGTTCCGAAGTAAGGAATGACCGGGCCGCTTGCGAGGGTGGCCCCGTGCAGGCGGAATCCGACCAGCCCCACCCAAGAGGAGCCGTCGTACGTGTCAGGTCGCACTCCCGGCGGCATTTTCGTCGCGGCCAAGGCTTCCGGAATCCGCCAGTGCAGAAAGACGGCATCCAACCATTCTTGAGTGGTGATGACCGGCCCTGGCAGTTCGGGCGGCTCCGGCCACGGGTCCCGGCTCTCATTGGAGCCCGCAGACGAGTGCCCGGTCATTCGTGCTCCTTGCAGGTCAGCCGCATGGGCCGAGCCTAGCCCGCAACGGCTGCTTAGAGAAAGATATGGGCTTCGAGGTCTGTGAGTCCGAGGAGCAAGACCCAAATCACGTATCGGCTGCTGCGGCATCGCGGTTCCCTGAACCACCCTGTGAACCCGAACGGGAAGGGGACGGCTCCTTCTGCCATGGCCAGCGGCCGGTGATTTCCAGTTCAAGCGAAAAGCTCAGGAAGGTACGGATGAGGACGATGAGTGCCAGCACGCCCACGCTTTCGTAGGTCGGGGTGACGGCTACGGTGCGAATGATGTCGGCGGCCACGAGGAGTTCCAGACCGAGCAAAATTGAGCGGCCCAAAAGCTGGCGGTAGGAGCGGTACACGGTCATCGGCTCGGCATCGGCGGGGAGGCGCCGTGGCTGGTAACCCCGCAGAGCCATGGGGATCGAAACAACGGCACCGATCACCATCACCGCCACGCCCGCGAAGTCCATGAACTTCCCGATTTCTTCAATGATGTGCTGGAAATCCATCGGGCCCCTCGCTGAGTTGGGTTCGGTCGTGCGGCCGCAGCATCCCAGTTTTGAGCCGAGCACCGCACAGCCGTCAAGGAACAGCCTATGGGTGACGCACTCCGACACCGGACAGGATGTCCCGGTATCCGTCCCGGAATGTCGGATAGCGGAACGAATACCCTGTGCTGCGCAGCAGGGCGTTGCTGCACCGCTTGTTGCCGCCGCGGGCGTCGCCGGCATCACCCGAGGGCGGCATCCCGAGCCCCAGCTCCGCCGCCAGGAAACGCAGGACATCGCCGAGCTCGGCGGGGTCGTTGTCCACCCCCAGGTACACCGGCGACGGTTCGTCCTCCATGGTGCACAGCTGAACGATCGCGCCGGCGGCGTCGTCTCGGTGAATGCGGTTCGTGTAGCGCGGGACAGCAGGAATGATGGCGGAGCCGGTACGGACCTGATCGATGAGCCGCGTTCGTCCTGGCCCATAGATGCCCCCGAGACGAAGTGCCACAACAGTCGACGAAGTTCCGCTGAGACGGTCGGCCAGGAGCCTCTCAGCCTCGAGGAGGGTTTGGCCGGAGAAGCTGCCGGGTACCGCCGTCGTGCTTTCGTCGACCCAACCGGCGTCGGCGTCGCCGTAGACCGCCGTCGAGGAGACGAACAAGACACGGCGCGGCGTGACGCCGTCGCGCTCCAAAGCGTCCAAAACATGCGACAGCCCGTCCACGTAGGCCGCGCGGTATGCCGCTTCAGTGGGCGAATCGGCGGCAACAGCAACGACGACGGCGGTGGTGTCCGCCGGGACCGGCGGAAGATCCGGGGAGCTGAGGTCAGCCGCGACGCCTTCTATTTCGGGCGGCAGTTTCGAAGGAGAGCGGCGCCAGCCCACGACTCTGTGTCCGGCAGCGGCGAACCGCAGGCCGGCTTCGGTGCCCAAATCGCCGCAACCGGCCAGGAGGATAGTCATACCTGCAAGTCTGCCAGTCGACTGGCGGGAGACGTGAACTGGCCGTCGGTCGCGAAGAGCCCTGTTCAGAGCGCGGGAACCGGGAAGAACACCCGGGGATCCTGCAGGAGGGCTGGGTAATCGAACGCCGAGCGGTCGATGATTTCGGTGACTTCGAAATGCCTGCCGAAGCGGCCGTCGTCGAGCGTGATCGGCCGGCCAACAACCATGCCCACGGCGAACTTGCTGCCGCCCTCAAAGGGAACGGCCAGGGGGGACTTGCCGGGAAGCGTGGAAAACGCAGCCTCCTGGCGCTGGCGTTTCCGAGACGGCTTCTTGACCTGCTGCTTAGGAGGCAGCTTCCGCACCACCTTCAGCGGCCGGCGCGACGTCGACTCGGCGTAAACCGGCTGGTACTCGTCCTCTGCGGCGCCTCCTGCCTGGGCAGCGTCGCCCGCAGCCTGGGCAGCGCGGCCCACCGCAGGCAGCCCGACTTTATCGAGGCGCTCCGGGTCGATGTCGCCAACGTTCTCACGCAGGATCCAGAGGACGTCGCCTTCCGGGTCCTCCGGCAGGAAGACGTGGCGGGGCTCCGGCCAGACGTACTCGAGGTCCGCTTCCGTGCCCGGGAAAACCGGAGTGTAGAACCGCGGGTCTTTCCGGATGAGGTTGGAGCGGTGGCTCAGGTGAAGCTCCGGATCGCCGAGCCACGGCGGCATGGCAATCTTGGAAGCGTAATCGGGGTGGGCGGCCTGCGGAGCGAACTCCCGGATGTTGTCGCGCGTGTTGTCGGCAAATCCGCGCTTCATCCATTCGTCTGCCATCGCCAGGCCGTACATGGTCAGGGCTGGAACGTACCCCATCCACATGCGGATGGCGGGATGGGACTGCCAGCCGTACTCCGGAATCACCAGCGCACGCAGTGTCTGCAGCGCCTCGACGCGCTGCTTGCCGAGCCTGGCAGAGTCCAGGGTCGCTGCGCTTTGCTGGAAATCGGGATACGGGAGGAAGGTCTGCATCCTTTCAGTCTGAGGCCCCGCGCCTAATGTGCCAATTATGGTGGCCGGGCCCACAGCCAGAGCCCGCCGCGGGGCGTTCCACCATGCGGACCGATGCATACTTTAAGGGCGTGGAACCACTAAGATAGCCGAAACCCAAACCGCGTCTGGAAGCCCTTCACATGACTCTTACCGCCCCTGCGCCCTTCGTTAGCGCGCCTTCAGCATCCGATTCACAGGCGTCACATGCGTCCCAGCTGTTCGTTCCGAAGTACGGCAAGATGCTTGGCCCTGAGGCGAATGGCATCCTTGTTCTCGACGAATTCACCTTGGATCCGGCCGCTGCGCGCAAGGAGCAGCACCGTTTCCGCGACGCGCTGGCGTCGGTAACCCTGACCCTGCGCCGGCTGATGGCTCTTCGCGTCGTGATCGCCATCGTGGCCATCGCAAATCTGCCACTGTTCCTGATGTCGACCGGCTGGTGGATCTATCTCGTGTCCCTGTCCCTGGTGGTGGGTGTGCACCTGGCTGTCAGCTGGCTGAACCGGCACGAGCCGCGCGTGAAGCAGCGCCACGAGATGGAACTCCACCGCCACCGGGAACGCAGCAGCAACTACCGCAAGGTGCGCGACGCCGTGAAGTTTGTCATCGACACGCCATCCCGCATGAACGAGCACCTCTACCTGGAGCTGCTCCACGCCAAGCGCGTCGCCCTTCACCTGGCCTCGGGCACCGTTGCCCTGCTGGACACGAGCGACGACGCCGCCTGGAAGGTTCGCATCGTCCGCGAGCTGCCCGCCGCCTAAACGGCGACGCCTAGGCAGCGGAGACGCCAGACAGAGAAAGTACGACGCCGGGACGCCCCCTTCGCACGAGGGCATCCCGGCGTCGTACTGCTTTAAGCAGTTATCTAGTGGCGTCCGCTTGCGGTGGGCCGGCTGCTTATAGAGTCCTGCTTACGGAGTCCTGGGTGGACGCCGCCTTTAGCAGACCCATTCTGGCCGCTCTGTAACAGCGCTGCTAAACGAGGGTCGGCGTCCAACAAAGAACGGTAATACTGGAAAGGCCCCTGAGGCTCAAGGTCCCTTAAAGGGGGGGTGAGCCAGGCGGACATGACCTTCGCATGGCGTCGTGCCAAGGGACCAAGAACTACGTGGCCAAACGCACCGTGGAGGGCAAGAACAAACGGGAATTCATGCGCAGCCTCAAACGCTACGCAGCCCGGGAAATCTACCGCCAGATCACCAACCCCCAACCGGCTCCAAACAACGCTGACCTGCGCAAGGAACACACCAGACTCGGCCTAACCATCACGACCGTCGCCCGCGAGCTTGGCCAATGGCCCTCCAAAATTTCCATCCTGGAACGAGGCCTCCTCCGCAACGATACCCATGCGAAGAACTACCCCCAGTGGTTAGCAGGCAGCATGAAGCACCCGTCGCTGCGTCCCTTTCACATGAGCCAAAATTGCTGACGCATTACGACGGATGAACTTGGCACAAGCCTTGACATGGGTCGTTGCTGCCTTTGTCTCCGTGACTCCACGGCGGAAAGGAGGTCCTCACTTTTACGTAAATAAGTCCGGCGAGTCACCGCGTTCACCCAACGGATACCCATGGGCAGCACATCTAATCGGCCCGCGGTGTAGCGGTATTGCTGATTGAGGGATGTTGCCCGGACCGGTAGGCAGACGCGATGACTGGTTCGAGTTCGTCGATCACGGTACGGTTCCCGGGGAGAACCACATGGGCAAGAAATTCCGATTCGAGGGTAGCAACACCGGCTGCCACCGCTGCGAGTTTGGCCTCGGTCGATAGGGCGAAGGCATGCCAAAGCCTGCGGGCATTGAGCTCCAGGACTTTTGCTGTAGCTTCTCGGCCAGGGACCTCCGCGGAGCCATCCGGGACAGCAGGGATTCCGTCGGGCTGGGGCAAAGAGATGACCATGCGGAACTGCCTTCCGCAGGCCCTGAACGCGATGGCGCTGAGGTGTCCGCGCTGACTGAAACGAACATCCGTCGCCCCAAAGTCCAAGAGCGCCCGCTCGACATGTTCCCGTGAAGCCCCAACGCTGAAGGAGTCACCACGCGTGTAAAAACTCCGGGAATCAAAAAGTGTCATGGTCCAACTATGCGCCCCCATGCCGCCTTTCGACTGCTTCAGCCCATCGGCGGGATGAACAAAGCCGCAGGAACGATTTTCTTGGGAAACTCCAGGTGCAACGGGGTCCGCCGGGCCTAGTGTTGGCTGTGTCGGCACACGCCGCGCTACTACCCTCAGGGAGGGTGCATGAACTCCAAACAGTCCAGCTCCGAACAATTCATGCTGTATCTGAAAAGTCTGGGTGGTTCAGAAGTTGACGTCACCGGACCTGCCAGCGTGGTCAGTGTTGAGGACACCGTGGAGACCGTAGTCTCTCGAATGAGGAAGGAGAAGTACGCACACGGTTATGATCTGGTGGACCCTTCAACTCTTCAGGCCTCCGCGCAAGTCCTAATCAGTAGGCGCGACGAGAACAAACCCCTCCACCTGGCCCGGCATCCGCAAGAAGGGGACTACCAGCTGGATATCCACCTCAGTGGATCCGATACAACCAGGGAAACCATTCCTATGAAGAGCCTGAAAGAGGCCAAGGTATGGGCAAGGGAACGACTCGACACGGTAGGCGCCCAAGCCGGTGTTATCTACCACTCCACCCTTGGCAGCACTGGACCGGGAACGGGGACGCTCGCTTCCAACTTTGAACGCTCCGTCGGCTGGCTGGTACCGATAAACACACCACCCGCCACAACAGAATGAAGGACATCCTCGACTGGATCGGCCGAAAAAGCAATCTCCACATCCCCGGCTGGCCATCCGGACCTCGGTCAGCCATGCAGTGACGCTACACAACGTGTCCAAGGTCCCCGTGCACTCGCTCTTGATCGGACTTTAGGTCGCTTTAGCAAGATATCCGGTGCTCCACACAGGCGCCGGAACATCAAGTCCCGGGTTTCATGACCGGGCAGACCACCATGGGGACGCTCCCGCACAAATCCTCCGACAGCTTCCTGATCGAACCCACGGCACGGACTGATGCTGTCTTAAACGATCAACGCCGGGTGCCCGAAACGGGCACCCGGCGTTGGACCGCAGACAGTCTGTACCGTCAACTGGCCGCCAAAATTAGGCGGCAGGCAGCTGCAGAACCTGGCCGACGAAGATCAGATTGACATTATTGATCTTGTCGGTGTTGGCGTCGGCGAGGCCCTGCCAGCCACCCTTGGTGCCGAGCTTCTGAGCGATCTTGCTCAGGGTGTCGCCAGCCTGGACGGTGTAGGTCTCGCCGCTGACGGCAACGGGGGCCACGTGCTTGGCGTGGGTCTGAACCGGGGCAGCCTGGACAGGAGCGGCCTGGACAGGAGCAGCCTGGACAGGAGCAGCCTGGACAGGAGCAGCCTGGACAGGAGCAGCCTGAACCGGCGCGCTCTGCGGCTGGATCTGCGGTGCGGGAGCGCCACCGCCGCCGCTCAGGCCAAGCTTGGCAGCGCAAGCGGGCCATGCGCCCCAGCCCTGGGTAGCCTGAACGCGCTCGGCCACAGCGATCTGTTGGGCGCGGGAAGCGTTTTCGGGGGAGCCGGTGCCACCGAAGCCAGCCCAGGTCTGCGGCGTGAACTGCAGGCCGCCGGAGAAGCCGTTGCCGGTGTTGATGGCCCAGTTGCCGCCGCTCTCACACTGCGCAAGTGCGTCCCAGGTGGATGCGGGGGTTGCAGCGTTGGCTGCGGTGGCCGAAAGAGCCAGACCTGCAGCAGAAACGGCGGCAAGGGTTACGCCGCGGCGCGCGGCAGTGGTGAAAGTCGATTTCTTCATTGTGGGATGCTCCTGAGGCCACCCGCGCTCGGTCCGTCCCCGGACGTTGTCGCGCTACCACCCGCCCCTGACAAACTAGAGGTCATTTCGGTGTCCGCCGGCCGGGCAGTAATTGGTGGAGGCGGCACCGGGCATTCATGGGTCCGCGACTCGCGCGGGCATGTGTTCCACCGTAGAGGAGTCCGGCTCCGTTATCAAATCGAGATCAATATTGACAGTCAAGCCGCCGAGGATGAGGGCCTCGAAGTGCTAGGTACGGCCCTCCAGAACCGCGCCGTGCCGCGGGAAATGAGGGCAGGAGAGGTTTTCGGTGCCCATTGGCCATCGATCCTTGACGCATGAACCGGCCAAGGGCGGGAGCAGCAGAATCTCCAATAGATCACAGTCTGTTAACGGCGCGGGCATGTTTCCCTGCCCGTCCTTCCGACCACTGGCGTTGGTGACGTATCCGGGGTCTATTCTTGCGTTTGTGAATACCTACGACGGCGCCGCCGAACCGGCCGATCAAACCGCACTTCTGAACGAACCGGACACCGCAGTGGCACCGCCGCTCATGCCCCTGGCGGAACTGCACCTGCACATTGAAGGGACCCTGGAACCCGAGCTGATCTTCGCGCTCGCGGAACGCAACGGCATCGAGCTTCCATATGCCGATCTGGCTGAGCTGCGTGCCCGTTATGAATTTACCGACCTGCAGTCCTTTCTGGACCTGTACTACGCCAACATGGCTGTGCTGCAGACCGAAGCCGACTTCGCGGACATGACCCGTGCCTATCTTGCCCGGGCGGCCGCGGCCGGAGTGCGGCATGCCGAGATCATGCTGGATCCCCAGGCGCATATATCCCGCGGAGTGCCGCTGGCGACCTGCGTCAACGGCGTGGCCTCTGTACTCGCTGTCTCGGAAGAGGAATTCGGGATTACCACCCTACTGATCGCAGCCTTCCTGCGTGATCTGTCGGAAGAATCGGCCCTTGAAGTTTTGGAAGCGCTGATAGCCATGAACGCGCCCATCGCCGGCATCGGCCTGGATTCCGCCGAAGTAGGCAACCCGCCCTCCAAGTTCAAGCGGCTCTTTGCGCGGGCCGGCGAAGCAGGCCTGCGCAAGATCGCCCACGCCGGTGAGGAGGGACCGCCGTCGTACATTGTGGAAGCGCTGGACCTGCTGGGAGTCGACCGGATTGACCATGGCATCCGGTGCATGGAGGACCCGGATCTCGTGGAGCGGCTGGTCGAAGAGCGCGTGCCGCTGACCGTTTGCCCGCTGTCAAACGTGCGGCTCCGCGCGGTCGATAAGCTGGCCGACCACCCGCTTCCGGCCATGCTGGCCGCCGGGCTGAACGTCAGCGTCAACTCCGACGATCCCGCGTACTTCGGCGGGTACGTGGATGACAACTTCGCCCAGCTGGAACAGGTGACGGGCCTCTCGGAGTTCGACCGTGTCAGGTTGGCCGCCCATTCGATCGGCTCATCCTTCGCCTCGGAAGAGCGGAAAGCTGAATTGCTGGCCGAGCTCTCTGGCTGAGGGTTTCGACGCGGGGCGGCAGCGAAATAGTGCATGTGACGCCCCCATTTTGAGGCGAGAGGCAGCTGATTGGCCTCCCCGCGCCGGGCAATGTTACGTTTAGGTCACCGGTTGGCGCACACGCCCTTCAGAGCGTCCTGAATGCCTTCTCGTGTGGTACTCCACCAGGCGGCAATGTGAGGCGTGGCCGCAGACCGGAACCGACATCGGCAGGACTTTGTCCCCTCATCGGCCTGCCTGTTTCCGCACTCCCCAACAGAGGCTTTATATCCCCATGCCCAGGAAAAATCTGCTGGCCCTCAGCACGCTATCGCTCCTACTCGCTACGACGGCATGTAGTGCCGGGGCCGGTGCCCAAATGTCACCCTCTCAATCTGCGGGCTCGGCCAGCCGGGGTGCAGAGGCTAACTCCGGTTCCACCGACATCTCCTCGGAGGTCGGCGTCTCCCAGAGGGCCGCGGCCGAGAAGGCCAGGGTTGCCGCCAAGGCTAAGGAAGCCGCGGCGGAGAAGGCGGGCAATGGCTCCGTAGCCAAGAAGGATGCCGCAGCAGCGAAGGCCAGGGGCGCTGCAGCCGAGAAGGATGCCGCGGCAGCGAAGGTGGCTGCAGCCCAAGCCGCCACGCCCGAGAAGGAAGCCGCTGCGGACGCCGCGGATAAGGCTGACGCAGCGAAGAAGGCGGCCGGGCAGGCCGCACCCCAGAGGCCCGGAGCAGGCAAGCCCGGAGCAGGCAAGGCGCCGGTGACGGTTCCGAAGGCTCCGGTGGTAATCCCCGCCGTTCCAAAGCTGCCGGTGGAAACGCCCCGAATTCCTGCGCTGCCGGAGGACATCCCGACTGTTCCGGGTTTGCCGGAGGGGACCCCTACCATCCCGGATCTGCGGAAGGTGACCCCCACGGTTCCGGATTCCGTTCCGGCACCGGCTGGCCCGGCGTCGCCCTCCCAAGGAATCGTCAACCAATAGATTCAAATCCTCACCATTCTCACGGCTTTGCAGTGCGGGGACTGGCCGGCAGGCCGGTCCCCGCATTTTCTTTACCGCGCTGACCGGTGGCTCTGTTTGAGCGGTCGGTGGAAGCCGAATGCTTGCAGCCGCCTCCCAGACCTGCTAGTCCTGTGAAGGAGGCATTACGAGGCTGTGATGCCGGGCCCTAAGCAGCAGGACCCAGACCGTGAAAGAGTCGAGGAGAGTGCAGCATGCCGCGCAAAAACCCGCGGGTGGAAGAGGCTGACGAAAAAGACCTTGAAGTAGGCAAGCCGAAGGACTGGGCCGCCGGCATCCCCGGCGTGGTGCATTCCATGCAGCCGGCGCTCAAGCACATGGGCGTGGGCAGGGCGGAGAAGACGCTGCTGGCCCTGAACCAGAAGGACGGCTTTGATTGCATGAGCTGCGCTTGGCCGGACCCGGGTCACCGCAAGACGTTCGAGTTCTGCGAAAACGGTGCCAAGGCCGTCACCTGGGAAGCCACGCCTGTGGTGGTGGCGTCGGAGTTCTGGGCGGAACACCCGGTCAGCGAACTGCGGCAAAGGCCGGAGTACTGGCTGGGCATGCAGGGCCGTCTCACGGAACCGGTGTACAAGCCGGCGGGGGAGGACCACTACCGGCCGGTCAGCTGGGACGAGGCGTTCAGGATCGTGGGCGACCGGCTGAAAGGCCTGGCCAGCCCGGACGAGGCCGCGTTCTACACAAGCGGCCGGACGTCCAACGAGGCCGCCTTCATCTACCAGCTGTTCATCCGCGCCTTTGGAACCAACAACCTTCCGGACTGCTCCAACCTGTGCCACGAATCATCGGGCTGGGCCATGGGGCAGACCATCGGCATCGGCAAGGCGACCATTTCGTACGACGATTTCGCCAAGGCCCAGCTGATCATCATCATGGGTCAGAACCCGGGAACCAACCATCCGCGGATGCTGACCGCGCTTGAGGAAGCCAAGGAGGCCGGTTGTGAGATCGCGGCCGTCAATCCGCTGCCGGAAGCCGGGCTCATGCGGTACAAGAACCCGCAAAAGGTCAAGGGAATCATCGGCCACGGCACTGAGCTCGCAGACCAGTTCCTGCAGATCCGGGTGGGAGGGGACATGGCGCTGCTGCAGGCCATCTCCAAACGGGTCCTGGATGCCGAGGCGAAGAACCCCGGGACAGTGCTGGACCACGAGTTCCTTGAAGAACACTGCCAGGGCCTGGAGGAGCTCCGAGCCCATCTGGCGGACCTGGACGATGAGACCGTCCGGGAAGCGACCGGCCTTCGCACCGAGGAGATCGACGAGCTGGCGGCGCGCTACCTGAAGGCGGACCGGGTCATCATCACCTGGGCCATGGGTATCACGCAGCACAAGAAAGCCGTCGCCACGATCAAGGAGATCATCAATCTGCTGTTGCTGCGCGGCAACATTGGCAAGCCCGGTGCCGGCGCCTCGCCCATCCGCGGCCATAGCAACGTCCAGGGTGACCGCACGATGGGCATCTGGGAGCAAATGCCTCCTGCCTTTATGGACGCGCTCGGCAAGGAGTTCGACTTCGACCCGCCCCGCGAGCCGGGCGCGGACGCCGTCGAAAGCATCCGGAAGATGCGCGATGGCGAGATCAAGGTTTTCGTCGCCCTGGGAGGCAACCTGGTGGCCGCCATTTCAGACACGCACGCCGCCGAGGCGGCCATGGAAAACACGGACCTGACGGTGCAGATCTCCACCAAGCTCAACCGCTCCCACACGGTGACGGGGAAGGAGGCTCTCATCCTGCCCACCATGGGACGGACCGAGATCGACATGCAGGCGTCCGGGCCGCAGTTTGTCTCCGTCGAGGACACCGTGTGCGCCGTTCATGCCTCCCACGGGAAGGTGAAGCCGGTGGCGCCGAACCTGCTGTCCGAGGTGGCGATCGTCTGCCGCCTGGCGCGGGAGACCGTGGCCGGTAAGACGAGCGCGGACTGGGAGGGCTTCGAAAAGAACTACGACCTCATCCGTGAGCATATTTCCCATGTGGTGGCAGGCTGCGAAAACTACAACGACAAGATCCGGCAGGAGGGCGGCTTTGTCCTGCCCAACGGCCCGAGGGACTCGCGAACCTTCCGCACCCCGACCGGGAAGGCGATACTGACGGTCAACCACCTCGAGCACATCGAGCGGCCGGCGGGAACCCTGATCCTGCAGTCCGTGCGCTCCCATGACCAGTTCAACACCACCATCTACGGCTACAACGACCGGTACCGCGGCATCAAGAAGGGGCGGGAGGTTGTCTTTATCAGCCCCGAGGACATTGCTGAACTCGGTCTGAGCGACGGCCAGCTCGTCGACCTGCATGGGGTGTACGACGACAACGTGGAGCGGGTGATGCGGAAGCTGCGCGTGGTGTCCTATCCCACGGCCCAGGGCTGCGCGGCCACGTACTATCCCGAATCCAACGTGCTCGTTCCACTGGACAGTGTGGCGGAGGGCAGCAACACGCCGGCGTCGAAAGCGGTGATCGTGAGGCTGGAACCGAGCGCGGTGTAAGGCCATGGGTGCGGCGGCGGCCGGGCCTCCCTGCTTGCGGCGCCGCTACGCCGTTACTGCCTGCTGACGTAGCTGCTTGCTGACGTCACTGCGCGGTGGTGGTCCAGCCCGCGCTGTCGGGGCCGCCGTCGATTCCGTGCTCGCAAAGCTGCAGAGCTGTCTGGGCGGCGGACTGGACGGCTTCGTTCGGTGTGCCTTCCCCGTTCTGGGCAGCCAGTCCGGCGGCGTAACCCACCAGCAGCGCGCTGATTGGGGCGGCGGACGGGTTCACGGCCCGCGCGGATTCCTGCGCCAAGCGGGCAACCAGCTGCCGGTCGACGTTGAGATCCAGGATCTGCAGCGCCTGGGTCAGCCGCCGGCTCCACTGGGCAAGTTCGTGGTCGCTGGCTTCTTCATCGTGGGCGGGGCTGGTTGAAGTGGGGGAGGTTGTGCCTTCGCTGCCCTCGGTATTGCCCGTCATGAAAGTTCCTTTCTATGGCAAGGAGCCGATCTGCTGGTTTAGCGCCGCATTTCTGCTCCGCTTTCAAAGGCCGGGCCGCCGCCGGACCCGGGTCGGCCGCACGGTTGTGCGGCCTTTCCTGGACCGGCGGCTGTACCCAAGTCCAAAGCGGTGCAAAAATGCGGCCTTTACCAGGACTATAAGGATTGTTGGGGGCCGTGAAAACAGCTACGGAGTAGGGCTGCCGCCGTTAACGTTGAGCGTTTCCCCGATGACGAAGCTCGACTCCGCCGACGCGAGGAACACATACGCCGGCGCGAGTTCTGCAGGCTGCCCGGCCCGGCCCAGGGGAGTGTTCTTGCCGAACTCGGGCAGGGCTTCCTTCGGCTGGCCGCTGCTGACCTGCAGCGGAGTCCAGATCGGGCCGGGAGCAACAGCGTTGACCCGGATGCCCTTGGGAGCCAGCTGCTGGGCCAGGCCCTTGGTGAAGTTGTTGATGCTGGCCTTCGTCGTGGCGTAGTCCAGGAGGGTGGGCGACGGGTTGTAGGCCTGGACCGACGTCGTATTGATGATGGCCGAGCCCGCCGGAAGGTGCGGCACCGCGGCCTTGGTCAGCCAGAACATCGCATAGACGTTGGTTTTGAGCGTGTGGTCGAACTGTTCGTCCGTGATCTCGCCGATGTCCTCCTGCGCCACCTGCTTGCCTGCGTTGTTGACCAGGATGTCCAGGCCGCCAAGCTCCCGGAGTGCGGTGTCTACAAGTTCGCGGCAGGTGTCCGAGTCCTTGAGATCGCCGGGAACCTTTACGGCTTTCCGCCCGGCCTTCTCAATCAGATTAGCGATCCTTGCTGCATCCTCTTCCTCTTCGGGGAGGTAGGAGAGGACGACGTCGGCCCCCTCGCGTGCGAACGCAATCGCCGTGGCGGCCCCGATGCCCGAGTCCGCTCCCGTGATGATTGCCTTGCGGCCCTCCAGGCGTCCGGTTCCGCGATAGCTGTCTTCGCCCAGGTCTGCCTTGGGGATCAGCTCCGCGTCGAGACCGGGCTCGGGCTGGTGCTGCTTGGGCGGCTCGATGTGCTCGTAGGCGGTGACTGGATTCTTGAAAGTGTACTGATCGGTCATGGTGCTCCTCCTGATAGGGGGTTGAACACGGACAGGTTCATAGTCATGAACAAGCTCCCAGCACAATGCTAAGCATGCTTATGGTCTAGCGTAACCAGCAGTCCCGCCGGTGGCCAGAGGCGCTCCGCTGCAAGCTGCGCCGAACCCTGCCGGGCTCTTCCGCAGGTGCCTTGGCCTTACTAGGCTCGAGGCGCAGGGCCAATGCCGGCCGCGTCACGCACAATGCGAGGAGTGCACACCATGGACAACCAGGACATTCTGCAGCGAATCCAAGCGCTCGTGGATGAAGAGCACCGGCTTCGTGGGCCGGGGGATGGAGAAGCCGGCGCCGCGCCCGAGCAGGAGGACCGCCAGGCGAGGCTGCGTCACGTGGAAGAGGCCCTGGACCAGTGCTGGGACCTGCTGCGCCAGCGCCGGGCCAAGGCCAAGGCCGGCGATGATCCGGAGGACGCTGAGGTGCGCCCCGCCAACGAAGTGGAGGGCTACCGCCAGTAGGCCGGCCGCCGCCCGGGCGCGAACTCGCCGCCCGGCGCGGGGCCGCAAGTGTACGTTCGCGCGGGACCGCGGGGCCTCAAGTGTACGTTCGCGCGGGCCTACTGCTCGGCGCCGCCGTGGAGCCCGTCGTCGCTGCTGTCGCTGGAGGCGGCTTCGCCGGTGTCGTCAGAGAGGTCCATGTTTCCGCGCGCTTCGGCCATGGTGGGTCCGCCGGAGGGGATGTCGTAGCGCTCGGGCCGGATGCCGTGCGACTGTTCCTCGATGAGGGCCTGCTCTTCGCTGAAGCGGATCACGTTGGCTTCGTCGCCGGCATCACCCGGGATGTCCTCGCGGACCTTTGACGGGTCCGGAACTATGAAGCCGTCTTCGCGGTTGTTTTCGTCGCTCATGGTTCATCCTTTCCAATGCATTCCCCGGTTCGGGCCTACATGGTAAGCCTACTTCCTATCGTGGAGAGCGGGAAATGAGGGCCTCGCTGGGCGCTGGTGAGCGGCACTGCTCCTGGCCTGCCAATCCGAGACTTGAAGCTCATTTCGCGTGTAATCCGCGTCATAGTCGGCCGCGACACGCAGAATTAACGATTTCAAGTCGTCAGAATTAACCTCCGCACGGCAAACTACTGAGGGAACAATCGCTCTATGAGGGGAACCATGCGCAAGACTGCCGCAGAAAACACCAACTTCCGGCTTAAGGCCGTGCTGGACGTTCTGGCAGAGGGGGTGTTGACTGGTGAGTCGCAGAATGCCGGCGAGGTGCTGGCAGAAGCGCTCGTGCGGGTTCCGCTGAACGCCTACGAAGCTGAGCTCCTCAGCGGCGGCATTCCCCGCGGCCACAAGTCGCTCACCACTGCCACGGCCAAGCTCGTAAAGGCCGGCTGGCTGGTCAAGGGCCGCTCTGGCTGGATCATCACCGAAGACGGCCTGCGTGCCACCGTAGCTTTCCCGGATGCCGCAAGCTTTGCAGCCGCGCTCGACGCCGGAACTCCGGTTCCTGCCGACACGCCCCTTCCGGTCGCCGTCCCCGCCCAGTCTGCAGAAAAGAAGGCTGCCGCGGCTAAGAAGGCACCCAAGGCTGAAAAGGCCGAGAAGGCTCCGTCCAAGGCAGCGAAGGTCGTGGACAAGGCCGCCAAGCTGATCGAAGATGCGGTGGCCCCGGTTGCCAACGCGGTGCTCGGCAAGAAGGACGAGGCTGCCTCCGAAACGGAAGCTCCCGCCGTCGAAACCTTCCCCCAGCCGGAAGCAGTGGCTGTTGCGGGCGACTTCAACACCCTGCTCGGTGCGCCGGAAAACTGGGCCCCGCAGTACGACGAGGCGCAGATGCAGCTGGACGCCATCGACCAGCTGTGGAAGCTGACCGCCGACATTCCGGCCGGTTACTACACCTTCAAGATCGCCCTGAACCGGTCCTGGGAAGAGAACTACGGCGCGTACGGCGCGTTCGATGGTCCCAACCACGAACTGCACCACGACGGCGGCCGCCTCACCATCCGCTACGATCACCGCACCAGGGACATCACAGTCAACTAGTCGGTGCTGCTGCTGCCTGCGGGCAGCGTCCCGCCGGGAAGCCCCGCTGCCGCAACCGCGGCAGCGGGGCTTCGCTGTTCCCCGGGCGTTGAGATCAGCTGGAACGGGCTCGAAAGCAACGATTTGATCGCAGTTAGGGCTCCTCCAAGGACTTTCCAAGGTGGTGTAGGGCACTCTTAGTCCACCGTCTTTTTCAATCTTGGAGGGAGGGTTTGATGCGCCGACCAGCATCATCCGCACTGACTGCTTTTTCCGCGGTATGCCTCGCAATGACGCTTGCCTCCTGCGGTTCACCCGGCTCTGCACCAGCCACCGGCTCTCCCGCCGGGACCGCGACGGCGACCGCCACCACCTCAGCCGACGCGACGGCGACTGCCACGGAGACCACCCCAACGACAGCCGCGCCCGCCACGGGCACCGCCGCTCCGCCTGCCGAAGGCTGGAAGACGTTCACCGCCAGGGACGGGTCGCTGGCCTTCGACTATCCGGCTGACTGGACCATCAAGGATCCCGCCGGGCAGACGCCCCAAGGCGGCGGTGTCTTCGTGGAAGTGTCCAAGCCCGACGGCAAGTCCATGGCAACCCTGCGTACCAACATGGTGACCGGCGCCGAATGCACCAAGAAGACGCCGTACGGCGTCCTCGACTCCCAGCCGCTGCCCGCGCTGGCGCAGAACGGCCAAACGCCCCGGTTCACCTTCGAATCCCGCACCGATCCTGACGTGGCTGATCCCATGAAGTCTTCTGTCTTTGCCTACGGCATCACTGCGGCGCCGGAACCAACCGGACCGACGGCATGCCCCATCGCCCACTTCTTCGGCTGGCCGCCCAGCGGGGCGATGTTTGGAGGCGCCTACAACCCCTTCGACACATCCCCGGGGAATGAGCCGCATGTGGACACGCCGGAGGCATACAAGGAGACCACCGAGTACAAGAACGTCCGTCAGATGATCACGTCCCTGCGGCCCGCAAGCAAGTAGCTCCGGACTGTCTGGCCCGGCGCTACATTAGAGCCATGACTGAGTCGAATGCGCCCGAAGCAGACAGCGTCCGCCTCACAGCACGCGTGACCGGCATGGTCCAGGGCGTCGGCTTCCGCTACTGGACCGCCCGCAAGGCTGACGAGTTGGGGATTACCGGTTCCGTCAGAAATGACGACGACGGCTCGGTCGCCGTCGTGGCGGAGGGCCCGCAGCCGGTCATTGTGGAGTTCCGGCGCTGGCTGGGATCCGACGAGGCGCCAGGGCGTGTATCCCACGTTGATGAGGAGATGTCACAGGCTGAGGGGAAGTTCAGCAGCTTCGACGTGGTCATGTGAGGGTCCTGATTCTTCCGGCGCCGTCACCCCTGCAGCGCCGTCCGACCTGCAGCACCCTCATACCTGCAGCGGGCGGCGCGGACTGAGCCCGATGAACGCGCCCAGTTCCTCCAAGGCTGATGGCTTGCGGGGCATGTAGTTGGTCAGTTCCGGGGAGCGGACTATCACTGCCCGCCACTGGCCCCGTGAGACCGCCACATTGAGGCGGTTCCGGTTGAGCAGGAACTCTGCACCACGGGGTGCTTCGGCAATGGCCGAGCAGGCCATGGATACGAGCACCACCGGAGCTTCCTGGCCCTGGAATTTGTCCACCGTTCCCACCCTCACCCCGGAGAGTCCCTCCCGGTCGAGGGCATGCCGGATAACCTGCACCTGGGCGTTGTAGGCAGCGACCACCAGAATGTCCGTCGCCTCGAGCCTCCTGACGGGTTCATCCTTGCCCGCAGTCCATTTCAGCCCGATGTGCTCGCGGGCCAGCTGGATGACCTTCGCGGCCTCCTCCTTGGAGCTCGTAGTGTTGCCGCTGTGTTCCACAAGGACGGTTTCCACTCCTGCCGGAACGCCGTCCAGGTACCGGTGCGATGCTGCGGAGGCTGACTGGAGCCTGCCGTCGTAGCTCAGCACCGAGACCGCCTGGCAAAGCGCTGGATGCATCCGCCAGGAGTCTGCGAGGAAGTAACCGAGCTCCGCAGGCATGGTGGCGTGGCCGTCGGACAGCCAGCCGAGGGCTGACTCATCGACGGGTTCGGGGTGCGATCCCTGCGTGACCTGCGGGAGCTGCTGAGGGTCGCCCAGCAGCAGCAGACGCTTGGCGGCCCGGGCAACCGCCAGTGTGTTGGCCAGCGAGTACTGCCCGGCCTCGTCGATGACGAGCAGGTCGAGTGCGCCGGGAGGGACGCACTTGCCTGTCATGGTCCAGGCCGTTCCGCCGACCAGGCAGCCTCCGCCCGCCGCAAGGATGCGCGCCACGTCATTGTCCGTCGTGAGCTCCCACGGGACATCGGCACTGGTGCGAGGGGCCTTGACGTCCTTTGCCACCACCGCTGGGTCTACTCCTGCCGTTTTGATGGCGGTGCAGAGCATGTTCTCGACCACGGAATGCGACTGGGCCACGACGCCGACCTTCCAGCCGCGCTGCACCAGCCGGGCGATGACGTGGGAACCCACATAGGTCTTCCCCGTGCCGGGAGGCCCCTGGACCGCCACATACGACCGGTCCAGATCCTCGACGGCATCGGTGATGGCCGAGATGTAGTCGGCGGCTCCAGACTCGTTATGGGTGACCGTCGGAAGTGACGCCCCCGAGGTCAGCCGCGGAGGTACGCGGCGCAGTACATCAAGGCCGGCGTGCTTCGGCAGATCGGGCAACGTGGACCCGACGAGCTGCGCGAGTTCAGCAATCGCCGCTTCGATGTTGGCTGTGGGGATGGGGCGGTCTGAGGTGAGCGCCATGGGCAGCTGCTCGTACGGTGGCACCTTGCCGGTGGACTTCTCGGTGATGGTGATGATCGACTTGCCGGGCTGGTCGGGATGGTCTTCGACGGCCTCGATGAGGGTCCCGAAGATGCCGTCGCGGGACACTGACTCCTTCGCATCGGGGTGCAGGGCTGAGCCGCTTCGCTCCGGCCGCGGGGTCCGCCCGCCGTCGACCTCTCCAAGCCCCTCAGGCAGGGGATCTTCCAACATCCGGAACCAGGTGGAGCCTGTCCGGAATTCCGAGCCCTCGCTCATGGTGCCGGTCAGGCGCAGCGTCCGGGACTCGGTGCGCGCGCGGGACGTCGGCGGCGCCCAATCGGACACCACTGCGGCTTCCTCGACCACGAAGACGTTGCGCTGGTGCGACCAGTGGTCCACTTCGGACTCCAGACGGTCGAAATGCTCCCACCAGAACTGTTTGGCTTCCCGGCGGTGGTAGCCGGTGGCCGCCGCGACCATGGCCACGGCCTGCTCGTCCATGGTCAGGGCGCGGTTGTCGGGGAGGGACCCGAGGTAGCCGCGCAACGCCGCTTCCTCGGGCAGTGCTTCGTCCTGCAGCTCCGGCACAGCCTCCACGACGGCGCTGGTGCTGGTGCTTGCGCTTTCCTGCTCGTACCCGGCGGCTGGAACCCGTGCATTCCCCACGGCGGGCGCATCGTGGCCAAGCTGCAGCAGCCAGTCCCGCAGGCGCAGGGTGGAGAGGCAGTCGTACTCGTTGTAGTCGGAGATGGACGCGAGGATGGCGGCGGCCTCAGCCTGGGTTTCGGGTCCGCCGTCGCGCGCGGTGCAGTAGGCAGCGTAGGCCACCACGGAGGCTCCGGCGTCCTTGACGTCTCCGGACCGCAGGTTGTCGCCCATGTACAGGGGCTCGAGTTTCTTGATGGAGTAGGAGGCCTCGGAGATCCGCAGGGAGTGCCGCACGGTGGCGTAGAGATCCACGAGCAAGCCTTCACGAAGCCAGGAATCGACGATGTCCTCGCCGGCTACATGCCGCAGCGACAGCTTCCTGAGCGCTGTCTTCTCGTACGCGGCGTAGTGGTAGACGTGCATGTCCGGATACCGTTTCCGGCGTTCCTCCACATAGGCAAGGAAGTCCAGGAAGGCCTGGCGTTCACCCGCCAGGGAGTGCGCCCAGAAGGGCCGGAAGACCGGACTGGCGCCGGGCGCATCCCCGGGCAGCGGGGCCTCGATCACACCGAAGAGGTACTCCAGCCCCCATTGCCCGCCTGCAGGATCCTGCCACAGCGGATCACCCTCAAAGTCGAAGAAGATATCGCCGTCGCTGGGAGCGGGGATGCTGGCCAAAGCGTTTTCGGCCAGCACCTTGTAGGTGACGGTGTGCTCCTCGCCGTCCTTGAGGAACGTCCGGGAGCCGTCCGGGGCTTCGCGGCCGGTCTGCATGCGAGCCTGGTCGCGCAGCCGGCGCCATGAACCTGTTGCCTTGTCCTCGGGGAGTTCTGCAAGGGCATCGATGGTGGTGATGCCGTCGGCGATGAGTTTTTTCCGCTGGACGAGGTTCATGCCGCCGACCATCAGCAGGTCGCGGTGTGCGGACACCTGTTCGGCGCAGTAGTCGCACCTTCCACAGTGCGCGGTCCCGGGCTGCTGCCACTGGATGGGGGCTTCAGAGGCCCGGTGGGCCGCAGTGAGTTCACGGAATCGGTCGCGGCGCTCGCGGAATACCGGCAGGAGATCGGTGAGGGAGTGGATGCTGTGTTCGAGGTTGCCCAGCACCAGCGTGACACGGGGAGCAGGATCGAGTCCCAGTTTGATGAGCTGGTCCCCATAAGCGGCGAGCTGCAGCAAGGCGCCCACCTTCGCGTGCCGCGCCAGCTTCGTGTCCCAGACCGCGTACCGGGGTGGGGTAGCGTCAGTTGCCCTGCCGGCTGAACCGTCAACTGCATTGCCAGTGCCCGACGCCTCTGCGGGTTCCTTCACCAGGAAGTCCGCGTAGCCGAGGAATTCGCCGTCGAAGAAGGTGGCTTGGAAGACGACGTCGGCACCGGATCGGAGAGCGGCGGCAGTCTCCTGATGCTTGTCGGCCAGGGCACTACGGTCGGTGGTTCCGCGGTCAACGCTGTAAACGCCGGTACCGCGCGCCGCATCCCAGGTGCCGTACCGGGCGATGAGGGTGTCCAGGACCTTGTGTTCGTGGACGTCGCCGAGTTTGCCGGCGCGGGTCTGCATCTCGTCGGGCGGGAAGTCGGCTTTGGGGGAGCGCCCCAGCTTCTCGTCGAGGATGCGGAGGGTGCGGTATTCGCACTCACTGGCCGTAACGAGATCGCTGGCTGAGAACACCAGGTCACGGGGCGCCCCGGGCGTCAGTGGATCGAGCAGGAACATGGGGCCTCCCCATCGGCAACCTCACGCCGGGAGGGTTCCCGGTGCGCTAAGTCGAATCTAGCAAGAGGCTGTGACAAAGAAGCAGGTGCTCCCGGAAAGGACTGAGCAGGGCCCAAAGTGAGCGAAAAGAAGGTAACGGAGCGTTATAGACCTCACCGCCATGGCCGTTCTAGACTGGCGGCACCCTCCACTACCGTGCACCGACGACGCCGTTCGGCCTGCCGCCTGTTCCGGCCCGGAGGGAGCATCGCAGCACTTCACGAATCACAACCGGCCCTCATCGGTGAGGGTCCGTGACGCCAGGAGGAAGAGATGGAAGGGAACAAAGCCGTTGCCTACAAGGCACCCGGCAAGGTGGAGGTCATAGATATTGATTACCCCACTTTCGAGCTAAAGGACGGACCGGGCGTTAACCCGGCCAACGTGGGGCGGAAGGTGCCCCACGGTGTGATCCTCAGGACGGTCGCCACAAACATTTGCGGATCTGACCAGCACATGGTGCGCGGACGGACCACTGCACCGCCGGACCTCGTGCTGGGCCACGAGATCACCGGCGAGGTGGTGGAGGTGGGTCCGGACGTGGAATTCATCAAGGTGGGCGACGTCTGCTCGGTGCCGTTCAACATCGCCTGCGGGCGGTGCCGGAACTGCAAGGAGCGCAAGACGGGCATCTGCCTGAACGTTAACCCGGACCGCCCGGGCAGCGCCTACGGGTATGTGGACATGGGCGGCTGGGTGGGCGGCCAGGCCAACTATGTGCTGGTGCCATACGCTGACTGGAACCTGCTGAAATTCCCGGACAAGGACCAGGCCATGGAGAAGATCCTGGACCTGGCCATGCTGTCGGACATTTTCCCGACGGGTTTCCACGGTGCTGTCAGCGCAGGTGTAGGCGTGGGCTCCACCGTGTATGTCGCGGGCGCCGGTCCTGTTGGCCTGGCAGCGGCGACCAGCGCCCAATTGCTGGGTGCCGCCGTCGTAATTGTCGGTGACCTCAATGCCGACCGGCTGACGCAGGCCCGCAGCTTCGGATGCGAAACCGTTGACCTCTCCAAGGGCGGGCCGGCGGAGCAGATCGAGCAGATCCTGGGTGTTCCGGAGGTGGACTGCGGCGTGGATGCGGTGGGCTTCGAAGCGAGGGCTCACGGCGCCGGTGCGAAGGAGGCCCCGGCGACGGTGCTGAATTCGCTGATGCAGATCACTGCTGCGGGTGGCGCGCTCGGCATCCCCGGGCTCTATGTGACGGGCGATCCGGGCGGCATTGACGAGGCCGCGAAGACGGGGTCCCTGAGCCTGAGCCTGGGGACCGGCTGG
This sequence comes from Arthrobacter sp. NPDC093125, assembly GCF_044754225.1. NCBI lineage: Bacteria > Bacillati > Actinomycetota > Actinomycetes > Micrococcales > Micrococcaceae > Arthrobacter > Arthrobacter sp. NPDC093125. The sequence continues at coordinate 99,959 of NZ_JBIVOQ010000006.1, read as the reverse complement.
GCCAAGTCGCTGAGCTTCACCACAGGGCAGTGTCCGGTGATGAAGTACAACCGGCAGCTGATGATGGCCATCCTGCATGACAGGGTGAGCATCGCCAAGAACGTCAACGCGAAGCCCATCACTCTGGATGAGGCGCCCCAGGGCTACGCCGAATTCGACGCCGGCGCCGCCACGAAGTACGTGCTGAACCCGAACGGCTACCTGAGTTAGGAGAAGTCTGACAGGGCGCGGGGTCAGGCCGCATCGGAAACCGTTGGCCGTCTGCCGGCAGGCAGCGGTGCGCCGAGGGCCGTGTGTTTGATCCCGCGTCGCTGTTGACCCACCCCGTCGCTGTTTACCCACGCCGTTGCTGTTTACCGACGAGGGACTGGTGGGGAGAATTGTTGCATCACGAACATCCAGCCAGAACCGAGGCCAGCGATGAGCAACCAGCCCGAAGAAACCCCGTTGGAAGTACCTGAAGCTGATGCCGTCGAGCAGCGGCTGTCAGCCATCCCCGACGCGGGAGGCGACGAGTTCAGTCCCTTGCCCGAGGACGCGTCGGAAGCGGACGTGCTAGAGCAGCGGACCCCGCTGGTGGCCACGCCCCTGCCCGATGCGGCCCCTGATCTTCCGGCAGAGCGGGCTGCGGAAGCGGATGCTCTCGAACAGGCAGCGGGAACCCCGGGCGGCGACGAGGACGACTACCCGTACGGCGGCGAGCAACCGGAAATGCCGGAGTAGGCCTAAGTGGGCTGGCAGGCTGACCGAGCCCGGCGACCTGGCGGCCCGGCGTCCTAGCGCGAAGTTCCGCCGCAGGCGGCCAGTACGGTGCTCATAGCGGTGTGCTCGGCGCGCGTGATCCAAAGCTTGTAAGCCGACTTGACCGAAATCTGCCGCGCGACGTACGCACAGCGGTAGGCCTTATTGCCGGGCAGCCAGGTGGCGGCGTCGCCGTCGCCCTTTTTCTGGTTGGCGGGGCCGGAGACCGCGAGGAGGTTCCGGGGATCGTTGGCGAAGGCGGTGCGCCGCGCCTTGGTCAGCTGCTGGGCGCCCTTCTGCCAGGCGTCGCTGAGCGCGACGACGTGGTCGATCTGTACCTCGCTGCTGGTGTCGGCGCCGCGCCGGAAGGAGATGGTGGTAGCGGTGTACGGGTCGGCCAGCCTGCCCGTGAGGATCACGCAGTTCCTGGTGCCGGGCTTGGTGGTTGTCGCGGTGAGGTCACGCGCGAGGATGTCGTTGCGGGTGTCGCAGCCGTTGTTGTCGGTGTCCGCCCATGCCGGGCCGAACTCCGTGCGGTCGTAGCCGGTTTTCGGGGCGCGGCCCTTGACGGGCAGGGTTGCGAGGAGGTCCTTCGCGGCAAGGGCCTCTGTCCGGCTGAACCCTTGTCCGGTCCCGCCCGGTTGGACGTCCGACGGCGGCTGTTGCGTCGCACTGATTGACCCGCCGCACGCAGTGCTCGCCAGGATGACCGCAGCGGCAACGCCGCCTTTTATCCAGTTGGCGCTTGTCGTCCGGCGGTCCGGCAGTGATGGTGCTTTATTCAAACTCGTTATGCCCCTATGGCGTGTGGTTTTTGCGTCCGTCGAGCCTACCGGCGGAGGCCGCTGGGACCGGGGAGGGTGAACCACAAGCAGGGGTATGTTGCGGCGCGGGCAGCTTGCGGAGCCTGGACCGCACACGCAGAAGGGCCTCGTACATCCTCACGGAGTGCGGGGCCCTTCCTAGCGGCAGGACCACCGCAGCTGGGGGACGCGGCGGGCCTGGCATCAGAATAAGGCCGTTCCCTGAGAATTGGCTAGGAGCTTTTAGGCAGTCCTTAGAATCATTTTTCGATTCTCCACACAATGAATTCGGAGGGCCGTAAAAGCCGGTTCGAGACGGAAGGGGAGCCGGGGATCCTTGACTTCAAAGGCGGGCTGAACAAGTGTGGAAAGCGCACCCATCCGCTGGCATTTTCACCTTGAGGAGATACGCGATGACGCTTCCCGCAGGCCTGACCCCGGGCATTTGGACCTTGGATATGTCCCACAGCGACATAGGTTTTACTGTTCGGCACGCAGGCATCAGCAAGGTGCGCGGCCGCTTCACGGATGCTTCTGCAACGGCACATGTCCGCGACTCGCTTAAGGACTCTTCGCTGCACGCCACGGTGAAGACCGCCAGCTTCGATTCAGGTGAGCCAAACCGCGACGCCCACGTGCGGGGAGCGGACTTCTTCGATGTGGAGAGCTTCCCCGAGATGACCTTCCGGGCCACCGGCGTGGAGGGCGACGGCGAGGACTACACTCTCACGGGCGATCTCACTATTCGCGGGATTACCAAGCCGGTTGAGCTGGAAGTCGAGTTTACGGGCGTGGCTGTGGATCCCTTCGGCGCGACCAGGGCCGGCTTCTCAGCGGAGACGGAAATCAGCCGCAAGGAATTCGGCCTGACCTGGAACGCGGCACTGGAGACCGGCGGGTTCCTGGTCAGCGACAAGGTGAAGATCAACCTAGAGGCCGCGCTGGTCAAGCAGGACCAGGGGCATCAAGAGCCGGGCCAGCAGGACGCCTCCGAAACCGCGGCGCCGTAGCTGCCGCTGATCGAAACACGCTGATCGAGCTACAGCCGTAATCGAAACCCGCTGATCGATCTTGTCGAGATCAAGGGTTTCGGCAAGCTCAACCAGCGGCAGTCCTAAGACAGCCGCGCGATGCTCCGCCGGACCGGACGCGAAGCCGTGCCGTCCGAGAACAGGTCCGGGGCTGAAGCTTGAATCCTTTTCACGTCCTCGAAGACGCCTCGCAGGTGCTCGCGCAGGGAATTATCTGCGTCAGTGAGATCGTCGGCTTCCAACGCGTCCACCACCGCCGTGTGCTGCTCAATGAGGGTGGAGACCGGACGGGTGTCGATGAGGCTCAGCCGCCGGGCCCTGTCCAGGTGTGCCTTGGCAGAGTTCACGGCCGTCCATGCCGATTCATGACCCGCGAGTCGCAGGAGTTCACGGTGGAAGTCCTCGTCCAGCCGGAAGAAGTCCTCAACGTCGCCCTTGACTTCGGCGTCGCGCTGGCTAGCCAGAATGTCCCGCAGCCCGGCGATTCCCGCGGCATCTACGGCGAGGTCACTCAGGGACGCGCATTCAATCGCCTCCCTGACGAACTGCGCTTCGGCCACTCGCCCCAGGTCCACCAGTGACACGAACGAGCCGATCTGCGGGAACACCTGAACCAGGCCTTCCTCCCGCAGCAGGATGAGGCTTTCGCGCACTGGGGTGCGGCTGACGCCCAGTTCCTGGGCGAGCTCATTCTCAGACAACGGCTCACCCGGCGGGAGCTGCAGGGAGATGATCCTTCGCCGAAGAGTTTCCAAGGTCTGGTCACGCACGGAGAGCCGTGGTGGTCGCCCTTTTTCGAGTTTGCCGCTTGCCATGCATCCAGTCTAACTACCGTTGACAAACTAGAATGGTAGTGCTTGTATGGTAGCTAGAAAAGCGGCCGAAAACCTCAGTGTGCTCACTGTTGCTACTCCTGGAGGGCGGCCCCTTCGCTCACCACTACCCCACTCGAAACAACCCTTTTCATCGCCTGCAAAGGAGCAATTGATGACTGAGAGCATCGCACCACCGTCGCACGACCTGAAGAAGGTCCGGCGCACAGCCGCCGCGTCCTTCATCGGGACGATGGCGGAGTACTACGACTTCTTTATCTATGGAACGGCTTCCGCACTGGTCTTCAACAAGATCTTCTTTCCTGAGATTGACCCCCTGCTTGGCACTCTTGCTGCCTTTTCTACCTACGCCGTCGGATTCTTCGCCCGGCCCTTGGGCGGGATCGTCTGGGGCATCGTTGGAGACCGGATCGGGCGGAAGAAGGCCCTTGTCTACACGTTGCTCATCACGGGCCTCGGAACGTTTGCGATCGGTCTTCTGCCGACTTACGAAACCATTGGTCTGTGGGCAGCAGTAATTCTGGTCTTTGTACGCCTTCTGCAGGGGTTTGGTGTCGGTGGCGAGCAGGGCGGCGCTGTGTTGCTCACAGCTGAAGCTGCTCCACCAAACCGCAGGGGCTTCTTCGCCAGCCTGGTCCAGCTCGGTTCTCCCGCAGCATACCTGGTTCCCTCGGCACTATTTGCCTTCCTCACCACACATCTGTCAGAAGAACAGTTCCTGCTGTGGGGCTGGCGTGTTCCGTTCCTCCTGAGCATCCTGGTTGTGGCGGTGGGCCTGTACATCCGGCTTCGCGTCGACGAATCAGAGACATTCAAAGCGGTCAAGGAAAACGCCGCCTCCCAGCAAGCACCGATGAAGGTCATCTTCAAGAACAGCCGCCGCGAAGTGTTTCTGGGCATGGGCTCGAAGTTCGTCGAAGCCGCAGTCTTCCCCTTCTATACAGTGTTCCTCGTCGCGTACTCCAAGCACCTCGGAAATGACTCGGCCTTTGTCCTTCAGGCCATCATCATCGCCATTGTCGCCGAGCTGATCATGATCCCCGTCTGGGGGCACCTGACCGACCGGTTCGGGCGGAAGAAGATCTTCCTGAGCGTCGCCGTGCTGAATCTCTTCCTGATCTGGCCTGCCTTCAGCGCCATTGCAAGCGGCGATGCGCTCCCCATCATCGCTATCCTCATTGCCGGCCTGGCTTTGGGACATGCCGGTACCTACGCCCCCCAGGCTTCCTACTACCCCGAACTCTTCCCCGTTCGCGGCCGCTACACCGGCGTCTCCGTCGTGTGGCAGTTCGGTGCCATGATTGCCAGCGGTCCTTTCACTGTTGTTGCCACGGCTCTGCTGGCAGCAGGCGGCGGGTCGGTGGCGGGTGTCGCAATCTATGTCTCAGCGCTGATCCTGGTCAGCGTCGTCTGCCTGGCGTTCCTTCCTGAAACCGCCCCCGGCAGGCTCGGAGGCAAGGAGTACGCGGACTGGGCATTGGACTCTGAGGCATCCACCGACCGGAGCGTTGGCGCCGCGCACCGTACATCCGCCCCCAGTTGAGCGGCCTGCGCTAACCGCGTGCCCGCCACCCAACTACCCACCCCACTAAGTAGCAGCAGACGTCGTTCTGAGAGCTGAGAACGACGCCTGCTGCTACCTACTTGCAAACCGCACACACACTTTGAAGGACCAACCAGTGAAGATCACCGACGCACGGGTAGTGGTTTCGTCGCCCGGACGGAACTACGTCACCCTCGTTATCGAAACCGAGGACGGCATCACCGGCATCGGCGACGCCACGCTCAACGGCCGTGAACTGGCCGTGGCGTCTTACCTGTCCGAGCACCTCTGCCCGCTGCTGATCGGCCGCGACGCCCGCCGCATCGAGGACACGTGGCAGTACTTCTACAAGGGCGCCTACTGGCGCCGCGGGCCGGTGACCATGACCGCGATCGCCGCGATCGACGTCGCACTCTGGGACATCAAGGGCAAGGCTGCCGGCATGCCGGTGTACGAGCTGCTGGGCGGTGCGGCACGCGAGGGCGTCATGGTCTACGGCCACGCCAGCGGCTCCTCGTTGGAGGACCTGAGCGCCGACTTCCAGCACCACCTTGACCTCGGCTACAAGGCCATCCGGGCGCAGGCCGCGGTGCCGGGGCTGGAGAAGACGTACGGCATCGCGCCGGTGGACGGCAAGACCTACGAGCCCGCGAGCGGCAACATCCCCCAGGAGGACCTGTGGGAGACCACGGCCTACCTGGACTTCGCGCCGAAGATGATGGCGCACGTGCGGGAGCAGTTCGGCTACGGCGTGCACGTCCTGCACGACGTGCACCACCGGCTGACGCCGATTGAGGCCGGCCGGCTGGGCGCCTCGCTGGAGCCGTACCGTCCGTTCTGGATTGAGGACCCGACGCCGGCAGAGGACCAGTCGGCGTTCCGCCTGATCCGCCAGCACACCACCACGCCCATCGCCGTCGGTGAGGTGTTCAACTCGATCTGGGATTGCCAGCAGCTGATCACCGAACGCCTGATCGACTACATCCGCACCTCGGTCTCGCACTCCGGCGGCATCACACACCTGCGCCGCATCTTCTCGCTTGCGGACCTCTATGGCGTCCGCTCGGGCTCGCACGGCGCGGGCGACCTTTCGCCGGTGTCCTTCGCCGCGGCGCTGCACGTGGACATGAGCATCCCCAACTTCGGCGTCCAGGAGTACATGGGCCACCGCGACCCCGCCAACGAAGTCTTCAAGACCTCCTACACCTTCACCGACGGCTACATGCACCCCGGCGACGCCCCCGGCATCGGCGTGGAGTTCGACGAGGAAGCAGCGGCCGCGTTCCCGTTCGACCCCAAGTACCTGCCCATCAACCGCCGCCTCGACGGGTCGGTGCATGACTGGTGACTAACGCAACGCACGAAACCCAGCCCCAGCCGTTCAACGTCGTCGTGATGGGGGAGATCCTCGTTGAGGTGGCCACCGACGTCGCGTTCGGGCACGGCGTACCGGCGCAGCTCGGCATCTCCGGCGACGCGCTGAACGTCGCGGCTGCTGCCGCGGCGGCAGGCGCCCGCGTGGGGCTGCTGTCCGTACTGCCCGACGACGACCTCGGCAAGGCGATCGCCGCCCGGATCGCTGAACTCGGCATCTCCACCGGACTGCTCAAGTTCAGGACCGGCCAGCAGGGCGTGTACCTGGTGCACTGCGACCCCGACGGGCAGCGCGAGTTCTCCTACGCCCGCAGTGGCAGCGTCGGCTCCACGTTGAGCCCGGACGACGTCGACCCCGTCGTCTTCTCGTCGGCAGGCGCCGTCATCGCAGGAGGTATCGCCTGCGCCATCTCCGAAAGCTCGCGGGCCGCGGTCCTCAAGGCCGCTGAGGTGTCCGGCCGGTTCGTCTTTGACCCCAACTTCCGGCCCCGGCTCACTTCTGTGGAGAGCGCGACGGCGGTACTCACCGAACTGGCGCCGCAGGCCTTCCTGGTCACGCCGTCCTTCCCCGGCGAAACGTCGGCCCTCCTGGCCACGTCCTCACCCGAAGAGGCAGCGGCGAAGCTGCGCTCGCTGGGCGCGGCCAACGTCGCCGTGACCTGCGGGGCCGAGGGGATCCAGCTGGACGGGGACCTGGCGGACGGCTCGCCGGAATCATGGATCGATGCGATTCCCGCCCCGGCCGTGGTGGACCAGACCGGGGCCGGCGACGCCTTCGTGGGTACGCTGACCGCGCGGCTGGTGCTGGGAGACAGCCTTGCCGAGGCTGCCCGCTACGGTGCTGCCGCTGCGTCGCTCGTGGTGGGGGGCAAAGGCGGGACCGGCTTCATCCCCACCTTGGCGCAGACCCGCGCCCACGCCGGCACTGCGCCTGCCAGCAAAGCCACGGAAGGAGCCCTGCCATCACACGCCTGAGTACCTCCTCGCTGGCAGCCGCCGGCCATCAGGCCCTGCTGCAGCGGGAAAAACTGCAGCCCGGAATCGTGCATCTCGGCCTCGGGGCTTTTGCCCGTGCCCACACCGCCGTCTTCACAGAAGCGGCGATGCTGGCCTCCGGCGATCTTGATTGGGGGATCGTCGGAGTCACACAACGTTCGGACACGGTGGCCCGGCAGCTCGCGCCGCAGGACGGGCTTTTCGCCGTGGCGGAACGCGGGGAGGGTGCCGCGCCGCTGCGCGTGGTCTCGAGCATCGTCGAGGCCATCTCCGGGCGGGACAACCCCGAAGCAGTAGTGGACCGGATTGCCGCGGAAGCCACGAAGATCGTCACGCTCACCGTCACAGAGAAGGGCTACCGGATCGATCCCCGGACAGGGACCCTTAACACAGGGGATGGGGAGGTCCGGGGGGACCTGGACGGGCGGGCGCCGCTCACGGCGATCGGACAGATCGTCCGGGGACTGCAGCAGCGTTCCAGCACCGGTGCCGGCCTGATCACCATTGTCTCGTGCGACAACCTGCCGGGCAACGGTGACCTGACCGGCAAGCTGGTGCGCGCCTTCGCCGCCGCCTTGCCGGCAGAGGAAGCCGAGCCGCTGCTCGCCTGGCTGGACGCCAACGTCACCTTTCCGAACACCATGGTCGACCGGATGGTGCCGGCCACGACGGCGGGTGACCTGGACGCCGTCGAACGTGAACTTGGGCTGCGGGACGAGGCCGCTGTGGTGGCCGAGCCATTCATGCAATGGGTCATCGAGGACGACTTCGCCGCGGGCCGCCCGCAGTGGGAGAAGGCCGGAGCCCTGTTCAGCGACGACGTTGCGGCCTGGGAAACGGCGAAGCTGCGGCTGCTGAACGCGAGCCACTCGCTGCTGGCATACCTCGGCCTGGCCGCGGAGAAGGCGACCATCAGCGACGCCGTGGCGGAGGACGCGTTCTATACCGCTGCCCGGCGCATGATGCACGAGGACGTCCTGCCCACCATCACCCTGCCGGACGGCCTGGACGCCGAGGGCTACTGCGCCCAGGTGCTGGGCCGCTTCGCGAACCCCGCGCTCGGCCACACCACCGCGAAGGTGGGCAGCGACGGCTCGCAGAAGATCGGGCTGCGGCTGCTCTCCACGGTTAGGGGAAGTCTCGACGCCGGACGCGAACCCAGGTGGGCGGCGCTCGCCGTTGCGGCCTGGATGCGGCATGTTGCCACCACGCCGGCTGCTGAACTGAACGACCCCCTTGCGGAGGAACTCCGCGCCGCCCTGCCCGCTGTGCGCAGCGCCGACACCGTTGTTCCCTCACTGCTCGGCTGCCGCAGCATCTTCGACGCCGGACTGGCATCGGACGCGCGCTTCGCCGGGCTGCTCACGCACTGGTACCGGATCATCGACACCCACGGGCTGGACGGCCTGAGAAATGAGATCAACCATGGCTGACGCAACAAACGTCCTGCATGTTTCCCCGGTGATTCCGGTGGTCACCATTGAGGACCCGCAGCATGCGGTTCCGGTCGCCAGGGCACTGGCCGACGGCGGCATCCGGATTATCGAACTTACGCTGAGGACCGACAGCGCCCTAACCTCGCTGAAGCTCATCGCCAACGAGGTGCCGGACATCCTCCTGGGCGCCGGCACCATCCTCACGCCCGGCCAGGCGGACGCCGCCGTGGCCGCGGGTGCGCAGTTCCTCGTCAGCCCCGGCGTCACGCCGGCGCTGCTGGACCACATGCTGACGCTGGACGTCCCGGTGCTGCCCGGTGTGGCAACGGTGGGTGAGGTCATGGCCGTTGCGGAACGCGGGCTCGACGCCATGAAGTTCTTCCCGGCCGGTCCCGCCGGTGGCCCGTCCTACCTCGCCGCTATCGGTGCGCCCGTCCCGAACGTACAGTTCTGCCCCACGGGAGGCATCAGCCTGGCCACGGCGCCGGACTACCTGAAGTTGCCGAATGTCTCCTGCGTCGGCGGCAGCTGGCTGACGCCGAGGGGCGCTGTCGAGGCCGAGGACTGGTCGCAGATCGCGGCACTGGCAAGGGAGGCCGCAGGACTGGGCGGGTGAGCGGGATACCCCAGCCCAACTAGGTAGCAGTAGAGGCCGTTCTCAGCCGTGAGAACGGCCTCTACTGCTACCTACATTCATGGGTGGCCGGCAACACGCCCGGCTGAAAAACCCCGTAGCCATGCTCCGGAGACGCGCGTAAAGTCGGGAAAGACCGGACCATCCACGGTCACCGACTGAATAGCCGCAATCTGAACTGAGGAGTTCACCATGAATTTGGGACACAAGATCAGGAATGCCGCAGAACGTCTTAGTGGGCGGACCGGTGCCGCTGGCGGCGCTGCGCGCCCTGCCCGTCCGAGGGCTACAGGAGCAGGAACCGGCATGAGCCACGGCGCTGGCGCCCACTTGGGTGACAGGCTCCGCAACCTGCTCAGGAGGCACTGACCTGCACACGGAGATTCACGGCGATGCGACGCTGGGATCTCTGCTCCAGAACGGTCTAGGGCGGCGGCAACCATTGGTTGCCGCCGCCACCGTTTCGCCGGGGGAGCTTTCGGTGGCCTGCCTTGGCGCGCCACTCGAAGCCGATTTTGAAATAGGATCCGTCTCCAAGGGGATCACCGGGCTCCTGTATGCGGATGCGTCTGCCCGCAATGCGCTGGTCCCGGACTCCACGCTGGGCGATGTGCTGCCATTGGGGGACTGTCCTGCTGCGGGCGTACCTTTGGCCGCGGTCAGCAGCCACACCTCGGGCCTGCCCAGGCTGCCCAAGTCAGCCAGACCGTTTCGGCGTAGTGCCGCCTTCCTGCTGCACGGGACGAATCCCTACGGCGACGCCCTGGAGGAACTCCTGGCGCAGGCACGCACCGTGCAGCTGTCTGCACGCCGGCCGCGGTACTCAAATTTCGGCTTTGAGCTGCTGGGCCACGCCGTCGCGGCCGGGGCAGGGATGAGCTACCACAGCCTTGTCCGCGAACGCCTGGCAGTGCCTTTGGGCCTGACCTCGATCTATATGCCTGCCACCGTGGAGCAACTGGGACCCCACGCCATCATCGGGAAGAGCCGCTCCGGACGTCCCCGCCAGCCGTGGACCGGGGAGGCTCTTGCCCCGGCTGGCGGCATCCGTGCCTCCATCGGGGACATGGGCCGCCTGGTGCAGGCACTCCTCGACGGCTCGGCCCCCGGGCTGGCCGCCCTCGATCCCGTGGCGAACTTCGCGGGGCCCGCGGTGCGCATCGGTGCTGCCTGGATGACCCTCCGCGTGAAGGGCCGCGACATCACCTGGCACAACGGCGCAACGGGCGGTTTCCGCGCCTGGGCTGGCCTGGACAGGCAGGCGGGGACCGGCGTCGTACTCTTGTCGGCGACAGCGGTGACGGTGGACCGGCTGGGGTTCAGACTGCTCAGGGAGTTGACGGAACGGGCCCAATGACGGGAAGGATGCCGCCGCGCCGCCGGGCACCGTTCCGGGATCAGCGCCCGTTGGCCCGTTCGAGGGCCTCGTCGTGCTCCTTGTGGGCCTGGCGGAGCAGGTTCATGAACTCGGTTTCGTTGCGGATGAGCCGCTTGTACTTCTCCGGCAGCTTCTTGAGTTCGGCCTCCTCGCGGACCATCTTGTTGAAGATGACCTCGCGCTCGGCGATGTCCGTTTCGTAGTTGAGGTCCACATACGAGGCGGCGTGGCGCTTGGCGCCGGAGATCATGTTCTTGGCCTTGCCCTTCGGGCTGAGGACCGACCCCATGATCGTGACAAGAAGGACGCCGAGAATGACCGCCAGGGAGGTGCCGGTGCTGATTTCGATGACGTTCACGTGCTCGCCGTCGTTGACGAACGGCAGGTTGTTCTCGTGGAGCGCGTGCAGGATGAGCTTGACGCCGATGAAGCCGAGGATGGCGGCGAGGCCGTACGAAAGGTAGATGAGGCGGTCCAGCAGTTCGTCGATGAGGAAGAACAGCTGGCGCAGGCCCAGGAGTGAAAAGACCGTGGCCGTGAAGACGATAAAGACGTTCTGGGTCAGGCCGAAGATCGCCGGAATGGAATCGAGGGCGAACAGGATGTCGGTGCCGCCGATGGCCACCATCACCAGGAGCATCGGGGTGAGGACCTTCTTGCCGTCCACCATGGTGAAGAGCTTGTCGCCGTCGTAGTGTTCCGTCGCCGGCAGGAACTTCCGGGCGAGCCGGACCACGAGGCCTTCGCTCCCCTCATCGTGCCCGTTGGGTTTGAGCAGGTTGCCGGCGGTGATGAGCAGGATGAGGCCGAAGATGTAGAACACCCAGGCGAAGCTGTTGATTAGCGCGGCGCCCAAGAAGATGAACCCGGTGCGGGCGATCAGCGAGAACACGATGCCGAACAGCAGCACTTTTTGCTGGTCTTTGCGGGGCACCCTGAAGCTGGCCATGATGATGAGGAAAACGAACAGGTTGTCCACCGAGAGCGCCTTCTCTGTGACGTAGCCGGCGAAGTACTCAGTACCCATCGTCGAGCCGCCGAACATCCAGACACCCACTCCGAACAGGAGGGCAATGCCCACGTAGAGCGCGGACCAGACTGCAGATTCTTTGAGCTTGGGGGTGTGGGCCTTCCGGACGTGGAAGAAGAAGTCGAAGGCCAGCAGGCCCAGGATTCCGGCTACGGTCGCTATCCAGACGATTAGGGGGACTTCCATGCTGCGTGCCTCTTTCCAGGTGAACGAAGTCGCATGCAGTGAGAGGGGTCAGCCGGTATGACGAACCCGCAACGCCGCATCGGTATTAGGTTTTACCCTACCGAAGGGCGCACGGGCCCGTCTCACCAACTCTCGCCGGGAAGTCATAAGTGACGTCAGGTGTACATCAGGGATCCCGGGGTGGTGAGCTTCTGCCCGGTCTCGAGCCAGGTCTTAAGGCCGGAGAGGATCATGGGCCAGCCGCCGTACAGCTGCTCGTTGGCACCCTCGCGGAGCTGGTCGTGGGTGACGGTCAGCCGGCACGAGTCTTCGACCTGTTCGATCTCCCAGGTGACCCGCGACGTGCCCTCGGCTTTGACGTCCTCGCCCCAGAGCGCCCGCATGGTCTGCACGAGCCGCCGGGGCGGGTCCACCTCAAGGTTCTCGCCCTCGCCGAGGGGAGCGCCGCCGTCGGGAGCCATCTCGAAGCGGGAGCCAGGTGTCCAGTCCGAGGTGACGTGCACGCCGAACTGGTACTTGCTGCGGATTTCGCTGTCCGTGATGGCTTCCCAGAGCCGTTCCGGCGTGGTCTTGATGTAGATCTCGAAGATTTTTTCCATGGGACTTTCCAATCTGGATTTGAGGTCGCTGAGGCCAGCGGCCCATGGTTCTGCGTACTTACTCACCCACCTGTCATGGACGAGCCTGATCGGAACCGGATTCAGGAAGTGCAGCTTTTCCCGACCACGACGGCGGGTCACCACCAGGCCTGCCTCTTCCAGGATCTTGAGGTGCTTCATGACCCCGAATCGGGTGATCTCAAAACGCGCTTCCAGGGCGCTCAGTGTCTGGCCGTCCTCGCGGAACAGCTCGTCCAGCAGCTCCCTGCGGATGGGGTCCGCCAAGGCCTTGAATACCGCGTCCACAGGGCCAGAATAGGTGACCATTCGGTCACGTGTCAATGGTTTTCGGTCTGTCGCGTCCGGCAAGCCGGGCGCGTAATTCTGGTAGCGGCACTTGACCGTGATTAGCGTCACTGCTTTACTAAATGAATCGTATTCATTTAAATCTCTGCACTATGAACTGGACTCCCGTGAGCCACGAAGCCAGGCGCCAAGGGGAGTGGCAGCGACGGCGCTGCCGCAGTTCCGGGCCTGGTGTCCATAACGAACTTTGCTTCTCCTCATGCCCTTCCCGCCGCTGATTCTCGGTGGCCTCTACGCTTAGGAAACCCATGAGCTCCGCTTTTGATACGCAGAAGACCTCAACCCATGAGAACCATGTGAGCAGCGAAACCCGAACAACAGGTAACGGCTGGCGCCGGGTGCTGGGGGTTCCCTCGCTGGTATTGCTGGGCCTGGTGTACATGGTGCCCCTCACCATATTCAGCACGTACGGAATTGTCGTCGAACTGACGGGCGGGCGCCTCTCAGCTGCGTACACCGCCGCCTTGGTTGTCATGCTGTTCACCGCCCGGTCTTACGGCCGAATGGCCAAGGCCTTCCCGTTCGCGGGCTCCGCTTACACTTACGCCACAAGTTCGTTTGGCCCCGGCCTGGGATTCATGGCGGGTTGGTCCCTGCTGCTCGACTATCTGCTGCTGCCAATGATCAATTACCTGCTCATAGGCATTTACCTGAACGCGGCCTTCCCGGCCGTTCCCGCATGGCTGTTCATGCTCGTATCCGTCGGTGCTGTGACCGCGCTCAACGTTTTCGGAATCACGGCGGTGGCCAGAGCAAACTTCCTGGTTGTGGGACTTCAGGCTCTTTTCATTGTGCTGTTCGTCGGACTCGCCTGGGCATCCGTCGCCGGATCCGGCAAGCTTGACCTTTTTGCACCCTTTACGGGAGTGGACGGCGCGGAAGGCTTTTCACCCATCTTGGCCGGGGCTGCAATCCTGTGCCTGTCCTACCTCGGATTCGACGCCGTATCGACGTTCGCGGAAGAGGCGAAGAATCCGCGGCACAGCATCCCGCGGGCTATCATGCTGACCACCGTGCTGGCGGGAATCATCTTCCTGGGACTGGCCTACATCAGTCACCTGTTGCTTCCAGTGGGCGTCTTCTCCAATGCGGACTCCGCGGCAATCGAAGTAGTAGGCGCTGCAGGCGGCAACTTTCTTGTAGCGTTTTTCACCGCCGCGTATATTGCGGGAGGCCTCGGGTCGGCGCTGACCTCCCAGGCTTCGGTTTCGCGCATCATCTACTCCATGGGCCGCGGCGGGGTTCTGCCCTCCGTTTTCGGGCGTCTTCATCCGCGTCTGGGAACACCAGTGGTTCCGATCATCGTGACGTCGGCCGTTTCGCTGCTGGCCTTCGTGCTCGACCTGACCACTGTGTCTTCATTGATCAGCTTCGGCGCCCTTGTGGCCTTTTCGGTGGTCAACATGTGCGTCATCAAGCATTACTTCATCAACGAGAAGGACCGCGGGCTCAAAGGCTTGCTTAACAACGTCCTGCTGCCGGGTGCGGGGTTTGTGCTGACGCTCTGGCTGTGGACAAGCTTGAGCGGGCTGTCGTTCACCCTGGGGCTGTCCTGGGCCGCCCTCGGGCTTGTCTACTTGGCTTGCCTGACACGCGGCTTCCGCCGCTCAACACCGCACCTGCAACTTGAGGAAGCATAGTGTCTGCATTGACCCAGCACCTCAACGCTTCGCACAGTCTGGAGTTCCCATGGCTTTGACCCTCTTTCTGGGCGGCACCATTGCACCGTCCTACCACTCGCAAGGCCAAGGGACAGAGGCGGGTCCGCCTATAACGGCGCTGGCGGTACGCGACGGAGTGATCGAAGCAGTTGGCATGGAAGCACTCGCATTGGCATCTCTGGCGGACGAGACGGTGGACCTCGACGGCGGCCACCTATCGCCTTCATTCGCCGATGGCCACGCCCATCCCCTTCTCGGCGGACTGGAAGAGATGGGCCCGCAAATCCGGTCCTGCACGTCCGTGACCGAAATCGCCGAAGCCGTCCGTAAATGGGCGGACTCCCACCCGACAGACAGCTGGATCGTGGGGGCCAGCTACGATGCAACCCTTGCACCCGACGGGGTTTTCGACGCCGAATGGCTCGATGCCGCCGTACCGGACCGGCCGGTCCTGCTGAAGTCGTGGGACTACCACACCGTATGGGTGAACTCGGCGGCACTCCGCGCCGCCGGCATCGATGCCGGCACGCCGGAGCCGGCACTTGGCAGGATCGTGCGACGGCCGGACGGATCTCCATGCGGCACGCTCCTGGAAGCAGGCGCGATCGACCTTGTTCTCCGAGTCGCGCCCGGATACACCTTGGACGAACGTGTCAATGCTCTGGAATCCGCGACTGCACGATATGCCGCAGCTGGCGTGACCTGGATCCAGGATGCCTGGGTGGAGCTGGAAGACGTCCCTGCATATCTGGCCGCCGCCGATGCCGGCCGGCTGAGCGCCAGAATCAACCTGGCATTCCGTGCCAATCCTCAAGATTGGACGAACCAGCCCTTCGAGTTCGAAAGAGCCCGCCACGGTATCCAAGAGCTGGCTAGTCCCATGCTCACTGCCAACACGGTCAAATTCTTTCTGGACGGCATCATCGAAAGCCGCACCGCCTTCATGCTGGCCCCTTACACAGACTCACCGGGAGAGGCAGGCCTGCCCAACTGGGAACCCGCCGACCTGCACGACGCGATGACGCAGTTTGACGCTCTCGGATTTCAGCTTCACCTGCACGCCATCGGCGATGCCGCCGTACGCATGGCCCTGGACGCCCTGGAAGAAATCCGGCACCGCAACGGAGCCCGGGACCGCAGGCCTGTGATCGCGCACCTGCAGGTTGTCGATCCGCACGACATTCCCCGCCTGGCGGATCTGGGTGTTGTGGCCAACTTTGAGCCGCTCTGGGCCTGCGCGGACGAGGTCATGCAACTTCTGACCATTCCCCGGCTGGGCAGCCCCCGCGCGCAACTGCAGTATCCGATCGCTTCACTCGCCAAAGCCGGAATCCCGCTCTCCTTCGGCAGCGACTGGCCGGTTACCGGACACCACCCGGTCCCCGGACTCGCAACAGCAGTCACCCGGCAAACCGCTGATCACGTTCCCGCGTCCGGCTGGATACCTGACGAGCGTGTAGACGTTGAAACGGCACTGGCAGCGTACACTTCCGGAGTTGCACACCAAGCCTTTGCTGAGCAGGAATGGGGCAGGCTTCTCCCCGGGATGCGTGCCGACTTGACCCTGCTCTCGGCGAACCCCATGCAGGTCCAGAACGACCGGCTCGCTGATATCGAAGTCCTCGGAACTTGGCTGGCCGGTCGGCCAACGTACGTGCACCGTACAGCTGGGACGAGCTCCGGAGGGGACCAAACTCGGTGACATAAACGGAGCTCCCCGAGTTGCTCCCGGCCCAGTGCCGGCCCGCCATTCCTTGGCCGCGCATTCTACGAGTGCCCGAACGAGGGCGGCGATTGCGGTGGCATGCGTGGCGTCCATGCAGACACCCGCGATGCGTACCTCAACCGTCGGGTGGTTGCGGGAGAGACGCGCATCAAAGTACACCATGCCCTCGTCGAGGAGAACACCGGTCGACAGCAGAGACTGAATCTGACGGCGGTACTCCCGTTCGGAGCCGAACCGTTCGCACGGTCCCGCCGTCGGTGATCTGTTAAGCCCTGGTCGAAGGGATTGCTGGCCTGTTCATTGAAGTTTCAATGCAGTTCCTATGGGGATAGGCCCCGGACCCTGTGACGCACGGGGCGGGCTGCCGGAAGGAGCATATTTAGGCTCGCTTTCCTGCATGGTGGGAGTGAGCGGGCCTAATGTTATATCTCGGCGCCGTCGATGATGTCCCGGGCGAGCAGGTGCAGTGGCTGGTTCCTCCGGCGGGACGCTGTGATGAGCGCGGCGACGGCCTGGTCCCGGCTGAGGTGAAGGCGTTCCATGATGATGCCGGTGGCCGTTCCGACGGCATCACGGGCGCCCAGTGTGGCGATCATGCCGTCGCTCAGGCGCTGGGCAGTGTCGCGGGCCTGGGCGTTCGCAAGAATCAGCGCGGCAGGGCGGGCGAGCAGTTCGAGCAGGCGGACCGACTTGGGGCCAAAGCCGTTCGGGGCGGGGGAGTAGATTTTCAACGCCCCGATGGCCCCGTCAGGAGTGGCAAGCGGAGTGCTGATGGCCGAACGCAGTGGGAGGTCCGCAATGGCGCGGGTCCACGCGGGCCAGCGGTGTTCCGTGTGACTGTCCTGCATTGTCACCGTTGCCTCCTGGGCCCAGGCCGTCAGGCAGGGCCCCTGCCGGAGTTCGTACTGCAGCTGGTCTGCCTGCAGGGTAACGGCATCAGTGGAGGCGGTGCTGATGCGCTGGCCGCGGGTGTCCATCAGGCTGGCGCCGGCCCCTGCGGTCCCGGGGATCGCTTCCTTGAGGGCGTGCGCCAGTGCCTGGACACTGTCCTTTACGGTGTCGCGGCTCAGCAAAAGGTCTGCAATCCGCGCAGTCTGTGCCGCGAGTTCGTCAGCGAGGGGCGGATGGGTTTCCATTAGGGCCTGGCTGTCGCTTGGTGCCGGGATGGCCGACGGGGACACGGTCGGCATGAGGGTACTTCCCAGGCAGGGGTGGCTGATGAGGCGGGCACGAGCCTCTTCCTTTCGCTGGCGGGAAGGACTGGCATGCCGGTGTTGGCTTGCCGCATCCACTTACGATAATCATCTCAGCGAAGGGCCCGCGCCGCGAGAGAGTGCGGCCAAGAAATGGCAATTACGGAATCAGCGCAAACAGGCGGGGCATCCTCACAATTTTCGTGTCCGTGACGGACGTGCCGACGAGTAAGACTCGTAATTCGGGAAATTGAGGAACTGATGAATTGCTAAATTGATGGTTTCTTCCAATCCTCCCATTGGCTTTCTGCTGCGCGAATCTTGCCAGTTCTGATCGCTGGGACTGCTCCGTGGCTCGATGATTCCTGACGTCGCTTTTCCACAGGCGCTCAGCACACGAGGTTGACCGCAACCAGAAGCGCCCAGCCAATCATTGGCGCGCGTTCCACTTTGAATCCCGATGAAGAAGGGGCATTGGAAATTGATAAGACTAGAATTTTTAGTGGGACGGCTTGGTGATCGGCGTGCGTGGAGCAGCGAACGGGAGGATCTGTAACAGCTCCCGTGTTTGCTTCATGCCGCTGTTTACCGGTGAGGACTCTTTGCCTGCCACTTTGAGTCTCTGCTGGGCAAGTGGACCCACAAAATGAAACCGTCAGATTCCGCAGCAGCCCGGGCTGTCCCGGGCACGACAGAGGTGAGAAAGCAATGGACAATCTTCCCCTAGCAAACGAGTTCGCTGCGCTGACGGGACAGATGGCAGGTGGTTTCCTCACCGAGGAGAACGCGTCCAAAGCTGTGCAATCTTTGGCGTACGTACTCAAGGACTCTGTACCCAATTCAGCAGGAGCCGGCGCTTCGCTCATCAACGCCCGCGGCCGCAGAGAAAGCGCCGGGGCAACTGACCCGGTGGTGCTGCAGGCGGACAAACTACAATACGAGCTCGGCCAGGGACCGTGTCTGAGCGCCTGGGCAGAACAGCGCGCCATCATCGTCGGGGACACGAGGCAAGAGACGCGCTGGCCCGAATGGACGGCGGCAGTTGCGGATCTTCCCCTCCGGTCTGTTCTAAGTGCCCCTCTCACCACCGAGGGAAGACGCATCGGAGCCTTCAAGGTCTATTCACCGCTCCCTCAGGCTTTTGACGAACACTCGGTTTTCCTCATCGAGCGGCTGGCCGCCCCTGCCGCCATCGTGCTCGGTAACGCCCGGGACAGGAAAGCCATGCAGCGGCTGAGTTCGCAGCTGGTGGAAGCCCTGGCAAACCGCGACATGATTTCCAGGGCTGAAGGTGTACTGATCGAGCGAATGAACATCACATCGCGTGAAGCGTTCACCGTCATGCTGTCGGCTTCCCGGGAAGAGCATAAGCCTCTACATGCTGTAGCAAGGGAAATCGTTAGCGGAACGACCAACCAGTAGGAGTCCCCGGTGGTGGCATTCGATGAACCGGATGAACAAGCACAAGCAACCCGGGAAGCCATGGAAGAAGCCGGGCTTCCTATGAGTGCTGTCTGGATCCGCTATTTCAGCTTTACAGGCACCGCAGGCGAGTACGAGATCGATGCCTACCTGAACGGGTCAATGGAACTGCCAGCCCACGAGCGTGACCTCGTCGCCCATGCCGTCAATGAACTGATCAAAGAGCTGCCCCCGCGGCGTATGGCGCCTTACAGCAAAAACGGGACCAAGCCCAGCCAAGGACGTAACCCGGCGCAGGAGGATAAGGCCTTGTAGGACCGAACATAGGGCCCTCCACCTGCCATGGGACTTTCAGCGACTTCGAGGGGTTGATGGGGGAGAGACGTCGGCGTAGAGTCCACGCAGTCACAGGAGCGAGGAGCCGATCATGGGGCAACTGGTGGTCCAGGAGTTTGTAAGCGCGGACGGGTTTGCGGCAGACGCCAACAACGAGTTCACCTTCTATGAACTGCTGGATGGAGGTACTGCCGAATTCGACCGAAGCCAGCTGAAGTGGCTCGAAACCGTCGACACCATGGTCCTCGGGGCAAACACCTACCGGATGTTCGTCGAGTACTGGCCAACGCCGGCATCCAAAGACGAAATCATCACGCCGGCACTCAATGGGCTCCGCCGTGTCGTTTTCTCAAGTCGGCTTAAGAGCGCCCCGTGGGGAGACATGCCGGAAGCGACGGTCGAATCCGGTGACGCCGTCGAGGTGATCCGGCGGCTCAAGAGCGAGACCGACGGCGACATCGTGGTCTGGGGCAGCCTAACCCTGGCCGGAACGTTCCTGGCCGCCGGCGAAGTGGATCAGGTGAGGCTGGTCGTGATGCCGATCGCCATTGGTGCGGGGCGGGGCGTCTTTCCGCCGGAGCAGGGCCCGAACCTGCTGGACCGTCAGAGCGCAACAACGTACGACCAGGGACTGGTCGAGCTGGTGTACGGGCTCCGGGCGAGGAGTTGAGGATGCAATGGTTCAGGATTCGAAGGTGACGGAGGGCCGGGTCGACGTACCGGGCGGTCGGGTCTGGTACAAGATCGTAGGCGCCGGACCCGGCCTTCCGTTGGTCACCGTCCACGGCGGTCCCGGTGCCACCCACGACTATCTGGAACCGCTGGAGGCACTGGCCGAAGACCGGCCGGTGGTGTTCTATGACCAGCTCGGGGCGGGAAAGTCGGACGCGCCGGATGACGTCGAACTATGGACCAATGACCGTCTGGTGGACGAACTCGAACGAGTCCTGGACGCCACAGGGCTGGCACGCGTCCACCTGCTGGGCCAGTCCTGGGGAACCATGCCCGCGGCAGAAGTTGCCCTCCGGGCACCCGGGCGCCTGTGCAGCCTGATCCTGTCCGACCCGGTGCTCAGCATGCCGCTCTTCGCGGCCGGCGCCGCGGCCCTGCGCGCCGCTCTTCCGGCAGAGGTGCGTGAGGTGCTTGACCGCCACGAGGCGTCAGGCACGATGGACTCCGAGGAGTACCAGGAGGCGTCGATGGAGTTCAACAGGCGCTACGCCTGCCGGCTGGATCCTTGGCCGGAGCCGCTGCTGCGCTCGTTCAGCCAAGCCAACCTGGCCATCTACGAGCACATGCAGGGGCCCAGCGAGTTTATGATCACCGGGACCCACAAGGACTACGACATCACCGGACGCCTCAGCGAAATCACTGTTCCCACGCTCTACATCTGCGGCCGCTACGGGGAAACCCGCCCGGAGGAGACCACGCTGTATCACAGCATGACGCCGGGGTCGGAGCTGGAAATCTTCGAAGAGAGCAGCCACGTACCGCATCTGGAGGAACCGGAACGTTACCTGCAGGTGCTCCGGGACTTCCTGCAGCGGGCGGAACAGGTGGCCAGCAAGAATGAGTCATAGGCCAACGCCCCCAAACTCCCCAACTAGGTAGCACTTCAGGCCGTTCCCAGCGCTGGGAACGGCCTCAGCTGCTACCTAGTTGGGTGCGGCGGCGATCAGTTACTTCGCGAGGGTCAGGAGCTTGCCCTCGGTCACGGCCTGGCGGGAGAGCGTCTTGTAGCCCTCCTGCTCGAAGAGCACCGTGATCACATCCTCCTCGTGCCGCATCACGATGCCCGGCCCCCATTCCTTGTGCACCACCGCGGCCTGGAGCGAAAATGGTTCCCCGCCCGCGGCAGCCGCGGCACCGCCGTCGTAATCCTCCTCCTGGGCGGAACCGTTGGTGCAGGTGTCGCAGTTGCCGCAGGGCTCGGGGAGGTCCTCGCCGAAGTAGCCCAGCAGGAACTGGCGGCGGCAGGCGTCTGTCTCGGCATAGCCGCGCATCATCTCGATCCGCGACCGGTCCACGCGCTGGCGTGCTTCGGCGAGTTCGACGGCGCGCTCCACCACCTTGGGCAGTTTGGCGCCCACCTCCAGCCGGATGCCGCGCTTGCCGGTTTTGACCGAGCGGGTTTCCTGCAACTGGTTCAGCAGGCCGGTGAGTTTCCGCGGGGACATGTCCGTCTGCTCGGCGAGCGCCTTCTGGGTGACCGGGCCGTCGGCGGCGCGCAGGGCTGTGAGGACGGTCAGCAGAGATTCCTCGTCCGGGGTGTGCGTGCCGAAGAACTTGCGCAGGCCGAGGTCCTCTGGCCGGTAGTGGAGCACGGCGAGGGCAGCATCGCCGTCCCGCCCGGAGCGGCCGATCTCCTGGTAGTAGCTGTCGAGGGACTCGGGGATGTCGGCGTGGAGGACGAAGCGGACGTTGGGCTTGTCGATGCCCATGCCGAACGCGGTGGTCGCCACCACCACGTCGAGCTCGTCGTCGAGGAACCGCTCGTGGACGCTGTCCCGCTCGCTCTGCTTCCGACCGGCGTGGTACGCCTCGGCACGCAGCCCACGTTCGGTGAGCTCCGCCGCGTACTCCTCCGTGTCCTTGCGCGTTGCGGCGTAGAGCAGGCCCGGTCCCTTGAGCTCGGCCACCTGCTCCACCACGGCGCGGCGCTTGTCCCTGTCCCCGAGGTGGCGCAGCACCTCCAGGCGGATGTTTGCGCGGTCGAAGCCGTGCACCAGGACCAGCGGGTCCTCCATGCGCAGGCGCTGCTGGATTTCGTCGCGGACCGGAGGAGAGGCCGTCGCCGTGAGCCCGACGACGGGCGGGTTCCCCAGCTGCCCCCGGACCTCGCCGAGGCGCAGGTAGTCGGGCCGGAAGTCGTGGCCCCACGAGGAAACGCAGTGCGCCTCGTCCACCACGAACAGCGAGACGTCCATGGCCGCGAGGCGCTCCACCGTCTCGGTCTTGGCCAGCTGCTCGGGCGCGAGGAAGAGGAACGTGGCGTCCCCGCGCTCGGCGGCCTCCCAGGCGTCGCCCACCTCGGAATCCTTCCGGCCCGAGTTCACGGCGACGGCGGCCTCCCCGCCCATGTCCTCCAGCAGGCCGTCCAGCTGGTCCTCCTGCAGGGCGATCAGCGGGGAAACCACGACGGCGGGACCCCGCCTTGCGCTGTTGGCCGGACCTGCGCCGTTGGCGGCGCCTGCGTCCGGGCCCGCCTTGGCAGCCCGATGAAGGTAGTGCGCGGCGACCTGGTAGATGGCCGACTTCCCGTAGCCGGTGGGCATCACGGCCAGGACGTCGCGGCCTTGGATAAGGGCGCGCATCCCGGCGAGCTGGCCGTCCTGGAGGCGGGCGAGCCCGAAGGTGTCGGCAGCCAGCTGGCGGAGGCCGGCGTCGGGGTCTGTCTTTTCGTCAGGGATGGTGCCGGCGTCAGCGTCTAAGGCGCTGGCGGCTGGTTGGTCATTAGCGGCGGGGGCGAGGGCCTCGGTCATGGTGCAGCTCCGTAAGGGCGGTCCATTGGCCGGGTGTCTTCAGCCGTGAATCCAGCCTACCTGCCAGTAAGCCCCTACAGGCAAGAGATTAGAGAGACCTCAGACCCCGGTCCGTCGCCGGAAACCGCGTGTGGGAGTGGAGTCTCGCCGTTGCCTGGGCAGGCCTGGACTTGGGAATGATGACTTCCCCGTGGCCGCCGCGGCTCATGTCGCGGATAAGGCCAGTCCCGGCGACCTCCCTGATTGCGGAAATCCCGGCAACGGCGGCCCGCTTGGTCGGGTACTTCATCGAGGTCGCCACCAAGGCGCCTGCGCCATCCAGAAGTCTGACGCGGAAGCCGCGGCCGTCCGGAGCATCAATGATTTCGAAGTGTCCAGCCATGACAATCCCTCCATTCGTGCTGCGCTTGCGTGTATCCCCTCACTCTATTTTGCGCCCCTTCCCGCCGCATGAACTGCCTTGTTGTGTCCGGGATCAAGGAAGCAATTCGTCATTGTTGCCCCCACCCCTGAGTGGGAAAATCTAGCTGCCCCAATAGGAACCATGAAGGAGCCTGAAATGGCTGACGGAACTGGACTGATACAGCGCTTCTACAACGAAGTAATCGTGGGCGGTGATTTCTCCTTAATCGACGAATTGGTCC
Organism: Arthrobacter sp. NPDC093125; assembly: GCF_044754225.1. Lineage (NCBI taxonomy): Bacteria > Bacillati > Actinomycetota > Actinomycetes > Micrococcales > Micrococcaceae > Arthrobacter > Arthrobacter sp. NPDC093125. Next base: position 76,545 of record NZ_JBIVOQ010000006.1, on the reverse strand, counting down.
TGGATGACTACGTCGACCACGAGGAGCGCATGCCCGGGCAGCCCGAGGGCAAGGAGGGCGTGAAGTTCTACGCCAACACCGTCCGCTCGGCCTTTCCGGACCTCACCGTCAAAGCCACCGAACCCTCGCTGACCGACGCGAACCTGGAATGCGCCTACGTCACGCTGGCAGGCACCCACCAAGGGGACTTCGCGGGCATCCCGGCGAGCGGCAGGACGGTTGAATTCTCGGGGATCGACATCATCCGCCTTCAGGACGGCAAGGTCGCCGAACACTGGGGATCCACGGACATGCTGGGTCTGATGCAGCAGATCGGAGCCGTGCCCCGGTAGCTGTCCCCGAGGCTGCCAGAAGCGCCTTCGCAGCACGACGACGGCGGCTGCGGGCCGCCGTCGTCATGGCCGTTTTGCGTCCGCTGGGGCGCGTGTGAAAGAACACTCCGGTGACCTTAACCGCACCTGCGTGGACACTGCTGTTTTGACTCTCCCCGCCCGTGTACTATCCCTTCAGGGGCGGAGACGCCGGAGCGTCAAACTGGGGGACATCAGCGCATGAGCAAGCCATAAAAGCCTTGTAAATCCGCGAAAACAGCGTTGGGCAGTCAGCGCACCCCAGCGTTACCCGCAGCCTCCCCTTTCCACCTCTCCTTTCTGCAGAACCGGCGGTCCGCCTCACCGGTCGAGCACCCACCAGCGTCAGCCCCCGCACCCACCTTCCTAACCCGCCATTCGGTGACCCCTGCCGTCGCCAGCCTTGAAAGGACGCCATGAGCCAGCCCGGCCAAACCCCGCCACCACCACCGCCGGCCCCCGATTACACCACCTACGGTGCGCCCGGGTTCCCGGGGGGACAGCAGTACGGGACAGGCGAGTGGTACGGCGGCCAGCAGTTCGGCACGGGCCAGTATGGGTATGGCGCAGCTCCACAGAAGTCCTTCCTCGCGGCCTGGCTGTTCTCGCTGTTCCTGGGCGGCCTGGGCGTGGACCGCTTCTACCTTGGAAAGGTCGGCACGGGCACCGCCAAGCTGCTGACCCTTGGCGGCCTGGGCATCTGGTCGCTGGTGGACCTGGTCATCACCCTCGCCGGCAAGCAGACGGACAAGAACCGGCAACCGCTGGCCGGGTATGTGCAGCACAAGAAGGCAGCCGTCATCCTCTCGGTTGTCCTCCTCGCGGTCAGCCTGGTGATGAGCGTGTTCATCGGGCTCGCTGCTGCCGTGGCGATCCAGCAGGCGTCCACGTCGCCGATCGTCTCCGCGGCGCCTGTCACCGAGACGGGCGCCCCCGGTTCCTCCGGGGAACCGACGGCGTCCGAGGAAGCAGCTGCCGGGGAAGACCGGCCGCGGCTGGAGGCGCAGACGCTGACGGGCACGGGCGACGACGTCAAGACGGTTGACCTCAAGGGCGTTCCGGCCGTCGTGACGTTCACGTGCAGAGCCTGCAGCGGCAACACCGTCCTGGAAACCAACGGCGCCGAGATGCTGCTGGTGAACACAACTGGCGCCTACGCCGGTTCGCACCTCGTGGACACCAGCGCAGGTGTGCCCACCACTGAATTCGCCATCAGCGCCGACTCCGCCTGGACCCTGAAAATCGAGGACATCGACAGCGTCCCCGCCTCAACGGGCATGGCGAGCGGCAGCGGCGACATGGTCCTCTACTGGGACGCGCCCAGCGACAGGGCTGCCATCACCAACAAGGGCGAAGGCAGCTTCCTGGTGCAGGGCTTCGGCAGCGAGATCCCGGAACTTGCCGTCAACAAGATCGGCGCCTTCAACGGCACCGTGCAGCTGACCCCCGGCTTCGTCCAGGTCAACTCCGACGGCGACTGGACCATCACGGCCAAGTAGCAGCTCCGCGCAGAAGGCTGGGTGGCTGGCTGCCGCACGGAAGAACAGATCGCCCCGCCGGACTCACGTCCGGCGGGGCGATCTGTTTGTAGCACCGCGAGGTGTTTCGGCCGCTGACCTGCGTAAACGCACCCTTTTCGAGTGGATGATCCTTCCAAAAAGGTAATAATAAGGCTACTTATATAACGATGGGGTAACACAGCAAGCTTTCTTACCTTCCGGCCGACGCGACACTATAACGTTCAAGTGTTTACGCCTGCTTTCCCCTCTCGACGAGGGCGTTGGCAGAGCACCAAGTTGACCAGTTATGGGGGCTGTCAGCTTCCGCACCTAGAACACCACCACGTGACCGTGCCCAACGGCGGCGGTGGGCTGTAGGAGGAGGGCTCCGCAGCATGTTCAGAAGACGCGGCTGCCTGGCGGAACTTCATCTTTAGGAGAAGAAAATGAGACGTGCACTTGGAACCCTGGGAATTGCGGGTTTGCTCTCTCTGAGTGGCGCGCCAATTGCGGTCGCAGCGCCCGCAGAGACGATTGACATATGTCATGCCACGGGCGCGGCCAGCAACCCGTTTGTCACCATCAACATCAGCCTCAACGGGCTTAACGGGCATGGAGACCATAGCGGTGACATCATCCCGCCCAACAGTGTCCTGCCAGCTGGCTTGAATTTCGACGCCACCGGCGAAGCGACCTACAAGAACGGCTGCGTACCTGTCGTCGCACCTGTGCGGGCCCCGGCACAACCCGAGCGGCCGGTACCACCTGTAACGGAAAAGATTGACATTTGTCACGCCACAGGCTCGGCCCGCAACCCGTTCGCTAGCATCAGCATCAGCCTTAGCGGGCTTAACGGACACGCAGGCCACAGCGGTGACATCATCCCGCCTAACAGTGTCCTGCCTGCTGGCTTGAATTTCGACGCCACCGGCAAGGCGACGTTCGAGAACGGCTGTGTTCCTGTTGTCGCACCCACGGAGCTCACGGGCAAACCGGAGCAGCCGGTAGCGCCGGTAGTGTCAGTAACCCCGACCCCGACCCCGATTGCGCCAGTGACGTCAGTGGCCTCGGGGCAGCGCGAATCGTCAGGTCAGGTGGGCCACCTGGGGCAGCTGGAATTGAACGGAGAGACGGGCCAGCTCGCGCAGGGGATGTCAGCACAGGCGGGCGAGCTGGGCCAGCTGGGGCAGCTGGGAATGCCAGGACAGGAGGGCCAGCTGGAGCAGGCAAGCGGTAGTGCCGTGGCCAGCAACCAAGGACTGAACGTGCAAACGGCAGCCGGCGGAGCTGACCCTTCCGAACCTGCTCCTTTGCTGCTGGGAGGGTTTGTGGCTGCTCTCGCTATCGCTGGTCTGTGGGCAGCGCGCAGGAGCATGCTGCGGCAGTAGATCCAAGCCATCCGTCATCGGATCGTGGAGATGGCGCTGCACTTGGTGCAGCGCCATCTCCTGCGCTTTGCATGCGCTGAGTCCGGCGCTCCTACCTGGGCGGGCTCCGCAGCGGGGTCAGGCGTGGAGGTCGCCTTTCAACGCGCCGGCGAGGTCCCGCAGGGACGTCACTGCGTAGTCCGGTTCGGTGAAGTAGGCAGGGTAGGGCGCGCCGGAGCGGTTGATCCACGCCGTGTTGAGTCCGGCCCGCGCGGCGCCGTGGATGTCCCAGGGGTGGACCGCCACGAGGAGCATGTGCTCGGGATCCGTGCCGCAGGCTGCAGCAGCATAGTCATAGGCGCCGCGGGCAGGCTTCCAGGCAGGTGCGTCATCCACGGACAGCAGGCGGTCGAAGCTGTCCCGTATCCCGGCGGCATTGAAGAGGTTCTCGGCGACGTCAGTGGAGCCGTTGGTCAGCGTCGCGAGCCGGTAGCCCGCAGCTTTCAGGACGGACACCCCGTCGGGCACGTCGCCGTGGACTTCCAGCCCGGCCATGCCCTGCATGATGTGGTCCACGGCCGCGTCCGTCTCCATGGTGAGGTCCTGTCCGGCGAGCAGTCCGCGCAGGGCCTCCGCCCCGATCTCGGCGAACGAACTGTTGTCCCCAGCCGCCGTGAGGGCGAAGCCGTCACGCAGCAGCGTTGCGAACCACAGCTTGGCGAGCGACGCCGGGGCGCCGGTTTCGGCGAAGCGGTCAGCCAGCGGGGACATGTCGGACAGTGTTTCGTTGACGTCGAAGACGATGACGGACGGGGCGGTTCGCACGGATGGCTCCTTCTGCAGCGGCTGGTCATGCCCAGTCTTACGTGCGGGGAGCGCGGGCGGTAGTCCCTGGGTGGGCGTGGCGGTGGATGCGGATCGGGCCGCCCCCGAAGGGGACGGCCCGCCGTCGTACTCGCTGAAGGCGGTGTGCCCTAGGGGGACCCCTCCAGCTCGTACGCCTTCGGCAGCTTCAGGCCGCGTTCGTCCATGAGGGTGCGCAGGCGGGTGGGGTAGTCGGTGATGATGCCGTCCACGCCGAGGTCCATCAGGCGCGCCATGTCTGCAGTGTTGTTCACTGTCCAGGGGATGACGGGCAGGCCGAACTCATGCGCCTCGGCGATCATCTGCGGCGTGACCGAGCGGAAGGTGGGGGAGATGATGTCGTAGCCCTGGGCCTTGGCAGCCTTGGCGAGGGAGCCGTCGTAGTCGTCGATGTCGATGCCGCCCAGCTCGGGCGCGGCGCCGGGCTTACCGACCTGCAGCCAGGCGTCGCCGCTGGAGAGCGCGACGAGCGGCAGCTGGGGCGCGATCTTCCTGGCCAGGTTCAGCGTGGACCAGTCAAAGGACTGCAGGGTGGTGCGGCCCGACATGCCCGCCGTGTAGATCTCGGCGACCACGGCCTTGGTGAGCGCCACCGAGCCTTCGCCGCCGGCCCGGCCGCTCTCCACCTTGGTCTCCACGTTGAAGCGGACCTTCTTCGCGTCGAAGTCGCGGACCAGCTGGAACACGTCCCTGAGCTCGACGATCCGGTTGCCCTCGATGACGTCCTGCTCCGGGTAGCCGGCCAGCTGGGTGTGGCCGCAGTTCAGGGTCTTGATCTGGGCCAGCGACAGGTCTGCCACGCGGTCGCCGACGTAGGGGAACTCGGCGTCGCCGGGGGCGGCCGGGGCGGTGTCGATGCACTTGCTGGCCTGGATCGTGTCGTCGTGCCAGACGATGACCTTGCCGTCCTCGGTCAGGTGCGTGTCCAGCTCCAGCGTGCTCACGCCCAGCTCCAGCGACTTCGCGAACGCCGCCAGCGATTCCTCGGTCCACTCGCCGCGGCCGCCGCGGTGCGACTGCAGGTCAAACGAGCCGTTGCGCTCGTTCGTCTTGATCGAAGTTGTGGGCGCCGGTCGCAAGGTGCCGGCGTCCGACGACGGCGCGTTGCCGGCTTTCGCCGTCGGTGCGGCAACGGCGGGGCTCGCCAGTGCGGTGAGAAGGGCGGGGCTCGCCAGTGCGGTGAGAAGGGCGGCTGCTGCCGCTGCGGTCAGGACTTTGCGCATGCTCGTGGTTCCTCCGGGATGACGGGTGCCGGCGCTGAGCCGCCGACCCGTTCACACTAGGAAGGCCAGATGGCGAACACCGTGACTGCAGGTAGCGCCGAGGTGAACAGGGCCGACGCGTACCTGTGTCCGTAAAGCCCCGAATCCACGGGTCCGTCCGGACACTCCTGGACCCGGCTCAAATGCCGTTTCTCATCCTGAGCAGCAGCCAAATGGTGCGCGGGATCGCCCAAAGGATGGCCAGCCCGAGCGCGGGAATCAGGGTGACGCCGACGTCCGGAAACTGCCGGACGATGACGGCAAGATTTGTGTCGAACTTTGTGGGGGCGTAGGACAGGCACAGCCAGAGCACAAAGGCGTCGAGCACGAGCGCGGCCAGCGCAGTTAATAGAAGCCGCCGTTTTCCCGTGGCGATGGCTGAGGTTCGAAGCAGTATCCGCAACGCCAGCACCAGGCTCAGCAGTTGCGCCACCAGCAGTGCCAGGGCGACTGCCCAGCTGTAGCGCTGCAGCCAGTCCTCCTGGACCACCGCGGGCACCGGCTCCTGCCCGTGGAGGATTCTGAGGATGTTGGTGTCGATGGCCTTGAGGCGTGATGGGGCCGATGTGTCGTTCGCGTTGATGACCAGGGCAACGCCGAGGCCTGAGGACGGAACCAGTGCGAGGTAGGTGTGCGAGTTGCCCCATTCGCCTTGGTGCTCCACGAGCAGCGGCAGATCCTTGTCCGGGGGCTGGAGTGCGGGATCGACGGACTCCACGAGCGGGCGGGTGAACCAGCCCATGGCGTACATCTTTGAGCCGTCCACCTGCACCCGCGGCTCGAACATGGCCTTGACGCTCTCCGGCTTCAGGATCCGGCGGTCCCGGTACTGTCCCTCGTTCAGCAGGGCAATGAGCTCACGGCCCAGGTCCTCCGCCGAGGCGTACATGGTGCTGGACGGCATTCCGGTGGTGGGTGCGGGGACCTCGGTCTGGCGCCAGAATGAGCCGAACCACAGCGAATGGCCGGCAGCGGCGTTGTCGCTCTTCGCGGCTGCCCGGGTCGGGTGGCTGTGGTGCATGTCCAACGGGTCGAAGACGTGCTGCTCGATGTAGTCCCCAAACGTTTGGCCGGAAACCGCCTGCACCAGGAGGCCGAGGATGTTGAAGTTGGCATTGGCGTAACCGAATGCCGTACCAGGGGCTCCGGCCAGAGCGGAATCTGACAGGGCGCGAACACCTTGTTCGATTGCCTCGGGACCCTGCGCGTCTGTGCCCTCGAAAGCGGTATCCTTGGCGGCCATTCCGCTGGCCTGGTGCAGCAGATGGCGCACGGTGATGTCCGAGGCGCGGCTGTCCCGCAGCGTGAACCAGGGAAGGTAGGTCTTCACGGGCTCGTCCAGGCGGAGCCGTCCGGCCTCGACCTGCTGCATCACGGCGATGGCCGTGAGGGACTTGCTGGTGGAGGCGAGCAGTACCGGTGTCTGGGCCGTCAACGGCCGCCCTGACTCATCGGCGTCGCCAAATGCGGCAGAGTGCACCGGCTCGCCGTCCTGGACGACGGCGATCGCGGCACCGGGCAGACCCATGGCGCCGATTCGCTCCTGCAGGAAGGCATCCACCTTTTTATAGCCCTGGTCCGGGACGGCGGTTCCCGCCGCGGGCTCCATGGCCGCGCCTGCGGCTGCAACGAGGCCAAGCGCCAGAACAACCGCCAGGAGGCAGGACGCAAACCAGCACGACGACCACGGACTAATTCGCATACCCGCACCTGCACTTCGGCTGACCGTGTCTTTACGGTATTGCCAGGCAGGAAGGAAAACAACGAGCAGCAGGCCACAGTGCAGCCATGACGAATTCTGCGGGGCGGCATACGTAAAATTCAAAAGTGTGCGTGTGAACCGCAATTGCCGGCTAAATGGGGAGCGGAGAGATGAATTTCAACGACGCAGAATCTTCGCCACGCGACCGTAAACAGGCTGTGGCCCCGGAAATCCACCGTGCCACGAACAGTGAGGTGGCGCGCCTGGAGGCAGAACATGCCCACGCGCAGGCCAGACGAAGCGGGGACATGAAGCGCCGAAGGCTCGAACTTTGGCTGATTGGCGCCGGCGTCGCTGCCACTCTAATCGCAGCGGCGTATCAGTACTCCGGCATCAGGAACACTCTTGAAAGCAATACAGCGGCCTCCCTCTACTCACAGCAGCAGGAGATCGACAAGATATTCGTGGAGCATACGGATCTTCAGCCGTACTTCTGGCTCCGGAAACAACTGCCCGAGCCTGAAACCGCCAAAAATCCGGAGGAGAAACGCGCGGCAGAGAATTTGTCGGCCAGGGCTGAAGCTGTCTCCTACCGAATACTTGATCATTTTGCCCACCTCAAATATCAGATGAACATGCAGGCGTTCGATACGGAGCGGGCCGATTGGGAAGCCTACATAAGCCAGAGCTTCGAGCGCTCCCTTGTTCTGTGCCGGGCCTTGTGGACTGATCGTGAAGCTTTTGGTGGCACCGGTCCGCAATCATTGTGGGGGCTGTACGCTGAGCCGGCATGCAAGGACGTCGTCCAGGGCTAGCGCCCTCGAGATGGAGCAGGGGGCCTTAGTGCTGCTCCCGCTCATGGTGCGGGCTCCGGGAGGGATCGTGCCGTGCCCCAGAAACTGACGACGGCGAGGCCCGCGGCTACCGCTGCGCTCAGCACCACGGCGCCCAGCCAGAGCGCGACAGGCCAGCGGATTCCGTCCGCCACCGCGTACGCCACGAGCTGACCCGTCCACACGAGTGCCGCGATTCCGGCGGTGACCGCCGGCAGCCGCCTGCCCAGCCACACTGCCGGCACCCGGGTGAGCAGCAGGTCAGCCGCGGCGGCGGCCAGCGTTGCCCCTGCGGCTCCGGCGACCGCCGTCGGGCGCACGCCCACCATCACGACGGGAAGCCAGGCCGCCGCCACCACCAGCATGGTGACCACCCCGCGGAGGGGGCGGCGCGCGGCGGCGAGCGTGTAGAGGAAGGGCGCGATGATCAGCGCGGTGGTCAGCAGGTAGCTCACCAGGCCGACCACCACCGGCAGCTCCGCCTGGAGGCGGCCGGGCGTGCCCACCGGCAGCGGGGCGAAGAGGGCCGTCGGCCCCGGCCGGACGAAGGCCGAGGCGTACACGAAGAAGAACGCTCCCAGCCCGGTCATCAGGACGACGGCGAACATCGCCGCCGGCGTCCACGTTGGGGTTCCGTTGTGGCTGGCTGCCCGGGCGCTCCGGACGCCGGTGCCAAGGATGAGGAAGAGGCTGAACCCGAGCAGCAGGTGGGTGGGGCTGACCAGGGCATCGAGCGAGACTTCGAGGCCCAGGATCTCGTGCCACAGCAGGTCCAGGGCGCCCGCGGTGCCGAACAGGATGACGCCGACGGCGGTGCCGCGGTAGCCCGGCGGAGCGGCGTGCAAGAGCGGCTGCCCCGGCGTCCGGTTCCGCCAGATCACGACGGCGGTCCACGCCGCCGTCGCTACCATGCCGGAGTAGAGGGCCGCGTGCCACGGTGTAAAGAACGTCTCCAGCCCGGGGACGTTCAGGTGCGCCCAGCCGTCGAGGAAGACGGCGAGCAGCAGCCACAGGCCCAGGAGTTCGGTGACCATGTCGCGGAAGCCGCCGGCGCGGATGCGGTTGCCTTGTGCGGTTCTGAGCATCGTTGCCCGCTTCCCGAGAGCCGTCAGGTGAGGGGATGGTACTGCTGTGGCCGGACGCTTACAAGGGAAACGAGCAACCGGCTGCAACGCCTACGTTTCCGCCTCTTTCGATTATTGGGCCGCCCGGCGGTTGCGCGCCTGACGAGCGAGCTGACGGAACCAGAAGATGAAGACGGCCTCGATCACCGCCATCAGACCGACCATCAGCCACCGTCCCTCGGCGATGAAAAAGACGGCACCGGTGAGGACCAGCACGGTTCCGAGAATGAGCGCATACACGGCGAAGCCTAAGGCCACCCGCGCGCTGCGCACACCGGTGCGGAAGCCAAAGCCCTGCGGCTGCCCGCCGGGATGGCCTGGCACACGGTCGGGAGCGGCGGGCTTGAGCCTGTCGAACTCATCCCACAGGTCCCGGTCCTGATCCGTCATACCTCCATTATCCCGCGCATAGGGAAGCCCGGGGCCCCACCGCGGAGGTCAGAGCTGGCGAACCCGCAGGGCGGACACGTTCCATCCGCGAGGTCCGGCCGCTTCATGCCGCAAGCCGCGCCTGAACCTCAGCATCCTTCCGGGTGACCGCGCCGCGGCCAGCTGCTTGGCCAGGTAACTCGGCGTCCCGGCACACCCCGGGGAGGGTCTACTCAGGAGGGGCAGCAGCTCCACTTTCGCGGGAAAGCGGGAGGTCCATGAACTCGTACAGCTCCCGCCATTCGTTATCTAAGCGCAGTTCCGCCAGGACAAGCTCCTCCTTGCCCTTGGCGGATTCCCTTAGTTCCATGAGTTCACGGTAAAGCGCATCCACGCGGTCCAGGCGCCTCTTGAAATCGTCGTCAGCCATGCGACAAGACTAGAGGACGGAGCGGATGGAAGCCTGTGGAAACCTTGCAGGAAAAACCGGGACCCAGCACTGGCGGCTGGGGTAGCACGCTTTACACAATCCGCGGCAGACGGACTTATGGGCTCTGAGTTCCGCCCCCGGCCAGGCCCATGAACATCGTCCGGTGCAGCACATCCACGTGCTGGCGGGCGACCTCGACGGCGGCATGCCCGTCGCCCGCCCTCAGGGCTGACACGATCGCGATGTGGTCCCGGTTCGACTCGTGCAGCCGCTCGATGGGGTACGGGATGAAGTAGTCGTAGAGCTCGGCAAGGGTCTCGTGATAGACGTCCACAGCCGTGCCCATACCCGATGACGTTCCCACGAGCTGGTGGAACTTCTCATCGGCCTGATGGTAGTCGGACCAGTTGGCGGAAGCCGCCATGTCCTCGGTCAGCCGGTCCAGTTCGTCGAGCTGTTCGGCGCTCGCATTGACGGCGGCGTAGTGGGTGACCGCACATTCGAAGAGCAGCCTCCGGTCCACCAGCCGGTTGACTGCCTGTGACTCCGCGGGGGACGCCGACAGTTCGGCGAGGACGCTGCGCGGGGGCTCATCGGCCACGAAGGTCCCGCCGCCCCGGCCGCGGCGGCGGACCACCACGCCCTGCTCCGCGAGGCTCGCGAGGGCGCGGCGTGCGGTGATGGGGCTGACGGATAGGCCCAGCGCCACGTCCTCCTGGTCAGGCAGGCGCTCGCCGGGTTTCAGCAGCCCGAGCGAAATCGCCATGCCGATCCGCAGCCGGACGGCGTCGATGGCGCTCCGGCGGTCCATTCCGGTGAGGGTTCCGGCGCCGATGGGGGAAGCGCCGGCGGGGGAGGCGCCACTGGAAGGCGCGCCACTGGCAGAGGTGCTTGCGGAGTCCTCCAGCTGACGGGTCATATCCGCTACTTTACGGCCATCCTTACCCCCTTCCCTTTATTGGATCATTCTGATCTAATATTACCCGGATCACACCCCAACCCGGAGATAAACCCATGCAACGCATCCTGCCCCTCGTCGCCGCCCAGGCCCCACCCCGGCTCATCGGCGAACCCGTTTCTGCCTTCGCGGACGAGGTCAAGGCAGCCCTGGCCGAAAAACCGGACAGCAAGCTGGTGGTCTTCCCGGAGCTTCACCTCTTCGGCGACGGCAACCCGGACCTGCAGCGCACCGAGGCGCTGCAGGAGTCGGCGGAGCCGCTGGGCGGACCCCGCGTCAAAGAACTGAAGCAGCTGGCAGCGGACCTGGGCATCTGGCTGGTGCCGGGCAGCGTCTGCGAACGCGGCCCGGAAGGCCAGCTCTTCAACACCCAGCTGGTCCTCTCGCCGGAAGGGGAGCTGGCCGGCTACTACCGGAAGATCTTCCCCTGGCGCCCGTTCGAGCCCTATGACCCCGGCGACCGGTTCACCACCGTGGACCTGAAGGGAATCGGCAGGGTGGGCCTGAACATCTGCTATGACGCCTGGTACCCGGAAGTCTCGCGCCAGCTCGCGTGGATGGGCGCCGAGGTCATCCTCAACGTCGTCAAAACCACCACGCCGGACCGCCGGCAGGAACTGGTGCTGGCCAAGGCGAACGCCATCGTCAACCAGGTGTTCGTGGTCAGCGTCAACTGCGCCGGCCCCACCGGCCAGGGCAAGAGCATCATCGTCGACCCCGAGGGCAACACCCTCGCGGAGGCCGAGAACGACGTCCCGGTGCTGCTCACAGCGGACCTGGACCTGGCCGCCGTCGAACACGTCCGGACCCACGGGACCGAGAACCTCAACCGTCCCTGGTCCCAGTTCCGCGACGGCGAGGCCGCCGTCGAACTTCCCGTCTACCAGGGCCGGATCAATCCGGCGACCTGGACACCTCCGTCCTTCAACTCCTAAGGAAGCTTTGTGGCTACTCAAACCACCCTCACCCGCACGCTGAAGCTGCCGTCGCTGGTGCTGTTCGGCCTGGCGTACCTGACCCCGCTGATCGTGCTGGCCATCTTCGGCCTCATCGCCGAGACCACGGGCGGGGCGGCGCCGTCGGCCTACCTCGTGGCCATGGCGGCGATGCTGTTCACGGCCCACAGCTACGGCCGGATGGCCGTCGCCTACCCCGTGGCCGGCTCCGCCTACACGTACGTCCGCCGGTCCATCGATTCACGGATGGGGTTCCTGGTGGGCTGGGCAATCCTGCTGGACTACCTCTTCCTGCCCATGGTGATCTGGCTGATCGGCGGGTCGTACCTGAGCGCGCAGTTCCCGGGGGTCCCGATGGCGCTCTGGATCGTCGGCTTCATCCTCATCACCACGGTGCTGAATATTCTGGGCATTAAGGTGGCGGACAAGGCCAACTACGTGCTGATGGCGTTCCAGCTGCTGGTGATCGTGTTCTTCGTGGCGCTGGCCATCGGCAGCGTCGTCTCCGCCTCCGGCGCGGGCGGCCTGGCCAGCACCGAGCCGTTCTTCAACAGCACGTCCAGCTTCGCCACGATTTCCGCCGGCGCCGCCATCGCCGCCTACTCGTTCCTCGGGTTCGACGCGGTCACCACCCTCACCGAGGAGACCGTGGACCCGCGCCGGAACGTGCCCCGCGCCATCATGCTTATTGCGCTGATCGGCGGCGGCATCTTCGTGGCGGTCTCCTACGTGACGCAGCTGGTGCACCCCGGCGGCGTGTTCGAGGACTCGGCGTCCGCGGCCAGCTCCATCGCGCTGCAGATCGGCGGGCAGCTCTTCGGGGCCATCTTCCTCGCCGGCCTGGTGGTGGCGCAGTTCGCCTCCGGCCTGGCCGCGCAGGCCAGCGCCTCCCGCCTGATCTACGCAATGGGCCGCGACGCGGTGCTGCCCAGGGCGGTCTTCGGCCGGCTCAGCGCGAAGTTCCACACGCCCGTGGTGAACCTCGTCATCACCGGCATGGTCGGTCTGATTGCGATCTTCCTGGACGTGGCGACGTCGACGTCGTTCATCAACTTCGGAGCCTTTACCGCCTTCACACTGGTCAACGTTTCCGTGGTCTGCCACTACCTGCGCCGGCGCCGGGCCGGGGAGCAGCTGAACGCCGTCTCCTACGTGGTGGTCCCGGCGGTCGGCGCTCTCATCTGCGGGTACCTGCTCTCACAGCTGGACAGCAACGCCATTACGCTGGGAGTGTCGTGGCTGGCCCTCGGCGTGGTGGTCCTGGCGCTGATCACGCGCGGCTTCCGGGCGGCGCCGCCGGAAATGACGACGACGGAGAAGGCGACCGTGGAGGCCGCCGCCTAGGGCTGAGGTGCTCTAGGTTCTGTACTGGAAGCTCAGTGGAAGGAACGGGTGTGAGGATAGCCCTCGGGCAGCTGGAAACCGGCACCGACATCGAGGCCAACCTCGCTGCAATCGACCAGTTCGCCGCAGCGGCCGCCGCCGACGGCGCCACGCTGGTTGCCTTCCCGGAGTACGCCACGTACGAGAAGAAGATCGTGGACGCCTCCTTCCCGGCGCTGGCGGAGCCCTTGGACGGCCCGATTTGCCGGGAACTCGCGGCCACCGCGGCCCGCCACGGCATTGTGCTCGTGGCGGGTGTGGTGGAAACGTCCGACGAGGAGGACCGGGCCTACAACACGCTGGTGGCCTTCGGGCGGGACGGCACCCGGCTCGCGGTGTACCGGAAGATCCACCTGTTCGACGCGCAGGGCTTTGGGGAGTCGACGTTCATCAAACCGGGACTGTCCACCGAGCCGGTGGTGTTCGAGTCCGGGGGAGCGCGGTTCGGTCTCATGACCTGCTACGACCTGCGGTTCCCGGAGCTGGCCAGGTCCCTGGCCGACGCCGGCGCGCAGGTGCTGCTGGTCTGTTCGTCGTGGGTGCCGGGCACCCATAAGACGGAGCAGTGGCTGGCGCTGAACGCGGCCCGGGCGATCGAGAACAGCGTGTACGTGGCCGGTGTCTGCCAGGCGCCGCCGGTTTCAGTGGGCCGGAGTGTGCTGGTGGATCCGATGGGGTACGTCGAGGCCGATCTTGGCCTCGAGCCGGGTGTGAGGGCGGTAGACGTCTCATTGTCTACCGTGGCGCGTGTCAGGGAGCAGTTCCCGATGTTCCGCCAGCGGCGGCTGCCATAGACCACACTCCGCCGAGTGAAGTGGAGTCCAAGCCTGACCATTGGAACGGGCCTGCAGGAGCCGGGCGCCGCCGTCGTCCGCGGGGATGTTGCGGCGAAAACCGGATAGCGCCCAGCTCCCTTGGTTCTGCTAGTTCATCTACGTCAGCCCGAGTTGCTCCTGCTGGCCCGCGATGTCGTAGTAACGGCGCTCCTCCACGATCTTGCCGGACTCGTCGAGACGGCTGAAGAAGGCCATGGGGAACTCCAGCCGTCGGCCCGTTGCCGGGATCTCTTCCGCCCCGGGCAGTTGGATCGGCCCGCTATTGGTGCCGGCGATTTTGCCCTCGCCCGCGACCAGACGGTCGTCGACCAGGGTGTTGATCAGAGAGAATTCGAGGTCCGGAAATGCTTTGAGGAACGTCCCCACATCCTGCTCGATCGCCGCACGGCCGCGCAGCGGCTCGGGGTACTGGGGATCGACGACGACGGCGTCTTCCGCATAAAAGCTGGCAAAGGCGGGTCCGTCATGGGCGTTGAGCGCCTGAGTTTGCGCCTCGAGGGCCTGCCTGCTATCTGCCGGTCCCGCCTGGCCCGGGCTACTCGTGCCGTAGCTCTGGGTGATCATGAGAATTGCCGCGAATCTGCGAATGAACATGTGCGTGCTTCTTTGCTTGAGAAGGCCAGATAAGGTGCCAGCCCCAGCCTGTGGCGTTAGGTGCGGGGCAGCCTTGAAAGCCTGCAAGAGCCTTCGCGGCAATCCGTGAGCAGGGCCGCACCAGAGCGGCCAGCCCCATTTTAGGACAGGAGCAGAGGCGGGGGAAGGACGGGCTGCCGGCCACAGCATGCAGTGCAGATTGTCACGACCCGTTGCTGCGCAGGCTTGGCCCAGCTTGCGCCGTTGCCGCTGTTCCGGCGACGGCGACTGCCGTAGCGCGAACGCCCCTGTTGGGCGAAAGGCGCTCTCCCAGCCTTCTCAGAGGGCTTTTTATCGCAGCATTCATGTTCTTGGTCAATGATCAATCAATGAGGCTTTGGAAGAGGGCCGCTGTGCCTGGACTAGCAGCTTTGGCGGTCATTTTCCTGAGCGGCGCCGGCGCGACCGGGATTGACCAGATGGCAAACGTCAAAATTCACAGTCCGTCATCCGGCACCGCGTCGGCTGTCCTGGACGGCGGTCAAACCTCGCTGCATCGCATGGTCCTGGGCGGTCTTGCCAAAGGGTCCCTTCCCGGTGGCTTTCCCTACGATGAACCCCGGGATGAAAGGTACGACGAGAACTATCAGGAAGCTCAGCACCAGCACCGATCATCGACGAGCCCCGGCCAGTAAGAAAGGTGCGGTTGAAGCAAACTTCCCTACCGCTCCCCAAGCTCACTAATGCAAAATGGCGCTAATCTCAGCTCTGACCTGCCGCTCGGCCAGTCGCCAAGGTCCAGGTTCAGGACGGCTTTGAGGGCGCGGGCCATGCCGGACAGGCCTCAAGAATCGCTCAAGCAACAAGCCAGATTTATGCAGGATTTTCAGGTTTTACGGGGCCGCCGTGGGGAGCCCGGAAGTGTCCCGAGTTGGCTCCGGAAGCACCATGTGCGGAAGACTGTTGCCGTGAGCAACACCTCCCGCACCGGCCTCGTCGTAGCCGGCCTCAGCCTTGGTACCTCGCTGAATCCGCTGAACTCGTCGATGATCGCCGTCGCCCTGGTGGTGCTGCGCGAGGACTTCCGGCTCGACGTCGCCACGGTCACCTGGGTGATCACGGCCTTCTACATCACTTCGGCGGCGGGCCAGCCGCTGATGGGGAGGCTTGCCGACAGGTTCGGGCCGCGCCGGCTCTTCATGCTCGGCATGGCGCTGGTGGCGGTGACCTGCGCGCTGGCACCCTTTTCGCCCAACTTCCTCTTCGTCTGCATCGCCCGAGCGCTTATGGCACTGGGGACGGCGACGGCGTACCCGAGCGCCGTCGTCATGGTTGGCGCTCTGGCCCGGTTGGCGGACACTTCCTCCACCCGGCCGCTCGGTCGCATCCAGATGGCCAACACCACCGGGGCGGCGGTCGGCCCAGTCATCGGCGGGCTGCTGGTAAGCCTGGTGGGCTGGGAGGCGCTGTTCCTGATCAACGTGCCGCTCGCGCTGGCTGCCCTGTTCATCGTGCGGAAGTTCGCGCCAGCCGACGAAGCACGGGAGCAGGGCAGTGTGGCAAGCCTGCTGCGCGACTCGGACATCCCCGGGATCCTCGCGTTCACGGCCAGTATGGTCCTGCTGCTCATGGGTCTTCTCAACGCGCTGCCGGGATACCGCTGGTGGCTGCTGGGCAGCGCCATGCTCCTGGCCGTGCTGTTCGCCTGGCGCGAGCTGAGCTTCAAACGACCGTTCCTGGACCTGAGGCTCCTTGGCAGGAACCGGCCGCTGCTTCTGGTGTACCTGGGCTTCACGGTATTTAGCGCCGTCTACTACTTTGCGTTCTTCGGGCTGCCGCAGCTGCTGCAGGAAGCCGCGGGCTACAACCCCGGCCTGGTGGGCGTGCTGATGCTGCCGCTGGCAGCCATGTCGGTGGTCATCACACCACTCGCCGTTCGGGCTATCGACCGGTTCGGGGTGCGGCGAGTGCTGCTTGCCGGCGTCGTACTGCTGGCAGTGGCGGCAGCGGCACTGTGGCTGCTGACAGCGTCATTCGCCGTCCTCCTGGTCCTGGCGCTGACTGCCCTGATGGGCGTGCCGTACGGCGTAGTCGGCCTCGCCTCCAACCAGGGCCTCTACCTTTCGGCGGCACCGGAGGACAGGGGAGTGGCTGCCGGAATCTTCCAGACCTGCCGCTACGTCGGCGCCATCAGCGCCACCGTGATGATCGGCCTCTTCTACGGCACCGGCGTGAACCAGGAGAACTGGGGGCGCATCGTGCTGGTCATGCTCGGGCTCAGTGCTGTCACATTCGTCGTTTCGCTGCTCTGGCGGGAGCGGAAGACGGCGTAGACATTGTCGCGCGGTCTCATATCTCTCGGGTCGTTGATTCCTGCTTAAGTTAGGTGGGCGGCGAGGCCGGAAAGAAGAATGCTGATGCCTTGGTCGAGTTCGGCTGCTCCGTCGTAGTCCGCGAGGACGGGGGCAAGGGCCCGGAGGTGCGGGAAGTCCTTGGCCGGCAAGCGGTGCAGGCCCAGGCGGAGGAGTGCTTCATTTTCTTCCGGATCGACGATGAGCACTTGGAGTTCGTTGAGGATGTGGCCGTAGAGGAACCCGTAGTAGGCGCGGTAGACGTGCAGTGCGTCCTCGGGCGCGAATCCTGCGTCGATCAGCAGGGACAGGATCTGCTCGAGTGGCCGCAGGGTGCCCAGTGGCCGCAGGCCCAAGGGCGTGGACAGCGGGCGGGTGACCAGCAAGGGCACGACGTTGGGGTGGCGGAGTGCCAGGAGGCGCAGGTCGTGGGCGATGCGGCGCAGTTGTGTCTGCCAGTCCTTGTCGTCAGGGAAGATCGCCAGTTCTTTCAGGACGAGCTCGGTCACCCCGTCAAGCAGGGCCGCCCTGTTGGCGGCGTAGCGGTAGAGGCTCATCGGGTCCCGGCCCAGTTCCTGCCCGAGCCGCCGCATGGTCAGGGCTTCGAGCCCTTCGGAATCCACGAGCTCCAACGCGGTGGACAGCACCAGTTCACGGCTCAGCGGCTGTTTGCCGGCGGGGGATCGGCCGTTCTGAGGAGTCTTCTTCGAGCGGGACATGGATTTCATCCTGGTGGGGAGAACAAGCAGCAGCGCCCCTTCCGAAAAGGTAAGCCGGCTTGCTATTCCTCTAGTCTACGCCTAACGTCTACAGCGTAGAGAAGTTGTTATCACAGGTTTCAGCAGTGAAGACCCGGGTTGCACGGCCACACTGGCCCCTCACACCATCCCAGGAGTAAACCATGACTGCACACAACACCCAGACCACCCGCACCGACGTCGCGCAGACCACGAACGACATGAAGGTCTCGACAAGGACCCTCGAATTCGCCGTATACGTGGCTGCGGTTCTCGCCACGATCATCACCGCCGCGGTCGTGGGAGACAATGCGAGCGAAAACGGCGTCGACGTCTTCAACGCCAGCACGGCCATGCAGTACATCACGTGGCTGACCGTGGGCTTCATGGTCGCCCGCGGCCTGGCCAAGGCCGGCAACCGGAACCACAACCGCGCGTAAGCTCGCGCACGGTGCGCAGGCTCTAACGCCTGCGGCGCGCTAGTTGATCCTGGTGGAGCCTCCGGAAAGCGGGGCCTCACCAGGATTTGCCTTTTCAGCCTTCGCATTGCATTTCGCTACGATTGAGTTGCCGACGGGATCGGGCGCCCAGCGTGGCGCCCCGGATCAGACTTGGAGTGGGTAAGTGGATTCTGTACGGACTTTCGAATCAATAGTCATCATCTTCAACCCCAACAGCACCGGAGACGCGCCAGAACTGGCCGAAAAGCTCCGGGATCGCCTGACTGAACTCCTCACTTACTCGCCCGAGATCAGGCTGCAGCCGACCAGTCACGCCGGGCACGCCGTGGAGCTGGCCCGCGAGGCCTCCACCAGCACCAGGAACGTGCTGGTTGTCTCCGTCAGCGGGGACGGGGGCTACAACGAAGTCGTCAACGGTGTGATGCAGGGCGGCAATCCCGAGGCCGTATGTGCTGTCATGGCCGCAGGCAACGCCAACGACCACCGGCGGACCATAGGCACCAAACCCCTGGAAGAAGCCATCGCCGAGGGCCGCGTACGGCACATTGACCTGCTGCGCATCCATACCGGCCAGGGACCCGGCGAGGTGGCCGAATACGCCCACTCTTACATCGGCTTCGGGCTGACACCGGTGGTGGCGATCGACCTTGAAAAGGGCAGCAAAGGTGCCCTCAAGGAGATGTTCTCCGTGGTGCGCACGTTCTCGAAGTTCAAGCCCTTCGAGATACGCCAGACGGATGGAAAGCGCCGGAAGTTTGACAGCCTCGTCTTCGCCAACATTTCCGAAATGGCCAAGTACGCCACGCTCAGCGAAGCAGACGACAAGGCTTCCGACGGGAAATTCGAAGTTATCATTTTCCCGCACATGTCCAAGTGGCGGGTGCTCCTGACAGCGCTGCGGGCCACCACCCAGGGACTGGGGGATCAGCCCAGCGTCAGCAGCTACGAATTCACCACGCTCAAACCGCTTCCGTACCAGATCGACGGGGAAGTGAAGTCCGTGGCCGCAAAGACCGCGGTTAAGGTCGAGAGCGCCCCGTCCGTCCTGCCAATACTTGGGTAGGGCCGGCCATCACTCAGGCGGAAAGCCCGGAACGAAAGGAAGCCTCCGGATGGGTGTTCCTCCAGGGATGACGGCCAGGGTGGTCACCGCCGGAGCGCTTTCCTCCCACGTGTATTCACTGGCCGGACCTCACAGCAGATCCGCGGGTCACGTTTTCGTGCTGCTCCACGGCATCGGCATGTCCCACCGCTACTACCGCAGGCTCCAGACTCTGCTGGCCGGGCACGGAGACACGCACTCCATCGATCTGCCCGGGTTCGGCGCAGCAGCAAAACCGGACCGGCAGATATCCGTCGCGGAATACGCGACGGTCATCGCCGACACGCTCGAAACCCTCGGCACCGGGCCGGTCGTCGTGGTCGGGCACTCGATGGGTACCCAGTTCGCCACGGAATTAGCCGTCCTGCGCCCGGACCTGGTCTCACACGTGGTGCTGATCGGGCCCGTCGTGGACTCAGCACGCCGCAGCGTCCTGCGACAGTCCCTGCGGCTAGGCCTGGATTCACTCATGGAGAGCCCCTCAGGCAATGCCATCGTCTTCACCGATTACGCCCGCTCCGGCCTGCGCTGGTACCTGACCGAGCTCCCGGTGATGATGTCCTATGACCTCGAAGAGCGTCTCAGCAAGGTCCTCCAGCCTGTCCTGGTGGCCCGCGGCTCACGCGACCCGGTCGCACCCAGGTCCTGGTGCCGGAAACTTGCCGCTGTTGCCCGGAACGGGCGATTCGTCGAGATACCCGGCAAACCGCACATCGTCCAGCACGGGGCAGCCGCCCGGATGGCCGCAGACATACTCGCCCTCATCCACCACTAGGACCGATCGTGGACGCCTCCTCCCGGCGCAGGCCGAGCCGCTGGACGGCCCCACCTTCCAGGAACTGTCAGCCACCGCAGGCCGCCACGGGGGAGCGGAGACGGGGTAAGGCCAGTGCAAGACTCTGTTGCGAGCTGATGTGACCACCAAGACGTTCAGACAGCCGCAGCGGGCATTCCCACCGCCAGATAGCAATGACCCTTATCGTGCGGGAGGCCAGAAATATCCGCCTCTTGTCAGTGGTCCAATCGCGCCCATATTTCCTCCGCTATGGGCATCAAATTCGCGGCAATCAGTTTGATCAGTTTTTGCCCAGCTTTTTCGCATTTTTAGCTTCCAAGGGCCAGACGAAAGTTACCGTTTATAGTGCGGCGCAGCATTGGGGGTCGGGGAACCGGCAGAACAGTTCTGCCGCGCATATCCCGAGCCATCGCTACCAGAGAGGCGCTAACTTGTCGCACCAGTACCCGCAGTATCCCGCAGGCCCCCCAGCCCAGCCGCCTGCACCCTCTCACGCACCCTTCCAGCAAGGTCCAACGCCGCCGTATTTTGCTCCTGGACAACCGCCGAAGAAAAAGAAGAAGAAGTGGCCGTGGATTGTCGGCGCTGTCGTCGTTATCGGGGCGTTCGGCTCAGCCGCTGGTGGCGGCAATGAACCCACTGATTCGTCCCCTGCCGCAGCGGTAGAAGCGTCAAAGAACGCTGAAGACGCAGCAGCACAAGAAGCAGAGAAGGCAGCAGCAGAGAAGGCGGCCGCGGACAAGGCTGAAGCGGAGAAGGCGGCTGCGGAAAAAGCCGCGGCGGATAAAGCTGAAGCTGCCCGCGTAGCAGCTGCCAAGAAAGAGGCAGCCGCCAAAGCGGCTGCGGAAAAAGCTGCCGCGGAAAAGGCCAAACGGGATGCGCAGGCCAGAATCGCGAACGCAACTGAAAAGTCCCCTCGAGATTTGTCCCTCGTAGCCAAGAATCCGGACGCTTACCTTGGCCAAACAATGGTTGTCTACGCGAATATCACCCAGTTCGATGCTGCGACCGGAAAATGTACGTTCCGCGCAAATATCGCACACACAGTCATGGCGCAGTCCTACGAATACGAGCACAACTCGATCTTTACGGGGGGCGACGGGGACAGCAATTGTCCGGCACTCGCGGACTTTGTGACCGACGACCAAGTCCGCATCACCGCGACCTCCATGGGATCGTTCAGCTACGACACGCAAATCGGAGGCAACACGACGGTGCCGATGTTCAAGGTTGAAAACATCACCCTCATTCAGTAGTTCCGCTATTAATGGGAAAGGCGCCCTCTCTTACCGCGGGGGCGCCTTCTGTTGGCCGGAGGACTGGCAACATCGTCTCGTCGGCCGTCGTGATCAGCAGCGAGCGGCGGGGCGGGGAGCCCATGGTGTTGCCCGCGGTCCAGCTGCCCCGCGGCGGACGGCCACGGGGACCGGTGGACCTGCGGAACCAGCCAGACGCGAAAGGCGGCCGACCGGTACACCCGGTCGGCCGCCTTTCGCGTCTCAGTCGGAACTGTTCCTATTCGGTAACAGCCACCGGTGCCGGCTCGCCGGCGCGTACGCCAGGAGCAGCGCGGCGGCGCCAGTAAGCCGCCAGGACCGCGCCGGACACGTTGTGCCAGACCGAGAAAATGGCACCAGGCAGAGCCGCTTCGGGGGTCAGGTACTGCCGTGCCAGCCCTGCTGCAAGGCCTGAATTCTGCATGCCGACCTCAATCGCGGTGGTACGCCTGGAGGGAATCGGCAGCCGGAACAATCGGGCCGCAGCGTAACCGAGGGCATATCCCAGGCCGTTGTGCAGAATAACAGCGGCGAGAACCAGCAGCCCGGCGGCGAATATGGCCTTGGCGCTTCCGGCAACCACCGCAACCACCACCATGGTGATCGCGAGGACCGAAATCCAGGGAAGGGCAGGCAGCGCCCTGTTGACGAGGCGGGGCAGAAAGAGTCGGATGACGAGTCCCAGCAGAACAGGGAACAGCACAATCTGGACGATGGACCACGCCATTGAACCGGCGTCTACCGGCATGTACTGCCCGGCCAGCCACAATGCCAGCACCGGGGTCAGCAGCGGAGCGATCAGCGTTGAAACGGTGGTCATCGCGACGGACAGGGCGACGTCGCCCTTAGCCAGGTAAGACACCACGTTGGAAGCAGTTCCGCCGGGGCAGCAGCCCACCAGGATAACGCCCGCGGCCAGCGCGGGTGGCAGCCCCAACGCCGCCGCGATCAACCAGCCCAGGAACGGCATGATGGCGTACTGCGCCACAACTCCAATGACCACCGGAACAGGCCGTTTGGCAATGACGGCGAAGTCAGGGGGTGTGAGCGTCAAGCCCATGCCGAACATGATGAGTCCCAGGAGGGGGTTGATCCAGGGGGCCAGCCCGGTGAAGGCTGTTGGCGCGGCAAGCGCTACGGCGCCTCCGGCCAGAATAAGTACGGGAAAAAGAGTGACGGCGACGCGGGCGCTGCGTTCTTCGGCGGCGGATGCCGTGGTGGAAGATTCGGATAAAGAAGACATGACTACCGGACTATCACAGTGAGGGTTAACTCTCGGAATCAGCGTGTGTTGATGACGCAGGCCGGGATGTCACACAGGCTTGAGCTCGTCGTTGTGGGCGGCGAGGGAGTCCTTGATCGCCATGGTCAGGTCGGGGGCCGCGTGGAAGGCTCGGCGGCACAGTTCCTTGTCGGTCAGTTCGGGAACCAGCACCTCCGCTTGAGCCAGGGACTCGTGCGAACTTCCACGAGCATGTTTCTGCCCGAGGTGATCCGTGCAGGACAACGGGCCTGCTGTAGCCCAGATCTCTGCGGCGACGCAAGCAAACCCAAGGATGAAGGCCACCTCTGTTTACCGGGGTAACCGGGTCAACGGGGCTGGCCGTGACGGGGGCCTTATACGGTCTGGCATTTTTTTGGAGATGCGTACCTATCGGCGGATTAAGTAGTCCGTCCGCCTCAAAACGACTACCGACTACTCGTGCCGTGCCCGGCCGTCCCGGGGATATTGGCTACCAGACAGCAAGAATCCAGGGCCAACTGCCAGGGGAGTATCAGGGCATTAGGGGGGGTGCTGCATGGCAACGTCATTAGTGTCGTTCAATGCAGTGCGCCCTGTGCTTTTAGCGGGCACCCTTGCAGTTGCCTGGCTGACCTTTTCAGCCCCGTCGGGTGCGGCAGACACAGGCACGGACTCCGGATTGGTGCTTGGCACCATTTCCGCTGCCGCGCCGGTGAGTTCCACCGCCTCCGGTGCAGCAGGCAGCGTCGGTTCAGGTCTCGACACTTCAGTAGCAGCGGTCACCAGATCGGCGGTGCCGGCAGCACCTGCCCCGCATCCTCCCGCACCGACGGTAGCTTATCCCGCACCCGTCCCCGGACCTCCCCAGTCCGTTCCCGCAGACCCAGCCGCAACGACGAGTGTTCCGGTGATCCCCCTCCCGGTAGTGCACGGGCTTGATCCGGCGAGGACTGTGGCCACGGTCATCGAACCCGCCAGCCCGGTGATTGACGTCGCTTCGCCGGTGGTTAAGGATGCGGCTGTGCTTAATGCCGCCCTAAAGCCTGTGACCAACCTGGTCACAGAGTCCGCAGGACCACTTGCCGCAGTAACTCCTAGCCCGACAGTCGACGTCCTGTCTCCGGTGGTGGACGTGGTGTCTCCGGTGGTGGACGTGGTGTCTCCGGTGGTGGACGTGGTGTCTCCGGTGGTGGACGTGGTGTCTCCGGTGGTGGACGTGGTCTCTCCGGTGGTGGACGTGGTCTCTCCGGTGGTCGACGTCGTGTCTCCGGTGGTGGACGTGGTCTCGCCGGTGGTTGGTGATGCGGCTGTGCCGGATACCGCTTTGCAGCCTGTCCCCGACCTGCTGACAGACGTAGCACCGTTGCCTGTTTCGGACTTCATTTCGGGCACGGTCGATGACCATGCAGCCGTGGTCCTGTCCGAGGTCTCCGCAGCTGACACCGGTGCCGCGGTCGGCAGCACCGGTCTCTGGTCCGCAGGACCGCCTGACACACTGACTCCTTGCGAATTACTCACAGGGTTCGTGAGCACGCTGCTGGTCCCGGCTGCTGCAGCATCCGCTGTCGGACCCGGCTTTCAAGCCGGGACCGGTGCTGACGGAGGGTCCTCCGGCGGCGCAACGCCAGAGCCAGTGCGGCTGCCGGTTTCCGGATCAGGATCGGGCCAATCATCCGGCGGTTCCCCAACTCCCGCGGCGTGGCTCTCCAACAATTTCGAGTACCTTCCCCTGCCGGGCTCTGTTCCCGTCAGCGGACTAATTCAGCATGCACCTGCGCCGGTGTCCTTCGACCCCGGCTCCTCCCCTGACTAGTTGGGTCGGCACTGTTCCATATGTGAGCAGAAAACGACCAACCAGGCCGCCTAGAGCGGCCAATAACAACTTTTCAGGAGAAACTCATCATGCAAACAGATATCCGCAGAGGGCTGCTTGGCGCCCTCTTCGCCAGCGGGCTACTAGCCCTCGGCTGCACCACTGCCCACGCATCAGAACCCCTCCAGGAAGCCGCAGCGGGACCGATTGACGCCGCCACCTCCGGTGATCACAGCATCGCCTCGGGAAACCAAGTCATCGCCCCGGTCACCGCCCCCGTCACTGTGGGTGCCGTTTCGGCCGCTGTCTTGGGTGATTCCACGGCCATCAACAAGGGCGGGAACCACAACGGCGGGGACAAGTGGTTCGCGCCGGGACCGCGGATCGACGCAGTAACCTCCGGTGATCACAGCATCGCATCCGGAAACCAGGTCATCGTCCCGGTCACTGCCCCTGTTACCGTGGGTGCCGTTTCGGCCGCCGTTCTGGGTGATTCCACGGCTATCAACAAGGGCGGGAACCACAACGGCGGTAGCTACAAGGACGGGAACCACAACGGGTCCGCGGCGGGGCCGAGGATTGATGCGGTAACCTCCGGTGATCACAGCATCGCCTCCGGAAACCAGGTCATTGCCCCGGTTACTGCTCCTGTCACCGTGGGTGCCGTTTCGGCCGCGGTCCTGGGTGATTCCACAGCTATCAACGAGGGCGGCAAGCCCAAGGATGACGGTTACAACAGCGGCAAGCCCAAGGATGACGGTTACAACAGCGGCAAGCCCAAGGATGACGGTTACAACAGCGGCAAG
>NZ_JBIVOQ010000006.1:0-51359 GCF_044754225.1 Arthrobacter sp. NPDC093125 | reverse complement strand
CGGCAAGCCCAAGGATGACGGTTACAACAGCGGCAAGCCCAAGGATGACGGTTACAACAGCGGCAAGCCCAAGGATGACGGTTACAACAGCGGCAAGCCCAAGGATGACGGTTACAACAGCGGCAAGCCCAAGGATGACGGCTACAACAGCGGCAAGCCCAAGGACGACGGCTACAAGAACGACAAGCCCAAGGACGGGAACCACAAGACGCCCGGCGCGGGACCGTGGATCAATGCGGTGACCTCCGGTGATCACAGCATTCTCTCCGGAAACCAGGTCATCGTCCCGGTTACTGCCCCTGTTACCGTGGGTGCCGTTTCGACGGCCGTTCTGGGTGATTCCACTGCCATCAATAAGGACGGCGGTTACAAGGACGGGAACCCCAAGGGGTCCGCGGCGGGACCTCGGATCGATGCGGTGACGTCCGGTGATCACAGCATTCTCTCCGGAAACCAGGTCATTGCCCCGGTTACTGCCCCTGTCACGGTGGGTGCCGTTTCGACGGCGGTCCTGGGTGATTCCACTGCCATCAACAAGGGCGGCGGGAACCACAAGGAGTCCGCGGCGGGACCGCGGATCGATGCGGTGACGTCCGGTGATCACAGCATTCTCTCCGGAAACCAGGTCATTGCCCCGGTTACTGCCCCTGTCACGGTGCGTGCCGTTTCGGCGGCGGTCCTGGGTGATTCCACTGCCATCAACAAGGGCGGCGGGAACCACAAGGGGTCCGCGGCGGGACCTCGGATCGATGCGGTGACGTCTGGTGATCACAGCATTCTCTCCGGAAACCAGGTTATTGCCCCGGTTACTGCCCCTGTTACCGTGGGTGCCGTTTCGGCGGCGGTCCTGGGTGATTCCACTGCCATCAACAAGGGCGGCGGGAACCACAAGGATGGCAACTACCACGGTGGCGATTAAACCGGTGCCCCGTTAGGGAACTCTCACCGTCCGGTGGCCGGCAAGCGTGCCGGTCACCGGACGTGGCTTGCCCTTCCTTTCGGGCACTGCCCGGCTTCCCGAGGCAGGACGTAATCGAGTTGTGGCAGCTCACTGCCGGCGAATCCCTGCAGTCTCGTGTATCGGCCAGCGGCCACGGCATCCGATAGCGGGCTCCAGGCGGCCCGGCAGTAGGCAGGTCTCGCTGCCCACTGTGCCGTCCCGAAAGCGGTCCAGCAGGCGCGGCCGGCGGGGTTTAGCAGTGTGGTCGCGGCCGGAAGTGCTGGAGGGCGTGCGGCGCCGGTTTGCGGGGACCACGCCGGAGCGAGGTCAGGGTCCGCGCCGAGGCGAGCAGCGTGAGCGCCGTAGATGTGCAGGCCGTAGCGGGCTCTTGACGCATCCGCCGCGGTTCCCGTTTGCGCGTTCCTGGTTGAAAGCGGCAGATAGCTGCGTATGGGCCGACTGACAGGATTCCCGACGTCGGAACTTCCGTCTTGCTGCTACCGCTGAAGCAGTGCTTCTTTGACTTCGGGTTCTGACCGGACTGACTCTTTGCGGCCGGGCGGGTAGGCGTGCTTCCTGCCGGCGAGCGTGATGAAAAGGGCGACGACGACCGGCAGCGCCGCGGCGACAGGCACCATGAGCGGGTCGGCCAGGACCAGGGCCGCGGAGCCGTAGAGCGCTCCGATGGTGATGCCGAGGGTGTTCGTCCATCGCCCCAGGTCCTTGGCCGCGTCCGACAACCGCGTCGATGGAGATCATGGGCAAGATCGGTCCCATCCAATCGAGGATGCCCGGGCGTTCCGCCGGTACCGTGGCCTCATGCAGAAGATATCGATCGATGCCCTGGCCCGTCAGCAGCTCACAGCAGCCGTGGCGGCGCCCAGCGGGCGCGCCGCGGACACGGCGTTCGGCGGCCACGAAAAGAAGCTGCGCCAGACCGTCATGGCCTTCCGCGCGGGCACCCAGCTCAGTGAACACCAGAACCCCGGCGAGGCGACGGTTTACGTGCTCACGGGGTCGGTCTGGCTGAAGTCCGGCGGCGAGGCGTGGCAGGGCAAACCCGGAGACCTGCTGATTGTTCCGGACGGGCTGCACAGCCTGGAGGCGGAAGAGGACTCTGCGGTGCTTTTCACCGTGGTCAAGACGGACCGTTAACGGACTTACAAGAAGTACGACGGCGGCGCCCGGCTAGGTCCGGTGCGGCACCTGCCTGCCTGCTGACGCGGCCTGATGGTGCGTCAGTAAGCGGCCTGTACCGCACCGGAAAAGTTATGCCTGGCTCACCGGCTGTAATAGTGCCAGTACCGGCTTGTGGCGTTCACATCGGCAAGCACCAGCAGTCCGCTGTTGGCCGTACCCCGGGCCGTGCTGTTGAGGTTCTGCTTCGTTGAGGTCACGTTGTGGACATACTGGTCGGCGTCCACTATGCGGGCCGTCTTCGTGGTGGTGAAGCTGATGCCGCTCAGCGGGGTGGACTTCTCGTAGATCGCACCCCCCGAGCTGGTGCAGACGCCGGCGTTGGTCGTGCCGCTGGGCTTGGGATAGGTCGCGAAGGTCCGCAGCCTCTGCGTGCTCTCGTCAATCATGACGATCACCCGGTTCGGGCACTCCGCCACGGTCGCGATCGTGTGCGCCGACCATGAGGATGTCGCATTATTCAATGCCAGCAGCTGGATCAGCGGCTGCGACG
Source organism: Arthrobacter sp. NPDC093125 (assembly GCF_044754225.1). NCBI lineage: Bacteria > Bacillati > Actinomycetota > Actinomycetes > Micrococcales > Micrococcaceae > Arthrobacter > Arthrobacter sp. NPDC093125. Next base: position 48,729 of record NZ_JBIVOQ010000006.1, on the reverse strand, counting down.
CCGACGTGAACGACGTCTTGATGGCGGCGAAAACCCTGCCACCGGAGGAGTCCAGCCACTTCAGGTTCATGTGGTCATCACCGCTGCGCTGCCCCTTAACCGCCGCCACTGGAGAGGTCCAGGTGGTTTTCGACGCTCCATCGACGTGGTAGCTCCAGTACATGCCGTCGGTGGCGTCACCGACCTGCCGACTCCACATCACCCCCATCTTGCCGGGTCCGAACGCGATCACAGCAGAGGTGTCGTCCACCGAGACGTTGCTCAACGATGCAGGATGCGGGAACGGCGTCCCCCAGGTCTTCCCGTCCGTGCCCGTGACGTTCAGATAGATCCGGTTGCCCTGCTGCCACGTGGCCCACACCTGGCCCTTCGAGTCCTTGTCGATGGTCAGGGCCTCAACGCGTTGGTTGTTGATGTTCCCAGAATCCCGCAGCGAATACGTCTTCGTACTCGAGTTGTAGCTGTAACGCCGCATCGTCGTCGGGAAGTTCGGCTCAGCCGGCACACCATCGTCGACGAACCGGTAGCTCGCCACATGCAAGGTCGTCCCGTCCCACAACACGTCATGGTGAGTATTGGCCCGCGTGTCCGTGGCGACACCCGTATCCACCCACGAGCTCGTCGAGGCGTTGAACCGGAAGATATGAAAATCCGAGCTGGCAGTGTCCCACAGGTTCCCCCACCAGAGCCCGTCGTTGAACCACAAGCTACTTGTCGCCCGCTTCGAACCCGTCGGCGTCCCCGTCCCCGAGTGTGACCGACCCTCAATCCCGACATCACCCGGGGCAGCCGACGCCGCAACCGGCACCACCAGAACACCACTCAGCGCCAACAGCAACGATGTCAGCAGTGCAGGGAGCCGCAGATTCCGCGAGCCGCGCAGACGAAGGCCAGCCGAGCGGGCACCTCCGCGCCCTACGCCAGGCCAGGAAGTCCTGCGGCCTCTACCGCGCCCGCCCGCGCGAAAAAGTGTTGCTCGCCGGAGTTTAACGTCGGTCTGTTTAGGGTTGGTCACTAGCCTCACCACTCTTTGGAGTTGTTTGCCTATGCCAGTCCTGAGCGACGTTCCCGGTTGGGCGTGAGAAATCGAAGCTTACTGCTGTCCTGGCAACTTACGCGCACTCCCCTCGGACCATGCTCAGCCGAACAACCTATAGAAAGCTTCGGAATTTCTTTAACCGGCCGGGTTCAGCGGTTGAGAGACCTCTGGGTACGCAGTTATCGGCCTGTGGTTTCTCATCTGGCTGACCTGGTACCGGAAGGCTTTCGGGGTCAGGGCAGCCTCGTCTCGCCGCTGAGCTATTGCCACGCGTCTTCAATCGCGTGAGGTCGCGGATCGGTACCGCCGCGGCGTGGTTCTCCGGGAAGCCAGCATCTGACTGGCAGTTTGCGGAGACACACCTCAGTGCTGGAGCGCCGGTTCCTTGAGCTCCGGCTCTTCCCATCCGCGCTCTTTCCGGCCGGCCGGGTAGGCGTGCTTCCTGCCGGCCAGTGTGATGAAAAGTGCGACGACGACCGGCAGCGCAGCTGCAACGGGGACAAGGAGCGGGCCGGCCAGGACCAGGGCGGCGGAACCATACAGTGCGCCGATGGTGATGCCGAGCTGGATGGTCAGGACGGTGAGGCCGTTGGCGGCGTCCCGGTACTCGCCTCCGGCGCGGAGGATGGCGGCCTGGTTGTAGATGCCTATCGCGCCCAGGCCTGCGCCCCAGATCGTCATGAGGACCATAGCGCCGGGGATGCTTCCACTGCCCAGCGGGAGGAGGAGCATCGCGACGGCGACTGCCGCCGTCGTGATTATCAGCGAGCGGCGGGGCCGGGAGTCCACGGTGATGCCCGCAATCCAGATGCGGATGAGGCCGGAGGCGCCGAGGACAGTGAGGGAGAGGCTGATGGCGTAGTCGGGCAGACCGGCTTCGCGGATGAACGGCGCGATGTAGGTGAAGAGCGCGAAGTGGGCGAGGACCAGCAGCGGCCAGGCGATGGCCACGGACTTCACGCCGGGCTGGGCGATGGCCTTGCGCATCGAGGGGCGGACGGCGTCGGGGATCCGGCGGACCTGCGGAAGCAGCCAGACGGCCAGGCCGGTGAGGAGCAGGCTGAAGCCGGCTAGGAAGAGGAAGGACGCGCGCCAGCCGAGGAGTCCGCCGAGCGCAGTGCCGACCGGGGCACCGATGGCCATGCCCAGGCTGTTGCCGCTGAAGACGATGGCGAGGGCCTTGCCCACTTTGTCGGCCGGGACCACGCGGGAGACGAACGGCGCCACGGTGGTCCAGAGCAGGCCGTGCGCCAGGCCGCCGACCAGCCGTGCGCCCATGGCCGCTTCGAAGTTGGGGGCGAGGCCGACGAGGAGGTTGCTGAGCGCGAAGATCAGCACGAGTGAGACGAGCAGGGTCTTCCGCGGAATTCTGGCCAGCAGCCGGGCGGCCGGGATCACTGTGACAACGATGACCGCGGCATACGCTGCGGCGAGGTAGCCGGCCACTGGCTCGGACACGTTCAGGCCTTCGCTGATCTGCGGCAGCAGGCCGGACGGCATGAGTTCGGTGGTGATGGCCGTGAAGGTGATGGTGGCGAGAACCAGCATCGCGGCGAGCGGGAAGCGTTTGGGCGCGGGCAGGGGCGGGGCGGAAGACATGGGGGAGCGGATCCATTCAAAGGGGGAGGAGCGGAAAGGGACGTCGCTGGCCCGGAAGTTCCAACCACAAAGTTAGCGGATTTATTCTGCGCGAGGCAGGGTCTGCCAGTCCCTGTTTAGAGGCGTTCCCCGTAGGTCACTTGGATTGAACGGTATGAACGGTCCGTTTTCAGACCGCTGGTGGTGACGCGCTGGCGGCGTTTCTCATCAGCCCGCCGGGGACATCCAGAATCCGGCGACGGCAGTGCGGACAGGCTCCTTGGTCTTGCGAGTGATGTGGACGGACACTGATCCTGCTTCAAGATCCAGTTTCGCGCGCGCTGTGGTTCCGCAGTCGAGGGTCACTTCATGCGTCGTTCCCTCTCGTGGGTCGGACTGGAAAATAGTGAGTGATGCTTTGAGTGTTCCGACGCATTCAGCGGTAACTGTATAGCTTCCCTTTGGTACTTCAGTCGTGGACGACCGAAATCCGTCATTGCCCAGTCCGCCCGACCCGCCCAAGACAAGGCCGTCAGGCGGGAGTCCCAAGCGACTCTCCAGTTGCGCCTGGTTTCGTACCTGGACTTGGGCAAGAGCGGGGTCGGCCTTTGGCACGAGTGGGGGAGATGGCGGGGAGATTAAGGCTGACGGCTCGGCCGTTGGCGCGGGTGATGGCTCAGGCGGGGAGACTACGTCTGGCGATTCAGACGTAACCGGGCTGGCGTCCTGGTACTCGCAGGCACTGAGTGCGAATGCGGAACTGGCCAGAACCAGCACTAGCGCGATACCCCGCGGCCAACGACATCCCCCATGTACTGCCATACCCCAACCCTAGTGGCGTGGGGAGGAGCCGACGCGCTGATGGTCGATGACGACACGGCCGGTGCAGATTGATCGGGGTGTGGGAGGGCCTCGACGTGGACCCGGCACGTCCGCAGGGAGCGGCGTTGGCCAAGCTATTCCTCACGAATGGCCTCGTAGTATCCGTCGCCCTTGTTGTTTTTGGTCGGGTAAGCAGGACGACGGCGCAGTCACCTCATCGCTGATGCGTGCCGCAGCCAGATCCTCGGCGGCGATGCCGCAATCCTCTATGACGTCGTGCAGCCAGGCGGCCGCGACGTTCTTAGGGTCGACCGATCTGGCTGCCACCCACCGAACGGCGCCGCGGCTTTAAGGGGTGCGGCCCTCTTTTGCGCGTTTGCAGCTTAGCCAACGGGCCGCCGTCGTGAACGTACGACGGCGGCCCGTTGGCTTTGGGCTCCAGGGTTGGCGCGGGTGGGCCTGCTCGAATTATGAGGAGCCCTGCCCGGCCGCAAGGAGGGCGAGATCGTAGATAAGCCGCTGGACTTCGCGCTCGCGGCCGCTGGGATTGGAGGGCGGCGTTTGAGGGGCAGCGGGTTGTGCGCTTGGAGGAGCAGGAAGTGGCCGACGGACTGCCATCAGTGCCGCGGACACCGGTTCTTCAACTGCAAATGGAGCACGCAGATCTCTACGCTCCACTGCCTTGGCTTCATCGCAGCTGCTGCCTGCGTCAGTAATTATCAAGAATGACCCCCTAGTTCAGCTTGTGGCACCACCATAGGAAGCAGTTACGGCAATCCGGAAGGCTATTTGTCCATCGAGCGGAGTAATTGTGCGATTCTTGAGCAAACCTTGATGGACTGCCGTCTGACCTGCGCATACGTCCAACAGGGCGCATTTTCGGTAGCCCTTCGACGGCAAAAACGATAGGGCAGCGTCCGGCAGTGGGCGTGAGGTTCGGTGGAGAAGTTGCGAGGCTGCTGGTGCGCCAAGGCCATGACGTGTCCACCTTCCAGCGCCGCCCCCAGGGGTTCGACGGCGCGACCGACTACTCCGGCTCCATCACCGACGAGGAGGCGCTTCGGGTAGCGGTCGACGGGGCTGAAGGAGTCATCCATCCGGCGGCGAAGGTTTCCTTCACGGGCCGCGCTGCGGAGTTTGACGAGGTGAGCGTCGAGGGGACCCGCCTGCTCCAATGCGCGTGAGGGGGGTGCGGGACGTGGTGTTCGTGTCCTCGCCGTCAGTGGCCAATTCCGGCGTCGCAATTGCCGGGCCGGGCGCCGGGCCGGCGGACCCCAAGCGCGCCCATGGCTGCTGACGGGTCCTAGTCGTCCGCCGCAGGGTGAGTGAAGCGCCGGAAGTCTTGGGATAGGTAAAAGGCGATGGCAGCGGCGTTGTTGGTGTTGACGGTCACGGCCAGGGTTCGGTGTCCCGAGTCGTGGAGGGCCTGCATGGCGTGCGTGAGGAGATCCTCGGCGAGGCCATTTCTCCGGTGCTCGGGATGAGTGAAGAGCTCTGCGATGAAGGCAGTTCTCGTTCCCCGCTCCCCGAATGCCCGGTCCGTAGTGATGATGGCGGCGATGATGCGCCCGTCTGCATCAGCGGTAAAGAGGGATGCTTGGGGGATGAGGGTTCCGTGGGTACCTTCCAAGACGGCGCGGATCCTGTCCGCTGCCTTTTCTGCGCCCGGATGGCCGGTCCCGTTGGGGTGGGCATGCAAAAAAAGACGTGCAAGTTTCGGCAGGTCCGTGGCACTGATTCTCAGCGGAGATCGGACCGCAGGTTCCAGGTGCTGCGGTTCAAGGAGGGTTCCCAGCGTGATGAGAGAGACCATGACCTGACTTCCGTCCGATATCGAAACAACATTCCATACGCAGAAATGTGGGAGTGACTATGTGCGGCCTGTGCACGTAGTTCATTCTGTCCGGTGGCAGCTCCGGGAATGGGGCTAGCCTCATTTCCCGCCTCGAGCCTAGGCACAAGAGGTTGCTGTGGCATTTCCGCGCAGTGATGGTCCGGTTTAATTCCGGTGTTTCGCACCCTGCTGGGAACCACGGGCCAGTCCCACGTGGGCGCCGTCGTCGTTGTATACGCCGCAGACTTAACACCGCGGCAATCATCGGGACATTCAGGGGAAACTGCCCGGGCGGACGATGAGGAGTGTCCCGCCGGAGTCCTCTGGAATATCGGTGAGGGCATCGCCCGGTCGCCGCTGGCAATGCTGCGGCTGCCCTTCCTGCCATAAGGGGTGCACGAATGCCAACGCCGTTGAACCAAACCGTGGCGGATTCCGCGCTGCTCACCCGGTCCCTTCCACTGGGGCTACTCCGTTCGTTCGTCCAAGCGGAGGCGGCGGACGATGGGCTGACGCCTTCCCTGCTGGCCGAACTTAAGGTCCTCGCAAGGGTCCCGGGGTTGCTGGTGGCCTGCAATTACGGCGGAACGCTGTGCGATGCGGAGGGCATTTCCACCGAGACCCTGCCATTGGGAAGCGCCGCAATTGCCCTCCGGGCTCTGGCCGCACTGCCCAACACTCATGCTGCAGTGATTTCCGGGCGCTCCCTCCGTGACTTGGCGGCAGTGTCCCGACTGCCGGCGGAAGTGCATCTGATTGGCTCCCACGGTGCCGAGTCGGACATGCGGTTCGCACACGTACAGCCACTGGCCACGGAAGCTGTCCTGCAGAAGGTCAACTCGGCGCTCAACGAAGCGGTGGGATTCCAGAAAGGTATCTGGCTCGAGCGGAAACCCGTGGCCGTGTCCATTCACACCAGGCCGGCCACGGCAGACGTAGTGGCGGAAGTAACTGCTACTGCCCGGGACATCGCACGTGAGCACGGGCTGTTCTTTATTGTGGACGGGTCCGTCCTGGACCTGTCCGTGTTGGAACCGTGCAAAGCAGATGCCCTGGAAAATCTCCGGTCCGGGCTGGGTGCCAGCGCCGCCCTGTATGCCGGCGACGCGGACAGCGACGAACTCGCGATCGCAACCCTGCGGGGCCCGGACATGGGCCTGCGCGTCGGGCCGGGAGAGACACGGGCGGGGCACCGGCTGCGCGATCCCGAGTCCTTCGCCAGGGTCCTCGCAATCCTGTTTGAACTGCGGCGGGCATGGCTTTTTGGCGAGGACGCCGTAGGGCTGGAACGGCACTCGATGATCGGCAACGGCTCCTCCACGGCGCTGATCACACCGGACGCCAAAATCTGCTGGATGAGCCACCCCCTGCCGGACTCTGGCTCCCTGTTTGCCCATATTCTGGGTGGAGACGCGGCGGGCCATTTTTCGGTGGAGCCGGTCAAGGCCTCCCAGGTGCTGGGCCAGCGCTACGTGGACAGCACCATGATCATAGAGACGCGATGGGCGGACGTCACTGTTACGGATTACCTGGAACCAGCTCCGGAAGGAATCACGAGCCTTGTCCGGGTGCTGTCAGGAAGCGGCGCGGCGAGGATCGTGTTCGCGCCCCGCCCGGACTACGCCAACGCGCCGTTCAGCATGGAGGCCCGGGGCGACGAGCTGCACATAGTGGGAACGTCTGATCCCATCACCCTCTTTGCGTCGGGTGTGTGCTTTGCCGTTGCCTCGGATGGCCGGCATGCCACCGCCACGGCAGCAGTCAACCTGCAGGACGGTCCCGTGGTACTCAACCTGCGCTGCGGTGACACCGAGCCGCGTCAAGCGGACCCCGGCGGAGAAACCGAGCGGCGGGCCGGCGTCGCACTCTCCTCCCGCAGCTGGGTGCAGAGCCTGGAGCTGCCCACGGTCAAACCCTCCCTTGTACGCCGGTCCGCACTGGTGCTCCGCGCCCTGGTCCACGAACCCACCGGCGCAGTGCTGGCCGCCCCCACCACGTCCTTGCCCGAAGGCATCGGCGGCACCCGCAACTGGGATTACCGTTACTGCTGGCTGCGTGACGGGTCCATGACCGTCAACGCCCTGGTGGACCTGGGGTCCACGCAGGAAGCCGCCGGATTCCTGCATTGGCTGGGACGGATCCTCGAACACGCCCCGGGCCCGGAGTGGCTGCATCCCCTCTATTCCGTCACCGGGGCACCGCTCTCCACGGAAGCCGTAATCGACAGCCTGCCCGGGTATGCCGGCTCCAGGCCCGTCCGGATCGGTAACGCGGCGGACCACCAGGTCCAACTGGACGTTTTCGGTCCCATCGCGGAACTCATCCACGCCCTCAGCGCCAGGGAAGAAGCGCTCGACGACGGCCACTGGGAACTGATGGTGCAGATGGCCTCGGCGGTGCTGGCCCGCTGGCAGGAGCCGGACCACGGCATCTGGGAGGCCCGGCGGGCACCCCGGCACCACGTCTACACCAAAGTCATGTGCTGGGTGACCCTTGACCGGGCGCTGCGCACCGCCCGCCGCCACGGACGCACCCCTGAAGCCGCCTGGGAACCGACGGCCACCGCTATCCGGGACGAGGTGCTGCGGGAAGGCTGGGATGACTCGGCCTCCTCATACACTGTGGCCTATGACAGTCCGGACCTGGACGCCGCGGTGCTGCACATCGGGCTGTCCGGCCTGCTGGACGTCACGGACCAGCGCTTCCTGGATACCGTGCGTGCCGTGGAGCGGGAACTCCGGGTAGGGCCCACCGTTTTCCGGTACAAGTACGACGACGGTCTGCCGGGCCTGGAGGGCGGCTTCCACATCTGCACCACATGGCTGATTGAGGCATACGTGGCCGTAGGCCGGATTGAGGAGGCCTGGGATCTGTTCGACCAGTTGGTGAACCTCTTTGGCCCCACCGGTCTTTTGCCCGAAGAGTATGATCCGGGCACCGAAACACACCTTGGGAACCACCCGCAGGCGTACTCGCACCTCGGTTTCATCCGTTGTGCCCGCCTGCTTGCTGCCCACCAGGAGGGCCCGGAAACGCGAAAGCACCTGCTTAGCGCAGTAATTGTTGAGTCGGCTAGGGAAAGGAACTGAGATGCGCGTAGGACTTATTCGGGTTATGACGACGTCGGACCGGCGTCTGCTGCATGCCCATGGGAAGCTGCTGCAGGAGACGTTCGGCTTCACGGTCACCTCCCGCTCTATTCCGGACCAGCCACATGGCGTGTACGACGAAGCGTCGCTTCTGGCCGCCGCGCCAAAAGTCGTCGAGCTGGCACGGGAAATGGCCGAAGAGGCCGATGCGCTGATCATCAGCTGCGCTTCGGAGCCCGGTTTGGCGGAAGCCCGCGCCCTGGTGGGCATCCCCGTTATAGGTGCAGGTTCCGCCGCTGCGGCCGCGGCTTTGGCGTTCGGCGGCAGGGTGGGCGTGTTGGGGCTTCGGCACCAGGTGCCGGCTCCGGTTTCGCAACTCCTGGGCGAACGGATGGTCCTCATCGACGGTCCCGAAAGTGTCGAGACACCTGACGCGTTCCTCATGCCCACGGGCATCTTCGACGCACTCGCCGCCGCCCAGATGCTCATCGATGCCGGGGCTGATGTCATCGTTCAGGCGAGCGCCGGGCTGAGCAGCATCGGCATGGCCGAGGTTCTCCGCCGCAAGCTCGGGGTCCCGGTCATTGACGCGTCACAGCCGCCGGATCCATGCTCGTTTCGGCCCTCGCAGCCCGGGAGCTGCAGAAGATCTGATCCTTGGGAAGCGTCCGTGAAGGCGGCGCTGCGGCTGCAGCGCCGCCTTCCACGCTTAGTGGGCCTTAGCCGTCCCCGGTTCAGGACTCCTGGTCTACAGCAATGACGATCTTGCCGCGGGTATGCCCTTCCATGTTGGACCGGAAGGCATCAGCGGCCTTTTCTAGGGGAAAAACCTCCGCAACTTCCACGCGGAGTTTCCGGTTGTCCACTAAATCTGCGAGTTCCTGCAGGTCGGCTCCCACCGGTTTGACCCACATCCACTCGCCGCCGTGCTCTTCCACTTCACTGTCGGCGATCGAGGCATGCCGGCCTCCTTCGGCCAGCACGTCCAGTGTCGCCTGGAGGTTTCCGCCTACGAAATCGGCGACAACGTCCACACCGTTCGGACGCAGCGCATGAACGCGCTCTGCGAGCCCGTCCCCGTAGGCAACCGGCTCGGCTCCCAGGGAGCGGAGGAACTCGTGGTTCTTCTCCGAGGCCGTGGCGATGACATTGGCACCCAAGGCTACAGCGATCTGGATACCGAGGGAGCCCACGCCTCCGGAACCTCCGTGGATCAGGACGGTTTCGCCGGACTTCAGGCCCAGCCGGTGCAGAACTTGATACGCGGTCAGCCCGGCCAGCGGCAGGCCCGCCGCTTCGTTCCACCCCAGCGAGGCAGGCTTCCGGGCGAGGACCCGCTCCGGCAGCGCGATGTACTCGGCAAAGCTTCCCCCGTGAACGTAGTCCTTGCGGCCGTAAGCGATGACCTCGTCGCCGGGCTGGAACTGCCGGGCGTCAATTCCCACCGACTCCACAACCCCTGCTACGTCCCATCCGGGAATGGCGGGAAACTGGAGATCCATCACGGCATCCAAATACCCCGCCGTGATTTTCCAGTCCACCGGGTTCACTGCGGCCGCCTTGACTCGGACCAGGACCATTCCCGGCCCCACTTTCGGCATCGGCTGATCCCCAAATTCAAGGACATCAGGGTTTCCGTAGGTGCTGTAAGTAATTGCTTTCATGCCTTCCACAAGGCACCGGCATGCTTCGCTATTCCGGATCCCGGCGCAGAGAATTCAGTGGCAGGGGAGTGATCGGCCTGCCCGCCGCCACCGCCGCAGTGGCCGAAGCGGCCGGCAGGATGAACCGCTACCCGGCCATGGCCGCCGTCGAACTCCGAGTACGGCTCGCCCGGCACCTGGGCGTCACAGCGGAGGAAGTGGCGGTGAGGCCGGGCAGCGTGGGCGTCCTGCAGCAGATCATCACCGGACTGTGCGACGCCGGCGATGAAGTGGTCTTCGCGGGGCGCTCCTTCGAGGCCTATCCCATCCTGGTGGAGCTGGCAGGCGCCCGGTCGGTCCGCATCCCGCTGGACGACGCCGAGGGCCACGACCTCGACGCCATGGCCGCCGCCGTCACCGGCCGTACCAAGGTGATCCTGCTCTGCACGCCCAACAACCCCACCGGCGTGCCGATCAGCCACGACCGCCTCGAGGCCTTCCTGCAGGCCGTCCGCTCCGACGTCCTGGTGGTGATCGACGAGGCCTACGTGGAATACGCCGACGCCGGTGCCGGCCCCGATGCCGTGACGCTCTACCGCCGGTACCCGAACGTCTGCATCCTGCGCATCTTCTCCAAGGCCTACGGGCTCGCCGGCCTGCGCGTCGGGTACGCAATCACGACGGCGGCAATCGCCGAAGGATTGCGCCGCACCGCCCTGCCCTTCGCCGTGAGCGCACTGGCGCAGAGGGCGGCCATCGCGTCGCTGGACGCGGGGGAGGAGATGGAAGCCCGTGTTTCCGCCGTCAAGCAGGAGCGCGCCCGGATGGCCGCGGAACTGGATGCCCAGGGCTGGAGACTGCAGCGGGGCAGGGCAATTTTCTGTGGATCCGCGCCGATAAGCGGCTGCTCGCGAGGCTGGTGGACGCGTTTGACGCCGCGGGCATCCTGGTCCGCGCGTACCCGGGCGACGGAGTGCAGATCACCGTGGCCGACGCCGACTCCAACAACCGCGTGCTCCGGCTCCTCGCAGCCCACACGGCCTGACACTCTTTGACCTCCTACCAAACCGTTCCACCTACAACCAGAGGATTCCCATGGAACAACGGACAACGACGTCTGACCGCGCCCTCGGCGCGGCCCTGAAACCCCGCCAGCTCACCATGATGGGCCTGGGCAGCGCCATCGGCGCACGCCTCTTCATCGGCTCCGGCGCGGGCATCCAGGTCGCCAGCCCGGCCGTGCTTATCTCCTACCTCGTGGCCGGCACCCTCATCATCCTGGTGATGTGGGCGCTCGGCTAGATGGCTGCCGCCAACCCGGACAGCGGCGCCGTCTCCGTCTACACCGCCAAGGCCTACGGGCCGGTGGCCGGCGCCACGGTCGGCTGGCTCTGGTGGATCCAGCTCGTGGTGGTCATCGCCGCCGAGGCCCTTGGCGCGGCAGGCCTGCTCGCCACTATTTTCCCGGCCCTGCCGTGTGGCTGATGGCCTTTGTATTCATCGTGGTGCTCAGCGCCGTTAACCTCACCAGCGTGCAGAATTTCGGCGAGTTCGAGTTCTGCTTCGCCCTGTTCAAGGTGGCAGCGATCGTCGGGTTCCTGCTGGTGGGCGCCGCGCTGCTTTTCGGCTGGCTCCCGGGCGTGCAGTCGCCTGGCCTTGGGACTTCATGGGGGAGGGCTTCGCGCCGAGCGGCTTCGGCCGGATTGCGACCGCACTGTTGGTAGTGGCATTCGCATTCGGAGGCACCGAGATCGTTTCCGTGGCGGCAGCCGAGACCGCTGAGCCGGCCCGCAGCGTGAAGAAGGCGGTCCGCACCGTCCTGGGGCACATCCTAGTCTTCTACATCGGCGCCATCTTCGTGATCGCTGCTGTGGTTCCGGTGAGTTCGGCAGGTCTGAAAGAGCCCGTTCGCCGCCGTGCTGGACGCCGCCGGGATGCCGGGCGCGCCCACAGCCATCACCCTCGTGGCCGTCGCCGCCCTGCTCTCCGCCCTCAACGCCAACCTATATGGTGCATCCCGGATGGCGTACTCCCTGGCCGAAAGGGGCGATGCGCCGCGCGTGCTTGCCTCCGTGTCCAATGCCCAGGTCCCGGCGGTCGCTGTCCTGGCGAGCGTCGCGTTCGGCGGGGTCACGGTGGTACTGGAGCTGGCCTTCCCCGAGAAAGTTCTTCCCGTCCTGCTGAACGTCGTGGGCTCGACATGCCTGTTGGTGTGGACGTCCGCGCTTCGCGCCCAGTTCGCGCTGCGTCTCCGCGCCGGCCGGGTGGGAACGGAACTTCCGCTGCGGATGCCCGGTTTCCCGTGGCTTACAGTAGTTGGCCTGCTCATCCTCGCGGCCATCTTCACCGTGGGCTTCATCGAGGAGGACTCCCGGCCGCAGCTCCTGAGTACTTTCGCCCTCGTGACTGTGCTGGCTGCGGGGTGCTGGGTGAACCGTCGGTCCCGGAAATTCTCGGCCGCCGTTGGATCTCCGGACGAGACCAGGCAGTCGGTTCTTATCGACTGAAGCAGGCGCTGCTAACCCTTTTACAGGTTCTCGCACACGATAGGCGCGTCCGGTCTCGCCGGGCGCGCTCATCGGGTACAGCAGGCGGTGTCCTATAAAACGGAAAACGCCTTCCAGTTTTTTCGAGTCAGTCCGGCCGCTTCTGATTAGCGCCCTACCTCGATCTCGCAGAGGACTCGCAGGTCCACTTCGGGCTCTAGGGAGCCTGATTTCATCAGATAGCGCTTGGGCGTGCCGCTTAGGAGGTCGACGATTTTAACTATTTCGCTCGCTCTGGCACGGATGGAGTCAATTCCCACTATGTCGATCTGCTGTGCTGAGGAAGAACGATACTTTCCATCCTTGGAAGCGGTCGAGTCGACGATACGTATAGCCCAAGCACTCGGGTCCTGCGGAACTTTCGTCTGCCCGTCGCGATGTGCGCCATATTTGTTTCGCACTGTTGTTTTGATGGGATTGATCGCGGTGCGGAAGCTCTTAATCCTGTTCTGAATTTCTGTCGCTGTCGCCGGGGGTAAATGTTCTTTGACATCCTTGAAAGCGGTCCTGAAACAGACTTGGTTGTTTGCCTCATCGTCAAACCGGCAGACCCGAAGCGCCAGCATCGTCTCGGATTCTCTAGCCGTCACGTTGTGGAAGTGGAGCTGTTCCCGACTTTCAAATTGCGACCAGGGCTTAGCGGTCAGCGCATCGTATGCCGCCAAAGCGAGAAGTAACTCCAGGCAGTCGCTCTGGAGAAGGTCAAGAACGGAGGAAGACGTTGTAGCCACGCGATAGCACCCCTTGTTGTCGTGAGATTGATCTTCTCATGTAGGTGGTCCTTGGAATTCCGGGTGATGATGACGTTACCTGTAGCGCAGTGGGTCTCGGCGGCGGAATCAACGGAAGGATCACCCGGAACACTGCGATGGGCCAGGCCTTCCGACCTCCCCGCGAGACGTGGACAATTCCGGCGGGTACGGAGAAATAAGGAACCCTCGGGGTCTAACGCTGGTCGGATTGCCGGTGGGCGGATCGTGGTCGATACCCCCGCGTCCCCGCCTATGACGGAGCAGCCCAAGGCAGACTGCCCCATTGCACGGCAGCCCAGAGGTCACGAAAGGCTGCATCGTTTTCAGGAGTCGAGATCTGGCGAAGGTCGAGGAGCCGTTCGGCAACCCATCGAGCATCTTTAAGGATCGAGCGAGCCCCGCCGATTTTGGCAAGTCTGCGCGTCGCGTCACCGCCATGGGCGATTGCGCTGCGAACCTGGTAGACCTGCTCGTAGCGGTCGAATCTTGCGGAACGAGCTGAGGGGACGCGCTCGAGCAAAGCAAAGCGACCCTTACTCACTGCTCCAGGAACGGCTTCTTTGCCAGTAAGCATTGAGTCGAGTGCGACGCTGACGGCGAGAGCGGCGTCATCCTCGGCGTGACTCCAAAAGGCTCGAGCATACCAGCGAGCTGCCACTCGAAGGCGCTGCGCGATTGCATCTTGTGCTTGAAGTAAATCCTTCAGAAGGGGGAGCAACTCTTCGTCGAAAAGATGATCCAGTTGCATCGGATCTGCGCTTTGCCAGCGAAAATGCTCGCCTGCATCCCAGCTTGTAATTCTCAGGATACGAGCGCGGAGTTCGCCTACGCCATCCTGGGCAATTAGGTCTCTTAGCTTGCCATGGTCGAACGTGGCGCCCCGGATACCCGGCCTATTGCTCTCACCGCGCAGCGAGTAGATGCCGTGTTCGCCGAGGCGACTGGACAGCATCAGCGTGAGACCGATCAGGTCCTCGACGCAGCGTTCAAAGTCCTCGTAAGCCAACTCACCCTGCCTGGCACTAGCCGCCGTTGCCACAACGTAGTCACCAAGCTCCTTAAGTTGTTTCTGTGAATGGGAGATAAGTACCTCCGTCTCCTGGGCGTCGAGGCTGAGCGTCTTCGCGAGCGACGCGGCGTCATCATCTGTCTGGAGGTGAGCGATCGTGAGACCACCGACTGTCACCGGCCCAGCCTCCCAGGTCACATTTGCGAGTGCCGCAAATATGCGAACCGGTCTGGGCTTGATAACCATGCGAACTGCAGCATCGAGGTCGATCGTGTCGTTGTCTTTTGCAGCGGCGAGCAGGGACAAGACTACGGTCCAGAGGTCGTCATCGAGCCACTTTTCCCTTACTCGCTGGTCGCCCATAAGGGCATTCATGGCGGCCTCAAGCGCTTGCATGCCGCCGTCGTCTACAGTGAGTGCGCCCGTCCCGGCAGGGAACGCTCGGGTTGGCGACGCACGATAGGCCTGGGCGGTCCACGCCCATCCACTGCGCGGCTCCGCGTTCGTCTCGCGAACTGCGGCCTTCACTGTAGCCAGCTCCGCTGCAATATCCATAGTGTCACCCCCTCATCTTTCGTGTATCTTACTGACCTCACGTGTCAACGAACATCTCGGCGCGTATATGGCCTCGAAGGAGCTAGAGGTCCTGGGTTCTTGATGAGAGCTGTCAGCGCAGCGATGGACCCCCGATAGCCTTCGGCACTTTTGACTGCTCGCTGCTGTTAGCCGACTGTGGGACCTGATACTCAACCTCAACGCCGTGGACCGCATGGAAGTCTGAGACGGCAGAGTCTTCAGCGAGGGCCGTAAGGATTTCATCCAACGGCCCAATGCTTTTTCAGCCTCTTGGGGAGTCCAAAGCGTGCCCGCTGGTTTAGCCAGGCCGGCTCAATATGATTCTCTGCGGCTGGCCGCTTCCAGGATGCAGTTTCACAGTCTCCTACGGGAGTAACCACATCCTAGGGTCCATCTTTTGCGGATAGCGCTTTTAGGTTTTGTCGCTGCAACCAAATAGCCTGGCGCAGTGAGCACATTTATTGGGGGACCAGGCAAGCCGGTGCTGCCCGAAGGGCTGTATGAACTTCTTAAGACCCGAGACCTCGAAGCTCGCCTGGATGCTGCTCCGGCTTTCAAGCCTGTATTCGAGACTATCGCCGATGATAACTCGGCGGATCTCCTCGCCCACCACGTGGCAGAGGTCGTGAGGACTACTCTGGCTGAAGTGGGCCCTGGCGAGCGCGTTCATCTCGCGAACCGCCTGCTCGCCGAACTCGGCCACAATGATCCTATCGCTGATGGGCCGCAGCAGTTGCGCGCCTTGCACCGCCCAGACGCGCTCAAGCGCCGCCAACTCCGCCGTCCCACGACCAAGCTCAGTGAATCCGCCCTGCTCACCAACAGCAAGGACGACCCCAACCTCGCCGCGGAACTCCGGGCCGAGATGGCATCCGCGAACACCGTTGATCTACTCTGCGCCTTCGTGCGCTGGACGGGCCTGCGGCTCTTGGAGCCAGCCTTTGAACAACTGAAAGAACGCGGAGCAAAGCTCCGAGTCATCACCACCACATATATAGGCGCCACCGAACGCCGCGCCATTGACGAGCTCGTCAACCGGTACGGGGCCGAGGTAAAGATCAGCTACGAAACGCAGGCAACTCGATTGCACGCCAAGGCCTGGCTGTTCCGCCGGAACACCGGATTCGATACCGCGTACGTGGGTAGCTCAAACCTGAGCCAGGCTGCACTCCTGGACGGGCTGGAATGGAACGTCCGGCTTAGTTCCGTCGCAACACCCGCCCTCCTGCAAAAGTTTGAGATCACCTTCGACAGCTACTGGGAGCAGCGGGCTTTCCAGTGCTATGACCCGGAGCGCGACGGCGAAAAGCTGGACGCTGCGTTGGAACGGAACGGCGGCCGTCGCACAGCGGCGCCGGATGTGACTACCGGTCTTGAGGTTCAGCCGTTCCTTCACCAGGAGGAGATGCTGGAGGACCTGGAAGCCGAGCGGCTCAAGGGCTTCAATCACAACCTCCTGGTCGCGGCCACCGGGACCGGCAAGACGGTCATCGCCGCCCTGGACTACAAACGGCTGTCCGAAGGTGCCGGCCGCGACCTCAAACTCCTCTTCGTCGCCCATCGCCAGGAGATTCTCAAGCAGGCGATGCGCACCTACCGTGACGTCATGCAGGACGGCGCCTTCGGTGAGCTCTACGTGGGGGACCACAAGCCGCATGAGTGGAAGCACATCTTCGCGTCCGTCCAGTCGCTGTCTTCCCTCGGCATCGAGCAGCTGGAGCCTGACTTCTTCGACGTCGTCGTCATCGATGAATTCCACCACGCCATGGCGCCCACCTACCGCCGCCTGCTCGAATACCTGAAACCGCAGCAGCTCCTCGGGCTAACAGCGACTCCGGAACGCGGCGACGGTGTCGACATCGCCGCGCAGTTTTTCAACGGCCGCACCGCCAGCGAACTGCGGCTTTGGGACGCCCTCGACGCCGACCTGCTGGTGCCGTTCCACTACTTCGGTGTCTCGGACGACGTGGACCTGAGCCAGTTGGAATGGAAACGCGGCAACTACGACACCACCCAACTGAGCGCCCTCTACACCGGAAACGATGCCCGCGCCGCCAAGGTGATCCGCGAACTCAGGGACAAAGTCACCAGCACCGACCAGATGCGCGCCATCGGCTTCTGCGTCTCCGTGCAGCACGCCCGCTACATGGCCGAGGTATTCAACCGGGCCGGCATTGCGTCCGTCGCCGTCGACGGCACCACTGACAACGCTGACCGGGAGGAAGCCCTCCGGCGCCTGAGGCGGCGGGAGATCAACTGCATCTTCGCCGTCGACCTTTTCAACGAAGGACTGGATCTGCCGCAGGTGGACACCATCCTGCTGCTCCGGCCCACGCAAAGTGCCACCATTTTCCTCCAACAGCTCGGACGCGGGCTGCGCCGTGCAGAGGGCAAGGCAGTGCTGACGGTCCTGGACTTCATCGGCCAGCAGCGCCGTGAGTTCCGCTTTGACCTGCGCTACCGGGCGCTGACCGGCTACGGGCGCAGGGAGCTGGAGAAGGCTGTCGAGGACGAATTCCCGTATCTGCCGTCCGGCTCGCAGATCGTGTTGGACCGCGTCGCTCAGAAGGTGGTGCTGGACAACATTAAGGCACAGCTGCGGTACAACCGGGCACAGCTGGTCCGGGACATCGCCTCGTACGCCGAGACTGAGCTGGAGGCCTATCTGGAGCGGTCGGGGAATGACGTGAAGACGATTTACCGGTCCACCAAGGACTCGTGGACCGGTTACCTTCGGCAGGCAGGGCTGGTCGAAGGGCTCTCACCCCTGGAGACTGTGCTCCGGGGGAAGATCGAGGAGCTGTCGGACTCGGAGGAAAAGAAGCTGCTGGGCCGCATGGCCGCGCTGATTCACGTGGACGATCCGGAACGTGCGGCCGCCTATTCGATGCTGGTTGCCTCGGACGCGCCCCGCTATGCGGACCTCGGCATGCGTGAGCAGGCTTTCGCGCGCATGCTTTTCTACACGTTGTGGGATGACGGCGGAGGATTCAAGATGTACGACGACGGCCTGGACCACCTGCGCGGCTACCAGTTTGTGTGCCGCGAGATCCGCCAGGTGGTGAAGCTGGGAGTGGCGGCGTCGAAACACGCAGCGAAGAGCCTAGGCGCAGGGCTGCAGCACATCCCGCTACTGTCCCATGCCACCTACAGGCGCGAGGAGGTTCTGGCGGCGTTGCAGTACGGTTCGCTGGAGCAGGGAAAGAACGTGCAGCACCGCGAGGGCGTTGCATGGTGTCCTGCAACTTCCACAGATGCCTTCTTTGTCACCCTGAACAAGGACGACAAGAAACACTCCTCAACCACGATGTACAAGGACTACGCCATCAGTCCTGAGCTGTTTCACTGGGAGTCGCAGAATGCAACGTCACCTAGCAGCCCGACGGGACGGCGCTACCTTGACCCGGCCTCCCACGGTTCGAGGGTTGTGATCTTCACGAGAGGCACCGCGGACGACGAGACCGGACTGACGGTTCCATACACCTGCCTGGGCCAGGTGAAATACGTCCAGCACAAGGGCGAAAAACCAATCGCCATCACCTGGAAGCTGCATCGGCCGATGCCAGCGGATGTGTACGCTTCAGCTGCTGCCGTTGCGCAATGATGGCTCTCTTCCAGGGATGCTCTTCTTCCGCGGTAGCGCGTGCACCTGCTAAGGGGTGGCTTGCCTGTTTGCCAAGAAATGTAGGTGGATCGCTCCCACCTGGTTCTGTGGCTTAGGGACGGAGGTGGCCCCGCGCCACGTGGCGTGCTCCAAGAGCTTTACCGGTCAAGCTGTCCTGCCGAGCCGATTTCTAGTGTATATTACGATCGGCAATTACAAGCGATGGATAATATGAACAATTTGCATTCGACTGGCCAGTTGCGGGAGATTCGCATACAAGGACTTTTTGGTCAGCGTGACCTCAGGCTGGTATTAGGCAGAGAGCACCCCACAGTTCTTACTGGCCCAAATGGCAGCGGTAAATCAACAGTTCTGCGTATCGTCTACGCTGCGGGCAAACTTGATACCTTCCAGCTGCTCTCGTACAGGTTCCAACGTCTTCAATTGCTGTTCGATGCTGGGGATGAATTCATTGTAGAGAAGGATGACGAAGCTAATCGAGCATTTATCACCTGGCGGGGCCGCACCCACGATCTGCGCCAGAGTGAAAGCCTTCACAATCTGCCGTTGGCAGTGCGAGAGCTGCTTATAGACAGTGATTACGATCCGGAGAGGGCTCTTGTCCGACTGACTGAGCGGGGGCCGAGAGGTGCCAGGTCACTCGCAGACTACCGCCTGGCTCGGTCGGTATTAGCTGACCTAGACTCCAACACGGTGAAGCCAGAGCTCCCAACGTGGCTAGAAGACTTCACCAAGTATTTTCCCGTTGAATTCATCAGTGACAGACGCCTTCAAGAAGCGTTGGACGTTCCCGACCTTAGTGCCCGTGGCCTGCATGACGAACGAGCCATCGTGGTTGCGGCTAACCATATCGGAATGTTGCTTTCTCAGGCCCAGGCTCGTTACGGACGAGGGACAGAGCGCCTAGACATGCGCCTTTCGCGGCGGGTGGTGGAAGCTATGAGATCGGGCAGTAGTCCTTCACAGGAGGAGGTTCTCCAATTAGCGGACGCTGTGAGGGCGCGCAGTCGCGACCTAAGAGCTGTAGGCCTGCTCGAAACGCGCGAACAAGAGGACGACATCTTTTTGACTGACGCTGATGACCCGGTATCCGTCCGGCAGGTGGTGGCCGCCATTTTGCAGTCCACTCTTGAGCGGCTTGACCAGCTGAATGAGGTTGAACACCAGCTGCGAGCCTTCAAGCACTTTCTCGATAGGCGCCTGAGTGACAAACTGGTCCATTTGGGAGGGCGAAGGGGAATGATGTTTGAAACTCTATACGGCCACCAAATTCGTCCAGATCAGCTCAGTTCCGGCGAGCAGCATTTGGTTATTCTTGCCTTTGATCTGATTTTTGGGCGACGACGTAACTCGTTAGTCATCATTGATGAGCCAGAAATATCTCTTCATGTCGCATGGCAGGATCACCTTCTAGCGGACTTCATGAACCTTGGAAGAGGCAGGAAGCTGAAGTTCCTCATGGCGTCGCATGCTCCTTCTCTCATTGCTCAGATGCCCGAGTGCGAGTTTCCGATGGGGGCGGTCAGATGAGCATCCTGCAGTTTAACGGACCCCAATTGGGGCAAAAAATTCGGATGGTTCTGCAGACTCTTCCCTCAGATCATGCCGTCCTAGTAGCTGAAAGCAACGCAGATACGAGCGCTCTTTCGGGAATTCTCTCCGACGCCGTACATGTTCAAAAAGGTATGGGCAAGATTAATTGCGTGGGCGCACATCGATACTTAACGGACGAAGAGCGGCGCCGTGCCCTATTTCTGGTCGATTGTGATGGTGAGGACAATCAGGAGTTGCTTTCAAAAGACGCTCTCATTTTAAGTGAAAATCGCGACTTAGAATCGGATATGTTTTTTCGAATGCGCAGCTTCGAAGAGCTTCTTGTCCGGCATTTCGCCCAACAAGACGGCTCTTTGTCAAATTTTCGAAGCGCGGCCCGGGAATGCCACGACTTTGTACTTGAAACGGCAACGCGCGTGGGTCTAATCCGCGATATTGCAAATCGACTGGGACTACAGACTCGGCTTGATGACATACTCACCGGGAAACGGAGAAAGGTGGGTGTGCGTGACCTGAAGGACATTGACATATATTGCTCGAGCCTACAAGCGCCAACATTCGGGACGATCCTTGCCGAATTCCGGGATCTGTTGGGATGGACAAGCGTAGAAATGATCAAAGTTCGTAATAGTTCGGAGAATAACTCCGCAAAAAAGTGCCGTATGCACAACGAAAGCGACTGCCTTGCCTGTAAAGGGCGCAGGTTTGCCAATGGGCATGAGTTAGTCGATCTCGGGGCTCGCGTCCTTGCCTTCAAAAGGCACGGCAGCGAAGGCCTACAGACACCTGGCTTCCGCGAGTTTGAGCACCTACTACGGGCGTCGGTAACTAGCGAGGCATGTGCTGATTGGCCAACGGTCGCGAGAATTCGCCGCTTCGAAAGCTGGGGGGGCTTTTCCATCCTGCGCACTCCAGGGCCCCTGCAGCAAGACCTTCATTCTTACTAGCTTTGTTTACAGCCCGCAAGCCTAGAAGAGGATATTCAAGATGAGCTTGATCCGGACCTTTGAGGGCTCAGGGTTTGTGGGCTCTGTGTGACCGCATGGTAAGCCACTGAAGCGGGTTGGGGTGCGCCGACAATCGTTCGAGGCGTTATTGCTCCCTTTGCGCCTTTGAGTGATTAGATGTGTCTTGAGCCTCGGGTCACTGCTGCCCAGGCCAGACCGGCAGCTATGGGGACAGAAGAAAGCAAGGATCAGTGTCAGCTCCAGTTAACGAGAAGGCCGAGCTCAACGTCGCACCGGGGTCGGTTGTCCACGTCCGGGACGAGGAGTGGCTCGTCACGGGCGTCGAGGAAACTGGTGACGGCCTCCTCATAAGGGTCCGCGGACTCAGCGAGCTTGTACGCGACACGACAGCGGCGTTCTATAAGAGCCTGGATGACATCGAAGTCGTCGATCCCGCCGAGGCCATCCCGGTAGCCGATGCCAGCCCCAACTACCGTCGCGCCCGCCTGTGGCTCGAGTCCACCATCCGCAAGACGCCCATCCCGCAGGACCATGAGGGCCTCACCGTCTCCACGCGCATGCTCGCGGACAAGCTCGAGTACCAGCGCATCGCCGTCGCACGCGCCTTGGACCCCCAGAACGTGCGCCCCAGAATCCTCATCGCAGACGCCGTCGGCCTCGGTAAGACCCTTGAAATCGGTATGATCCTGAGCGAGCTGGCCCGGCGCGGACGGGCGGAGCGCGTCCTGGTCGTCACGCCCCGGCATGTCCTCGAGCAGATGCAGCACGAGCTTTGGTGCCGCTTCGCCCTCCCGTTCGTCCGCCTGGACTCCGCCGGCATCCAGAAGGTCCGCCAGACCCTCCCGGCTACGCGCAACCCCTTCACCTACTTCAAGCGTGCCATCATCTCGATCGACACCCTGAAGTCAGCCCGCTACAAGGCGCACCTTCAGAAGATCCGCTGGGACGCCGTCGTCATCGACGAATCCCACAACCTTACCAATGCGGGAACGCTCAATAATGAGCTCGCGAGGATTCTGGCCCCCAACACTGAGGCCCTGATCCTGGCATCCGCAACGCCGCACAACGGCAAGCAGGAATCCTTCGCCGAGCTGATCCGTCTCCTTGACCCAACCGCCATCCGTCCGGACGGCACCTTCGACGGAAACGATATTCAGCGCCTCATCATCCGGCGTCACCGGCACAGTCCCGAGGTAGCCGCTGAGGTGGGCGCCAACTGGATGGAGCGCCTCGAACCAGACAACCGTCTGATCGCGGCAAGTCCTGCCGAGAACGCCGTCGCCCAAGAAATCGCAGATACGTGGCTCTATCCCCAAAACGGTTCCAGCCCCTACTCCGGCGCGAACAGTTCCCTCTTCCCCTGGACACTCGCGAAAGCCTTCCTCTCAAGCCCGGCAGCGCTTTTCGAAACGGTCAAGGAGCGCCTCCGCAAGGTCGCGGACCCGAAGCTGCCAGCGGAGCACCGGGAGCACGAAGCTCTTGAACACCTCAGGGCTCTCACCGAGGAGTCCCTCAAGAAGCCTTCAGCCAAGTACCAAGAGCTCTCCCACTATCTGAAGGGAATCGGCGTCGGTCCAAAGTCGGGCATGCGTGCCGTCGTTTTTGCCGAGCGGGTTCCCACGCTCATGTGGCTCGAGCGGCACCTGCCTAAGGACCTCGGCCTGAAGCAAGAGAATGTCCGTATCCTTCACGGCGGCCTCAGCGACATCGAGCAGCAGGAGATTGTTGAGAGCTTCAAGCAGGAGGCTTCACCTATCCGCGTGCTTGTCACAGGAGACGTCGCCTCCGAAGGTGTGAACTTGCACAGCCAGTGCCATCACCTCATCCACTTCGACATCCCGTGGTCGCTTATTCGCATTGAGCAGCGCAACGGCCGCATCGACCGGTACGGCCAGAAGAAGAATCCCCAGATCACCACGCTCCTCCTTCACCCGGACCACGAGAAGTTCGCCGGAGATCTCAAGGTCCTCACCCGCCTCATGGAACGCGAGCACGTGGCCCACGGCGCCCTCAACGACGTCGGCTCCCTCATGGGCGAGCACAGCGTCAAGGCGGAGGAAGAAGCGATCCTCGCCGTCCTGAGCGGCCGGAAGTCTGAGGATCAGGTCGTGCGGACCGTCGAGGATGTCCTCGACCCGACCCACACCGACGACGGTGCCTTCGATGATTTCGACAGTTTCTTCGAGCAGCTCACCGCGGACGAGGGCGGCGGCTCGCCCCGGGTGCCGACGGGCACCGGAGCAGGGCTCTATTCGAGCGAGCTGGAGTACCTCGACGACGCCCTCCACGAAGCCTTCGATAACCCCGAGGAGCCACCTGCCAACGGCATCGGGGGAGGGGTGAACTGGAGGGTCCACGCCCAGCACCAGGTCGCAGAACTCGAACCGCCCCGCGACCTCCGGCAGCGGCTCGCGCACCTGCCGCAGGGCTACCTTGCCGACCGCAAGGTCACGGAAAAGCTCAAACTGGCCACTACCTTGGACAAGGGCCAACATGAGCTCGATGCCGCCAGGAAGGCTATCCCGGCGAAGGGTGAGAAGGCCACCACGTGGCCAGAGGCCCACTTCCTCGGCCCGCTACACCCCGTCCTTGAATGGGCCAGCGACCGCGCCCTCGCGTCCATGGCTGGCAACGAGGTTCCCGTGGTCCGCGCCGACGTCGAGGAGCCGAGCATCATCCTCATGGGCACACTGATGAACCGCCGAGGACAGGTCATCTCCCAAGCGTTCTTCGTCACTCAGGGCGGCAAGCTGTGCATCCCCGAGCAGATCGGCAGTCTCGCCGAGTACCTCCGCGGCATCGGCCTCACGGACAAGTCGATCAACACCGGGCCCGTCGCAGACGCCGGGGTGTACCAGCCTTACATCGCCGGGGCCGTCAAGAACACCACTGGCTCGCTCGATATCACGTTTGAGGCCGCCGCCCAGGCGGCCGACCATCGGCTCGATGAATGGCACGGCCGAGCGGACGCGTGGAGCGAAGTCAACGGGCAGGCACAGCTCCCCGGCATGAGTACGCGGCGCCTCAAAGAGAACAAAGCACGCGTTGAGCAGGAACAGGAGATCGTCTCCTCCCTTGCCCCGGACCGCCGGCTCGTGCGGCCGCTGCTTGTCGTCGTGCCCCTCAACACCCCTGCGGAAGGAGAGCACTGAGATGCCCTCGTTCGATTCGTTTGTCGTCGGCGAGGACTTCGTCAGCGAGCACTTCTTCACCACAGACACCACCAAGGCCGGCGAGTCCTTCCAGTCCGAAGTCCTCAAGCTCCGCAAGCAATGGGACGACACGTCCAAAGAAGGCCACGAGTCCCCGCTGGACCGATTCCGAAAGGCACGCGGCCAACTCCAGATCGACCTCGGCACCCTCGCCGAGGAGCCCGGTAACGCTTCTCGCGTCTACCAGGACCTGCGCCAAGCCCTTGGCTTCCAAGGCACGAGCACTACGTTCAAGGCCGAACGAAGCGGTGCCGAACTCCTGGCCCACAACGTCTGGTCTACACCGAACAACGACGTCCTCTTCATTGAAGCCCAGCCTGCCGACTCCCTCGAAGACGCCCTCGCCAAGGACCGCGGCGACCTCCTCCAGAAGCCTCTCGTGGATGACAAGGAAGCGAACTACTCGGCCAGCAAGCTCATCTCGGAGCTCTACCAGACCGACGAGGCCCCGCAGTTCATAGTCCTCATGGCCGGCCGCTGGCTCGTCCTCACCGAGCGGGAACGGTGGCCCGAGGGCAGGTACCTCGCCGGTGACGGGCTGCTCGCCGTCGAACGGAACGACACCAAGCGCGGAGGCGAGCTGGACCGCTTCATCGCCGTCTTCGGGCGCCACTCGCTCCACCCGGACGCGAACGAGCAGATCTGGTGGAACGGCGTCATCGAGTCCTCGGTCAAGCACACCGTGGGCGTCTCGAAGGACCTCCGCGAGGGCATCCGGCTTTCCATCGAAATCATCGCCAACGACGTCCTCACCCGCCGCGCCGCGGCAGGGATGTCGAACGACGACGTCGACGGCCAGTCGCTTGCACGCCAGTCCCTGCGCTTCCTCTACCGGATCCTGTTCCTGCTCTACGCCGAGGCCTCGCCGGAGATGGGAGTCATCCCCGTCGGCGACGAGCAATACGACCAGGGCTACGGCCTGGACCGAATCCGCGAGCTCGTCCTCAACCCGATCACCTCCGAAAAGGCCAAGCGCGGAACCCATCTTTACGAGTCCCTCAACCTCCTCTTCACCCTGGTGAACGCGGGCCACCGGCCGACGCAGAGTGACGACGCGCTCACCTTCGAGAACCTCGAAGCTGATCTCTTTTCGCCGTTGCGGACTGCGGACATTGACGGGGTCAAGCTGGGCAACGCCCCGCTCCAGAAGGTGCTTGAGCACCTCCTGCTGAGCAAGGAGGCCCGCGGCAAGGACCGCGGCTTCATCTCCTACGCCGAGCTCGGCGTCAACCAGCTCGGGGCTGTATACGAGGGACTCATGTCCTACACAGGCTTCATTGCGCAGGAGGACCTCCACGAGGTCGCCAAGGACGGCGACTCGTCCAAGGGCTCATGGGTTGTTCCCGTAAATCGCTCCGCCGAGATCGATGCCAAGCATTTCGTCATGACCCAGGACGAGATCACCGGACAGCCCAAGCCCGTCCTCCATCAGAAAGGCACCTTCGTCTTCCGGCTTGCCGGGCGCGAACGCCAGCAGTCGGCCTCGTACTACACGCCGGAGGTACTGACAAAGTTCGTCGTCTCCCAGGCTCTGGAGGAACTACTGGACCAGAACGGCACGACGACGGCTGCCGACGAGGTCCTCAATCTCACCGTCTGTGAGCCCGCCCTCGGTTCTGGCGCGTTCGCGATTGAAGCCGTGCGTCAGCTCGCCGCGCAGTACCTCGAGCGCAAGCAGAAGGAGCTCGACGTCCGTATCCCTGCCGACGAGTACCCGCTCGAGCTGCAGAAGGTAAAGGCCCAGATCGCGCTGCACCAGGTGCACGGCGTAGACCTCAACGCGACGGCGGTGGAGCTCGCCGAGGTGTCCCTGTGGCTGGACACGATGGTGGCGGGCCTGCAGGCGCCGTGGTTCGGCCTCCGGCTTCGCCGCGGCAACTCGCTTATTGGGGCTCGCCGCGCGACATACTCTGCCGGTCAGGTCAGGGACAGGTCCTGGCTCACCTCGACTCCGCAGGACGCCCCCGTTAGCGGGCTGGTTGCCGGGCTCGGGACGGACGACGACGACCCCGCCGTGGTCGGACGGGTCCACCACTTCCTCCTCCCCGCTCAGGGGTGGGGCGCAGCCTCGGACGCCAAGGAGGTCAAGGACCTCGCCGGCGACGCGCAGAAGGCCCTCGGGGCGTGGCGCAAGTCTGTGCGGGCGAAGCCGACAAAGCAGCAGCTCGACCGCCTGCTCAATCTTTCCCGACGGGTCGAGTCTCTGTGGAAGCTCACGCTGCGCCGCTTTGAGATT
The DNA here is from genome assembly GCF_044754225.1 of Arthrobacter sp. NPDC093125. NCBI lineage: Bacteria > Bacillati > Actinomycetota > Actinomycetes > Micrococcales > Micrococcaceae > Arthrobacter > Arthrobacter sp. NPDC093125. The sequence goes on along the minus strand of NZ_JBIVOQ010000006.1, from coordinate 22,246 downwards.
GCAGATCAGGAAGCGCGCCGGGAGATCGACTATTTCGGCAAACCGGCGGCGCCTAAGCCTGTTGAAACCACACGAGCGGTCACCCGTGCCGAGATTGAAGAGGCAATCAACGACCCAAACGGTGCCTACCGGCGACTCCGTCGCGTGATGGACGCTTGGAACGCGTTATGGTTCTGGCCGCTGACGGACCAAGCCACGAAGGGAGTCGTCCCGCCGAGCCTCGACCAATGGCTCGACACTTTAGAAGCCCTGCTCGGTCGAACCGGTAAGGAATCCCGGATGGTGGGCCAGCGCGCCCTCAGCGCGGGTGCAAACTGGGACGAGCTGAACGACGCCGAGCACGCCGACCTCCAGCTCGCACTGACGAGGGACGTTCAGGATCTGCTCTCAGAACATCGATGGCTGTCCGTATGCGACCGCGTAGCTCGAGACCAGGGATTCTTCCACTGGGAGCTGGACTTCGCCTCCGTCTTCCGGCGCGGTGGTTTCGACCTGCAGGTGGGAAATCCGCCGTGGGTCAGGCCGCGATCCGATGAGGCCGCGCTTCTCGCAGAAGGTGATCCTTGGTGGCAGCTGGTCGAGAAGCCCACGCAGGCTCAGATTCGTTTGAAACGCGAGGCAACACTGGCCCTCGATGGAATGCGCGAGTACTTCGTCGATAGCGCGATCGTCGTCCCTCAGGTGGCCGGGTTCGTCGGTGATCCGACCGTGTATCCGCTCTTGGCGGGACTTCAGCCTGACCTTTATCGCGTCTTCATGGAACGGGTGTGGAAGTCAGCTTCACAGCGTGGAGCAGCGGCGCTGCTCCATCCCGAGTCGCATTTTACCGAGAAGAAGGCGGCTATGCTGCGGGCGGAGACCTATCGCCGACTGCGGCGCCACTGGCAGTTCATTAATGAGCTGTCTCTGTTCGAGATCCACCATCTGGTCTCGTATGGGGTTCACGTCTACGGTCCCCGCCGAAATAGCCCGCGGTTCAAGATGGCCGCCTCCCTGTATCATCCGGACACTGTTGTACGATCCCTTGCCCACAATGGCGAAGGACCAGTGCCTGGGCTGAAGGACGACGAGGGCAATTGGGACCTCCGGCCCCATCCAGAACGGATCATCGATGTCGACGAATCGGTCCTCACAGTATGGGCGGACATCCTCGACGAGCCCGGGACGCCACCAGTCCAAGCCCGTATGGTCTACCCCGTGAACCGCGCCAGCTCGCAGGTTCTGGAGAAGCTCAGCAAGGCGCCGCGTCTTCGCGAGCTGGGCCTCCAGTATTCGCGCGGCTGGGATGAGTCGATCGACCGCAAGAAGGGCTACTTCGAGGTCGGATCTGCTGTGCCTCAGTCTTGGGACGATGTGATCCTGCAGGGACCCCACTTCACAGTGGCCAACCCGTTCGCGAAGCAGCCCAACCCGACCATGAAGAACAACCTCGACTGGACTGAGATAGACCTCGAAGCCCTCCCGGAAGACTTCATCCCTCGCACGAGCTATCAGCCTTCTGGCGATCGGACTCGCTACAACTTGGACTACCCGCGCGTTTCGGCGGCTGACGGCCAGCGCTATTCCGCACGAGATTCCTACCGAATTGTTTGGCGAATGATGGCGAGTATTACCGGCGCTCGAACTTTGCACCTTTCGGTAATTCCTAAGGGGGCGGCACATATTCATGGAGTGCAAGCCGTTGCTTTGGAGGAGTCGAAGGATGTCCTTGCCGTAGCTGGAATGTGGTCGAGTACTGTGGTCGACTTCCTCTGTAAGGCAGCGGCTGTGGCAAACCTCCTCCCTGGTTTCATATCTGGTCTCCCGGCCGTAAAAACTCACCCGCTTCGCGAGAACTTGGTGGAAGAAGCCGCCGGGTTGATTTGTCTGACCCGCGCCTATTCCGACCTCTACCGCGACTGCCTAGGGCGCGAGTGGGAACGCAAAGCAATACGAGTAGCCGACGCGGACAGGCGCGAGGGAATGATCAGGCTCGATGTAATTTCAGCCCTGATTCTCGGAATTTCCGTTGAAGAGCTGTGTATCGCTTACCGCTCACAGTTTCCAGTTCTCTCTGGGTATGAGCAGACCGATCTTTACGACAGAAACGGCCGCAAGGTCCCCGGCGAGATGAGCAAGCTGCATCGGCACCGCGGCGAGGACTTGACGCTCGAGGAGCGAACGTGGACTCATCCGCAGAGCAAGGTTGAGTACGTCTTCGAGTTCCCGTTCACCTCGTACGACCGTGAAGACGACATGCGGAAGGCCTACGCACACTTCGAGAAGCTTCTATCGGAGAAGAGCTAATGGCCGTTCTCCTGCCCACACATCAAGTCGAGGAGCTTCAGGTTGGGCTGATTGACTACCTGTCGACAACGTTTGCCCTAACCGACCGGGACGCGCGCAACGGCCTGCAAGGGTTCCTGGAGGATCCGCAGGATGGAATCTTCAAAGGTCCCTTCGTGCGCCTTAGACTTCCGTTCGAGCCAGCGGCGCATGGATGGCGCGAGAGCCTCGACTGGTGCAAGGGATTCGCACCCTACGGCCATCAGGCTCTTGCCTTTCAGCGGCTGACGTCGAAGGTTCGGACAACCTCAGCCACAACCTCCATGAGCGGCGCATTCCGCCGTCCCGAACCGACTCTGGTCACTACCGGCACAGGTTCCGGCAAGACCGAGTCGTTCCTGTACCCGATTATCGACCACGTGCTAAGGGCCAAGGCTGCGGGCATAACCGGCATAAAGGCGCTCATCCTCTACCCAATGAACGCCCTCGCCAACGACCAGGCTCAGCGTCTCGCCGGCCTGCTCACCGAGAACCCCGAACTCGGCGGCATCACCGCAGGCATCTACACAGGCCGGAAGGACGGCCAGAAGCACACGAAGGTCTCAGCGGCAGGGCTCATCAATACCCGCGAGATCTTCCGCAGCGAGGCCCCGGATATCCTCCTGACCAACTACAAAATGCTGGACATGCTCCTGCTCCGCAGCGAGGACGCGTCCATCTGGGAACAGTCGGCCACCTCGCTGCAGTACGTGGTCCTCGACGAGTTCCACACCTACGACGGAGCCCAGGGGACCGACGTCGCAATGCTCCTGCGCCGCCTCGGCCTCGCCCTCAAAAGCTATTGGCCCAAAGACCTCAGCACAGTTCCGCACGGCCCGACCGAGGAGGACCGGGCTCGCCCGCTCGGCCGTATAACACCGGTTGCGACCTCTGCGACGCTCGGCGCGAAGGGCGAGTCCGAGCCCATGCTCCGCTTTGCCCAGACTGTCTTTGGAGAAACCTTCCCTGACGACGCGGTCGTTACCGAGTCCCGCCTCAGCATCGATGCTTGGTGCGAGGCCTGGGCCGGTGATCCTGCCGCTGAGCTGGCCCGCGTTGCCGAAGGTATTGAGGACATCGGCAAGGCCATCGAGGCGGTTCTCGGCGTAGGAGCCGACGACACTAATGCGGTCATTATTGAGCATGTCTCCCAGCTTCTCTTTGGCGAACAGCCAGCGGACCTTCTTGGCGCTATCCGCAAGCATCCGCTCACCCGCGCAGTGCTTCACGAGGCGAGCGACGCCGTCGTCCTCGCCGACTTGGCCGAGAGCGTCTTCGGCGAGTTCAACACTTCAGGCGGTCCCCGCCGCCGCGCTACTCTCGCCGAGCGGCACACAGAATTCATGGCCCACTTCGTGGCCCTCCTCAGCCACGCCCGCGCGGTCCCCGAACCCAACCGCAACGCCATCTCCGTTGAGACGCACCTCTGGGTGCGTGAGCTGTCCCGCCTCGACAAGTCGGTGGATGGTGAGCACCATTACCGCTGGGGCGACGACGGCCCCCACACCGACCGGACCCTCTACCTTCCTGCAGTGTTCTGCCGCCACTGCGGCCGCTCCGGGTGGGGCGCCGTCCTTGGCCCCACAGGCACGGACCTCGAGAACGATGACTCGAAGATCCGCCGCGAGCAGGCTACCGGCAACCCGCGCTTCCGCGCGCTAATCCACGCCCCCAACGAGGACGCCCTCCGCGCCGAGAAGGGCGAGATCGCCGACAGCCTCGTCTGGCTCGATACGGTCAACCGCAGCATCCTGCACGAGCCGCCCGCCGAGGACACCGCCGAGGCCCACGAGGGCTACATCGTCCCCGTCCTCATGCTCCGGGGCCAGGATGCGGACGACGACTCCAAGCGCGAGGTCTGCCCTGCCTGCCAAACGGCGGACGGCATCCGCTTCCTGGGCAGCGCCATCGCCACCATGCTCTCCGTGAGCATTTCAAACCTCTTCGGCGCCGATGGCCTCGATTCGGGGGAGAAGAAGGCCCTCGTCTTTACCGACAGTGTCCAGGACGCCGCCCACCGTGCCGGCTTCGTTCAAGCCCGTTCGCACATCCTCACCCTGCGAGCCGCCTTCCGCAAGGCGCTCGAGGCTGCTGCACCGGACGGGGGAGTCGTTACCCTCAAGCAGCTGGTCGACAGGGCAATTGCGGACGCGGCCACTCCCGTCCGCAAGTACCAGCTCATCGCCCCCGACTACGCCGACAGGCCGCAGTTCCGCGCCTACTGGGATCCGGAGGCCAACGCACTGGAGAAGCGGAACGCGACACGCAACGCGGAGAAGCGCGTCCTTTTCGACGCCTCCCTCGAGTTCGGCCTCCAATCCCGCCTCGGCCGCACCCTCGAGCTCACCGGCAGCATGGTGGCCGAGACCGATGCCGGGTCACCCCCCGCGATGCTCGCAGTCGCCCGTGCTTCGCTCGAGGCGGTGCCCGGCACACTTGGCCTCGAAGACCAGCTCACAGACGACGGCGCGCTGCTCGCGTGGGTGCGCGGCGTCGTCGAACGCGTCCGCACCCAGGGCGGCGTCCGCCACCAGTGGCTTAACGACTACATGGTCGAGGCCGGGGAGAAAGCCCAGCGCTGGAAGGTGTGGGGCGGCCGGCGCCGCAGCGAGGGTATGCCCGCCTTCCCTTCCGGGCGGTCCAAGCCAGCCTTCCCGCGGCTCGGCGGCGGTGACTCCGGATACATGGCCCCAATAGCCCAGGCCCAAAGCTGGTACACGCGATGGACCGCGCTGTGCCTCAGCATCCCGAAGGCGGATGCCACCTTTGTGGCCAAGGCCCTATTCCGGCAGCTCGCCGGACAAGGCGTGCTCGAGACCGTGCAGGCCAAGGACGGTGCCACGATCTTTGCGCTTCCCACCGACCGGATCCTTCTTCAGGCACCCTCAGGTGAGGGACTCGGCGCGGGCCGCCACTTCCTCGCGTGCTCCGTGTGCCGTGCGGTTACACCAGGTTCGGCGACCGTGGTGGACCAGCTCGACGGTGCGCACTGCCTATATGTTCGATGCCCCGGCAGGCTCGCGCGCCAGCCGGAGGAGGAGAACTTCTATCTCAAGCTGTACGGAGCGCGGGAGCCGAAGCGCGTCGTCGCCAAGGAGCACACATCACTGCTGCCTGATGAGGAGCGGGTGCGTGCTGAGAATGAGTTCAAAGCCTCGGTGCAGACGCCGCAGGCGCCCAACGTACTGGTCGCAACACCTACTCTCGAGATGGGCATCGACATCGGTGACCTTTCCTGCGTCATGCTAGCCTCCCTGCCCACGTCCGTTTCTTCCTACTTGCAGCGAGTGGGGCGCGCCGGGCGCCTCACTGGAAACTCACTCGTCCTCGCCTACGCGCGCGGACGTGGAGAGCACCTGCCCAAGCTTCACGACCCGCTTTCTGTGATCAATGGACAGGTCCGTCCGCCGGCCACATTTCTCGACGCCGAGGAGATCCTGCAGAGGCAGTACCTGGCCCACCTGGTGGACAGGTTCGCACGCGACGCCGGCCGTCCTCACCCGCGCAAGGCCGCCGGCGCACTCGCCGGGGATGGACCGGGAACTTTCCTTGGCGATCTGATCGAGACAGCGCACTCCAAAGCGGAGGAATATATCAGCGAGTTCCTCGGCCAGTTCGGGGATCTTCTCGCTCCCGCCAGCGCCGTTAGGCTTCGGGACTGGGCTACCCCGTGTGCTGACGGTTCGAGCGAGCTTGCGGAGCACGTGGTCCGGGCCGCCAGGCTGTGGGCCGACGATTGCAACGAACTCAAGGCCCGCATCGACGATATCGAGAAGGCGATGCCCGAGCTTAAGGCCATGGCGGAGTCCAACGCGGCCACGGACGAGGACAAGCGTGCCCCTAAATCCGCCGAGGCCACACAGCGCATGCTGCGGGGACAGCTCTTCGGCCTGCGCGACGAATATTGGATCTCCGTGCTCGAGAAGTACGGTCTGCTGCCGAACTACACGCTCCTCGACGACTCGGTGAATCTCGACATCGGTGTGACCTGGCAGGAAGTCGAAACCCAGGACTACGTCACCGAGACGATCTCGCTGCAGCGCGGCGCTGCCATCGCGATCAACGAGCTTGCCCCGGGTGCAACGTTCTACTCGCGTGGCCTCGAGGTAAAGATCGACGCCTTGGACCTCGGCCCACAGCAGAGCCACATCCAGCGCTGGCAGGCATGCCCGGAGTGCGGGTGGATACACACCGACGTGGACGCCGCAGGTCCGGCCAAGTCGTGTGGCCGGTGCCATCTCGGCGGTATCGCCGACGTAAGCCAGCAATTCGACGTTGTGGTCATGAAGAACGTCTCAGCAGAGGTACGCCGCGACGAGGTGGCCATCGGTGATCGCTCTGACCAACGTGTTAAGGAACGCTTTAATACGCTCCTCGCAGCGGACATCGATCCCGAGCACCTCACCGACGAATGGTTCCTCGAGGACTTTGAGTTCGGCGCCAAATACGCGAACCGGGTACAGCTCAGGTGGCTCAACCTGGGACGTGCCTCTGCCAACGCAGCGCCCCGGATTATCGCTGGCAACGAGTCCAAGGCGCCCCTGTTTCGGGTCTGTTCGTACTGCGGCAAGCTGGACTCCGCCGGGCGTGCAAACAACCCTGATGAGCACCGCTTCTGGTGTAAGTACCGTAAGTCCGGCGACGAGCACGTGGCAGAGGTGGCGCTCGCACGCGTCCTCGCGACGCAGGGGGTTGCCCTCCGCCTCCCCGCCGGTCGCGTCTTGGGGGATGATTTCGCCCTCCCCAGCCTGACCGCTGCGTTACTCCTCGGCCTCCGCGAAGTGATCGGTGGCTCCCCGGACCACATCGCCGCAGTGCCGATCAACGAGCCTGCCGACGGTGGCACCGCCGTCTCTCTGCTCCTGCACGACAAAGTCCCCGGCGGCACTGGCTACCTCGCCGAATTCGCCGAGCCGGAGAAGGTATGGAACCTCTTATGGGCCGCATGGGATGTGGTGCGGAGCTGCGATTGCCGCGACGAGGAACGGCTCGCCTGCCATCGCTGCCTCCTTCCCTTCGCGTCCCCCTGGAACGTGGATAAGGTGGCACGCGTGACCGCGGAGCGTCTCTTGCGCAGCATCCTGGCGGGGCGTGACGGAGTTCCCGACGACGGTGATCCCAACTTCGAGGGCTGGACCGTCTCGAAGGTGCCGCCGCCCGCGCCGGCCCTGGAGTCACACCTCGAGGTCAAGTTCCGCAAGTCACTCGTGGACAGGCTTTCCGCCGTCGGTGCCAACGTTAAGGTCACCCCCGGTGTTCGCGCCGACACGGTGGAGTTCCGCTTACCGGGCGCCAAACACATCTGGTGGCTCGAACCCCAGGTCGACATTCACGGTACCCGCCCTGACTTCGTCCTTTCAACGGCGGACCCGAACATTCCGAAGATCGCGATCTACACCGACGGCTACGTGTTTCACGCGTCCCCTGAGCACAACCGCGTGGCCGACGATGCGGCCAAGCGGGAAGCTCTTCGGGCCGCTGGTGTTGTTCCGTGGGCCATCACATGGGAGGACATCGATGCCTTCTCCGGCGATGGGCAGTCGGTGCCCCCGTGGTTCACTGATAAGGCGGCCACCATCGTGCAAAAGGGGACGGTACCCCTTCAGCCCGCGCTGCTTGCCGCTGTCAAGTCCGACGCCATGAGCCAACTGTGGCAGTGGATCCGGGAACCGAACAGCGACGCATGGGCGGACCTGTCCGATGCCATCCCTCTGCTCATGCTGGCCAAGTGCACCAGGTTCGATGGATCCGTTGTGGATCTTCCAAACTTTGTGCAGGCCACTTTGGATGAGCCGAAAGCGGCGCCGGACTTGGGTATTGGGCGCGCTTGGATGTATGCGGAAGGCCCTCTCCGGTGCGCTGCGAACCTGACGTCGCCACTCATGGTGAGCGCCGACGTCGTGCTCGTCCTTGATGGACGGGACGAAGCAGTGGCGCAGCCGGGATACAAAAACGTGTGGCGGGAATGGCTGCGTCTAAGCAACCTGCTCGGATTCAGGCGGACAGCCCCGGCCATCGGCGCGGTCACTCTGGCCATGCCCTCCGTCCCGGTCATTATGGAACCCGGAGCGCTGGGTAAGCACCTCCAACCAGAATGGCAGGACCTTCTCGACATGGCGACGCCAGCAGAGCGCAAACTGTTGGAAGTGCTCGCCGAAGTAGACGAGTTGCCGCTGCCCGAACTCGGGTACGAGCTTGAGGATGGGACACCGCTGGACATTGCTTGGCCGGAGCGCAAACTGGCTGTCGTCTTCGATCCGGCGGGCGAGTATGAAGGCTGGACACTTGTGGCCGGCGATGCTTCGCAAGTTTTGAAAGCATTTAAGTTGAAGGAGAACGACTGATGGCATCGGTAACCCTGATGAAGGGCGCCAACAAGGTCGACGGATCGCTCAAGGGCAAGGTCCTGGACTTTCTTTACAAGCTTCAGGAAGACGACACTGCCCCCGGCCTCCACATCGAGCCGATGAAAACCTACAAGGACTCCCGGGCGCGCACAGGCCGCGTTGATCAGCAGTTCCGGGCGGTGCTTTTTAAGCTGAATGCTGGGACTGAACCGCACTACGTCTATGCGGGGACCTTCAACCACGATGAGGCGATCAAGAAGGCGCAGACGAGCATTCTGACCGTCAATCCTGTTAGTGGTATTGCTGAACTCATCAGTGCACCGGCAGAGGGGTCATCGCCCCCGCCGCTGGCCGCCGCGGTTCCCCCTGCAGCCACGGGTCCCGCATATGAGAACGGTCTCCACAAGGCCGGGTACACGCCGTCCTACCTTTTCGAGGAGCTGGGCATCCCCGAACGGACAGGCGCAGCTGCGATCGGGGCAGCTTCTGTGGAAGCGTTCGAACTGGTGGTCACCGACGAAGCAGTCCCGGAATGGCAGGGTCTTGCACTTATTGACCTAGAGGCAGGGAAGTCCCTCCAGGAAGTCAAAGAAGGCCTGGGGATTGGCGACTACGTCGATGACCCCACGAAGTCCGAGGATGAGAAGCTCGCTGAGGCGCTCAAGCACCCCGCCTCGAAGCTTGAGTTTACGTATGCCGAGGGGTTCGAAGACCTCGAGTACGTCATCAACAACGAGAGTTTTCAGGACTGGCTGGTATTCCTGCACCCAGCCCAAGCCCAGTACGCGGTAAAGGACCGCAACGGAGCCTTTCGGCTTTCCGGCGGGGCGGGTACGGGCAAAACCGTGGTGGCGATCCATCGTGCCAAACACTTGGCAGACCAGTACCCGGAATCGCGCATCCTGCTGACCACGTTCACTAAGACGCTGGCCGAGAGTCTGGCTCAGAACGTGGGGCGTCTGGATCCGGCACTGAAACAGAGCGACAAGCTCGCTGAAGCTCCGGTGACTGTAGCCGGTATCGACTCTGTTGCCGCCCAGGTCTGGTCAAAGGCGACACCCGAAGAACAAGCTGGCGCTTTTGGTGCTGTGCTGGGGGCTCCCGATGCCGCGGCGACGAGCAGATCGAATGACAAGGAATGGACTGAGGCCCTCGAGCAGGTGGAGCACAAGCTCGAGCCCGCTCTGGCGAACCCCACATTCCTCGGACAGGAGTACCTGTCCATCGTCCTTGCGAATTCAGTAACAGAAAGAGACGGGTACCTGACCGTTCCGCGAGGAGGTCGCGGAACGGCCCTGAACCGGATGAAACGGATCGAGGTTTGGAAGGTCATTGAGGCTTATCGGCGGATCTGCCGGAGCAAGGGAGCCGTGAGCTACCCGGAACTCGCAGCACTGGCCGCTGCGGTCCTTGATCAGCGGGCCGCTGGGGGAGGGGACCGCCCCTTCGACCACGTCATTGTTGATGAGGCTCAAGATTTTCACGCCGGCCATTGGCTCCTGCTGCGTGCACTGGTGGCACCTGGTGCCAACGACTTGTTCATCGCGGAGGACTCCCACCAGCGGATCTATGGGCAGAAGGTGCCCCTCAGCAGGTTTGGTATCCAGATCGTTGGGCGCTCGCGGCGTTTGACGCTCAACTACCGGACGACGGCCCAGAACCTCGCTTTCGCCGTCGGTCTCCTCTCTGGGATTCCGTTCACTGACATTGAGGACACGGCGGAGGAGTCCGCAGACTACCGGTCGGCCAGAAGCGGGCCGCACCCCCAGCTCGAGGGCAAGGAATCGCTCTCGAAGGAGCTCGATAACGCCGCTGACTGGATCAAGGCATGGACCACTGATCCGGACTTCGCGCCGGAAACCATCGGCGTACTTGTGCGCTCGGGCAAGCAGGTCGACTTCGTCGTCAGCGGACTGCTTGAGCGTGGAGTCTCTGCCCAGAAAGTATCCGGTGACAAAGAGGCGCATCCCGGCGAGCCCGTTGTGATGACCATGCATCGTGCCAAGGGCATGGAGTTCTCCAAAATCGTCCTCTTCGGCGTGGGGGAGGCGAACATGCCTCTGCAGTGGGCGCTTAAGGATCTCGGCGACGCCGAAAAATCCGATGCCCTGTTACAGGAGCGGTCGCTGTTATACGTCGCGGCAACTAGGGCACGTGACGAACTGGTGGTTTCGTGGAGCGGGAAGCCGTCGGAACTGCTCGGAGTTAGTTCCTAGCTGGGACGTTACTGAACCGGGGTGGGCAAGCTGGGGCGTTTACGTTGCGAATTTACCTCCTCACAACGCATGGCTTTCTACAATTGTCGGCCGTTCCAGCTACTTTATTGTTACTGAGCTAGAACGGCCCATTGGGGCCGACAAAACTGGGGGCAATAGTGGGTGTAGACGCCGGCGTCGGATCTCTCTCTAAGGCGGCTGAACTTCAACGGGAGCAGTCCTATTTCGATCGAGCGAAGCAGTACCGTGACAGCCAGGACGCAGCCTGGTCCCTGTCTACGGCTTCGGCGGGTTCAGCCGTTGAACGGCGTGCCTATAGGCAAGCCATGGAGAAGCGCAGGGTTGCCTCCCCTGATGACCCGATTGCGCTGTCGCGCATTGACTTTGAAGACGGCGACAGACTGTACATCGGTAAGGTTGCCATCTTCGATGAGGACAAGAATCTCCTGGTCGTAAACTGGCAGGCCCCAGCCGCGGCGGTAGCTAATCAGGCCTCCATACGAGATCCCATGGGGCTGCGCAGCAAGCGGGTCTTCGACGCGCCAGCGAACAAGATTCTCGATTTCGAAGACATAGTCTTCAAAGCTTTGGCCGAAGCCGTTAGCGAGCTCGACGAGCACACGTATATGGGGGATGCCCTCCTGCAGGCCTTGAGCCGCAAGCGCGGCTCGGAAATGACAGATATCGTCAAGACGATTCAGGCGGCCCAAGACAAGCTTGTTCGCGCGGACCCGGACCAGCTCCTTGTCATACAAGGTGGTCCCGGCACTGGCAAGACGGCGGTGGCCCTTCATCGTGTCTCGTGGCTCCTCTTCAACTATCAGTACGAATTGCCGCCAGAGGATGTCTTGGTCGTCGGACCCAATCCGACTTTCACCAAGTACATTCGAAGGGTTTTGCCCGATCTCGGAGACGACGATGTCGTCCAGCAAGCACTGCAGAACCTCTTGTCCAACGACGTCCGTGTCAGCGGGGAAGTCTCAACTGAGACGGCGAAGGTTAAGGGCTCGGCACGTATGAGCCAGGTCTTGAAAAACGGGCTGAAACAACGCATCCGAGTTCCGGCCACCGACGTACGAATTCAACGACGAAATACAGTCCTTACAGTTTCTCTCCCTGCAAACTCCGTCGCCGATGTCTTGAGTAACATGCAGTTCGAGACATTTGCTGACGGCCGCCGTCGCTTTAGGCAGCGGCTCGTCGAACTGTGTGCCCCTTTGCTTGGCAACATCCGTCAGGTTGCCCCGGAACAATTTCTCGATGTACGGGCTCTGGAAGCGGAGGTCGAAAAGATCTGGCCGCAGATAACTCCCCAGCAATTTTTGCGCGAACTCCTTGGCTCCAGGGAACGGCTCAAGCGGGCTGCCTACGGGCACCTGACGTCGGAAGAGATCGAGCTGCTGTACCGGCAGCAATCAGACAAAGTAGGAGATGAGGCTTGGACCGTCGCCGACCTCGCCCTGCTCGATGAGGCGCAGGCACTAATGCGCGAGTCACCACGCACATACGGACACATTGTGGTGGACGAAGCACAAGACCTGTCCAAGATGCAGCTTCGCGCGATCCGCAGACGTTCCAAAAACGGATCGATGACCGTAGTCGGTGATATAGCTCAGTCGACCGGGCCGTACTCACGCGATTCCTGGGACGATGTGGCGCAGATTCTCAGTGAGGGCACAGCGGACAGCACAGGCACCCGCGTGGTGGAGCTTGAGCACGGTTACCGGGTGCCGAAGCAGGTCTTTGACGTCGCCCTGCCGGTGCTCAGGTCAGCCGCACCTTCAATAACCCCTCCGCGCATCTTGAGGGAAGTTGACTACGAGCCCCGATTCGTTGGCGCCCACCAGGAGGAACTGGCCCTCGAAGTATCGCGATCCGTATTCACCCATAGTGGACGGGGGCGCTTTGTCGGCGTGATCGCCCCGACATACTTGTGGCCTGAGCTTAGAACCGCATTCCGGAGTGATGATCTGCAGTGGAGCGAATCAACCGAAGGTGAGCTGTCCACCGCCATCAATCTCGTTACGCCTGAGGATGCTAAGGGGCTCGAGTTTGACGCCGTCCTGGTGGTTGATCCGGCGGGAATCCTGGCAATGCCGCATGGCGAACGCATGCTGTACATCGCACTGACCCGAACAACTACTCATCTGGACGTGATTTATCCTTCGGGCTCGTTGCCGCAAATTCTTGGCGGTTCGGACAAACCTGAGCCATCAATGGCAGTTGACGCTGAACAGCCGCGACAGCCATCCAAAGCCGACGTAAAGATCTTGAATGATCCAGCTCCCGGATCCAACTCCGCTATCCCGGATGCCGCATCTACTATCACGCTAATAGATGCCCTTGTCTCCGACGTCGTCCAACCCCATACTGTTGGCGCTGCCCCGGAACGTTTTGTGGGGACGGAGATGTCCCGCCTGGATGGAATGCAGCAGGCGATGGCTGAGCATTGGGCCAAGTTCTTCGCGTCCCAGCTGCGGGATAACGTGCCGCCCAAGTTGGTTCCAGCTGTCGTCGAAGAGCTGGCCCGCATCGCGTCGGAGGAGTGAATACTCGGCAGAACTTGACTCAAAATTGAGGCTCCAGCCGTAGGTTGGACTGAAAACTCAGCAGACCAACTAGACAGATATCCTTCAGTGGACGATCGGCTCGAAAAGACCGAGACGCTGAATGCAATGCATCAATTCTCCGCGTGGGGCGGAAAGGTAGGAGAAGCCGTGTCGACAGGCAATGGTGTCTTGGACAAAAAGCTCGCGTTGCAGATGCAACGCTGGCGGGACGACCTGTTGTCGATCGACAGACGTCAGAGGCTTGTCTATTTCCAGCACCCCAAGAGTGGGACTTTCGAAATCGTTGAACCTGGCTGCTCAGGGGTAGAAGCCTTGGTGGCGGAGGGCGACGTCATGCTCGTCAGCAGTGAACCTGCAGACGATGAAGCGGGTGAATCGGCACAGGCCCTGCTGCTTCCCACGAAAGGATCACGAACCCTACGCGTCACTGGCAAAACCGCTGCCCAAATCCTGAGCACGTCAAAGCGGCTGCATCAACGCTCGGAACAAGAATATGCGGACCGCGGGGTATGGACCCTCTATTTAGGCCACGGCATGCTCAATTGGATTGATCCCGCTGACGGAAAGAAAATCTCAAGTCCATTGCTGCTGGTGCCCGTCCGTCTAGCCAAGGAGGGAAAGCAGTATGTGTTGAGGCGAACGGAAGACGAACCGGCACTGAACACGGCTCTCGGCCTTAAGCTCAGTAGGGACTTCGGCCTGGACCTCCCGGAGTTCGAGGTAGATGACCTGAACGTAGCGACGGTACTGTCCGGCGTGCGCAAGGCTATCGCGCAGTACGCAGACTGGAATGTTGACGAGCGGGTTGTCATGTCCATTTTCAGCTTCCACAAGGAAGCTATGTACCGTGACCTTGAGCAAAACGAAGCCAAGATTGTCGCCAACGGCATGATTCAACTCATGGCACTGGGCCCGGAGGCACCGAACTCCGAGGTGTTCGCCTTTGACCCTGTTTCTGACGAAGAGCTGGATTTCCGTCTGCCGCCCGAAAAGCTCCACAGCATTCTTGACGCCGACGGAAGTCAAAGAAAGTGCATTCTTGCGGCGAGAGAAGGCCGCAGCTTTATCATGGACGGCCCTCCAGGTACCGGCAAGAGCCAGACCATCGCCAACATCATCGCTGAGCTCATCGCAACAGGAAAAACGGTGCTATTCGTCAGTGAAAAGGCGGCCGCCCTGGACGTGGTGCGCGATCGGCTGACAAGCAGGCAGTTGGATCCATTCCTGCTTGAACTGCACAGCCATAAGGCGACCCGTAAGCAGGTGGTCCAGACGCTTCATGCTGAGCTCACCCGCCGCCCGGTAGTAAAGAGCTCTTTCTCGGAAACGGACCGATCTCAGCTCATCAAAAGCCGGACCAGGCTAAGCGACCATGCTGACGCAATGAACGAGGTCCGGAGCCCGTTAGGGCGGAGCCTCTTTGATGTCTTGGGACGGCTGGCCCAGCTAGCGAACGTGGGCGAATACCCTTCTGGGGATCCCAGCAAACTTGGCTTGCTGTCTGCGGACGCACTAGCAGACATCCTGCTTGCCGCCGCATCACTGTCGAAAGTGTGGGGCCCGGCTGCAGAAGGAGAATCATTCTCCTGGCGAGGTCTCGCCGGATCGAGCCTCACACAAGCACAAATCAAGGAGGCCGAGAAGTGTGTGGACGTTCTGGCCCTGGCAACAGAACGCCTCCTGCGGACAGTCAGGCTCTTTGACGCACAGATTCCATTCTGGCCTGTTGCCCTGGACGTTGCCGGCGTTCGTTCGCGAGCGGATCTTTCCGCCCATCTCTGTACAAGAAGGAACGTTCCCCGGCATTGGTATTCCGAGCCCAAATTCACTGATGTTCTTCGAAGGATCGACGGCCTTCAGGCAGACGACGTTGAATACCAGACCAAAAAATCTGAAATTGACAGTATTTGCGTGGACAGATGGGACAAGAACGACAAGAGCCTTACAGCCCCGCTTGAAACTTTCCTTGAGCACGATCCGGCAATTTTCAGTCGTCCTCTTAGCCAATTTCCGTTCGGCCAGCTTAGCGTCATCGAGCTGGGAACTTCCGGGGCTGCCTCCCTACTCGAAGCTCTACTCGACAAGGCCCAGCAACTAGGTGTGCTTTTCGATGTTGAACCGCAATCACTGACTCTAAACAAATGCCTAGCCCTCTCATCACTCGCAGAGCTCAGCCAACAGGGCAGCCTGCCGGAGCCACATTGGATCAACCCGAGTGTCCAAGGGGCTCTGGACGAAAGCGCGCGAATTCTTGGGGAGCTGGCTGCGATCGTACGCGACCGTCAGTCGGCAATGGAGTCAACCTTCAGCCCTGAAATCCTCGCACTGGATCTCAAAGGCCTTAAGGCCCGTTTTGAATTGCAACACAGAGGACTGAAAGCCTGGAGTAAACAAGCCCGGGCGGACAAGAAAACGCTTCGCGAGGTGACCGTTGCCGGGGTCGTCAACAAGGAGATCATTGCCATGCTTGGTGATGCCATCTCTTGGCAGACAGCACAGGAGAATCTCGCTAATAGCGAGCCCGAATATGGGCCTCGGCTCGGTAGTTATTACCGTGGCACTGCGACTGACTTTGCGAGGATCGCTCAGGCACTTGAGGTTGCCAGAACGGCTTTGAAGCTGGCCGGAGACGACATAGCGTCCTCCGCGCTGGCCCGGCAGCTGAGCAAAGCCAACACACCAGACGCAGAGCTGATCCCTCTGGCGAGAGACGTTGCCAATATGGTGGAGCGCTTCGGTGTCGACACGCATGCACTCTTCGGCACTGTTTTCCATGAACAGGTCGGTGATCTGCCACTGACTCATATTTTGGGAATTCTCAAGGCGGCCCAGGAGAACTTTTCGGCCGCCCAACTTTTGCGGGACCGACTTTCGAAGATGCTGGGCGAGACGGCAACACCGCTTGCGGCCAGTGCGGTTCTCCGGCAGATCGATGCGTTGGACGCGATGGATGAGAAAACCGCCGAACGTTCGCGGCACGATTCCGAGGTATTGGGCAAGCGATACAGTCCACGGAAAACAGACTGGGCAGCGGTGCGAGACGACTACGACTGGATCGCAGCTTTGCGCAGAATTGTCGGAGGACCAATCGAGGATGACGATGTCCGGTTCATTGAGGAGTTCGACGCTTCCGACCTTGATTTGGCAGAAGGCCTTTCCTCCTGGCTGGAAGCCCGAGACAAGCTGGTCGGCTTCTTTGATGCCGAGCGCTCGACCGAGCTCAGCGCCGAACTGAACCATGACCTTGAATACGCAGAGGAACTCCTTGCTGCCCTTGGTTTTAACCCGGCTGCTGATATCGATGTTTGGTTCGAATATAAAAGGCTCTTTGTTGCTCTTTCCGATGCCGGAGTGCCTGAGACGCTGACAGCCCTGTGCGACAGCCATGCGCCAGCGGACCAAGTAGTGCCAGCAATTGAAAGGGCTGCGCTGGAACCTTGGGTAGAAAGCATCATTGAAGGCGACGACAGGCTATCGGAACACCGTGCGTCCGGCCGCGAAAGCCTACTGAAACAGTTCAAGGAATTGGACGGAAACCTAATCGTCAATGCTTACGCCGACGTCGTAACAGCCTGTGTTGCCCGACGTCCACGCAGCATGGCCGGCCCTGCGGCAGTCATCGCGCACGAGGCCAACAAGAAGTCCCGTCACAAACCCATAAGGCGGTTGCTGGAAGAAACCGGCTCTGTAGTCCAGGGGCTGAAGCCCTGTTTCATGATGAGTCCTCTTTCCGTATCGCAGTATCTTCCTGCAGGGTTCGTCTTCGATGTCGTTATCTTCGATGAGGCCTCTCAGGTCATGCCCGCGGATTCCGTCAATTGCATCTACAGGGGCAAACAGTTGATCGTGGCTGGGGACCAGCGACAGCTCCCGCCAACGTCCTTCTTCTCGGCTGCAGATATTGAAAGCGACGACGAAGATGAACCGGACAACTTCGATAGCGTCTTGGACCTATGTAAGGCTTCGGGGGCTATGGTGTCCCTGCCGCTCTCATGGCACTACCGCAGCCTTCATGAAGATCTCATTACCTATTCGAACTACCGGATTTACGAGGGGAAACTCAATACATTCCCTGGCGCCACCCAGGAAGCTGATGACCTCGGGGTACATCACGAATTCGTTCAGGGTATCTATCAGCGAGGGGCTGGTAGCAAGAATCCCATTGAAGCAGAGCGCGTCGTGGACCGTGTCCTTGAACACCGCCGCGTTAACCCGGACCTCTCGCTCGGAGTCGTAACGTTCTCAACACAACAAGCCGAGGCTGTTTCCGAAGCTATTGAACGTCGCGCAGAGCTAGAGCCGCTGCTTACGGGTCTCATGGAAGACCATGATCGACTCCGCGGGTTCTTTGTGAAGAATCTCGAGTCCGTCCAGGGCGACGAGCGAGACATCATCATCTTCAGTATTGGCTACGGGCCCGATGAAGCGGGCAAGCTGGCAATGAACTTCGGACCCCTGACTCGGAAAGGCGGCGAACGGAGACTCAACGTGGCAATCACGCGCGCACGCCGAAGGGTCGAAGTAGTCAGCTCATTCCATGCTGGAGACATGTCTGACGGCGCGTCAGCAGGAAATCGTCACCTGAAGAATTATCTAGACTTTGCTGCCCGGGGCCGAGCGGCCTTAGCCTCTGACATATCCGGATCTGTGGGAGATGCCGAGAGCCCCTTTGAAGAGGAAGTCCTTCGCGTAATCAGGGCATGGGGTTACGACGCCGTGTCTCAGGTCGGGGCTGGTGGCTACAGGATAGATATAGGGGTTCGTCATCCTGACAAACCCGGGAACTTCATGCTGGGCATCGAGTGCGACGGAGCCGCTTATCATTCGGCAAAGAGCGCGCGTGACAGAGACCGCCTGAGGGAATCCGTGCTGCGGGGGCTCGGGTGGGATATCTATCGGATCTGGGGTTTGAGCTGGTACAGAGACCGGTCCACACAGGAGATCGCTCTCAAGCAGGCAATTGAGGACGCTGTGAGTGGGAACCACGGCGTTCCTGCTATTGCTCAGGCGGCGGAAAGTACCGGGCCCATGGAGTATGAAGAGATAGACCTGTCCGCCCCGCCCGCCTGGACGGTGCCATACACCTCCGCCTCAAAGCCTGCGCACCGGTATTGGTACCAACCGGGAGATGCCGACGCACTTACAGACCTCATCCAGTATGCGGCCCACGTCGTTAGCGTCGAAGCACCGCTGCACGTAGATACCTTTCACACTCGGTTGCGGGAGCACTGGGGAGCCGGCGCCATTGGTCCGCGCGCCAAAATCAACATTGAAAGAGCATTGTCACTTGCCAAAGTTAGCGGCATGAAAGTGAAGCTCGATAAAGAAGGCTTTATCCGAGTCGATGGCGCAAACGCAGTAAACGTCCGACGACCAACGGGACAAAGTGACATCCGTAAAGCAGGTGCAATCCCGCCTGAAGAGTTCGATGAGGCCGTACGTCTCGTAGTTGCCGACTCAATAGTCATTACAGAAGAAGAGTTACTCGTCGCCGTCCGTAACGTCTTCGGCTGGGCACGACGAGGCCCCGATATCCAGAATGCACTTCAGCGGAGCCTTCGGAGAGCCGTAAAGAAGGGTTACTGCCTGCGCCGGCCAGACGGCTCATACGAGACTGCGCAATAAGGTGTGTTTGAAGCGCCCACCAGGCGCGATCTTGGCGGGCGCTTCATGATCATGATTGGCAGGGGGTAAGCAAATCAAGCACATCGAGCCTTCCTCAAGACGCACAGGGCGGGGTGTGAATACTCGATCGATGTATTCTCATCCCTAAGCACTAAGACTCTAAGGAGACGCTTGTGGTTCGAGCGGAAAATGGGACGCTCGCGGGCGTTCTAGAAGGCAAGAAGCAGTACCAGGTTCCTCTGTATCAGCGGGTGTACTCGTGGGGGAAAAAGCAGCTCGACCAGTTGTGGTCAGACGTCGTGGAGCTGGAGCGGACCCTTCACGACGACCCGAAGGCCTCTCATTTCATCGGGTCCCTCGTCCTGGCGAGCAGCCCTGATTTCGGGGCTATCGGCGTCAATAAGTTTCTTGTCGTTGACGGCCAGCAGCGCCTGACCACTCTGACTCTTCTCCTGGCTGCACTCCGGGACCACTTGATCGAAACCGGGGAAACTGACCGAGCTGGCGGCATCGATGCCCAATACCTCATCAACGTTTACGACAATGGCAAGCCACTCAAGGTGATGCCGACGCAGACAGACCGGCCCGCCTATATGGCTGTTCTCAACCGTGCTCCTCAGGCCGGCGGTGAGGATACCATCGGCGACGCCTACCGATTCTTCCGCTCGAAGATCGCGGCGGCTGACGACCCAGACGATCCACACGACCTCTATCTGCTCGAAGCCGCCGTCGTCCGCGGACTCGCGCTCGTCGTCGTTACCGCCGAACCGTCAGACAACGCACACCGCATCTTCGAGTCCCTGAACAATACTGGTCTTCGCCTGACACAAAGCGACCTGCTCAAGAACTACCTGTTCATGAGGCTCGGTGACCGCGCAGAAACCGTCTACGACAATATTTGGCTTCCACTAGAGAAAAAGCTTGACTCTGAAAACCTCGAGTTGTTGTTCTGGCTCGATCTCGCTCAACGCGACGAACGGGCAAAACAGTCTGATACATACGTAGGACAGCAAAAGCGGCTCGAGAAACTCAAGACCATTGAGCAGGTAGAGGCTGAGGTAGTCCGTATAGCCCGATTGGGCGACGTGCTCGCTACAATTCTCAACCCTGCGGAGGAGAGACATACCGAGATTCGCAGGCGCCTCACC
Organism: Arthrobacter sp. NPDC093125; assembly: GCF_044754225.1. Taxonomy (NCBI): domain Bacteria; kingdom Bacillati; phylum Actinomycetota; class Actinomycetes; order Micrococcales; family Micrococcaceae; genus Arthrobacter; species Arthrobacter sp. NPDC093125. The sequence continues at coordinate 2,036 of NZ_JBIVOQ010000006.1, read as the reverse complement.
AGAATCAAGGCGTGGGGTTCGACCACTGCATATCCCGTGGTCATGCAGATCCTCGCCCGACGCGCCGCCGGCACCGCTGCCAATGATCAAGTGGTTCGCGCGTTGACTTATCTCGAGTCCTACTTCGTGCGGCGGATCATCATCGGACGCGCTACCGCCAACCTGAACCGGACACTGCTCCAAGCTGTTGGTGCGATCAGTGGTGCCGAGGACATCGACAAGGCACTACGCGACTACCTGTCGCAGGGTCGAAAATACTTTGCAACCGATCAGCAGGTCCGAGAGGCTGCTCGGGCTGTCGCCTTCTACTGGCAGGGCCGTGGAACACAGAAAAAACTAATCCTGCAGTGGCTTGAAGAAGCCTACCGCCCGAAGGAGATCGTCGACCTTGACCCCAGGCACCTGACCATCGAGCATGTCTTGCCCCAGACTATGACTGAGCCCGTACGGGAAGCGTTCGCAGAGGGTTTCGACGCAGACGCAGACATTGATTACGAGCATGAGCGCGTCGTACACACCTTGGGCAACCTGACTCTCAGTGGGTACAACAGCGAGCTCAGCAACAAGCCGTTCCACGAGAAGCGGGAATTGCTGGCTAAGAGCGGCGTTTCGATGAATCAAGCGATTGCCACGCACGCCACATGGGGTGCCAAGGAGATCAACGCGCGCAGCTCCGAATTGGCAGAGAAGATCATCGATCAATGGCCAGGCCCTGACGAAAGCATTATTGCTGTGGGCGAGGAGCCGTCAGCTCTGCGCAGCCAAATTGCTGCGGTCGTAGCTGAGATCCCGGCCGGCCGATGGAGCTCCTATGGGGATGTCGCCATCGTGGCGAACACCTGGCCACAACCACTGGCCGGGATACTTGCGAGCTATCCGATAGCGAACGCCTGGCGAGTCCTGCAAAGTGGCGGGACCATCTCGCCTGGTTTCCGTTGGATAGAGCCAGACCGCAATGATGACCCACGGGTGGTTCTCGAGGAGGAAGGAATTCGATTCGATGCTGAAGGACGCGCGGATCGCGACCAATTTATTGGTGCAGAGGAGCTTGCCAACGCGGCAGGTCTCGACGTCGACGAGAATGTGATCTCCGCGCGACGCAATAGGGTGAGCGGTCAGGCTCGCGCGGAAAACAACGTGGCGCTGAAGAATGCACAGCTGGACTTCTTCGAGCGAGTACGAAACTTCGGGCTCGCTAATGCGACCAACATCAAGACGTGGCGTAAACCGTCACCACAAAACTGGTATGACGTGAGCCTCGGGGACTCCCGTGGTGTGATCTCGCTTTCGGTTAACTCGCAGAGCAAGCTCGTAACCGCGCAATTCTGGATCAATAACGACAAGGGTCTTTACGGGGAGTTACTTGCCCAGCGCACCGCTATCGAAGCCGCTCTAGGGTTTGAGGTGGAGTGGGACGACAAGCCCGGCCGCAAGGCCTCCAAGCTTGTCAGCAGGCGGCCCGGCGACTTCCTTGATGAAGCCCAATCACAGAAACTCGTGGAATGGCTCGTGACGAGAGCCGACAGGTTTGTGCAGGTATTGGCGAAGTACCTGCAAAACCCGGATCTGCAAGGGATTCCGGAGGATCAACTCGTCTTGGAGTGGGAACCGGACCTGGCGCAACAGTCCCCGGAAGGTTGATGATGAACTAGCAGGGCTTGTGCCCGTTGCTACTTCTTCCGCATCTTGTCTATTACTGCCGCTACCTTGCGGTAGGTCTCTTTGGCTTCAGGGCTTGTTGCTGCACGATAAATTCTCTTCCCGTCCACAAGCAGCTTCTCGGCCTTGGCCTGCATCTCCGGGTCCTTGGCGAGAACGTAAAGTCTGGTAGTGGCGGCTTTCGCCTTTTGTCCGACGTCCTTCATCGCGGCTGCCGCTTTGTCTGCCTTTCCGGCCATGGTCTCCTCCACATCTGAGATGGCTGTTCTTGTCAGGTAAACGGGCCCTTCGCATTTAGGCATGGTTGAGGGTGTTCTTCCGATAGGGTCGGTGGCCGCCGGCGGCGAGTAGGCATCTGAGTCTGTAGTTGGTGAAGT
>NZ_JBIVOQ010000005.1:0-292936 GCF_044754225.1 Arthrobacter sp. NPDC093125 | reverse complement strand
CATGGTCGCCGGCTGGTACGCCTGCCGCAAGCAGATCCACGACATCGCCGAAACCCGCGACGGCTTCACCGGCATGTCCCCGGTCGTCGCCAACCCGACACCCGTCAGATAAAGACCCGCATCATCACAAACCCAGTCCGCCGACCAGCCAAAGAAAGCACATGACAACAGAGCCCCAGTCCACTTTGATCGCATCTGACATCCCTTCCCACAATGGGCGGCCCCACGAACCGCATCTCCAACAGGGCCGATCCGCTGGCGAAGTCGAAGCACACCGCCCGCCTCTGAAATCCGCCGGGCACGTGATCGTAGACTCGCTCGCGGCCCATGGCGTGGAGCGAACCTACGTAGTTCCCGGTGAAAGTTTCCTGGACGTGCTGGACGGGCTGCACAACTCGGACATCGAGACCGTAGTCTGCCGGCACGAGGGCGGCGCCGCCTACATGGCCGAGGCCGACGGAAAAATGAACCAGCGTCCCGGCGTAGCAATGGTCACCCGGGGGCCTGGCGCCGCCAACGCGCACGTCGGGCTGCATACGGCATGGCAGGATTCGACGCCGATGCTGTTGTTCGTCGGTCTGATCCCGTTCGCACACCGGGACCGCGAGGCGTTCCAGGAGTTCGATATTAAGGCCTGGTTCGGCACCGGCGCCAAGAGGGTCATGGTACTCGACCATGCGGAGCGGGCATCCGAGGTCGTGGCCGAGGCGATGTTTGCGGCGATGAGCGGACGTCCCGGGCCAGTAGTCGTGGGCCTGCCCGAGGACATCATCCGGCAGCAGATTGGCCCGGAGCTGCACCCTGCTATCCCGGTGGCTGCCGGCGGCATGAGCAGCAGGGACACCGAGGCCTTGAAGGCCGCCTTGGCCGAGTCTGTCAAGCCGCTTTTTGTGACGGGCGGCAACGACTGGACCCAGTCGGCGGCCGACCAGCTGACCGCGTGGCTGGAGCGGCACCGGATACCCGCTGCCGCGGAGTGGCGCACCCAGGGAACCGTTTCCTTTGATTCCCCGTCCTATGTTGGCCCCATTGGGTATGGCCGCCCGCGCCCCACATATGACCTGCTCGAGGAAACCGATCTCCTGGTATTTGTGGGCACCGTGCCGGGAGACGTGATTACGGACGGATTCGTCTGCCGGCAGGACTGGAGCAAGAAGAACTTCCTCGTGACTATCGACCCCTCCCTGCGCGGCCGTTCAGGTCCCGTCTCGCGCCAGATCCTGGCGAAACCGGAGGCGTTTGTCCGCGACCTGGCGGAGATCGACCTGCCGGTGAAGGAGGAATGGAAAGCATGGACAGGCCGGATGAGGGCTGAGCAGGAATCGTTTGCCGCGCTCCCCCCGTCCGCTCCCGCTGCCAGCCAGGCAAGGATGGACACGCTGATGGCAAACCTGGTTCCCGAACTGCCAGAGGACGCACTGGTGACGTTCGGAGCTGGCGAGCACACCAACTGGGCCCACCGGTACTTCCCCACCCGCCGCTATGCTTCGATGATCAGCGCCCGGAACGGCTCAATGGGCTACTCGATCCCCTCCGCCATCGCGGCGTCCCTTGCGGAACCACAGCGCCGGGTGGTGACCATCGCCGGCGACGGGGAGTTCCTCATGAATGGCCAGGAACTCGCCACCGCTGCCCAGTACGGTGCCACCCCGCTGGTCATTGTTATGGACAACCAGGAGTACGGCACCATCCGCACGCATCAGGAGCGGCACTACCCCAGCCGTGTGTCCGGCACGCAACTGAGGAATCCGGACTTCGGACTGATGGCAAAGGCTTTTGGCGGTTTCGGCGTCACTGTCACCGAGGACAAGGACGTTCCGGCGGCCCTCAACGCGGCCCTGACCGCTATCGATAAGGACGGCGTCTTCGCCCTCATCCACCTTGTCGTGGAACAGCGGGTCAAGGCATACTCCACCACCACCTGACAGAGCGGCGGACGACGGCGGGTCCTCCCGCCGTCGTCGCGATCGACGCGTCACCGCATCCGGTTCTTAAGGGCCACCACGACAGCCGCGGCGGCCAAAGCAGCAAAGGCCCGGCGCTTTGCCGTCCGGCGGGCGCCGTGCCATCCGCCGCGCACCGACGCCGCCCGTATCCGGTTTGACGGTTGATACAGGTTCCCCGGGGAGTCCTGCGCATCGTGCTTCCTGGACAAGTGCGTCCTGTCCACCTGGACGGCCATGACATGCTCGACGAGGCCGGGAAAGATCCTGTGTTTCAGCACCAGGTAACGGCCTGCCGGACCTACCACTGCTTCCCGGCGCGGCTTCTTGAGCACATCCGCTATTGTCCGGGCCACGCGCGCCGCAGTGTAAACCGGGGGCATGGCGACCACCCGGCGTCCGGTGTAGTTGGCCGCGTGCTGGAAGAAAGGCGTGTCAATCGCCGCCGGCAGGATGGTGCAGACCTTGACACCTGTTATCCCGTCCAGCCGGAGTTCTGACCGGAGGCTGACCCCGAGCGCCCGGACTGCCGCCTTCGACATGGAGTAGGCAGCTGTGTAGGGCTGGGAAATCTCCCCCACTATCGATGCCACATTAATGAGCACCCCGGAGCCCTGGGCCTGCATGTGCGGCAGGGCAGCCCGGGCTCCGTGGACATAGCCGTTGATGTTGACATCGAGCACCCGCCGGAAGTCCTCAAGCGGAACCTCCGTCAGCCGCCCGAAAACGGACACCGCCGCATTGTTCACCCAGCCATCGAGCTGCCCGAACTCCTCCACGGCGCGGGAAGCCAGGGCTTCCATGGCCTCGGGATCGGTCACGTCGGTGGTGATAGGGATAGCCGTCCCGCCCCGCTTTCGGCATTCCTTTGCCAGCGCCCGGAGCGCCTTTTCTCCGCGGGCCGCCAGCACGAGCCGGGCGCCTTTGCCCGCCAGATGCAGGGCCGTGGCACGGCCGATGCCGCTCGACGCGCCCGTGATAACGACAACAGAGTTTTCGAGTCGCATGCGCTTCCCCATTTCTTCGCGGAATCTCTACAGGCGTTGGGCCGCAAGAAGCAATAAGCAGGCTTAGTTTGTGATGGTACCCACCGTATAGGCGTGCGACAACGGCAGGGAGGCGGCGCTCGCCGCGTCCTCGCAGCCCCCTCAGCCCGCGCGGCGCAGCCCTGGCTGCCTCCGCGTCCGGACTTGGCGGCGCATTTACCGTCGCGGTCACCGGAGTTGTATGGGTCCTGTCAGCGGCGGTCATGGCCGCCTATCCCAAGACCATCGACGCCGGCTGACGTATGCTTGTGCTACGGGTTTAGCAGCAAGCCGGCGCGGCTATCTGCTGGACGTGGAGCATGGCTGAAGCTTCCCCTTCCAATACCGGGCCCGGGATTCCGGCCGCTTTTCCTGTTGCGGTTCTGGCTACTCCCGATGTGGAGAATTTCCTCCGTGATGCCCTGCACGAGTTTGCGCACTCCATCGGCGACGAGTCACGCGAAGTGCTATGGGCCGTCGCGCTGGTAGGCGGCGAAACGATCCGGACCTGGGTGTCCGGTTCAGCGGACGCCCGCCAGGTGGACGCCCTTCACGGCTCGTTCGACGACGGGCCGGTACGTGCCGCGATACGTTCCGGTGAGTTTGTCCATATAGCCGATGCGGCCACGGAGCGGCGGTGGCCAGGTTATGCCACCTTCCTGGTCGGACACGGCGCCGCCTCCCTCCTGACAGTTCCCGTGATGGTGGGCGGCGAGATCGGCGCCGCGCTCACGCTCTATGCGCCGGCCCCCCATGCCTTTACGAGCGACGATATAGCCGGCGCCGCCGCCTGTGCCCGGCGGATTGCCGCTGCCATCCAGCTCCTGCTGCAGCTGGCGCAGCGGGCGGAGGCAACTGCCGTTCAGAGCCCGCTTTCTTTGGTGGACCTTGCGGTGTGGTCCTTGATGCGGGAGTACGGGTTCAGCCGTGACACTGCAGTCCGGTATTTACAGGACGTTGTCCAGAACCGGGCCTCCGCTCTTCCGGACGCGGGCATCGCAACTGTCCTGCCGGGTCCAGGGCTGACTCACGACGGCGGAGGCCGTCCGACCGCGACCGGCACGGCAAAGGGCGGCCGCGCAGCCGGGCGGAAAAGGCAGGCTCACCGCCCAAGCTAGCTTGTCCGTTTGCCGACAACGGATGCGGGGGGCTTGGGGAAGGCCTTGGCCGGGTACATTTTGCCCACCTTCAGCATGTAGTTTGCCCACTGGGGACCGGCGATCATGTACCCGTCGATGCGGTTGTAGACCTTTCCGTTGACATTGAGGTTCCTGCCGGGCCGGCTCTGGCCTTCAAGCGTGTCGCCGAAGAAGGAGGCGGTAGCCATTCCCGTGGTGTAACCCACCACCCAGGTGGCGCTGTTGATGTTATTCGTCCCGGTCTTGGCCGCAGCGGGCATGCGGTCATGAACCTCTGGTTTGATATAGACCCCGGAGCCCTTCTTCAGGGTGTCCTGCAGGACGGCGTTCACACCCCGGGCCACCTTCGGATCCACAGCGTCGCGGCACTTGGTCTCGGGGACCGGCAGCTGCTTGCCGGCACGGTCGGCGATGCGGGTAAGGGATATGGGTTGGCAGTAGCGGCCGTCCGCGGCGAAGGTGGCGAAGGCGTTGGCCATGGTCAGCGGTGCAACTGCCGTGGCACCCAACAGGTTGCCGAGCTGGTGCATGTTGATCCGGTCGCCGTCCAGTCCGCTGTGGAGGCCCACCGCGTCCACCATCTTCTGAATGCCGCAGAAGTCCAGCTGCGCCGCTTCCGCGAAGGTCGCAGTATTGATGGAGTTGTACAGTCCGTAATCAGCCGGCATCTTCCGGTAGTAGCCTGCGTCGGCGTTCTGCAGATCGTCCGCCGTCTCGAGGCCCGCCGCCCGCTGCTTGCTGCTGTAGCCGCCAATGACCTTCCCGCAGGAGGACCGCCAGCGGAATCCCAGCGGATACTCCCGTTTGGAGGCGTCCACCACCGTGGTCAGGGTCTTTCCCTGGTGCAGCCATTCCGCGAAGGTGAACGGCTTCATGGTGGATCCCGGCTGGAAGCCGCCCGCACCGTTCAAATCGTTGCCGCTGGTGTCCTTGGACTGCACGTTGAAGTTGAGCTGCGTATCGAACTTACCGGGCTGCGGAAGGAACACCGTATTTTGGGCCATGGAAAGGATCTTGCCTGTCCCCGGCTGGATCGAAACCAGGGAGGCACCCCATTTTGTGGGGTTCGCCCCGGCCGTCGCGTTGACCTGTGACTGCGCTGCGGCCTGCAGCCGGCTGTCGAGCGTGGTGGTGATTGTCAGTCCGCCCCGCAGCAGCTTCTGTTCCCGCGCCTGCCTGTCGGCACCGTAGGCCGGGTTGTTGAGGAACAGCTGTGCAACGTAGTCGCAGAAATAGGGCGCCATTGCCGCAGCGGCACAGCCCTGTTTGGAGGGCTTAATTTTCAGACCGATGCCGGTAGCCAATGCCTTGTCATGCTGGCTCTGGCTGATTTTGCGCTGCTCAAGCATCGCCTTCAGGACCTGGTTGCGCCGCTGGACCGAGTTATCCGGGTTCGCCACGGGATCGTAGAGGCTGGGGCTGTTGACCAGGCCGGCCAGCAGTGCTGCCTGGGGCAGTGTCAGCTTGCTTGCCGGAACGCTGAAGAAGTACTGGGACGCCGCCTCGATGCCGTAGGCGCTGCGGTTGAAGAAAACAATGTTGAGGTAGCCCTCAAGGATCTGGTCCTTGCTGAACTTCTCCTCCAGCGCAAGGGCCAGACGCATCTCGCGCAGCTTGTCCGCCACGTTCTTCTGCCCGCTGAGGATCACCTGCTCCTCGCGCCCTGCGGAGATCCTGGCCTCATTCGCCACATTGGTCACGTACTGCTGGGTCAGCGTCGACGCGCCCTGCCGCTCCCCCTGGGCCAGGTTGGTTGTCAGCGCCCGGAGAATGCCCTGCGGGTCAACTCCATTGTGCTCGTAGAAACGGCTGTCCTCGATGGCAACGATGGCGTCCTTGATGAACGGCGACATCGTCTTCAGCGGAACGCGCACGCGGTTTTCCTCGTAAAATGTGGCGATCAGCTTTCCGTCTGCCGTCACCAGCCGCGTGGTTTGCGACGGCGGCGACACCGCGAGTTCCGTGGGCAGACTGTTGAAATAGGTGATCGAGCTCCTGAGGGTGGTGCCGGCCAACGCAACCTGCGGAACCAGGTAGGCGGCCACCAGGACGCCACAGAAGCTGCTCAGGACCACGAACCCGAGCATCCTTGCTACGAAGCTGCGCAATCGGGATGACTGGCGCTTTCTTGCCATCATTAGAGCTCACCTCATCCGACGTGACACTACGATACGCCGTACCCTGCGGGCGATCCAGATACCTCATGGGCAAGAAGAGGCAAGAATAACGGGCCGGAAGAAACCGGCCCTCCGGCACGAGGTGCCGAAGAGCCGGCTGATCCTCTTTCCTTACAGGATGGGAGGTATTAGCCCAGGTTCACCCTGCTGGTTTGAGGCTGCGGTTCGAGAACCAGTAGCGCTTGTTGGTGTTGTCGGTGGCCATCACCACGATGCCGGTGGTGGCGTTCACGCTCTGCTTCGTGCTGGTCACGTTGTTGAGTTTGGTCGACGTGGCGCCCTCGATCACCAGTGTGCCGCGCCCGGCCCTGAAGACAGGGTTGTCCATGGACGCAGTCTTTTCGTAGATGCTGCCCGCCTCACCTGAGACGTTGCAGCCGCGGACCGACGAATGCGGAGCCGTGTGGAAGACCCTTACGAGGTTGTTCTCGGTGTCCAGCATGATCTGCGGACGGGTGACGCAGTCCCCGGTGCGGGCGATCGTGGTCTGGCGGAACGATCCGGTGCCGGGCCGGAACACCAGCAACAGCTCCTGGGCCAGGTTTGGATCGGACGAGCCGTCATTCAAGCTGGTCTTTACCGAGGCGTAAACCCGGCCGCTGGGATCGGACTGCAGCGTCTTGATGTTCAGATGGTCATCGACCCGCTTCCTTCCCTTGATGGCTTCCTTCACCTTCCACGAGCCGGGGTTCCTCGCGTTTTTCTCGTCATCGTGGGTCGCCCACCATGCAGTCCCGGTCCCTTGGTCCGTCCACATGATCCCGATTTCGTCGCCTTGGAAGGCAACGACGGCGGACACGTCATCCGGCGTCGGGTGCGCATCCGGCGCCCCGGGCACGACGAACGGCCTGCCCCAGTTGGTGCCGCCGGCGGCGGATTTGTTCACGAACACGGTGCTGGTGGTCCCTGACACCTGGGTCCAGGTCGCCCATAGCGCACCGGTGGAGTCCTTAGCAATCGTCAGCGTCTCGCTGCTGTTGTTCGAGATGGTGGTGGGGAAGCCGCGGCTCAGCGAGTACTTCCCGTTCGAGTAGCTGTAACGGTACAGGCGCGCCGGCTGCCCGCTCGCCGAGGCACCGGAGGTCACCACGTTCGAGGCGATGTACAGGTGCGTGCCGTCCCAGAGGGTGTCCGAGGAGGTGCTGGCCCGGCTGTCACTGCGCACCCCGGTATCCACCCAGGTGTTGGTGTTCCGGTTCAGGCGGTAGATGCTCCACCCCCTGCCGGTGGTCCACATGTTCGCCCACCAGGAGCCGCCGTTCCACCACAACTTGCTCTGCGGTTTATCCGCCGTCGGAGGATTCACAACACCGGAGTACGTGATGCTGGGCGTGCCCACGGTGGCTGCCTGGGCGCTGCCCGCAACCCCCAGAACACTTCCCGCGACGGCAAGGGACAGGACGAGCAGCCGGCTAAGCCAGCGAAGGGTTGGTTTCATCTTTATTCTTGTTTCTCTTGGCCGGAGAAAGTCTTCCGGCCGGTGCAAGGCGACCGTCCGGGATCAGGGAAGGCCCAGTCCAACTCGGGGTCAACACCCAGGGAACTGCGATGTAGCCCGCCTCGTGCGGGATCGGAAACATGCTTAATCCTCCTGCCGCGAGGTTTTGAAAACCTTGCAGTGACCTTGGAGTCATATGAGGTCCCCACCCAAATAAGGGGGCTTGCCTGGATTGACAGAATGTCAGCACAAAGTCTTGACGACCCAATTAGAGCGCTCTAATCTGGATAGCACGTGACCTTGCGCACTTGCAGGAATCCCCCATTCACGGCCATGCGTTCCGGCCCACCGATCCAAGGAAGTCAACAATGTCGTTGCATGCAGCACGCCCTCCAGCATCGGGCTCAAAGCATCGCGGGTATCTTGCCCGTCTCACAGTCATCTCCACTCTCGGCGGACTCCTCTTCGGCTACGACACGGGTGTGATTTCCGGCGCGCTGCTGTACATGCAGGACTCGCTGAACATGACGCCGGTCGAAGAAGCCACCGTGGTCAGCGCCCTCCTGTTCCCGGGTGCCGCTGTTGGCGCCCTCAGCGGAGGGCGCCTCGCCGACAGGCTCGGACGCCGCGGCAGCCTCCTGGTGTGCGCGTTCCTCTTCCTCATCGGCGCCGTAGGCTGCGCAGTCGCCCCGAACGTTGGCTTCATGATCGTGGCCCGTGTCATTCTCGGCCTGGGTGTTGGTGCAGCAGCCGTAACCTGCCCCCTCTACCTGGCAGAGATGGCGCCGGCCCACCTGCGCGGCCGCATGGTGACCATTAATGAACTCATGATCGTGACGGGCCAGATGCTCGCCTTCGCCATCAACGCCCTTTTGGACGCCCTCATCCATGACTCGGAGGTCTGGCGACTCATGCTGGGCGTTGCGTCGATACCCGCCATTGCGCTCTTGATCGGCATGCTGATCCTGCCCGAATCACCCCGCTGGTTTGCCATCCGGGACCGCTTCGCTGACAGCCGCCGCATCCTGGACCTGAGCCGCAGCCCGGAAGAGGCAGACTTTGAGTACAAGGAAATCGTTCAGGCCGCCACTGCCGCACGTAACGAGCGCTCCCATGCGTGGCGCGACCTGAAGGAGAATCCGTGGATGCGCAAGCTGCTGTGGATCGGCATCGGTCTCGCCGTGGTCCAACAGGCCACGGGCATCAACACCGTGAACTATTATGCACCGTCGATCCTCGAGCGCAGCGGACTGGGAGTCAGCGCATCTTTGGTCGCAACCGTGGCAGTAGGCCTGACATCAGTGCTGATGACCATTCTGGGCATCTGGCTGCTGGGCTTCGTCGGACGCCGGCGGATGCTGGTCATCGGCTTCTCCGGCGTCGTCGCCTCCCAGGCGCTGCTCGCCGTCGTCTTCATGCTGCCGCAGTCAGACGTGGTCAGCTACACCATCCTCGCCGCCATGATGCTGTTTGTTGCCTTCGTGCAGTGCTTCATCGGCACCTGCGTCTGGCTGCTCCTCTCGGAGATCTTCCCGCTGGCCATCCGCGGTTTCGCCATGGGAATCGCGGTCTTCGCCCTGTGGACGGTCAACGCTGCCATCTCGTTCCTGTTCCCGATTCTGGTGGTCGCTTTGGGTTCGACGGGCACCTTCACGGTCTTCGTGCTCGTCAACATTGTTTCGCTCGTCTTCGTGGCTAAGTTCGTCCCGGAAACGAAGGGTCATTCGCTGGAAGAACTGGAAGTGCACTTCCGCACCGGCAGCCTGCCTGTCATCGCGTCGCCTGCCGCTTCCGGGGAAAAGGCGACAACGCCGTAACAGGCATCGCGGAAGACGTGAGTCACAGCGGCCGGTAGCAGCCGGCAGACCGCGGATGGACCGGCGGGCCTCCCAGGCCCGCCGGTCCTTCCGCGGTACGCTTGCCGCAGGAAGTGGCCAGTGCCGGGGAGCGAAGTGAACAGTCAGGGAGCAGCCAGGCGCCCCACTATAGAAGACGTTGCGCGGGAGGCCGGTGTTTCCCGCGCCCTGGTCTCGCTGGTATTGCGGGGCTCGCCGAAGGTCAGCGAACCCAAACGGCAGGCAGTTGCAGACGCGGTGGCAGCACTGGATTACCGGCCCAGCAATGCCGCCCGTTCGCTGGCCAGTGGACGGACGCGCATCGTTGGAGTTCTGCTCGACGACCTGGCCAACCCCTGGTTCGTCGATCTGCTCGACGGCCTGCAGTCCGTGCTTGGGGAACGAAACCTGCGGATGGTGCTCGGAGACCCCCGCTACCTCGCCCGCCCTGGGGAAAGCCCGGTTTCCCCCTTCATGGAAATGCGCGTTGACGGGCTTGTCATCGCGGGTGAGATCCGGGCCGACGATGACCTCACACGCGCGGCCACGCATACGCCGGCAGTGGTGGTCGGAGCCCGGGCCCTCGAGCTCCCGGCTGCGGACCGCGTGTCCAACGACGACGCCGATGGCGCGCGCCAGGCTGTCGAACACCTGATCGGGCTGGGGCACCGGGACATAGCCTTCTTGACAGCCCCCACAGGCCCGGCTGCTGTCCGGGCGGCCTCATATCGGGAGACGATGGAGCGCCACGGACTGCAGGAGTACATCCGGGTGCTGCAAACGGACATGACTGAGCAGGCCGGTTACGAGGCTCTGGGCAGGCTGATCGACGGCGGCAAGTCACCGACAGCGGTTTTCGCCACCAACGACATCCTTGCCGTGGGCGCCCTGGCCGCCGCCAACGCCAGGTCGATTGACGTTCCTGGAGAACTCTCAATTGTCGGGTACGACAACACGTACCTTGCCGCCATGGGCCACCTGTCGTTGAGCACAGTGGATCCAGTGAGCCGTGACGTGGGCGTCAGGGCCGCACACCTGCTCCTGGACCGCATGGCCGAGCCCGCGCGGCCGCAGCGCAACGAAAGGCTGAAGCCGCGACTGGTCGTCCGGAAAACCACCGCACCTGCCGCGCGCCCTTCAGCAGATGGGGACTAGCCGCCGTCGTACGCCTTTTGCAGCTCGGCTATGTCCAGTTTCTTCATGTCCAGCATCGCCTGCATGGCACGCTGGGAACCGGCGGAATCGGGCCCGCCGAGCAGTTCGCCGAGCGCTGACGGGACGATCTGCCACGAGACCCCGTACCTGTCCTTCAGCCAGCCGCACCGGCCCTCGCTTCCGCCGTCGCTCAGTGCATTCCAGTACCGGTCCACCTCATCCTGGGAGGAGCAGTCAATCACGAAGGACACTGCCTCTGTAAAGGAGAACGCCGGCCCGCCATTCAGTGCCTGGAACTTCTGGCCTTCAAGGTCGAACTCCACCGCCATGGCCTGGCCCGCCGGGCCGGGTGCGCCCTCCCCGAAGCGCGAAATGCCTGTGATTTTGGCATTGTCAAAGACGGAGACGTAGTACTCGGCGGCCTCTTCCGCCTGGTTGTCGAACCAAAGGCAGGCGTTGATCTTCTGCATGCTGCTCCCTCTCCCCGAATCCTTCGAAGCCGGTCAGCTGCACTGCCGACCGTGCCGGTTGAGCGTAGCCTTCAAACGCCGGCGGCGGAAGAAGCTAGGCTCGAAGTTATGCCTTCGACTGAGAATTCCGCCCCGCGGCCGGTGGCCGCCATCGCCGGCGCCGCGGCGGCGGATGCCCTGCTCATCATGCTGTTCGCCGCCATTGGCCGTGACGCCCACGCCCGCGGCGACGTCCTTACCGGCGTCCTGCTGACGGCGTGGCCCTTCCTTGCAGGTGCCGCCGTCAGCTGGGTTGCCCTGCGGCTCTGGCGAGGACCCTTGGCAGTGTGGCCGGCAGGCGTGGCTGTATGGCTCGGCGCCGTTGGGATCGGCATGGCTCTGCGGGCGGCGACGGGGCAGACGGTGGTGCTGCCGTTCGTCATCGTGGCGCTGATCAGCCTCGCAGTGCTGCTCCTTGGCTACCGCCTGCTCGTGCTGGGAATCCTGCGCCTTCGCCGGTCACGGCGCCAAGGCCTGATGTAATAGGCTGGCACCACGGCAGGCATACCGCTCTGCCGGAGCGCAACGATCCGGAAGGATTACCAGTGGTCACCGCATTCGTCCTGATCAAAACCGACGCTTCCCGCATCCCCGAAACGGCCGAAGAAATCTCCGCCATTCCGGGCATCAGCGAGGTGTATTCCGTCACCGGCGAGTGGGACCTGATCGCGGTTGCCCGTGTCTCGCAGCACGATGAACTTGCTGATGTCATTGCCGACAAACTCTCAAAGGTTCCTGCAGTGGTGCACACGACCACACACATTGCTTTCCGCGCGTACTCCCAGCACGATCTGGACGCAGCGTTCTCGCTTGGATTCGAGTAGGCGGCGCGCGCACGAAAAAAGCGGCGGCCGGCGGAACCTGTATCAGTTCCGCCGGCCGCCGCTTTTGATCTGTTACGGCAGGTGCGGGTCCACGCCGTAGTGCTTGGCGAGGTCTGTGATGACCGCGTGGGCACCCTGGATGCTCACCGAGGCGAGGAACGTTCCGTCGTCGACGGCGACAACGTCACCCTTCAGCCGCTTCCAGAGCGGGTTGGACTCGAAAGCCTTCTGCTGCGCGCGTGCCTTGTCACCCTCAGGGCCGGCAGGCGTAAACGCGCTCACCATGACCAAACCGGCGTCCCCCTGCAGGATCTGCTCAGCCGACAGCGGGACGAAAATTTCCTCGGTAGAGTCCGGGGCGTCCTTGGGGCGCGGGATGCGCATGTCCGTCATGATTTCGCCGATGAAGGAGTTGGACGAGTACAGGCGGGCAGTGTCTCCCCCGGTGAAGCGCACCAACGAGTACGTCGCGTCCGGCTGCTTCTTGAGGATCTCAGCCCCGACCTTCTGCGCCCTGTCCTCGTAAGCCTTGACGAGTTCTTCGGCCTTGACCTTCTTGCCGAGCGCCTCGCCGAGGAACACGACGTTCTCTTTCCAGGTGGGCCCGGTGCTCTCGGAGAAGATCGTGGGCGCGATCTTGGACAGCTGCGGGTAGAGGGCCTCGTGGCGCACCTTCGCTGAAACAATGAGGTCCGGCTGCAGTTCGAGGATCTTTTCCAGGTTCGGTTCGGCCAGGGTGCCCACGTTTACCGATTCCTTCGTGGCCTCGGCGACGTCGCCGAGGTACGGCGCGAACGGTGCTTTCGGGTCCTGCCGGTACTGCACGTAGCCGACGAGGTCTGCGTCCAGCAGGAGAGCCGCGTCGATGTAGCTGGGATCCAGCGCTACGACCCGCTTGGGAGTTGACTCAATCGTCGTGGAACCCATGGTGTGTTCCATGGTCAGCGGGTATCCGGCCGACTGTGCGGGCGCGGACGTGCTCGATGCCGTGCTGGCTGCGGGGGAACCGCAGGCGGCCGTGGCGAGCAGCGTGAGGCCGGCGGCGGCGGCGCTGAATGTCTTGAGGATGCGTGTTTTCACTGTGTCGCTTTCAAACAATGTGACGGGGAGATCGACTTATTAGGCAAGGCTTACCTAGGTCTGCCGTAGACTGTAGCAGGGTTTGGCGAAATAGATCACACATGACTGACGTAATAGAAGGACCACGTGAAAATACTGGATCCGGCCGATGCTCCGGCTGTGCCGGTGCGGACGGAATCACCGTTTCCGCCTGCGCGAAGAGCGCACCGCGGCAGCCGGTCACGCCTGCGGTGGCTGGCGGCCTCCGCGGCGGCGCTGTTCGCCGCGGCCGTCCTGAGCACATGTATCGGAGGGCAGCCGTCCTCCCTGCAGGAGGTCTGGCACGCGCTGTTCACCCCGGACGGCTCGGTGATGGATGTCACGGTGCGCGAACTCCGATGGCCACGGACCGTCCTGGCGGTGTGCGCCGGCGTCTGCCTCGGGCTGGCAGGAGCCCTGATTCAGGGGCATACGCGCAACCCTGTTGCCGATCCGGGACTGCTGGGAATCAACCAGGGGGCCGCCTTGGCCATCGTGGCCGTTACGGCTTTAGCTGGTGAGGTGCCTGCGCTGACCCAGGCGCTACTTGCCTTTGTCGGCGCCCTTGCCGCCAGCATCCTGGTTTTTGCCATCGGATCGGCTGCCCGGCACGGCGCTACCCCGGTGACCTTGGTCCTGGCCGGGGCCGCGGTGACGGCCTTGTGTTCGGGCCTGGTGGCCGGAATAGTCCTGCTCAACGACCAGGCCCTGGAGACGCTGCGGTTCTGGCAGGTCGGCTCCCTGGCGGGACGCAGCGATGTGCTGGCAGTGATCTGGCCCTTCATCTGCCTGGGGGCGGTTCTGGCCCTGCTCAACATCCGGTCCCTGAATGCGCTCGCCCTCGGCGCGGATACCGCCGTCGCCCTGGGTATCTCCGTGTTCGGGGCGCGGGCCGCCGGCATTGCCGCCGTCACCCTCCTTGCCGGTTCAGCGGTTACGATGGCCGGCCCCATTGCCTTCGCCGGCCTGCTTGTCCCCCACATCACCCGCGCCCTGACCGGGCCGGACTACCGCTGGCTGATTCCGCTGTCGGCAGTGACCGGGGCGACGCTCCTGCTGCTGGCCGACACGGCTGGCCGGGTCATAGCCCGCCCCGGCGAACTGTCTGTGGGAGTGGTCCTCGCCGTGGTGGGCGCCCCCTTCTTCGTCCATTTGGCCCGCCGGCGCAGGCTGGCGACACTATGACGGTGATCGACGGCGGGCAGCGGCCCGGCGAACAGCGGACCCGAACAGTACAGAGCAGCGCTGCCTCCATCCGGGCTCTGCGGCTGGGTCCTGTCTCCATTCGGCTGAACCTGCGGCTGATGGTGGTGGCTGCCCTGCTGACGGCCGGACTGGTCGCAGCAATGGCGCTGCACACTGCCTTTGGCGGAACCCCACTGCCGTATCCGGACGTCCTTCGGGCACTGTTCGGCGACGCATCCAGCCCCCGGACATACCTGGCCGTCACTGAGTTCCGGGCCCCCCGCATGGTGGCTGCGGTGCTCGTCGGAGCGTGCTTGGCCGCGGCCGGCGCCATTACCCAGACCGTTGCCCGTAACCCCCTTGCCAGCCCGGACCTGCTAGGCGTGACAGCAGGAGCATCGCTCGGCGCAGTGGCCGTCCTGGTCATCGCAGGCGGAGGACATGCAGGCCTCAGCGGGATCGCTGCCACCGTGGGCATGCCGGCCGCCGCGCTCACTGCAGGCATCCTCAGCGGGGTCGCGGTCTATCTGCTCGCCTACCGGCGGGGCCTGGACAGCTACCGGCTGGTCCTCGCCGGGCTGGGGATTTCGGGCTTCGCGGCCAGCCTCACCACATGGATTCTGACACTGGGTGATGTCACCAGCGCCGCGCAGGCTCTGACCTGGATGACCGGCTCACTTAACGGCAAAGACTGGACCACGGTGCAGCCGATGGCACTGAGCGCCGCAGTACTCATCACAGCCGCCGTCGTGAGCGGCCGGTGGCTGCTGCTGACAAGCTTCGGCGAGGACACCGCCGTCGGCCTCGGCACCCGTATTGGCGCTGTGCGGCTGACCGTCCTGAGCATTGCAGTACTGCTGGCATCAGTCGCCACCGTCACGGCCGGTCCAGTGGCCTTCGTGGCACTGGCAAGCCCCCAGATCGCCAGATCCCTGACGGCCGGCGTCGTTCCCCCGGTTGGCGTGTCAGCCCTGGTCGGGGCTGTGTTCGTCCTGCTGGCCGACACCATTTCGGCCAACGCGCTCAGCGCGCCCCTGCCGGTCGGCGTCGCCACCGCCGTTCTCGGCGCGCCGTTCCTGATCCATCTGATCCTGAAGTACCAGCGGAGGCTGAGTTGAAGAATTCCACGGAACCGACGGCAGTGCTGCGGGCCGAGAACCTGACTTTGGGCTACGACGGCCCCAGCATCATCCACAACCTGTCTTTGACGGTCCCGGAGGCGCAGGTCACCTCAATCATTGGTCCAAACGGCTGCGGCAAATCCACCCTCCTCCGGGGCCTTGGCAGACTCCTCACGCCGCGTTCCGGCGACGTGCTGCTGGACGGCGTGCCGCTGGGCAAACAGTCCACGCGGAATATCGCCACCCGGATCAGCATCCTCCCGCAGACGCCCACTGCGCCTTCCGGACTCACTGTGGCGGACCTGGTCTCCCGCGGCAGGCACCCCCGGCAGAAGTGGTACCAGCAGTTCTCGCTGGAGGATCAAACGGTGGTGGACGACGCCCTTCGGGCCACCGACATCGCAGAGCTGGCGGACACACCCCTGGAGGATCTCTCCGGAGGCCAGCGGCAGCGGGCCTGGATCTCCATGACCCTGGCGCAAGAGACCGGAATCATCCTCCTGGACGAGCCCACGACGTACCTTGACCTCGCCCACCAGGTGGACGTCCTCGAACTGGTGCGCCGGCTGAACCGCAGGCACAACAGGACGGTTGTCATGGTGCTGCACGACATCTCACTGGCCGCCCGCTACTCGGACCACATCGTGGCCATGAAGGACGGGAATATCGTGGCGCAGGGAGCCCCGGCCGACGTGGTCACGCCCCGGCTGCTGCGGGACGTGTTCGGGCTCGACGCCCAGGTGGTGAACGAGCCCACCGACGGCCGACCCCACGTCATCCCGCTCGGGCACCCGGCAACTGTGCCGGTGGGGGCGAATTAGCGGCTCCCTTGAGCCAAGGCTGAGCGGCGGCGGGCTATGCCTGGGTCAGGCCGACCCATTTCTCGAGGACCGCGGCGGCCGCGCCTGAGTCAATCGACGTGGCAGCCCGTTCCAGGCCGCGCTGCATGCGCTCGGCCAGCGTTCCCTCCGCCTGAAGGTCAAAGGCCACGAGGCCGGCGGCGGCGTTAAGCAGGACGGCGTCCCGCGCCGGCCCCGCCGCGCCGTCGAGCACGTCGCGGACGACGGCGGCGTTGGCCTGGGCGTCCCCGCCCCGGAGCTCCTCCACCGTCGCCTGACGGATCCCGAGCTCCGCCGGCGAAAAGAGGTGTTCGGTGACTTCGCCGTCTCGGATCTCCCACACGGTTGACGGACCGGTGGTGGTCAGCTCGTCCAGCCCGTCGCTGCCACGGAACACGAGTCCGCGGCTGCCGCGCTTGGCCAGCACGCCGGCCACCAGCGGGGCCATGCGCGCGTTGGCGACGCCGACCGCCGAAGCCTGCACCCTGGCGGGGTTGGTGAGCGGGCCAAGGAAGTTGAAGGCGGTGGGGACGGCAAGTTCACGCCGGGGAACAGCGGTGTGGCGGAAGGACGGATGGAACACCTGGGCAAAGCAGAACGTGATTCCGGCCTCTTCGGCACAGCGCGCCACACCCTCGATGGGCAGGTCCAGACGGACGCCGAGCGCCTCCAGCACATCCGCCGAACCGGAAGATGACGACGCCGCGCGGTTGCCGTGCTTGACCACCTTGGCGCCCGCTCCCGCACAGACGAGCGCCGCCATGGTGGAGATGTTCACAGTGTTAAGTTGGTCACCGCCGGTGCCCACGATGTCCAGCTTCTCGCCGGAGATGGCGATGGGTTTGGCGTGGGCCACCATGGCTTCAACCAGGCCGGCAATCTCGTCCACCGTTTCACCCTTGGCCCGCAGCGCCACAAGGAAACCGGCGATCTGCGCAGGTGTGGCCTCGCCCGACATGATGGTGCCCATGGCCCAGGCCGTGCTGTCCGCCGTCAGGTCCTTGCCGTCAATCAGGGCGGAGATGAGACGCGGCCAAGTGTTACCCGCCGCCTGTGCCGATACCTGTGAAGTCACCTCCCGATGCTATCGAGCCGCGGCTTCCAAAGACCAATGTGAACCCATCCCGGAACTTTTCTGCGCGATTTCGCGTCTTTGTAGAAAAAGTCCCCGCAAAAGGCGGTTTGCGTTGGGCAGGACGGAGTTTTACAGACATAATGTCTATGTGACATCTGCGACCCATGCCCCCAGTACCCCGGCGCACCCCACGCTGAACCGCCCCAATATGGTTTCCGTCGGAACCGTAGTTTGGCTGTCCAGCGAGTTGATGTTCTTTGCCGGTCTCTTTGCCATGTACTTCACGCTCCGGTCCACTTCCGGACAGATGTGGGCTGAAGAGACGGCCAAGCTCAACTTCCCCTTTGCGCTCGTTAACACGATCGTCCTAGTGGCGAGCTCCTTCACTTGCCAGATGGGCGTCTTCGCCGCGGAACGGCTCCAGCCGCGACGCAGCGGCGGTCCGCTGCAGTTCACCCGCTGGGGCATGAACGAGTGGTTCACCCTGACGTTCCTCATGGGCGCCTTCTTCGTGGCGGGCCAGACGATGGAGTACGCGATGCTCGTCTCCGAGCACGTCTCGCTCTCGTCCAACGCCTACGGTTCGGCCTTCTACATGACCACCGGCTTCCACGGCCTGCACGTCATCGGCGGCCTCGTGGCATTCCTCCTCATCATGGGCCGCTCCTTCGCCGCGAAGAAGTTCGGTCACTTCGAGGCAACCTCGGCGATCGTCACCTCGTACTACTGGCACTTCGTGGACGTCGTCTGGATTGGCCTCTTCCTGGTCATCTATGTCCTCAAGTAATCAAGACTTGGCTCTTCCACAAGAGACTGATTTTCAAGAAGCGGCTCCCGGAGCCGACGCACGATCGAATAAAGGAACCACCACGTGAAGGCACTCTCGCAGAAGCGACGTCACCCACTGGCAGCCATTGCGCTGCTGTTGATGGGCCTCCTCCTCACTGGTGGGCTGTACGCCGTTGCCACCACCGTCAACGAGGCGAAGGCCAGCACCACCAACTTCAGCGCCAGTGATGTCGAGGAAGGCGAAAAGCTCTTCGAAGCCAACTGCGCCACCTGCCACGGCATGGGTGCCGGCGGTACGCAAGACGGTCCGTCCCTGGTAGGTGTCGGCGCCGCTGCCGTCGACTTCCAGGTTGGTACCGGCCGCATGCCCATGCAGATGAACGGCCCCCAGGCATACGAGAAGCCTGCCCAGTTCAACGAGCAGCAGACCCACCAGCTCTCGGCCTATGTCGCCTCCCTGGGCGCCGGCCCGGCCATCCCCGAAGCTGCCCTCCTGGACGAACAGGGTGACGCAGCCAAGGGCGGCGAGCTGTTCCGCACCAACTGCGCCATGTGCCACAACGCTGCGGCAGCCGGCGGCGCACTGACCCGCGGCAAGTTCGCTCCGGCCCTGGCCGACACTTCGGGCAAGCACATCTACGAGGCAATGGCGACCGGTCCGCAGAACATGCCGGTATTCAGTGACTCCAACATCACCCCCGAAGGCAAGCGCGACATCGTCACGTTCCTGAAGCAGATCGAGAGCACCGGCTCCCCCGGCGGCGCTGACCTTGGAGCCCTCGGCCCGGTGTCCGAAGGCCTCTTTGTCTGGATTGCAGGCCTTGGCGTCATCATCGCCTTCACCATCTGGCTGACGTCCCGCACGTCCTAGGACGCGCAGGCCGCACCAAAGAAATGTCCTGCTGACCGTTTCAGCGGGTTTGAAATTGAACACTAACTCGGCACCGCCGAGACGAGAGAAGGATGAGGCGAATCATGGGCAACCATAGTGACGGCAGTCCGATCCACTCGGGCACCGTAGCTACGGCTGGTCAGAATGAGGTGGAGAAGTTCCAGGACCCTGGAATTCCTCCGCATCGTTTGCGCCTGGCTGACACGGACCCGAAGGCCGCAAAGCGAGCAGAACGGCAGGTAGCCGCGCTGTTCGGCACGTCGGTCGTTGGCACCGTGATCTTCCTGGTGGCGTATTTCGCCATCGATCTGGGCGATGACTCCACGATCGCCACCATCAGGCTGCAGAATGCCCTGTTGGGCCTGGGAACGGCCTTTGCCATGCTCGGCATCGGCACCGGCATCGTACACTGGGCCAAGGCCCTCATGCCGGACCACGAGGTCTCCGAAGAGCGCCACGCCATCCGCGAAGAGGATGACCGCGCGGCAGCTGTCCGGATCGTCGATGACATCGTTGAGGAAACCGGCATCAAGCGCCGCCCCCTCATCCGCAACACCCTGCTCGGCGCTGTGGCACTTGCCCCGCTGCCGGCACTCGCGGTGTTCGGCGACCTGGGTCCCCGCCCCGATGACAAGCTCGCCCACACCCTGTGGGCACCCGAGGGCGACAAGCTCAAGCGCCTCGCCCGTGACCCCGACGGCACGCCCATCAAGGCCTCGGATGTCACTATCGGCTCCGCCTTCCACGTCATCCCGGAAGGCCTCAACGATCTCCATGAAGGCAAGCTGAACGAGAAGGCCAAGGCCGTCGTGCTGCTCATGCGCCTCGACCCGGCAAAGCTCAACCCTTCCGCGGGCCGTGAGGACTGGGGCTACAACGGCATCGTTGCCTACTCCAAGATCTGCACCCACGTCGGTTGCCCCGTTGCCCTTTATGAGCAGCAGACGCACCACCTGCTGTGCCCGTGCCACCAGTCGACCTTTGACCTCACCCAGGAATGCAAGGTCATCTTCGGCCCCGCCAGCCGCCCTCTCCCCCAGCTGCCCATCGCAGTTGATGACGAGGGTTACCTGGTCGCTACCAGCGACTTCAAAGAACCCGTAGGACCAAGTTACTGGGAGCGTGATCAGCATGAGCGCAGCATCAACAGCTAAAGCCCCCGCTTATGTAGCCAACACCAAGGTCGGACGCGTAACCGACTTCGTCGATGCACGTGTCGGCGGCTCCGGAATTCTCCGCGAATTCGGCCGCAAGGTGTTCCCGGACCATTGGTCCTTCATGTTCGGCGAAGTGGCACTGTACTCCTTTGTCATCCTGCTGCTCTCCGGAACGTTCCTGACGTTCTTCTTCGACCCGTCCATGGCCGAAACGCACTACAACGGCTCGTACACCCCGCTGAAGAACGTCGAAATGTCGGTGGCGTACAGTTCCTCGCTGGACATCTCCTTTGACGTCCGCGGCGGCCTGTTCATGCGCCAGGTCCACCACTGGGCAGCCCTGCTGTTCGTGGCCTCCATCGCCGTGCACATGCTCCGCGTGTTCTTCACCGGCGCGTTCCGCAAGCCCCGTGAAATGAACTGGGTGGTGGGCGGCGTCCTGCTCATCCTGGCCATGGCTGCCGGCTTCACCGGCTACTCGCTCCCCGATGACCTGCTGTCCGGTAACGGCCTGCGCATCATCGACGGCGTGATCAAGTCCATTCCCGTCATCGGCACGTACATCTCCTTCTTCCTCTTCGGCGGGGAGTTCCCGGGCACGATGATCATCGGCCGCCTGTACGTCCTCCACATCCTGCTGGTCCCGGCACTGATCCTCCTGATGATCGTCCTGCACCTCTTCATGGTGGTCGTGCACAAGCACACCCAGTACCCCGGCCCGGGCCGCAACGACCACAACGTCGTCGGCTACCCGCTTGGCCCGGTCTACGCTGCCAAGGCCGGTGGATTCTTCTTCATCGTCTTCGGTGTCATTGCGCTGATGGCCGCATTCTTCACCATCAACCCGATTTGGAACTACGGCCCCTACGATCCCTCCCCGGTTTCCGCAGGCACCCAGCCTGACTGGTACATCGGCTGGGTTGATGGTGCGCTGCGCCTGATGCCTGGTGTCCTTGGCGACTTCCACTTCGAGTACGTCATCTTTGGTTACGTGCTGACGCTGAACGTCCTGCTTCCGGCCCTGGTGCCGGCAGGCATCGTCTTCACCGTCCTGTTCATGTACCCGTGGATCGAGCGCTGGATCACCAAGGACGACCGCGAGCACCACGTTCTGGACCGTCCGCGCAACGCTCCCACCCGGACGGCGATCGGCATGGCTGGGTTCACGTTCTACTGCGTCATGTGGGCTGCAGCCAGCTCCGACCTCATCGCGACCCACTTCATGGTCTCCCTGAACGACGTCACGTACTGGCTGCGCGCGCTGTTCTTCCTCGGCCCGATCATCGCCTTCGTAGTCACCAAGCGCGTGGCCCTGGCGCTGCAGCGGAAGGACCGTGAGATCGCCCTGCACGGACGTGAAACCGGACGTATCGTGCGCCTTCCGCACGGTGAGTTCATTGAGGTTCACGCTCCGCTCGACGAGTACAAGCGCTACAAGCTCGTAGGCTTCGAGTCGCCGGCTCCGCTGCCGGCCGAGCCGAACGAGCACGGCGTCGTCACCAAGAAGGAAAAGCGCCGCGCAGCGCTCTCCCGCTGGTTCTTCGAGGACAGGGTCGCCCCGGCGACTCCTGCCGAGCTGGCAGCCAGCCACGGCCACCACGAGGCCGTTGAAGCCGGCGAGGGACAGAAGACCCTCAGCCACTAGCAGCATCCTCTCCAGCTCTTCGGGCTGCTGATGTAAGGAAGCCCGGTCCCCTTGGGACCGGGCTTCCTTTGTCGTTGGCACCGGGATTCCTCTGCATCGGCGCGGCCGCCACGCATGCCGTGGATACAACGCAGCAGAACCTGGCGTGCGGCCGTTTGCAGACCTTTCTAGAGGGCCAGGTCAGGCGTTGCGGTACCCGGAGGCGTAGTTGCGCGTGGGCCGGACGCCTGGGCGCTGCAGCGGCACCCACAGCTTGTAGCGGTCAGCACGGTAGAAGGACACCGAATAGTCCACCATGGCCCGGGCGACGAACGCATGCCGCTGGATCTTCAGCAGGGGCGACCCGATCTCGACATTCAGCAGCCGGGCGGTGGAGGGCGAGGCTGCGGTGGCTTCAATCATGTCCTCGCCCCACTCCATCACCAGGCCGTACTGTTCGCTCAGCACGTTGTACAGCGAGGTGGGCGGCTCCCCGTCCAGGAGCCCGGGCACGCGGTGGGCCGGGATGAAGTTCTCGTCCACACTCATGGGCTCGTTATCGGCCAGCAGCAGCCGCCTGAACCGCACCAGCGGTGTTCCCTCCTCCAGCTGCAGTTCACGGGCGAGGAAGGCACTCGCGGCGATCTGCTCAAAGCTCAGCACCTTTGCTGCAGGCACCATGCCGCGCCGCTGCATCTCCTCGCTGTATGAGGTGAGCTTGACCTGGAGGTCCAGCTTCGGCTTCCTGACGAAGGTTCCTAGGCCGACAACACGCTCAATGACTTCCTCCCCCACCAGAGCGTCGATGGCCTGGCGTACTGTCATGCGCGCAAGGCTGAACCGCTCCGCGAGGTCCCGCTCGGAAGGAAGGGCGGATCCCGGCGGGCAGGATGTAGCGATGTACGTCCGGAGGATTTCCCGGAGCTGGATGTAGATGGGGACGCCGCTTTTCCGGTCGATCTCGCCGGCAATGGCCGCAGCACTAGCAGCCATGCGTGCTCCTGCTGAAATTGTTCACATTCCAAGATTAGGCCAACTGGGCGGGAGGTCTAGACCAGGAGGCGGTGCAGGCGCCGCCGGATGAGTCGCGAGGATATTCTTAAGGGCGAACGTGTTACAGGCGGCGGCATCACGCCGCCCGGATAGAGGAGTATTCATTGCCAGTACGCAAGGCAATAGTGACAGCGGCCATCGGCCTGCATGCCCGCCCCGCGGCGGAATTCGTCCGCGCCGTGACCGAGACCGGCTTGCCGGTGACCATCAGCAAGGCCGGCACCGACGCCGTGGATGCCCGGTCCCTGCTCGAGGTCATGACCGCCGATTTCGACTGCGGGTGTGAAGTGGAACTGGGAATCGCGGAGGAAGCCCTGCCGGCTGGCCGTACCCCCAGCGAGGCTGAGGACGCCTTGGCCGGCCTTGCCGAACTCCTGGCAGCACAAGCAGCACAGACGCCAAAAGCCCCGGCAACACCTTAATAAGCACCTAAGGCACCAATGACGACGGCGGGCCCCCACCTTATGGTGGGGGCCCGCCGTCGTAATATCTGCCGTCAGTACGGCCGGTTCAGAAGGCCTAGTGGGCGTGGTCGCCGCGGCTGTACTCGTACACCCAGCCGATCAGTGCCACAACCGCCATGCCCGCGGCGATGAACACGATCCAGAAACCCACAGCAAGGCCGAGGAAGCCCGTTGCGCAGGAGAGACCGAGCACCAGCGGCCACCAGCTCCAGGGGCTGAAGTGGCCCTGTTCGCCGGCGCCCTCGTGGATCTCTGCATCCGCCCGGTCCTCGGGACGCAGCCCGACCCGCTTGCCGGTGAAGCCCAGGTAGGCACCGATCATGCCGGCGAGGCCGCCGACGAGCAGGATGCCCAGGACACCAACCCACTCAGACCAGTTGGTGAGGAAGCCGTAAATCAGGGCGACCGGTACGAAGAAGAAGACTCCGGCTCCAAATATCCATGATTCGATCTTCACTGCGAGGCGTCCTTCTGATCGGCGTTACCGAGCACAGCTGCTGCCGGTGCCGGTGACTCAATGGTGTGTGACTGGGAGAGCTCAGGGTGGTGCAGGTCCAGCGCCGGGCGCTCCGAGCGGATCCGCGGCAGCGACGTGAAGTTGTGCCGCGGCGGCGGGCAGGACGTGGCCCACTCGAGAGAGGCCCCGAAGCCCCAGGGGTCGTCCACGAGGACCTTTTCGCTGCTGCGGGCCGTGATGTACACGTTCCAGAAGAACGGGATCAGGGATGCGCCCAGGACGAACGAGGAGATCGTGGAGAACTGGTTCATCCAGGTGAAGTTGTCCTCGATCATGTAGTCAGCGTAGCGGCGGGGCATGCCTTCCACACCGAGCCAGTGCTGGATGAGGAACGTGCCGTGGAAGCCCAGGAACAGCAGCCAGAAGTGGATCTTGCCGAGGCGCTCGTTGAGCATCTTGCCAGTCCACTTCGGCCACCAGAAGTAGAAGCCGGCGAACATCGCGAACACCACGGTGCCGAAGACCACGTAGTGGAAGTGCGCCACCACGAAGTAGGAGTCCGAGACGTGGAAGTCCAGCGGCGGGGAAGCCAGGATGATGCCTGTCAGGCCGCCGAAGAGGAACGTGATGAGGAAGCCGATGCTCCACAGCATCGGGGTCTCGAACGTCAGCGATCCGCGCCACATGGTGCCGATCCAGTTGAAGAACTTCACACCGGTGGGGACCGCGATGAGCATGGTCATGAACGCGAAGAACGGCAGCAGCACAGCGCCGGTGACGTACATGTGGTGCGCCCACACGGTCACCGAGAGAGCGGCGATGGCGATCGTCGCGTAGACAAGGCCCTTGTAGCCGAAGATCGGCTTGCGGCTGAAGACCGGGAAGATCTCCGAGACGATGCCGAAGAACGGCAGCGCGATGATGTACACCTCGGGGTGGCCGAAGAACCAGAACAGGTGCTGCCACAGGACGGCACCGCCGTTTTCCGGATCAAAGATGTGAGCACCGAAGCGGCGGTCGGCACCCAGTGCAAACAGGGCAGCGGCCAGCGGCGGGAACGCCATCAGGACGAGGATGGCCGTCACGAGGGTGTTCCAGGTGAAGATCGGCATCCGCCACATAGTCATGCCCGGGGCCCGCATGCAGATGATGGTGGTGATGAAGTTGACCGCACCAAGGATGGTGCCGAAACCGGACAGTGCCAGGCCGAAGACCCAGAGGTCACCGCCCACACCGGGGCTGAACGTCGTGTTCGACAGCGGCGCGTAGGCAAACCAGCCGAACGACGCCGCACCCTGCGGGGTGATGAAGCCGGACACCGCGATGGTGGAGCCAAAGAGGAAGAACCAGAATGCCAGGGCGTTCAGCCTCGGGAAGGCGACGTCCGGGGCACCGATCTGCAGCGGCATGATGACATTCGCGAACCCGGCGAAGAGCGGGGTGGCGAACATCAGCAGCATGACGGTGCCATGCATGGTGAACATCTGGTTGTACTGCTCTTTGGTCTGCAGGATCTGCATACCGGGTTCGAACAGCTCGGCACGGATGAGCAGCGCCATCACGCCGCCGAGGCAGAAGAACACGAAGGACGCGATCAGGTACATGTACCCGATGGTCTTGTGGTCAGTGGAGGTGATCCAGTTGACTACAATGCGTCCCTTGGACTTTGGAACTACGGGAGCTTCAAGGATCCCGGCGGATTGAGTGTAAGTAGCCACGTCGCTCCCCTTACTTCGATTCGGACAGGCTCGGGTTGCGGTCATACTCTTCGCCGAGCAGGCCCGTGTTGCCGTCCTGGCGCAGCTGGTTCATCTTCGCCTGGAATTCGGACTCGGAGACAACCTTCACGCGGAAAAGCATTTCGGAGTGGTACTCGCCGCAGAGTTCGGCGCACTTTCCGTCATAGGTGCCTTCCTTGGTGGGCGTAAACCGGATGTAGTTGGTCTTGCCCGGGATCATGTCGCGCTTCTGGAGGAAGGCGGGGACCCAGAAGGAGTGGATGACGTCGCGGGCATTCAGTTCCACATCAACGGACTTGTTGACGGGCAGGTAAAGCGTGGGGAGCTTTTCCTTGTCGACGGCCTCGCCGGTCAGGTGCGCCTGCACACCGGCTTCGTAGACGTCTTCCTGGATGACCTCGCCCTTCTTGTAGTTGAAGTCCCAGGCCCACTGCTTGCCGCGGACATCAACGACGACGTCGGCCGGCTGCGAGCGGTCATCGATCGCCTGCTGGTCGCGGTCGGTGAAGTAGAAGAACACCAGCACCATGAACAGCGGAATGGTCAGGTAGAAAACTTCCAGAGGAAGGTTGAAGCTGGTCTGCCGCGGGAAACCAACAGTGCCCTTGCGGCGCCGGTAGGCAACGAGGCACCAGACGATCAGGCCCCAGGTAATGATGCCCACTACGAGCGCGGCAATCCATGAGTTGACCCACAGGTCCATGATCCGGTCGGTGTTACTGGTGGTCCCGCGCTCGGTCGGAAGCCACCCCTTCTCTACCAATGGCGAACATCCAGTCAAAACCAACGCGCCGGCAGTTGCCAAGCCAGTGATCTTAGCGATCTTTTTGCGTCGGCTGCCGGTTCGGTTCTGCGAACTCACAGACGGCCCTTCCTACTTGTTGCTGTTGCCTGCGGGCGGCCTTCGTCGTCCCGGGCACACGAAAAGAGTTTTACTACTCGGTGTAGAGCTTACCGCTCCCCGCGCGTTTTCGCCCACATGTCCTCATCAGTGTGGCGGGGGGGGGGGGGGGGGGCGCCCCCCCCCCGGGGGGGGGGGGGGGGGGGGGCCGGGGGGGGGGGGGGGGGGGTTGGGGGGCCCCCCCCCCCCCCCGCGCCCCCCCCCCCCCCCCGCCGGCGGGGGGGGCCCCCCCCCCCCCCCCCCCCCCGCCACAGGGTGAGGAAGGGCTGCGAGGCCCGCTTAGTGGAATGAATCGCCGCAGGCGCAGGACCCGCCGGCGTTGGGGTTGTCGATGGTGAACCCCTGCTTCGAAATGGTGTCCTCGAAGTCGATGCTGGCACCGCTGAGGTACGGCACGCTCATCTTGTCGACGACGACCTCAACGCCGTCGTAGTCACGTACGGCATCCCCGTCAAGGAGGCGCTCGTCGAAGTAGAGCTGGTAGATCAAACCGGAGCAACCGCCAGGCTGCACGGCGACGCGGAGGCGGAGGTCGGTCCGGCCTTCCTGCTCAAGGAGGCTGCGGACCTTGCCTGCGGCAACGTCGGTCAGCTGAACCTCGTGGGTCGCCAGTTCGGCACTGGCGGTGCCGTTTGATTCAGTGCTGTTTTCATTGGTCGTAGTGCTCATTGGCCTACCTTCTAACGACGGTCCTGGCAGCCCCGCGTGAACGGCGCCTGCCCTACAAAAACGGTATGGGCTATAGCTAATGCTACGTCGCTCGGACGCGTAGCTCTAACCTCAGGCGTAACCATGGCCGAACACTACTTGTTCCCGGAACGAGCAGGCAACCTTCTTCCACTGCCCGGCCAAGCCTAGAAAAGGCTGGCCCTGGCCAGAGAAGTCAGTCCAGACCCTCGCTGTTAAGGCGGGCCAACAGCAGCGCCTCCGCCACCACAGCGTTACGGAAGTCCCCGATGTGGAGTGATTCGTTGGCGGAGTGGGCGCGGGAGTCCGGGTCCTCGACCCCGGTAACCAGGATCTGCGCTTCCGGGTACACCTCGGTCAAATCTGAGATAAAGGGAATGGAGCCGCCGATTCCCATTTCCACGGCCGGCACACCCCATGCCTCTCCTAGCGCCCACATCGCAAATCCTGCCGCCGCGGATGATGTGTCGGCCAGATAGGAGTTGCCGCTCTCCCCCGGGGTGAAGACAACCTTCGCCCCGAACGGCGCGTGGACCTGGACATGGCGCCGCACCGCTTCCATGGCTTCAGCCGGAACCTGACCGGGAGCCAGCCGGAGGCTGAACTTGGCCCGTGCCCGCGGCAACAGCGTGTTTGAGGCCATCTCTACTGCCGGGGCATCAAACCCGATGATGGACAGGGCCGGTTTGGTCCACATGCGCGATGCGATACTTCCGGTGCCGGCCAACTTCACTCCGTCGAGCACCGAGGCGTCCGCCCGGTATTCAGCCTCGGTAAGGTCCACGGTGGCTTTGTCATAGCCCACCAGCCCGTCGATGGCCACGCTGCCCTCGTCGTCGTGCAGGGTTGCAATGAGGCGTGACAGCAGCGTTGGAGCGTCGAGCACCGGACCCCCGTACATACCGGAGTGAACAGCGTGGTCCAGGACCTGCACCTCGATGGTTCCGTCGATGAGTCCCCGGAGGCTCGTAGTCAGCGCGGGCACGCCCACCTTCCAGTTGCTGGAATCAGCGACAATGATGACGTCGGCACGGAGCAGTTCCCGGTGGGTTTCCAGGAAGGTGCGGAAGGTCGGTGAACCGGCTTCCTCCTCCCCCTCAAAGAACAACGTCACTCCGAGCCCGAACTCTTCGCCCAGGACCTCCGTTACTGCCGCATAGGCAGCAAGGTGTGCCATGATGCCGGCTTTGTCATCGGCGGCGCCGCGGCCGTACAGCCGCCCACCGAGTTCGACGGCGACGAACGGCTCCGTTTCCCACAGTGCCTTTTCGCCGGGGGGCTGCACGTCGTGGTGGGCGTAAAGGAGGATGGTCGGCTTGCCCGGGGCAGCCTGCCGCCGGGCCACGACGGCCGGTCCTCCCGGCGTTCCGTCCGCTTTTCCGCACCGCAGGATCCGGACGTCCGAGAAGCCGGCGTCGCGCACCAGCGTGGCGACGGCGTCCGCGCTTCGATCCAGGTCCAAAGGATCGAAGCTGGCCCAGGCAATGCCGGGGATACCGACCAGATCTTTCAGCCGGGACATGGTGGTGTCAAAGCCGGCGGTGACAGCGGAGCGGAGGGCGTCGATGTCGGCAACCGCACTGTCGGACTGAGGCGGAATGGCCGCTGATGCTGAAGTCATGGCAAAACACTACCGGTGCCGCACGTTCCTGCCCCTGCTTTCAGGGGCGGGCCCTTCGCTGTCCCCATAACAGGCTGCCGGGCGCTGCAGGGTATTCTGTTTTGGTGTTTGGACGTAAAAAGGAAGCGCCATCGGCGCAGGACATAGTAGACCAGCAGGCTGCTGATGCAGCGGCCCGGCAGGCCGGCGCAGGCAAGGGAACGCCCACACCCAGGCGCAAGGATCAGGAAGCTGCTCGCAGGCGCCCCCTGGTGCCCGAGGACCGCAAGGCTTCCAAGGCAGCAGAGCGCGCCGCCATGCAGGAGCAGCGCCTGAAGATGCGCCAGGCCCTCGATACGGGTGACGAGCGGTTCCTCCCGCTCCGGGATAAGGGTCCGCAGAAGCGGTTCGCCCGCGATTACGTGGATGCCCGGTTCAGCCTTGGCGAGTACCTCATGTTCGGTGCTTTGATCTTCGTGATCGTCTCCCTGGTGGTTCCGTCCACGAGCGAGCAGATGATCTACGTCCTCGGCGGATTCTGGGTGATGTTCCTGGCCGTGTTCGTGGACGTGTTTATCCTGTCGCGCAAACTCCGCAAGAAGCTCGCGGCGAAGTTCGGCGAGGTGGAGCGTGGCACGGTCTGGTACGGATCGATGCGCTCCCTGCAGTTCCGGAAGCTCCGCCTCCCCAAGCCCCAGGTCCGGCGCGGCCAGTACCCGTCCTAACCCCGCTTTTCGGTTTTTCCGGGTGCCTGCCCGGAACCTGATACAACGAAGCAGCCCCTGGCAGTTACTACCGCCGGGGGCTGCTTGCATTGACGCCGCTGTTGTCCGCCGGCGTCAGTAACTTGGGTCAGCAGCTACGCCCGCGCCTTGGCCAGCTCCCTGTTGATGCGGGCCGCCCAGAAGGGTCCCTCGTAGAGGAAGGCCGTGTAGCCCTGAACGAGGGTGGCCCCTGCATCCAGCCTCTCCTGGACATCCTGTGCCGTTTCGACGCCGCCTACTGAAACAAGTGTGATCTTACCGTCCGTGGCGTCACTCAGCCTCCGCAGCACCTCCAAAGAACGGGATTTCAGGGGCGCGCCGGAGAGGCCGCCGGCTCCGCAGGCCTCGACCCTGCCGGAGTCTGAGCGGAGTCCTGAACGCCCAATAGTGGTGTTCGTGGCAATGATCCCGTCCAGGCCCAGATCCAGCGCCAGCCTGGCAACGTCGTCAATATCTTCGTCGCTGAGGTCCGGGGCGATCTTCACCAGGAGGGGCACATGCCGGCCTGCCGCCTTGTCCGCTTCTTCCGCCACCGCAGCCAGGAGCGGCCGGAGGGTTTCGACATTCTGCAGGAGCCGCAGTCCCGGAGTGTTGGGCGAACTGACGTTAACCACGAGGTAATCAGCGGCGGGAGCGAGGCTGCGGGCGCTGATGCGGTAGTCATCCACAGCGTCCTCCAGCTCCACCACCTTGCTCTTACCGATGTTCACGCCGATGAGCGGCCGCACCTTGGGATGGCGCCGCTGCAGGGCCGCCCGTGCTGACTTGAGCCGGGGAGCCACAGCTCCGGCGCCGTCATTGTTGAATCCCATGCGGTTGATTACCGCGCGGTCTTCGATGAGCCGGAACAGCCGCGGCTGTTCGTTGCCGGGCTGGGCCTGGCCGGTGATGGTGCCGACCTCGACGTGGCCGAAGCCGAGCTCGGTCAGGGCCTCAATGCCGTGGCCTTCCTTATCGAAACCGGCGGCCAACCCGAACGGCGACGGGAAGGTGAGTCCGAAAGCATGGGTCTGCAGGGAGGCAGGCGGCGCCGTGAAGGGGGCCAGCAGGCGGCCGGCTCCGGTGGTATGGGCCAGCCGGATGCCTTTGAAGCCGATCTTGTGGGCGCGCTCGGCGTCCATCCATGAAAAGGCCAGCCTGAAGAAAGTGGGGTATACGCGCATGCCTCTAGTTTTCCGTCTCAGGGCAGTCCG
Source organism: Arthrobacter sp. NPDC093125 (assembly GCF_044754225.1). Lineage (NCBI taxonomy): Bacteria > Bacillati > Actinomycetota > Actinomycetes > Micrococcales > Micrococcaceae > Arthrobacter > Arthrobacter sp. NPDC093125. Next base: position 262,253 of record NZ_JBIVOQ010000005.1, on the reverse strand, counting down.
GACCAAACCGGTGTAGCCCAAACGGACCCAGACTGGACCAACACGAACCAAATCCAATCAGCGCACACCAAACGGCACTCGCGACTGCGAAACGTCTAGGCTGGTGCCATGAAGTGGCAGCACGACATCCTCGGCGAGGGCTTCGAGTCCCATGCCTTTGATGCCGTGGGCGCAGACGGCGTTACACGGACCGCCACACTCGTCCGATACACCCCGCTCCAGGAAACGAAGCGCCACCCGCCGCAGGACAGCAGGCGCCCCGCCCGGCGGGCGGTGCTGTTCCTGCACGGCTGGAGCGACTACTTTTTCAACACCGAGCTGGCGCGCTTCTGGCACAGCCAGGGCTTCTCCTTCTTTGCTTTGGACATGCACAACCATGGCCGCAGCCTGCAGCCCGAAGAGCATGGCGGCTACGTTGCCGACCTCTCAAACTACGACGCTGAAATTACTACGGCCGTGGGCATGATCCGGGAGGCGGAGCCTGCGGAGCCGCTTGAGCTGGTCCTGATGGGGCATTCCACGGGCGGGCTCGTGGCGGCTCTCTGGGTGAGCCGCAACCCGGGCGTGGTGTCACAGCTGGTGCTGAACAGTCCCTGGCTGGAAATGCACGGAAGTTCGCTGGGCCGCCGGGCTGCGTGGACCATGGTGGAGCCCTTGGCCCGGCTGAAGCCGGAAGCCGTGCTCCGCCTGCCCGAGCGGGGCTTTTACTGGCGGAGCATCAGCAGCTCCGCTGAGGGAGAATGGGCTCTGGACGACCGGTACCGGCCGCCCATGGCGTTTCCGGTCCGCGCCGGCTGGCTAAGCGCCGTCCTCGCCGGCCATGCCCAGGTTGCCCGCGGGCTGGGCATCGGGATCCCTATCCTGGTGCTGATCTCCGGGGCCAGTTCCACCGGCCCCTTCTGGCGGGAGGAGATGCGGAGCGCCGATGCTGTGCTGGACGTCCACGTCATCGCCGTCCGGGCATTGTCTTTAGGCAGCAGCGTGACGGTAGAGCGTATCGACGGCGCCCTGCACGACGTCTTCCTCTCCCGCGCCGAGGTGCGCGCCGACGCCTACCGCCGGCTGGAGCGGTGGATCCGCGGCTACACGGAGGCCGGGGACACCTAGCCTGGCTGGTGGGCAGCCGCTCCGGCGTCGGGGGCAGCGTCGACCGCTCCCCCGTACCGCCGGTCCCGCTTGGCGTAGATGCCCACGGCATCCCAGAGGGTCCGGCGGTCCACGTCCGGCCACAGGGTGTCCAGGAAAACGAACTCCGCATACGCCGACTGCCACAGCATGAAGTTGGACAGCCGCTGCTCTCCGGAACTGCGGAGGAAAAGGTCGACGTCGGGAAGGTCCGGTTCGTCGAGGTACTTTTGGATCGTCTTCTCGGTGATAGAACCGGGCTTCAGCCGTCCGGCGGCAACGTCTTCGGCGATGGCCGAGACGGCGTCGGCGATCTCAGCACGGCCGCCGTAATTGACGCACATGGTCAGGGTGCAGGTGCTGTTGCCGGCCGTGTAGGCCTCGGCCTCCTCCAGCTCGCGGATCACCGAACCCCACAGCTTCGGCCGGCGGCCGGACCAGCGGATACGCACGCCCCACTCGTCCAGCTGGTTCCGCTGCCTGCGCAGCACTTCCTTGTTGAACCCCATGAGGAACCGCACTTCCTCCGGGGAGCGCCGCCAGTTCTCGGTGGAGAACGCGTAGACGGTCACGTACTTGATGCCGAGCTCAATGGCACCGGCCACCACATCAAGCAGGGCGGGCTCCCCCGCCTTGTGGCCCTCGATGCGGGGCAGTCCCCGCTGGTTCGCCCAGCGCCCGTTGCCGTCCATGACGATGGCGACGTGCCGGGGAACGAATTCCTCAGGGATTGCAGGGACGACGGCCCCGGAAGGATGCGGATAGGGGCGGACCACCGGAGAGGTCCGGCGCCGGGCGGGGGTGGTCTTCTTTCCCAAGGACACTGTCAGGTACGCTCCACATGTTTGAGGGATTTCAGGACACGTTCAAGGTGCCACTGCAGGTAACTGGCCACGAGGCCTGCAGCCTCCCGGCGGTGCAGCGGCAGTGAGGAATCCGCCGTCGTCCAGTTGCCGGTCAGCAGGGCGCCGAGCAGCGCCACCGTTTCGGCGGCAGGGGCCGCTGAGCCGGGGGGACGGCAGTCTCCGCAGACCATGCCGCCCAGCGGGGCGGAGAAAGCATTGTGCGGCCCCGCCGCTCCGCAGCGGGCACAGTGGGTGAAGCTCGGCGCCCACCCGCCCGTGGCGAGGGCGCGCAGCAGGTAGGAGTCAAGGATCAGCTCGGGGGTGTGGTCCCCGCGGCTCAGTGCCGCCAGTGCGCCCACGAGCAGGTTGTACTGGGCGGTGCCGGCTTCGCCGTCGACGTCGGTCAGCTTTTCTGCGGTTTCCGTCATGGCGGCGGCGACGGTGTAACTGGCATAGTCTGCCGCGATGTTCCCGCCATACGCGCCCTTCGCGACGGCCTGGGTGACGATGTCCAGGGATTTGCCGGCGACCAGCTGCAGGTCCGCCACCATGAAGGGCTCAAGCCGGGCACCGAACCGGCTGCTGGTGCGGCGCACGCCCTTGGCGACCGCCCGCACCTGGCCGTGGTGTTTGGTCAGCAGCGTGATGATGCGGTCCGCCTCGCCCAGTTTGTGGGTGCGCAGCACCACGGCCTCATCGCGGTAGGCACGCGCTGCAAATGACTGTTGGACCACGCTTAATCTTCGCACTCTCCCCCGGAAAACCCTGCTTTCCGGGATGCAGGTGCGCCGCCGCGCAAAGCGGCGGCGCACCTGCACATCATGCCTGGACCCGCAGGCTATGCCTCCTGGGCGTCCCGGACGGCGCGGTTCACGGCCGAAATGACGGCCTTCAGCGAGGACATGCTGGTGTTCGGGTCGATGCCGATGCCCCACAGCACGCGCTCCCCGACGGCGCACTCCACGTACGCAGCGGCGCGGGCGTTGCCGCCTTCGGACAGGGCGTGTTCACTGAAGTCCAGCACCCGGACATCCACGCCGTCCTGGCCGAGGATGTCCAGCAGCGCTGCGATGGGGCCGTTGCCGGTGCCGGTCCGCTGGACCTGGACGCCATCCACGGAGAGGGTGGTGTGCAGCGTCATGAACCCGTTGTCGTCGGTCTCGGTCTTGACCGTTCCCAGCGAGTAGCGGCCCCACTGGCGGTCGGCGGAGTCGGAGGGCAGGTACTCGTCCTGGAACACCTGCCACAGCTGCGCGGCGCTGACCTCGCCGCCCACGGTGTCCGTGCGGCGCTGGATAACGCCGGAGAACTCGATCTGGGCACGGCGCGGCAGGTCGAGGTTGTGCTCGTTCTTCAGCAGATAGGCCACACCGCCCTTGCCGGACTGGGAATTGACGCGGATCACCGCTTCGTAGCTGCGCCCCAGGTCCTTCGGGTCAACCGGCAGGTACGGGACCTGCCAGGTGACGTCGGCAACGTCCTTTCCGGCGGCCGCGGCGTCCTTCTCGAGGGCCTCGAAACCCTTCTTGATGGCGTCCTGGTGGGAGCCCGAGAACGCGGTGAAGACGAGATCGCCGCCGTACGGGGCCCGCTCGGGCACCGGCAGCTGGTTGCAGTACTCCACGGTTCGGCGGACTTCGTCAATGTTGGAGAAGTCAATCATCGGGTCGATGCCCTGGACGAACAGGTTCAGCCCCAGCGTCACGAGGTCAACGTTGCCGGTCCGTTCGCCGTTGCCGAACAGGCAGCCCTCGATGCGGTCCGCGCCGGCCATGTAGCCGAGCTCGGCAGCTGCGACCCCGGTGCCGCGGTCGTTGTGCGGGTGCAGGGACAGGATGATGCCCTCGCGGGGGTGGAGGTTGCGGCTCATCCACTCAATGGAGTCGGCGTAAACGTTCGGGGTGGCCATCTCAACGGTGGCGGGCAGGTTGATGATCACCTGGCGGTCAGCGGAGGCCTCGAAAACATCTGCGACGGCGTTGCAGACCCGCACGGCGTACTCGAGTTCGGTGCCGGTGAAGGACTCCGGTGAGTACTCGTACGTGATGTGGGTGTCCGCCAGGGTCTCTTCGTACTTCTTGCACAGCCGGGCGCCCTGGAGCGCGATGTCCAAAATGCCGTCCTCATCCTGGTTGAACACGACGCGGCGCTGCAGGACCGAGGTGGAGTTGTACAGGTGGACAATCGCCTGCCTGGCGCCGACCAGCGACTCGTAGGTCCGCTCGATCAGGTGCTCACGGGCCTGCGTCAGGACCTGAATGGTGACGTCATCCGGAATGTGGTTGCCCTCGATGAGCTGCCGGACGAAGTCGAAGTCGGTCTGCGAAGCGGAAGGGAAGCCGACTTCGATTTCCTTGTAGCCCATGCGCACCAGCAGTTCGAACATCTTCAATTTGCGGGCCGGGCTCATCGGATCGATCAGCGCCTGGTTACCGTCGCGCAGGTCAACGGCGCACCAGCGCGGGGCCTTGGTAATGACCTTGTCCGGCCAGGTGCGGTCAGGCACTTCGACCTTGATCTGGTCCTGGAACGGGATGTAGCGGTGGACGGGCATTCCGGAGGGCTTCTGTGCGTTTCGCATTACTATCGTGGCCTTTTCTGTGAATCAAGAGTGAAAGGGTGGCCGGGCAACACAAACTCCGCAGCGAGGGTGGGCCTTGCGCTAGATCGCGTCTGAGGCCTCGCCGCGGCAGCTAAGAAGAAGCAGTTCTGCACGCACCGTTTCACAGTAACACGGGTGCGTAAGATGAAGGAGCAACACCTCCCGCAACGTCCACCATGCAGACGCTGCACCGGTGCCAGCGCCGGCAGCAGCCCGTCACTGAAGGAGCTTCTGTGCCACATTCGGGGATTGCCCTGTCCAATTTCGACCACGGTGCCAGGCCGCAGGATGACCTGTACCAGCACGTGAACGGGGCGTGGCTCAAGAGCACCACCATTCCGGATGACCGCCCGCTGGAGGGTACGTTCACCGCGCTGCGTGACGGCGCGGAACTGGCGGTTCGGGAAATCATCGAAGAAGCGGCCGCGAAGGGTGAGGCGGCCAGCGGCATCGAGCGCAAGATCGGCGATCTTTACAACAGCTTCATGGACGAGCCCGCCGCAGAAGCGAAGGGCATGGAACCGATCCGTGCCCGGCTTGCCGACGTCTTTGCGACCTCCAGCATCAGCGACCTTGTGGCGCTGGCCGGGCGCCTGTTCCGCTCCGATGTGTCCGGCCTCTTTTACCTGTACCCGGCTCCTGATGCGGGAAATCCCGAGCGGGTGCTGCTGTACACCGGCCAGGGCGGCCTCGGGCTCCCGGACGAGTCCTACTACCGCGAGGAGAAGTTCGCGCCGATCGTGGAGTCGTACCGCGACTATGTGGGCACAATGTTCACCTTGGCCGGCATCCCGGATTCCGAGGATGCTGCGGCCCGGGTTGTGGCCCTTGAAACGGCACTGGCCTCCCACCACTGGGACAACGTCACCCTCCGCGATCCGAAAAAGACCTACAACCTGAAGTCCGCGGACGAGGCACGTGAGCTGTTTCCGCTGTTGGACACCTGGTTTGAAGCCGCAGACATCGTTCCGGACAAGCGCCAGGAGATGGTGGTCAGCACGCCGGACTTCTTCACCGGTGCTGCCGCCCTCCTCAGCTCCGAGTCGCTCCCCGTGTGGCAGGAGTGGCTCGCGCTGCGGGTCATCAACGCAGCCGCCCCGTACCTGTCCCCGGCCTTCGTGGACGCCAACTTTGCCTTCTACGGCACCCGGATCAGCGGTACGCCCCGGAACAAGGACCGCTGGAAGCGGGGCGTCGCCGTCGTCGAAGCGGCTCTTGGTGAGGCTGTGGGGCAGATCTACGTTGCCCGGCACTTCCCGGAGACCCACAAGGCCCGCATGCAGACGCTCGTGGACAACCTGATCGAGGCTTACCGCCAGAGCATCACGGACCTGCCGTGGATGGGCGAGGAAACGAAGGCGGAAGCCCTGCGCAAACTGGGCGCCTTCCGCGCCAAGATCGGCTACCCGGACGAGTGGATCGACTACTCGGCCGTCACCGTTGACCCGTCGGACCTGCTGGGTAACGTCGAACGCGCCCATAACGCCGACGTCGACCGCCACCTGGACGAGGTGGGCAAGCCCGTGGACCACAACAAGTGGCTGATGACGCCCCAGACCGTCAACGCCTACTACCATCCGATGCTGAACGAGATCGTCTTCCCGGCGGCAATCCTGCAGCCGCCGTTCTTCACCGCCGACGCCGATGACGCGGTCAACTACGGGGGTATCGGAGCCGTGATCGGCCACGAAATCGGCCACGGGTTCGATGACCAGGGCTCGCAGTTCGACGGCACCGGCGAACTCCGCAACTGGTGGACCGAGGATGACCGGAAGGCATTCGAGGCGCTAACGGGACGGCTGGTTGAGCAGTTCAACGCCCTCTCCCCCTACGCAGCCCCCGGGCATACCGTCAACGGACGGCTGACGCTTGGGGAAAACATCGGCGACCTTGGCGGGCTCACCATCGCCTACAAGGCTTACCGGCTCAGCCTGAACGGGCAGGAGCCACCGGTCCTGGACGGCCTGAGCGGAGAACAGCGGTTCTTCGCCTCGTGGGCCGCCTGCTGGCGCCAGGTCATCCGCGGGGAGGAAGCCATCCGGCGGCTGGCCACCGACCCGCACTCCCCCAACGAGTTCCGCACCAACACCATCGCCAGGAACCTGGATGCCTTCCACGCCGCGTTCGGCGTCACGGAGCAGGACGGGATGTGGATGCCGCCGGAGGAGCGCGTCAGCATCTGGTAGGAAGCGGACGTCCGCCGTTGCGAACATAGCCGGGGTACAAAGATGCCGGGCCAACCACATGGTTGGCCCGGCATTTCGTTGTAGTCAGGCCCTCCGGCTTGTTCTTGCGTGGTTAGCCCGCGGCGTCCTGGACGATCAGTTCCGGGTTTGCCGTCTGGCAGGTCGCATCCTTGGCCGTCTGGTTCACGATGTCCTTGGGAACCGATGTCTTGCCGAGCTTGGACCCGGAGGCAAAGTCGGCACCCAGGTAGACCTGGACTCCCGCGACGCCTTCCGACGGCAGCACCCGGCTTGCCGGGATGCCGAACAGCGCAGCGACGTCCACTGCCACGTCGGCGAAGTCGGTCCCGTAGTACACCATGGTCGTCTCGACCGGGCTGGCCTCGAGCTGGCCCACCTGGGTGAATCCGCCCGCGATGAGCGCTTCGGCGATTTCCTGGGTCCTGGTCGGCACCGAGGAGCCGTTGGCGACCGTCACGAGCTGCAGGGACTTGTCGTAGGGCGGCACGGAAGGCGTAGGCGTCGGCTTGGCTGTCGGCGTCGGGCTGGTGCTTGGCTTCGGCGTCGCCGGCGGTTTCTCCTTGCCCTCGGGGTCCGTGAGGTCGATGTCCTTCTTCAGGGCTTCAAAGAGTTGGGATGCTGCCGGCTGGGCGGGATCAAGCCTGTTCGGGTCACTGGCGGCCGGAACGGTCGGCACGGCCACGAAGGCAACCTTGCCGACGTCGATCGTCTTGAGCCGGTTGCCGATGGTGATCATGGCCGGCACAGAGGACAGCCCGTCGTCGACCGTCAGGTTCTTGGTCACGACGTCGGCGATGTTGAGCATCTTCACCGGATCGGAGAGGGTGCCGTCATCCTTGATCTTCCTGGTGAGGGAGGACAGGAACCCCTGCTGGGCCTTGATGCGGCCGAGGTCTCCACCGTTGCCGAAGGCGTGGCGGGTCCGCAGGAAGGCAAGGGCCTGCTCACCCTGCACCTGGGACTTGCCCTTGGGCAGCCGGAGCCGGGAGTCGGGATCGTAGACGGCGTCGCTGATGCAGACCTCCACGCCGCCGACGGCGTTGGACAGTTCCTTCACGGCGTTGAAGTCGGCCATCATGAAGTGGTCCACCTCGAGGCCGGTGAGCTTGTTCACGGTGTCGACTGCGCAGCCGATACCGGCTTCACCCATGGCCTCGTTGATCATCACGTCCTGGCGCGCAGGGTACTTCTTGCCGGTCTTCTGGTCGGTGCATTCCGGGATGTCCACGAGAAGGTCCCGGGGGAAGCTGACAACGCTGACGCGTTTGTTGTCCTCCGAGATATCCATGAGCATCATGACGTCCGACTTGCCGTAGCCCTTGGAATCATCCGCCGTGCCGTAGTCCGCGTTCTTGCCGTCCCGGGTATCGGATCCCAGGATGAGGATCTGGAGCCGTCCGGTCGCGTCGTCCACGGAGTCGGTTTTGTTGCTGCCCGCGCCGAGGGCGGACGACGAAATGTTCGACTGCAGCCTGAAGTACCAGTAGCCGGCAAACGCCAGGCCTCCGAGCAGGACAAGGGACACGACGGCGGTTGTCACCTTCAGCCACACGGGCATGTGGCGCATGTTCAAATGCCGGGCAGCGCCCACGCGGGCGTCTGCGGCATGCCGGGCAGCTGGCTCGGACCGGGCGGGTGTGCCTGGCCCTTGTGCGCGGTTGTCGCGGCGTAGCACCACAGGGTGTACCTTCCTCTAAAAATGAAATCCGCCCTATTTTAGTTGCCGAGTCTGGGAAAACCCCGGAAGCGGCGCCGGGACCGGCCCGCCGGGCGCGGCGGATTGTGCCTTAGGGACTGCGGAACGCCGCTGGGCACGGAACGCTCCGGCCCGCGCCGCCCGGACCCGGAGGGCGCGAACAGGGCGGCTAGAATCCCAGCTTCACGAGCTGCTTGGGGTCCCGCTGCCAGTCCTTCGCGACCTTGACGTGCAGGTCGAGGTAGATCCGCGTCCCGAGCAGGGCTTCGATGCCTTTGCGTGCGTTCGTGCCGACCTCCCGCAGCCGGCTTCCGCCCTTGCCGATGATAATGGCCTTCTGGGAGGGGCGTTCCACGTAGAGGTTCACGCGGACGTCGAGGAGCGGCTTGTCCTCGTCCCGCCCTTCACGCGGCACGATCTCCTCGACGACGACGGCCAGGGAGTGCGGCAGTTCGTCCCGGACGCCTTCAAGCGCGGCCTCGCGGATGAGCTCCGCCACCATGACCGCTTCCGGCTCATCCGTCAGCTCACCGTCGGGGTACAGCGGGGGCGACGGCGGCATGTGGCTGATCAGGACATCGGTCACCGTGCCCACCTGGAAACCGTCCGTAGCCGAGACCGGCACGATGTCTTTCCAGCCTTCTTCGCCGAGGACTTCCCGTCCCAGCGCGGCGACGGCCAGCAGCTGTTCTGTGAGTGCCTGCTTGTCAACGAGGTCCGCCTTCGTGACAATGGCGATCACCGGCTTGCGGCCCACAGCTGCAAGCTGGGCGGCAATGAACTTGTCGCCCGGGCCGATCTTTTCGTTGGCCGGGATGCAGAAGCCAATGGCGTCCACTTCGGCCAGTGTGTCTGCCACAAGGTCGTTGAGGCGCTTCCCCAGCAGCGTGCGCGGCCGGTGGAGGCCCGGCGTGTCCACCAGGACCAGCTGGGCGTCCTCCCGGTGCACGATGCCCCGGATGGTGTGGCGCGTGGTCTGCGGTTTCGCGGAGGTGATGGCCACCTTCTGGCCCACCAGGGCGTTCGTCAACGTCGATTTCCCGGCGTTCGGCCGGCCTACCAGGACCGAGAACCCGGCGCGGTAACCGCCAAAGGGTGCATCGCCGTCGGCCTTATTCTGCTTGCTCACGTGGAACTCCCTGTTGCATGTGTTCTGCCTCGTCGAGAAGGTCTTCAAGGTCAGTATCGTTTGGAACGGCGCCTTTTGGAACGGCGGCCGCAATGATGTGGCTGACGCGGTTGCGGCGGCCTTCAAGACGCTCGGCCCGCAGCGATACTCCGTCGACCTCAACGGTGCTGCCCACGATCGGAACGCGGCCCAGGGCCTTGGCCAGCAGGCCGCCCACGGTATCCACTTCGTCGTCGTCAAGTTCGAGGTCAAAGAGTTCGCCGAGGTCGTCAATGCTCATCCGGGCGCTCACACGGAACGTGCCGTCGCCCAGGTCCACTGCTTCGGCGCTTTCGGTGTCATATTCATCCACGATCTCGCCCACCAGCTCCTCGATCAGGTCTTCGAGGGTGACCAGCCCGGCCGTTCCGCCGTATTCGTCGATGACAATAGCGACGTGCGTGGACTCCTTCTGGAGTTCGCGCAGCAGGTCGCTCACGGGCTTGGAGTCGGGAACGTAGCGTACTTCGCGGGCAAGCTCATCAACCAGCGGAGGCTCCTCGCCCGGCGCCAGGTTGTGAAGCACCGCCGCCACGTCCTTCAGATAGATGATTCCGAGGATCTGATCGGTGTTTTCACCGATGACCGGGATCCTTGAGTATCCGGAGCGGAGGAACAGCGACATGGCATGGTGCAAGCTGGAACCGGCCTCAATGCTCAGAATGTCCGTGCGGGGGACCATGACGGAGCGGACCAGGGTGTCACCGAAGTCGAAAACGGACTGGATGAGTTCGGCCTCGTTGTCCTCGATCACGTCCGATTCGGTGGCCCGGTCCACGAGCTCACGGAACTCTTCCTCGCTGAAGAACGAGTCGTCTCCGCCCGGCGAACCGGGCGCCACCGCACTGCCAAGCCGCACCAGCCAGGCGGGGATGGGGCCGAGGACCCAGGCAAGGAACCTGACCATCGACGCCGAATAAAGCACCACGCCGGCGGAGTGGGAACGGCCCAACTGGCGCGGCGACACTCCGACGATCACAAAGCCCAGGACGGCCATGATGCCCGTTGCCGCCAGGCCGGCGAGCCATACATTGTCCAACAGGCTGTAGAACAACACCGCGACGGCAACCGCCGAGGCAGTCTCGAACCAGATGCGCCAGAACCTGAGCGCACGCATGTGCGTCATGGGCTGGTCCAGGATGCGCCGCAGCGCCGTGCCGCGGCTCTTCAGGAGCGCCTGTTCGGCGTCGTGCCGCGGGAGAAGACTGAATGCCGCCTCCGCTGCCGTCAGGAATGCTGCGACAGCCAGGAACACCAGCGCCATGCAGACAAGGAGCAGGGACGTCACTGGATGGTCTCGGAAGGAGCTTCTTTGCCGGTGAACGCCGCGAGCAGCTCGCGCTGCAGGCCGAACATTTCTGCTTTTTCTTCGGGTTCCGCGTGGTCATAGCCCAGCAGGTGCAGGATGCCGTGCGTCGTCAGCAGCAGCATCTCGTCCTGGGTGGAGTGGCCGGCGCCGCGTGCCTGGACTTCCGCCACCTGGGGGCAGATGGCGATGTCGCCGAGCATCCCCTGCGGTGTCGGCTTGTCCGGGGTGCCGGGGGTGAGCTCGTCCATGGGGACGGAGAGCACGTCGGTGGGGCCGGGTTCGTCCATCAGCTCGATGTGGAGTTTCTCCATTGCTGGCTCATCCACGAGCAGGAGCGACAGCTCCGCCTGGGGATGGATGTACAGCTGCTCGAAGATGAACCGGGCCAGGGCGACCAGCTGGGCCTCGTCCACCTGGACGCCCGATTCGTTGTTCACTTCGATGCTCACGCGTGTTCCCCCCGTTTTTCCCGGGCGCCGCTTGCCTGCCGGGCGTCGCTGGCCTGCCGCGCCTCGCTTGTCTGACGGGCGTCCCGGGTGGCAGCGTGCTTGACCCGGTTCCGCTGGGCTTCATCCCAGATGCTGTAGGCGTTGACGATGTCGCCCACGAGCCGGTGGCGCACCACGTCCGCGGCGTCGAGGACCGAGAAGCTGACGTCGTCGATGCCCTGCAGGATGTTTTCGACGATCCGCAGGCCCGAGCGGGTTCCGAACGGGAGGTCCACCTGGGTGACGTCACCGGTGACCACCATCTTGGAGCCGAAGCCCAGGCGGGTCAGGAACATCTTCATCTGTTCGGGCGTGGTGTTCTGTGCCTCGTCCAAAATGATGAAGGCGTCGTTGAGCGTGCGGCCCCTCATATAGGCCAGGGGCGCCACCTCGATGGTGCCGGCCGCCATGAGCCTCGGGATCGACTCGGGGTCGATCATATCGTGCAGCGCGTCGTACAGCGGCCGAAGGTAGGGGTCGATCTTGTCGCTGAGCGTTCCCGGCAGGAACCCGAGCCGCTCGCCCGCCTCCACCGCGGGACGGGTCAGGATGATCCGGTTGACTTCCTTTTGCTGCAGGGCCTGCACTGCTTTGGCGACAGCAAGGTACGTCTTGCCCGTGCCGGCCGGCCCGATGCCGAAGATCACAGTGTTGGCGTCGATCGCGTCCACGTAGTTCTTCTGGTTAAGGGTCTTGGGCCGGATGGTCTTGCCGCGGCTGGACAGGATGTCGTGGGTCAGGACTTCCACGGGATTCTGCAGCGACTGGCTGCGCAGCATCAGTACCAGCTGCTGCAGCACTGCCGGAGTGATGACCGTGCCACGGGCGACCAGGCCCCGCACTTCATGAAGGAGCCGCATGATGCGGGGAACGTCCAAAGCGGGTCCGCTGATGGAGAGCTCATTGCCCCTGACATGGAAGCTGACGGCCGGGAACTGCTCTTCGATGAAGCGGAGGGCTTCGTCGTGGCTGCCGAGAGATTGCACCATCTGATCAGAGTTGTCGAAGATGACCACCTCTGTTCGGATTCCTGGCAGAGTATGCGGGAAGTCACCCGCGGTGCGGTCCCCCGTGTTGAGGCGACGCTTTCCGTTTGCTGATTCAGTCATGGTGCCGGCCGGCAGGCCTGGGATTCCCTCCAGTTTCGAACTATCTCTTAAGCGTCCTTCCATATTACGCCAGCGCAAAGCCCTGCCTACCGCCGGACGCAGCCGCGCAGGCCTTCAGATTCCGTAACGGGTTCCCGGGATTTGGTATCAAGTTTGTATCGGCCTCATATCGTTCCCGTTGCAGTTCGGCCGCCCGGTACCGGATCGGGCTGGCGCTGCCGGGCCTTGTGCCATGCTGGAATTACAGCTGGCGGACATGGCTCAGCCCTGCCCGCAGCAGCTGTGAATGCCGCTGCCTGCGGCGACCCGACAGGCAGTCCCCGCCATAGCGAAAGGAGCAAGGACATCAGGAAGCCAGGATCAACCGGCCGGACCGCGGTAGCCGGGCGGATGCGCTCCGCGCTGTTGCTGGGGCTGCTTCCTGCCACGTTGCTCCTGACAGGATGTATCGCCGATCCCGGCCCAGCCGCACCCACTGCCGGCAGCCCCACACAGACCCGGCTGTCGAACGGCGTCGACAGCGCCCCCACCACCAGCGCACCGCTGGAAACGATGCAGTCCTCCAACAAGGCTCCTGTGTACTGGATCGGCCGAAGCAATTCGGACGTCTACCTCTACCGCGAGTTCAGGGACGTCCCGGGCGAGGACAACCCCATCACCAAGGCGCTCCGGGCCATGATGTCCGAGGCTCCCCTGGACCCTGACTTCTTCACCCCCTGGCAGAACCCCAAAAACCTCGCCACCTCCATTTCGGGGACGAACGTCATCACGGTTGATGTTTCCGCCGATGCCTTCAACAGCAATCTGGACGCGGACATGGCGCAGCGCGCCATCCAGCAGCTCGTGTATACGGCGACCGCCGCGGGAGCGAGCTCCGGCCTGGTCGACGCCGCCCAGCAGCTTGAAGTCGTGATCCTTGTGGACGGGCATACGGACTACCACGCCTTTAAGCACGTCAAGCTTGGCGCACCGATGCCCCGCAGTGTGGGCATGGTCGCTCCGGTGTGGATCATCGATCCCCAGGAAGGCGTCGAGGTTGCCGACGGCCGCGTCAAGATCAACGGCCGCAACACCGTTCCCGGCGGAAAGCTGCAATGGCAGATCCTGAAAGTCCAGGAGAACCGCGAGAAAGAGAAGTACCTGGACGGCGAGGCCACGGCCGCCACAGAGGCCGAGGCGTCGGGCATCTTCAGCGTCACCGTGAAGCTGGCGCCCGGCGATTACGAGATCCGCGTCTCCCAGGTTGATCCCAGCCGGCCCGATAACGAGCCCAATGTAGACACCAGGGGCTTTTCAGTCCGCTAGCTGTATTAGCCGCGGACGTTAGTGACAGTCGGCGCTGATGCGGCAGCCTGTTGTGCCGCTACCAGCGGCCCAGGACATCACTTGCGACGACGACGGCGGCCGGCCCGGCCGTTGACGACCGGAGCACGTGCGGTCCCAGGAGGGCAGTGACCGCCCCGGCGCTGCAAAGCTTCGTGACTTCCCGCGGGCTAATGCCGCCTTCCGGCCCGACGATCAGCAGCACGTCGCAGGGGTCCTGATTCTGGCGCCCGGCTTCCTGCCACGCCTCCAGCACTCCGCGCAGGGGCCTGACGGCGTCTTCATGGAGGATCACGGCCAGCGCGGCGTCCTCCACCTGCTTCACGAGGCCGGAGGTGTCGACGGCGGCACGCACCCCGGGGATCCAGGCCCGCCGGGCCTGCTTGGCCGCGGCAGAGACCGCCGACTGCCACTTGCCGAGGGCCTTGGCAGCCCTGTCGCCCTTCCATCGGACGATCGACCGGTCGGACTGCCACGGGATTACCGCATCGATGCCCAGCTCCGTGGCAGTCTCGATCGCCAGTTCATCGCGGTCGCCCTTGGCCAGGGCCTGGACGAGCACCAGGCGGACGGCAGGGCGGTCCTCCGCCGTGACGGATGAACATTCGACGGTCAGTACCGCCGGCGCCACCTTGGTGACCGTGCCCGTGAGGCGCCGCCCGGCGCCGTCGGCAATGTCCACAGGCTCCCCCACGGCCAGCCGCTTGACTGTCACGGCGTGCCGCGCTTCGGCACCGTCCAGCACGAACAGCGAACCCTCGCGTACCTCATCCAAGGAGCCTGCGGGCGTAAAGAATACCGGGTTGCTCACCGCTACAGGTTACCGAAGCGGTCCCGGAGCTTCGCGAAAACGCCGCCGCTCGCGGCCAACTTGCCCTCGGAGTACTGCTCGCCGCGGAGCTTGGCCAACTGCCGCAGCAGGTCCTCCTGGGCGGGATCGAGTTTCGTGGGTGTTTCAACCTGCAGATGGACCTTGAGGTCACCGCGGCCGTAACCGCGCAGGTGCGTCACTCCCAGGCCGCGGAGGGTGATGATCTCACCCGACTGCGTTCCGGCCTTGACGTCGATGTCCTGCTTTCCGTCGAACGTGTCCAGGCTCAGTTCGGTGCCCAGCGCGGCGGCGGTCATGGGGATGTGCAGGGTGGCGTGCAGATCGTCGCCGTCGCGGACGTACGTCGGGTCGTTGTTGACCCGGATTTCGACGTAGAGGTCACCTGCCGGTCCGCCGGCCGGGCCCGCCTCGCCCTGTCCGGACAGCTGGATCCGGGTACCGGTGGCGACGCCGGCAGGAACCTTGATGGTCAGGGACCTGCGGCTGCGGATGCGGCCCTGGCCGCTGCACTCGTTGCAGGGATCCTTGATGACGGTGCCGAAGCCTTCGCAGGAGCCGCAGGGCGCGGACGTCATGACCTGGCCGAGGATGGAGCGGACTGCCCTCTGCACCTGGCCGCTGCCGCCGCAGATGTCGCAGCGCTCCGGATGCGTGCCTTCACGGCAGCAGGAACCCTCACAGGTGGGGCAGACGACGGCGGTGTCAACCTCGAGCTTCTTGTTCGCGCCAAAGACGGCGTCGCGCAGGTCGATGCGAACGCTGATGAGGGCGTCCTGTCCGCGGCGGACGCGTGAGGCGGGGCCGGCCGTGCCGCCGGCGCCGAAGAAGGTGTCGAAAATGTCCTGGAACGCGAAACCCTGGCCAGCGTAGCTGCCCCCGCCGAAGCCGTTGTCCGTGCCGTTCTCGTTGCCCGTAGTGTCATAGACCCGCCGCTTCTGCGGATCCGAAAGCACCTCGTAGGCGTGCGTGACGGCCTTGAAGCGGTCAGAAGCCTCCGGGCCCGGGTTGACGTCCGGGTGCAGGGTACGGGCCAGCTTGCGGTAGGCCTTTTTGATTTCTTCTCCGGTGGCTTCCGGGGAGACTCCGAGAACGTCGTAGTGGCTGCTCAAGTCTGTATCTTCTCCTGGTTATGGTGCCTGGGGTGCCGGGGTCACGGACCGTGCGGTTACGGGCCGAGAATCCTCGAAAGGTAGCGGGCCACCGCTCGAACGGCGGCCATGGTGGTGGGATAGTCCATGCGGGTGGGCCCGAGGATGCCGACCTTGGCGGTGGCGTCCGGCCCGTAGCCGGTGGCGACCACCGACGCCTCGGCCAGGCCGTCGTAGGGGTTTTCCCGTCCAATGCTGACAGCGATGCCGCGGTGGTCCTGGGCCATCTCGCTGAGGAGGCGGAGCATGACCACCTGCTCCTCGAGCGCCTCGAGTACGGGGCCGATGCTGAGCGGGAAGTCGACATTGGACCGCGCGAGGTTGGCCGTGCCGGCCATGACCATGCGGTCTTCCCGGCTGCTGTGCGAGAGCGCTTCGAGGGCCTTGCTCAGGGCGTGCGCCGCAGGGCGCTCGTTGGGGGCGCAGCCTGCGACGACAGCCGCCGAGTGCTGGGGCAGCAGGGTCAGCGGAGTGCCGGCAAGGCCGGTGAGGAAGCGGGTGCGGAGTGACGTCAGCGCATCATCGCTGAGTTCCTGGCCGACGTCGATGACACGTTGCTCGACCTTCCCCGAGTCGGCAATCAGCACGATCAGGACCTTGCGGGGCGCCATCTGAACGAATTCGATGTGCCGCACCACGGCCCGGCTCAGGTGCGGATACTGCACGACGGCGACCTGGTTGGTCAGTTGCGCCAGGAGCCTTACCGTACGGTCAAGGACGTCGTCGAGATCCTCGGAGCCCTCCAGCAGTGACTGGATCGCCCGCCGCTCAGCGGCAGACAGCGGCTTGACAGCCGAGATCTGGTCAACGAACAGCCGGTACCCCTTGTCAGTGGGAATCCTGCCGGCGCTGGTATGCGGTGCAGTAATGAGTCCCTCATCTTCCAGGGCTGCCATGTCGTTGCGGATGGTTGCACTGGAAACGCCCAGGTGGTGGCGCTCAACAAGCGCCTTGGATCCCACGGGTTCGCGGGAATGAACGTAGTCCTCGACAATGGCGCGCAGCACTTCAAGCTTGCGCGGTTCGCTCACAATCCACCTCCGATCGACCGTTCCTGGGCACCAGCAGGGCATTGCCCGGCGTCATGGTTAGCACTCGACATCCCTAAGTGCTAACAAGTCTAATATGAGTCCGCCCGTTGTTAGCATTGGTACCG
This sequence comes from Arthrobacter sp. NPDC093125, assembly GCF_044754225.1. Taxonomy (NCBI): domain Bacteria; kingdom Bacillati; phylum Actinomycetota; class Actinomycetes; order Micrococcales; family Micrococcaceae; genus Arthrobacter; species Arthrobacter sp. NPDC093125. Next base: position 245,245 of record NZ_JBIVOQ010000005.1, on the reverse strand, counting down.
CTTCGGGCGAAATCCGGAGCCGTGTCCGCCGGAGGCCTTTCCTGTGACGGGCGGCCGACTCCTAGTGCAAAGCGGTGTTATCGATGCAGTACCAGTCCTGGGGCCCGCAGGAAATTTCAGCGCCCGCCAAGAACGAGCTGCCCGAGGTTCCAGTCGAGCGCGGGATGGTGCTTGAAGATGTCCAGTCCGGCTGGGTGGGTGCTGTGGTCCGGGTGGAGAAGTCAGGCGGCATGCACGTTGTGGCCCTTGAGGACCGGCGCGGCAAATCACGCTCCTTCAAACTCGGTTTCGGGTTCCTGCTGGAAGGCCGGCCCATCCGGCTGATGCCTCCTGCGCCGGCCGCCAAAAAGGCAGGCTTGGTTCCGCCCGGCCGGACGGCCTCCGGGTCCGTCCGCGTCGAGGGCCAGCGCGCCCAGGTGGCCAAGGCCAGCCGCATCTGGGTTGAGGGAAAGCACGACGCCGAACTCGTTGAGAAGGTCTGGGGTGATGACCTCCGGGTGGAGGGCATCGTCGTCGAGCCCCTGCACGGCATTGACGATCTGGCGGGCGCCGTGGCGGCGTTCCGCCCGGGGCCCGGCCGCAGGCTGGGAGTCCTCGTGGACCATCTGGTCCCCGATTCCAAGGAGTCCCGCATCGCGGACGCCGTCATGGCCTCTCCCGGCGCGGCGGGAAATGTTCTCATTGTGGGCCACCCCTACGTGGACGTGTGGCAGGCGATCCGGCCGTCGGTCCTCGGCATCCCACAGTGGCCCGTGATCCCCCGCGGCACCGACTGGAAGACCGGGATCCTCGCAGCCTTTGGCTGGCCGCACGAGACGAAGGAAGACATCGGGCTGGGCTGGCAGAAGCTGCTGGGGGCGGTCCGCACCTACGCCGATCTCGAACCGGCCCTGCTGGGCAGGGTGGAGGAAGTCATCGACTTCCTTACGGTGCCCTAGCTGAGGCCGCGGTTGCCGCCCTGTCCGTAATCCGCTGACCGGGGAGCCGGTCGTCCAATGCGTTCGCGACCCAGTATTCTTGGAAGGGCGCCACTCGCGCTGCCGCCGTCCCGGTTCTGCCGGCCGGCCGCGAACCTGAACTACCGGCAACACCGCACCAACGTACGTTTAAGGAAGACATACCGTGGCAGACGACGCTCGCGACCGCAGGGACCTCCAGTCCGGCCCTGACCGGCCCCAGTACCATGGCGTGCCTGCGAATGCGCTTCCGCTGACCGCCAGCGAAGACCGCCAGTGGGCAACCCTGTCGCACTTCGGCGGCATCCTCGGCTGCGTGCCGGCGCTGCTGATCTATCTGATCTTCAAGGACCGTGGCCCGTTCACAGCCCAGGAATCCAAGGAAGCCCTCAACTTCACCCTGCCGCCTACCATCGCGGCTGTCGTGGCCAACCTCCTGGTGCTCCTTCCGGTGGTGGGCAACATCTTCGCCGTGCTCGCGACCCTGATCTGGATTGCACTGACGTGCTTCTCGGTCTCGGCCGGCATCCACGTGAACCGGGGCCAGCCGCACCGGTACCCGTACAACCTCCGCTGGATCAAGTAATCCCCACCCGCACCCTAGCCTCGCAAGCTCGGCCAGGGAACCCTGCGGGCGTGGGCCCAGCGCACCCTAGCCTCGTAAGCTCGGCCAGGGAACCCTGCGGGCGTGGGCCCAGCGCTAGTCCGGCAGGATCCTGCGGACCACGGCGTCAGCGAGCAGGCGTCCCTTGAGCGTCAGGACAAGGCTGCCCCGGAAGGCCTCGGCAGGCTCCACGAGCCCGTCGGCAATAAGGCCTGCAACTGCATGCCTCCCCTGGTCCGACAGGGTGCTGACGGCGAGTCCTGAAGCCAGGCGGGCCTCGAGCATGATCCGTTCCATTGCACGGGTTCCGGCATCGAGGGTCTCGCGGCCGGCAGCGGGCGACACCCCGGAACCGAGTCTGCCTGCGTAGGCGGTGGGGTGCTTCACGTTCCACCAGCGGACACCGCCGACGTGCGAGTGGGCGCCGGGTCCGACGCCCCACCAGTCATCCCCGCGCCAGTAGGCCAGGTTGTGACGGCATGCCTGTTCGGCAGTGGCGGACCAGTTGCTGACCTCGTACCATCGGAGCCCGGCGTCGGTGATCATCTGGTCGGCGAGTTCATATTTGTCGGCGTGGTCGTCGTCGTCGATTCCGGGTACTTCACCCCGGCGGATCTGGGCGGCGAGCTTGGTGCCGTCCTCAACGATCAGCGCGTAGGCGCTGATGTGGTCCGGCTGGTACGACAAGGCGGTTTCCAGGGAATAGCGCCAGTCCTCAAGGGACTCCCCCGGCGTTCCGTAGATCAGGTCCAGGCTGACCGCGAGCCCCGCGTCGCGCGCCCACTGCACCACAAGCGGGACACGGCTCGGACTATGAGTGCGGTCAAGGACCTTCAGCACGCGGGGCACCGCGGACTGCATGCCGAAGGACACCCGTGTGAAGCCCGCGTCGGCGAGCAGTTGCAGGGATTCCGGCGTGACCGAGTCCGGGTTGGCCTCCGTGGTCACTTCGGCACCCGGTTCGATCCCCCACCGGTCTATGGCCGCGCCAAGGATTCTGGCCAGGTCCTCTGCCGGCAAAAGCGTTGGCGTTCCGCCGCCGAAGAACACCGTGCGCAGCTTCCTGGCAGGCAGGCCCGACTGCTCGAGGACCCGCACGGCAAAGTCCACTTCGGAGATGGCGGTGGAGGCGTAGGCGTCCTGGGAAGCACCGCCGCCGAGTTCGGTTGCGGTGTAGGTGTTGAAGTCGCAGTACCCGCAGCGCACCGCGCAGAACGGGATGTGCACATAAAGCCCGAAGGCACGGTCGGCTGCACCGTCCGCCGCCTGCTGCGGCAGCAGGCCGTCCGACGGAGCCGGGTCACCCAGGGGAAGAACGCTAGGCATGTGTGCGGCCTCCGGAGATTCCGGCCACGGTCATCACTACTTCTTGGCCTTGTCCTTGGATTCGTCGGTGGTCAGGGCTGCGATGAAGGCTTCCTGCGGCACTTCCACCCGCCCCACCATCTTCATGCGCTTCTTGCCTTCCTTCTGCTTTTCCAGCAGTTTGCGCTTACGGGAGATGTCACCGCCGTAGCACTTGGCCAGAACGTCCTTGCGGATGGCGCGGATGGATTCACGGGCGATGATCCGCGAACCGATGGCAGCCTGGATGGGCACCTCGAACTGCTGGCGCGGGATGAGCTCGCGCAGCTTGCCGGTCATCATCACACCGTAGGCGTAGGCCTTGTCTTTGTGGGTGATGGCGCTGAAGGCGTCCACCTGTTCGCCCTGCAGCAGGATGTCCACCTTGACGAGGTCGGCGACCTGTTCGCCGTCGGCCTTCCAGTCCAGGGAGGCGTAGCCGCGGGTCTTGGACTTGAGCAGATCGAAGAAGTCGAAGACGATCTCGGCCAGCGGCATCCAGTACCGCAGCTCAACGCGGTCTTCGGACAGGTAATCCATGCCGCGCATGACGCCGCGGCGGCCCTGGCACAGCTCCATGATGGCACCGACGAACTCGTTGGGGGCCAGGATGGTCGCGGCCACCATGGGCTCGCGGACCTCGTTGATCTTTCCGGAGGGGAACTCGCTGGGGTTCGTCACGGTGACCACGTTCTTGTCCTCGAGCGTGACCTCGTAGACCACGTTCGGCGCGGTGGAGATCAGGTCCAGGTTGAATTCGCGTTCGAGGCGCTCACGGACGATCTCCAGGTGCAGGAGGCCGAGGAAGCCCACGCGGAAGCCGAAGCCGAGGGCTGCGGAGGTCTCCGGTTCGTAGATCAGGGCTGCGTCGTTCAGCTTGAGCTTGTCCAGCGCGTCGCGCAGCACAGGGTAGTCGGTGCCGTCCAGCGGATAGAGGCCTGAGAACACCATCGGCTTGGGATCCGCGTAGCCGCTCAGCGATTCCGCGGCAGGCTTGGCGAGGTTGGTGACGGTGTCACCCACCTTCGACTGGCGGACGTCCTTCACGCCGGTAATGAGGTAGCCCACCTCGCCGACGCCGAGGCCCTTGGAGGGGGTCGGCTCCGGGGAACTGACGCCGATTTCCAGGAGCTCATGGCTGGCCTTCGTGGACATCATCTGGATGCGCTCGCGCGGGTGGAGCATGCCGTCAACCACGCGGACGTACGTGACCACGCCGCGGTACGTGTCGTAGACGGAATCAAAGATCATGGCCCGGGCAGGTGCCTCCGGATCGCCGACCGGTGCAGGCAGGTCGCGCACGATCTTGTCCAGCAGCGCCTCGACGCCGACGCCGGTCTTCCCCGAGACCAGCAGCACGTCCTCGGGGTCCCCGCCGATGAGGCTGGCCAGTTCGGCGGCGTACTTTTCGGGCTGGGCGGCCGGGAGGTCGATCTTGTTCAGGACCGGGATGATGGTGAGATCGTTCTCCATGGCCAGGTACAGGTTGGCCAGCGTCTGGGCCTCAATGCCCTGCGCTGCGTCCACCAGGAGAACCGCACCTTCGCAGGCGGCCAGGGAACGGGACACCTCATAAGTGAAGTCCACGTGGCCCGGCGTGTCGATCATGTTCAGCGCGTAGTTCACACCATCCAGTTCCCAAGGCATGCGGACAGCCTGGGATTTGATGGTGATGCCGCGCTCTCGCTCGATATCCATGCGGTCCAGATACTGGGCCTTCATGTCGCGGGACTGCACGACGCCGGTGAACTGCAGCATGCGGTCGGCCAGGGTGGACTTACCGTGGTCAATGTGCGCGATGATGCAGAAATTCCGAATGATGGCCGGATCTGTCGCGGCGGGCACCGGGGCGGTGCGGGCCATGGGAGACACGCAGGGTCCTTACTGTTGGCATTTCAGCGGCGTCATTCCGGCAATGTCCTGCCGTCCTGCTGCTGCCGCGTTTCTGAACCTCTAGTCTCCCACGTTCGGGCCCCGTGCAGTACATTCAGAACTGTGCCCGGCGCCTGGCTCCAGGTGGGCCGCAGGCTTCCGCGGCATCCCGGCCATGCAGCATCCCCATGCACTGGCGGCTCCGGGACGCGCCGCAACCCGCCAAATGGCCCTTCCGCCCCGGATTCTGCTACTATTTACAGCTGTGTGTCCGTGCAGGTCGACGGCCACTGATGGTTGGCCGCCATAGGTATCCCCACGCCGCTCAGTCAATGGCCAGCCTGAAAGCCCTCTAGACCATTTCCGCATTAAAAAGAGAGTTCACACGTGGCAAATATCAAGTCCCAGAAGAAGCGCATCCTGACCAACGAAAAGGCTCGCCAGCGTAACAACGCCGTCAAGTCCGAGCTGAAGACTGCCATTCGCGCCGTCAACGCAGCCGTTGAGTCCACTGACAAGGACGCTGCTACTACTGCGCTCGTTACTGCCAGCCGTAAGCTGGACAAGGCTGTCAGCAAGGGTGTTCTGCACAAGAACAACGCTGCAAACCGCAAGTCGGCGATCTCCAAGAAGGTCAACGCACTCTAAGGTTTTCCAGTTCAACTGAACTGATGGTTATGGCCGGCACCGGATGGTGCCGGCCATATCTCTTTAACCCAGCCGCCTCTATAATCCAGCCGCCGTCAGCGGCCGCGGGCCGACGTGGCGATGACGGTGACGGCGTGCTCCACCGCGTATACCGGATCGCGGGAAAGTCCCTTGACCTGGGCGTCGGCTTCCGCCGTTACCTGGATGGAACGGGCCAGGCCCTCCGGCGTCCAACGCCTGACGTCACGCTGCGCCTGTTCCACAAGCCACGGCTGCATGCCCAGCTGCTTGGCGATCTGCGCCGATGACCCCTGGGCCCCGGCTACTTTGGCAACCGTCCGCAGCTTGGCGGCCAGGGCGGCCACCAGCGGCACGGGGTCGGCTCCCGTGGCCAGCGCATGGCGGAGCGTGGACAGCGCCAGCGGGCCGTTTCCCGCCATGGCAGCGTCTGCCACTTTGAATGCCGTCGCCTCTATCCGGCCGCCGTAGTAGCGCTCGACCGTGTCTGCCGACACTGTTGTCGAGGCATCCGAGATCAACTGGCTGCACGCCGCGGCGAGCTCTGACAGGTTGGCACCGACTGCATTCACGAGAGCCTGCACCGCGTCCGGTTCGATGCGCCGCGAGGCGGCTTTGAATTCAGCAACGACGAATGCGGTCTTCTCAGCGTCCTTCTTCAGCGGCTGGCAGTCGACAACGGGCCACCCTCCGGCCTTGACCGCGTCCAAAAGTTTCTTTCCGCGGGCGCCGCCGCCGTGCCGCAGGACCAGGACAGCGTCCTGTTCGGGCTGCTTCAGGTAGGTCAGGGCGTCGGCCAGGAAAGCATCGTTCATGGACTCGAGGCCTTCGACCTCGATGAGCTTGCTTTCGCCAAACAGCGAGGGACTGACGTTCATGGCCAGCGAGCCTGCTTCATAGCTTCCGGCGTTGAGCCGCGTCACTTCCACGTCGGGGGCCGCGGCACGGACCTGTGCGCGGACACGGTCCATGGCCCGGATGCCGAGGTATTCCTCCGGGCCGGTGATCAGCACCACTCCGGCGGGTGTCACGTCCCGCCAGGTGGCCGAATTGGCCGCCGACGTTTTGGATCGTTGCGTCTGGGCTGCCGCCACTCTTGGTTCCTCCTGGGGTACGGACTACTGATTCTAAGCCTTCCACGGGTCACCCGCCGCACCAAGCCGCGCGCGGGACGGCGGGATGATCCCACTGTGCCGGGCCACAGGTACTGCCGGGTCGACCCATACTTCCGCGTGGACGGGTGCTTTCGGCGCTCGCTCCGCTCAAGCGCTTCGGTCAGCGCGCGGTGTGCCGCGTAAACCGCCTGCAGCGTCCAGCGGGGGCGGGCGGCGAGCCAGACAACAAGGACGGTGAGAGCCGAAAACAGCACCATGGTGAACATGCCAAAGGGGCCCTCGGGCCAGGGCGGGGCCGCGCCGGGCAGCCCCGCCATAAACCTCGCCACTCCAGCCACCCCTGTTGCAAAGAGCCCGGCAGCTCCGATCAGCGCGGCTGCTTGGAATGGCGCCAGCGGAACAAGCGGTACGGCCATGGTGCCCAGGATGGTTACCGGCGCCACGAGCGGAGCCACCAGCGCATTGGCCAGCAACGAATACGTGGCGAACTGAGGCTGCAGCAGCACAACCACCGGGCCGCAGAGCAGTTGGGCGGATAGCGGCACGGCGAGGCCCGCGGCCACCCAGCGCGGAACGGCAAGCGGAACCCACCCCACAATCTGCCTGCCGAGCAGAATGATTCCGAGAGTCGCCAGGACGGAGAGCAGGAAACCGAAGCTGGTGCCGAGCGCAGGGTCAATGAGCAGGAGGCCGATCACCGCAAGACAGAGGAAACTCAGGCCACGGCCGGTTCTTCCACCTGCGAGGGACACCAGAGCTATCGCACCCATCAGGGAGGCCCTCAGGACGCTGGCATCGGGTCCGACCATGAGCACAAACAGGCCCAGGCCGGCCAAGGCGACGAGTGCCGCTGGCAGCCGGGGAAGCCGCAGGCTTCTGGCCGCCAGCAGCAGCGCTCCCAAAATCAGGCTGCAGTTCGCGCCGCTCACGGCAGTCAGATGCGTCAGGCCCACGGTCTGCATTGACACCTCCAGCTGTTCGTCCAGATTGCCCGTATCCCCCGTGACCATGCCCGGCAGGAGTCCCCTGGCATCAGGATTCAACCAGCCGGCTGCCCGTGCAAAGTCCCGACCCAGCGACGCCGGCCCGGCCGTCAAGGCACCGGCCGGTTCAAGTGGCAGAGGGGAGGACGATGTCGCCAGTAGGCCCGCCTCCACCTGCCCGGGATCGGCAGGACGGAGTTTTCCAGCGGCCCGGACCTTCTGACCCGGAATCACGTGCTGCCAGCCGGGCCCGCCCATAATCACAACAGCCGTGTCGGCCCTGAGCAGCTGCCCGCCGGTGCTCAGCGACTTGATGGTGGCGTTCACCGCCCACCGGGATGACAGGCCTGGACCGCCAGATGCTGTCAGGGCACGCGGGGCGCCGGTGATTTCCAGTTCCGCAAGGGAGGATGCCTTCTCAGCGATGGCCGCGGCCACCGGCCCTTCGTGCCGCTGCGCGGATGAGACGGCTGAGTGCGCCGCCGTGGCCGCGGCAAGGAACAGTGCTGCCGCCATGGTCAGCGGGAAGCTCCGGCCCGAGGGCCTGCAGGTTGAGGGCGTCCAGGCGGGGGGTGTGCAGGCCGAGGGCTTGCCACCAGTCTGAGTGCCGGTTGTGGACACGCCGGCTCTGCGCCGCTGCCGCAAGGTCCCGGCCAGCACCAGGGCAGCGGCGCCGGTCATCACCAAACACAGGCCAAGCAACCATGCCGGAGCCAACCAGGGAGCGGCACCGGCGGCGGCCCAGACGACTAGGGCAGCCGGCACGAGGCGAAGGTCCAGCCGGCGCCGTCTTGCGTCGTCATCTCCGGCGGCACGTTCCTCGGGAACCAGCCGGGACCGCATCCGGTCACGGAATGCACTCAGGCGAAGCAAGCCAAGCCGGCGCATTGAAGCGACCGTGTCATTGGAAACAACATTGTCCCTGGAAGCACCTGTGTCCTTGGAAGCAACAGTGTCCTTGGAAGCAACAGTGTCCCTGGAAGCGATAGTGTCTCTGACCGGAGCGCCGGCGGCAGGGATGTTCGCAGGTGCATCATCAACAGATGCAGCACCACCGGGGCGGTCCTTCCCGGCCGTGTCGCGGACCGCAGCCTCGACGTAACGGTGCCAGCGGCTGACCCTGTGTGCCCGGTTGCCGTCCATGTCAGACCGTCACCAGCGGCAGCAGAGCCTCCAGCATTTTAGGGCCGACACCGTCGACGGCGTCCAGTTCCTCCACGGCCTTGAAGCTGCCGTGCTCTGCGCGCCAGTCAACGATGCGCTGAGCCAGTACAGGCCCCACCCGCGGCAGGCCGTCCAGGTCCTCGGCTGTGGCAGTGTTGAGGTTGACCTTGGGCCCGGCTGTGCCGCTGCCGCCGTCGGAGGCACCCGATCCGGTGCCTGCGGTTCCTGAACCTGTCGGCGTGGAACCTGCCGGCTGCCCTCCCGGGGCGGCAGCCTCCTGCTGGAGCGGTTCCCCCTGGCGCGGGACGTGGATCTTCTGGCCGTCCTCCAGGACCGAAGCGAGATTGAGCCGGTTGAGGTCGGCCGCAGCCGTTCCACCGCCGGCCGCCACAATGGCATCGTGGACGCGGCTCCCCTTGGGTAACTTCACCACGCCGGCCTTCTTCACGGCTCCCGCGACATGCACCACCGCGGTACCCCCGGAGTCCCCGGCGCCGTCCCCTCCGGATCCGGGCTGCCCGCCGTCGCCCGCACTGCCCGCAGATCCCTTGTCATCCTCCCCGGCAGTGGTACCGGCTCCGGCGTCGGCGATGCCAGCCTCCGTGACGGCGCTCAATGGCGCCACCTCCGGAACCGCAGTCGCAACCCGCCACCAGAACCATCCGCCGGCCACCAGCGACAGGACGCCCAGCAACACCGCAGTCCGGAGCCCCAGACGCCACCTCACGCGTGCCGGCACTGTGCGGAGGGAAGCGGGTGGAGGACTGTTGGCCCCCGCTCCACCAACGAACGAAAAGTCCTTTCCGCCGGCCATGTCGAGCAGACCTGGCGGCCCGTTCGGGCCACCATCCGCCTCAGCGGGATCCACGCGGGCAGGGCCCAGCGTGGCGGCCAGGCGACTGGCAGGCAGCATGGAATCAGTGGCTGCAGGTCCCGTGGTCCGGCGTGACATACCCACCACGGTAAGAGCGGCGTCATAGCGGCCAACAGGCCGCGTTCTGGCTATGTGGATAGAGCAGTTTCGTGGACAGAGCAGATTCGTGGTTAGGGCAGCTTCAGAGGTCCCGCCCGGTTACGGCTCCGCTTCGGGTGCGGGGCTGAGGACGCCGGCGCCGCAGACGGTGCTCTCACTGACGATCACCGCGAGGACACCGAGCCCGGCGTGGGCCGCGAGCACCGCCGGCAGAGCACTGATCTGTGCCGGCGGGATGTCCGGCAGGGCGGCGGCCAGCCGGGCGGCGAGGAGCTCGGCTTCGGACTGGTTGCCGAAATGGTGGATGGCCAGCCGGGCTTCCCCCGGCGGTCTGCCTGCTGCGTCAGCAGCCGCGAGCTCCTCCAGCCGCGCAACGGCCTTCGCCGCGGAACGGATCTTCTCCAGCGGTACGATCTTGCCGCCGTCGACCGCGAGGATCGGCTTGATCGAGAACACCGTTCCCACCAGGGAGGCAGCTGCCCCGATCCGCCCGCCCCGCCGCAGCTGTTCCAGGCTCGGTACGTAGAAGTAGACCTTGGTCTTGGCGAGGCGTTCCTCAGCGAATTTCCGGACTTCCTCGGCGTTGCGGCCATCAGCCGCAGCGACAACGGCGCTTTGCACCGCCAGCCCCTGGGCCATGCCTACAGTCCGGCTGTCCAGCACCTCCACCGGAATCCCTACGCGGGCGGATGCGATCCGGGCAGCATCGGCCGTGCCGGAGAGGTCGCCCGAGATATGAATGGACACCACGGACTCATAGCCGCGCGCCGCTGCTGCCTGGTACGCCTGTTCAAACTGCCCGGGGGATGGCCTGGACGTCTTCACCGGTGTGGCCGCCGCGAGGGCAACCGCGATGGTCTCGGCGATGTCGTCCTCTCCCTCGCCGTAGATCTCCTCGCCCACCATGACAGGCATGGGCACCACCGCGAGCCGGCCGTCCAGGGAGATGCCGCGCACCCAGTCGGCGGGCAGCGCGGCGGCGGAGTCCGTCACCACTGCGGTGCGTACGACGACGGCGGGTTCCGCCGAGGACGGCGCCCGCCCGGGAACGGTGGCTTGGCGGAGGCGGGCCAGATGGTCCTTCAGCCACAGCCAGGCGCCCGGCTCACGGTCGATCACGGCGCACCTCCTGCAGATCGGGCCGGCCGCCGGGAAAACCGGCGGCCGGTGCCCGGCCGGTGAATAGGGAACCTAGGCCGGGACGATGTTGACCAGTTTAGGGGCGCGCACGATGACTGTGCGGATCCCGCGCCCGTCCAGTGCCCGCTGGACATTCTCGGAAGCCAGCGCCAGTTCGCGCAGCTCATCCTCGGAGATGTCGGGGGAAACCTCGAGACGGTCCCTGACCTTGCCCTGGACCTGCACCACGGCGGTGATGGTGTCCTGCACCAGCAAGGCCTTGTCGTAGGACGGCCAACCCGCGTTGGCCACCGAGGCGGGGTGCCCCAGCACGTTCCACAGGTCCTCGGCGGTGTAGGGCGCGAACAGGCTCAGGATGACCGCCACAGCTTCCGCTGCCTCGCGGACGGCGGGATCCGCGCCGCCGGCTCCGGCGTCGATGGTCTTGCGCGTGGCGTTGACCAGTTCCATGAGCTTGGCCACCACAACGTTGAACTTGTTGTTGTCCAGCAGTTCCGCAGCGTCGGCAATCGTGCGGTGCGTGACCGACCGCAGGGCGCGGTCGCCGGTGCTGAAGTCGACGCCGGGCTTGCTGGCAACATCCTGACCCAGCCGCCAGGCGCGGGCAAGGAACTTGGCTGATCCCGACGGCGAAACGTCCGCCCAGTCGACGTCGTCCTCCGGCGGGGAGGCGAAGATCATGGTCAGCCGGACGGCGTCCACGCCGAACTTGTCCAGCTGCTCCCCCAGGTCCACGCCGTTGCCCAGGGACTTGCTCATGGCCTTGCCGCCGTTGAGGACCTGCCCCTGGTTGAGCAGGGCGCTGAAGGGCTCGTCCGCTGCCAGGAGGCCCATGTCATGGATGACCTTGGTGAAGAAGCGGGCGTAGAGCAGGTGCAGGATGGCGTGCTCCACGCCGCCCACGTACTGGCCCACCGGCATCCATTCGTTGATCTTTGCCGGATCGAACGGACCTTCTGTGAAGTGCGGGGAGACGAAGCGCAGGAAGTACCAGGAGGAGTCCACGAACGTGTCCATGGTGTCCGTGTCCCGCTGGGCTGCCCGTCCGCAGTTCGGGCATTCGACGTTGACCCATTCGGCGGCTGCCGCCAGCGGGGAGGTGCCTCTCGGCGACAGTGCCTCGCCCCGCAGGTCCGACGGCAATTCGACGGGCAGCTGGTCGTCAGGTACTGGCACTTCGCCGCACTCGGCACAGTGAATGATGGGGATCGGGGTGCCCCAGAAGCGCTGCCGGCTCAGGAGCCAGTCGCGCAGCCGGAAGTTCACAAACTTCTCCCCGGTGCCCTGGTCCTCGAGAATCCTGATGGCCTCGGGAATCGCGTCGCCCTTCGGCATACCGTCCAGGGGTCCGGAGTTGATGAGCGTGCCTTCCCCGGCCGTTGCCTTGCCGGAGACGGCGGGGTCCTCCTCGCCGGTGTCCAGCACCGCACGCACCGGCAGGCTGAACTCCCTGGCGAAGTCGAGGTCGCGCTGGTCGTGCGCGGGCACAGCCATAATGGCGCCCGTGCCATAGTCGGCCAGGACGTAGTCCGCGGCCCAGACGGGCAGCCTTTCACCGTTCAGCGGGTTAATGGCGTAGCGGCCGGTGAACACACCGGTCTTTTCGCGCTCGGTGGACTGGCGTTCGATGTCCGAGAGCGCCTTGACCTTTTCGCGGTAGGCCATGAGTGCGTCGTGGTGTTCAGGGGTGACCAGGTCCAAAGCCAGGTGTGCGTCCGCTGCAACGACGAAGAAGGTGGCGCCGTACAGGGTGTCCGGACGCGTGGTGAAGACGGTGACTTCGCGTTCGGCACGTCCGTCCGACGCCTCGATCACGAAGCGAACATGGGCACCTTCCGAACGTCCGATCCAGTTGCGCTGCATTGCCAGTACCCGCTCGGGCCAGTGCCCCTGCAGCTCGGACATGTCATCCAGCAGCCGGTCGGCGTAATCGGTGATCTTGAAGTACCACTGGTTCAGGGACTTCTTGGTCACGGCCGTGCCGCAGCGCTCGCAGGCACCGTTGACCACCTGCTCGTTGGCCAGCACGGTCAGGTCCTTCGGGCACCAGTTGACCGGCGAGTCCTTGCGGTAAGCGAGGCCGCGCTCGTAGAAGCGCTTGAACAGCCACTGGGTCCAGCGGTAGTACTCCGGATCGGAGGTGTGCAGGCGGCGGGACCAGTCAGCAGAAATGGCGTAGCGCTTGAACGAGGCTGCCTGCGTCTCGATGTTGGCGTAGGTCCACTCGCTCGGGTGCGCGTTGCGCTTGATGGCCGCGTTCTCGGCCGGAAGCCCGAAGGAATCCCAACCAATGGGGTGCAGGACGTCGTAACCCTGCTGGCGCAGATACCGTGCCACGACGTCGCCCATGGCAAACGCCTCGGCGTGGCCCATGTGAAGGTCGCCGGATGGGTAGGGGAACATGTCCAGGACATAGCGGCGCTCACGCGAACCGTCGTCCGCGGGGGTGAAGACCTTCAGGTCCTCCCACACTTGCGGCCACCGGGCCTCCATCGCCGCGAAGCTGTAGGCACCCTCTTCGGGGCTTTCGGCTCCACCTGCTGTTGCTCCGGTTTCGGTCTCCGGCTGAACGCTCACTGCTGCCCTCTTCTGTTCTGTCATGACGTCTGTCTGTCATAACGGTCTGATCCCCTGCCGCCTCTGCCGGGAATCCGTCCCGGACACACAAAAGCCCCTCTACATGGAGGGGCGGCCGCTCGGTAGTCCGAATATCCGGGGTACCGGGCGGCTAGCTAAGCAGGAGGATCGCACGCATGAAACTACTCTAGCGTCTCCGCGGGGTTCGTGCTGAAACAGCTTCTGCCCGACCGGTGGAGCAGCCGGCTAAGAGGGGAAGAAGAACCGCTGCGGAGGGTCCGCGTCCAAGGAAGGAGACAAAGGAAGCAAATCGGCATTGCCAAACAGCCCCGGCAGGTCCACCATGTGCAGCAGAGCGTATGGGGGCAGGGCAACGGTCTGGGCTTGAGGAGCCTGCAGTGGACTGTTTGCCTGGGCGCAGGATCGAAGATCCTGCGCGGTCCGTGTCTCCCCCGCAACCACTGCCTCCCGCGCTATCAGCCTCTCTCCCCTGGTCTGTGCGTGCCTTGCCAGCAACGACTAACATCCCGAGAGAAAGGCAGCAAAAATGGTCCAGTACAAGAAACGCCTGACGGCGCTGGGTTCCGCGCTCATGCTGGTTTTAGCCACTGTCACGTCGACGTCGGGCGCCGCCGCGGCTGCCCCTGCCCGGGCCGCTGCGGCCGCCGCAGCTCCCCAGGAGGAGCTGTGCGGTCCCGGCTCGGCCATCAGATTCGACCGCACGGCCTTCCCGAAAAAACCGAAAGTCGATAACAAGTGGTTTCCACTGAAACCGGGCATGCAATATACGACCACCGGCACCGTCAAGACAGCCACTGAAACCACGAGCCGGACGGTGGTCCACACCGTGACAGGGCTGACCAAGGTGGTGGACGGCGTGAAAACCGTTGTGATGTGGGACAGGGACTACAGCGACGGCGAGCTCGTGGAGTCGGAGCTCGCCTTCTTTGCCCAGAACCGGCAGGGCGACGTGTGGCTGTTCGGGGAATACCCCGAGGAGTTCGAGAACGGAAAGTTTGTGGGTGCCCCCAGCACCTTCATCAGCGGGCTGGACAAAGCGCAGGCGGGAATCGCGATGAAGGCCAAGCCCCGGATCAGCGCACCGCACTACGTCCAGGCTTACGCTCCGGAGGTTGATTTTTTGGACTGCGGGGATGTTCTGAAGAAGCATCAGCAGGTCCGGGTCCCCACCGGCCACTACAAGGACGTGCTGGTGATCGACGAATACAATCCACTGGAGCCGGCCAGCGCGGGCCATCAAAGGAAGTTCTACTCACAGGGCACGGGCCTGGTGAGGGTGACAGCCGTGGGCGGGGCGGAACAGGAGACCATGGACCTCGTCAGGATCAAGAAGCTCAGCAAGGACCAGCTGCGGGGGATCAACCGGCAGGCCCTGAGCCTCGACAATCACGCGTATACGGTGAGCAAGGATGTCTACGCCAAGACTCCACGCGCCCAGGTCGCGACGCCCGGTGACGATGATGACGATCACGACGACGATTAGCGCAACCTGAGTGATAGAAAACGGCCCGGTCCCCGTGCAATGCATGGGGACCGGGCCGTCGTTGCAGCTACCTGTCTGTTACCTCACGTCCTCGTCCACCCAGTCCATGGATTTGGTCACTGCCTTCCTCCATAGCCGCAGCTGCCGTTCCCGCTCTTCCGTGTCCAGGTTCGGCTCCCAGCGCTTGTCCTCGGACCAGTTGGCGGACAGCTCGCCGAGATCCTTCCAGAACCCGACCGCGAGGCCGGCCGCATAGGCCGCCCCGAGGGCGGTGGTCTCCACCACTTTGGGCCGGATGACGGGGACGCCCAGGATGTCCGCCTGGAACTGCATCAGCGCATCGTTGGCGACCATGCCGCCGTCGACCTTCAGCTCGCTCAGCGGAACGCCCGAGTCCGCGTTAACGGCGTCCAGCACCTCACGGGTCTGGAAGGCGGTGGCTTCCAGGGCTGCCCTGGCGATGTGGTTCTTGTTGACGTACCGCGTCAGGCCCACGATGGCTCCACGTGCATCGGACCGCCAGTACGGCGCGAACAGCCCCGAGAAGGCCGGAACGATGTAGACGCCGCCGTTGTCCGGCACGGACGCCGCCAGCTTCTCCACTTCCGGGGCGCTGCTGATCATGCCCAGGTTGTCCCGCAGCCACTGGATGAGTGAACCGGTGACGGCGATGGACCCTTCCAGCGCGTAGTGCGGGGCCGCGTCCCCCAGCTTGTACCCGACGGTGGTGAGCAGGCCGTTCTTGGAGTGAACAATCTCCTCGCCGGTGTTGAAGATGAGGAAGCAGCCGGTGCCGTAGGTGTTCTTGGCTTCACCGGTCTCGAAGGCGGCCTGGCCGAACGTGGCAGCCTGCTGGTCACCGAGGATGCCGGCGACAGGCACCTCACGCAGCAGCTGCGACGTGTGGACCGTGCCGTAGACCTCCGACGAGGACTTGATGGCCGGCATCATGGAGACCGGAACACCGAAGATGCCCAGGATCTCCTCGTCCCACTGCAGCGAATCGAGGTCCATGAACAGGGTCCGGGAGGCGTTGGTGACGTCGGTGACGTGAACGCCGCCGTCCACGCCGCCTGTCAGGTTCCACAGCACCCAGGCGTCCGTGTTGCCGAAGACCAGGTCCCCGGCCTCGGCCTTAGCCCGGGCACCGTCGACATTGTCCAGGATCCACTTGATCTTCGTTCCGGAGAAGTAGGTGGCCAGCGGCAAACCGACCTTCTGCTTGAAGCGGTCCGCCCCACCGTCCTTCGCGAGTTCATCCACGATGGGCTGGGTCCGGGTGTCCTGCCACACAATGGCGTTGTAGATCGCCTTGCCCGTGGTCTTGTCCCAGACCACCGCCGTCTCGCGCTGGTTCGTGATGCCGACCGCGGCGATGTCGTGCCGGGTCAGGTTCGCCTTGGACAGCGCGGAGCCGATGACCTCGCGGGTGTTGTCCCAGATCTCCGCGGGATCATGCTCCACCCACCCCGCCTGCGGAAAGATCTGCTCGTGCTCCATCTGTCCGGAAGAGACGATGTTGCCTGTCTGGTCGAAGACAATGGCCCGGGTGCTGGTGGTGCCCTGGTCGATGGCGATTACGTATTGGCTCATGATGACGTCCTTGTCTGTAGCGGGTAGATCTATCGGTAGCGGAATGGATCGAAGGAGTGGATTAGCTCGGAAAAGGAGTAAACGCCCAGGAATTGACGGGTGCGGATCACGTAGCTGCGGTGAACACGATCGGGAGCAGACCGGCCAGGCCGGCCAGTGTGCCGCCAATCAGGGGTCCGACCACCGGGATCCAGGAATAGCCCCAGTCGCTGGAGCCCTTCCCCTTGATGGGCAGCACGGCGTGGGCGATGCGCGGCCCAAGGTCACGGGCGGGGTTGATCGCGTAGCCAGTGGGGCCGCCCAGGGAGACGCCAATACCTACCACCAACAGGGCCACGGCCAGCGGACCAAGTCCCGAGGGGGTGCCGCCGAAAGTGAGGATCACGAAGACCAGCACGAAGGTGCCGATGATTTCGGTGATGAGGTTCCACGTCGTGGAGCGGATGGCAGGACCCGTGGAAAATACGCCCAGCTTGTTCGCCGGCTCGGGCTCCGCGTCGAAGTGCTGCTTGTGCGCCAGCCATGCAAGCACGGCCCCCAGGAACGCCCCCACAAGTTCCCCGGCGAAGTAGGTCAGAGTAGAGGCGGCATTAACCGGAACGCCGGAGGCAAACTCCTCCTTGCCGTTGACGAGAAGGCCCAGGGTTACAGCCGGGTTGAGGTGGGAGCCGGAACTGGCGGCAACGTAGACGCCGGCGAAAACCGCGATGCCCCATCCCCACGTAACCATCAGGAAACCGCCGTTGTTGCCCTTTGTGCCCTTGAGCGCGACGTTCGCCACGACGCCGCAGCCCAGGAGGGTCAGCATGGCGGTTCCGAATACTTCGGAAAGAAAAACCAATCCAAGAGACATCTTTGACTCCTTGTTTTCTGTTGTAAGTCCTTCGGGAGTTTGAAGGACGGCTGTGCCGCCAGGGATTTGGCCCTGATGGCGGCAGTGGCAGGCCCAGCAGGACCCGCCCCTGCCCCTTACGCACGGGCTGCCCTGCCCGTGCACAGGTCTTAGGCGACGAGGCTGTGAACCTCGACGCCGTGGTACCGCTTAAGCACCTCCTGAGCGTGATCTATTTCGGCGGCGCGTCTGGCCGCGTCCCACCCGAGCGGTTCCGCCAGGATGTCGGCAACCTCGTTCAGCAGCTCGCCCGTTACCAGCCCGCGGAAGGCCAGGGATGTCCTCCGGATCAGGACGTCGACGAGATGGCCCACCTGCTCATTGGCCGCCATGAACTCCAGCTCCCGTGTGCTCAGTTCCCGGGTTGAACGGAGCAGGCGGTCGGGGCCGCCGTCGAGGTAGCGGATGACGTCCTCGGCGCGGGTCCCGTACCTGGTCAGCAGGCCGGCGGTCCTGTCGGCATCGCGCGATCCGCTCATCTGGGCTTTGATCCAGTGCTGGACACCGGCTTCAGACTCCGGGAAGCCTGCGCCGCCGCCGATGGCGAGTTTCGCCGTCGAGACTTTCCGTTCCATGCCCAGTTCGGCGAGGACGTCATTGCTGAGGTGCTCGGCAAGCGCCCGGAACGTGGTCCATTTCCCGCCAACGAGGCTGAGGACGACGGCGCCGCTGCCGCCGGCTTCGGGGGCGCGCCGCTCGATGCGGTAGTCGCGTGAGACGAAGCCCGGCTGGGTGGCATCGTGCCTGGGCAACGGCCGGACGCCGGAGAAGGTGTAGACGATCTGTTCCCGGCTCACCGCAATGTCGGGGAACACGTGGCCGATGAGGTCGAAGAAGTAGTCGATCTCGGCTTCGGTGCAGACTGCATCCTCCGCCATGTCGGCGTCCACGTCGGTGGTGCCAACAAGCACGCGGTCACCCATGGGGTAGATCAGCACGATCCGGCCGTCTGTGTGTTCAAAGAAAATCTCGCGGCCGCCGCAGGCTGCAAGGAGGCCGGGGTGGTCAAGGACAATGTGGGAGCCCTTGGTGCCGCCCATGAAGGCGGAAGCCGCACCCATTGCCTGGTTGGTGAGGTCCACCCAGGCACCCGTGGTGTTAACAATGATGTCCGCGGTGAAATTAAAGACCTGGCCGGTCAGTTCATCACGCAGCTCCACGGTGCTGGACCCGGCAGATTGGGCCTTGACCGAGACCAGCGAGAGGTAGTTGCTGGCGCGGGCGCTGCTGGCGGGATTTGCAGCCCCTGCCTTCTCGCCGTCCTGGAGTACATCCAGCGTGAGGCGCTCGGGATTGTGGACGGAGGCATCGAAGTAGGTGGCGGTGTACTTGACGCCGGGGTGCAGCATGGGGAGTTCGGCCAGTGCCTTCCCCCGTCCCCGGAACTGGTGGCGGGGGACGCTGCCGCCGTCACGGGAGAAGGAGTCGTAAAGGCTGAGCCCGAGCTTGATGAGGAACGCGCCGCGCTCCTTCGGCTTGCCCTGCTGCTTGTGCGTCAGGAAACGCAAGGGCGCCGAGAGGACGCCAGAGAAGGTGCTGAAGATGGGGATAGTGGTCTGCAGCGGCTTGACGTAGTGGGGCGCGATCCGCAGGAGGCGGTTGCGTTCCACCACGGATTCCCGGACGAGCCGGAACTCGCCGTTTTCGAGGTAGCGGATGCCGCCGTGGATCATGTGCGAGGAGGCACCGCTGGCGCCCTGGCAGTAGTCGCCGCGCTCCACGAGTGCCACGTCCACTCCCTGCAGTGCCAGGTCCCGGAAGGTTCCGACGCCGTTAATACCGCCCCCCACAATCAGAACCCGGGCTGTGGGCCGCTGCCGGAGGCTGGCTACCGAAGCGCGGGCCGCTGTGCCCGCTGCGTCGGCGATGAACGGATGGCCGGATGAATCCTTGAGTCCCAAAACTGCTCCTTTGGGTTTGGTCCTTGGGCTGTCATAAGCGGCCCGCCGTGGAGCGCGCCGCCTTGTATCCACTATTCTTCGAAGCAATGGAAAATGTCGTCAAGCACTATGCACAAACGTGCAGAACGGAGCCGCCGTGCCGCGCCCTCGCCATTCCGAAGCTCTTCGCGCCGCCCAGCTTTATTACATGCAGGACCTCACGATGGACGCCATCGCGAGGGAGCTGCGGACGTCCCGTTCCACGGTTTCGCGGCTGCTTGCGACTGCCCGCGAGACAGGTCTCGTGCAGATTCAGATCCGCAGCCCGCTGGACACCGGCCCTGAGCTTGAACGCCTGATTCGGACCCAATACAGGGTGGATGTGCACGTGGTGCCGGTGCTCGACACCTTGAATGAAGCGGAAACACTGGACCGGGTGGCCATGCAGGCTGCCCGCACCATCGGCCCGCTCGTCGACTCCAACGCGATCATCGGCGTGGCCTGGGGTTCCACACTGAGTGCCGTCAGCCGGCACCTGACCCGGAAGATCACGCATGACACCGTGGTGGTGCAGCTGAACGGGGCCGGCAACATGCAGACCACCGGCATCACGTACGCCAGCGACATCATGCGCCGCTTCGGCAGCGCCTACGGGGCGAGGGTGGAGCAGTTCCCCGTGCCGGCCTTCTTCGATCATGCCGCCACGAAAACGGCCATGTGGAATGAGCGAAGCGTGCAGCGCATCCTGGACCTGCAGGCCCGGATGAGCATCGCGATCTTTGGCGTCGGCTCTGTGGACGCGGACTATCCCAGCCACGTGTACGCCGGCGGCTACCTCGATGAAGCCGACCTGAACGTGCTGGCGAGCTCCGACGTGGTGGGCGACGTGGCCACCGTGTTCTTCCGCGCCGACGGGTCCTCGGACGGCATCACCCTGAACGAACGCTCCACCGGCCCCTCCCTGGACCAGTTGCGCCAGGTCCGGCGGAGGATCTGCGTGGTGTCCGGCGCGTCAAAGATCAACGGTCTCCGCGGCGCCCTGGCAGCCGGGCTTGCCACGGACCTGATCCTGGACGAAGCGTCAGCCAGGCGGCTGGTTGGTTTCGATGCCGGGAACTGAACGAAAACGTTTTAGGCGGCTGTCACGGGCTCTTCTGGGCTTGTCGAGGCGGTCCTGCAGCCGTGGGTGATGTGGAAACCAGAAAGCCCTGCGTTATCCGGTGCCGAACACGTCGGGTCAGGAGCTAGATTGATCCTGAAGGAACCCCGACCGGGAGAGGGCCGGCGCATGAGCGAGTTGCAGGGCCTGGTGGCCATCGTGACCGGCGGGTCATCCGGCATTGGAGATGCGATCGTCGGCAGGCTCCAGGCCTTGGGCGCCGGCGTCGCGGTGTTGGACCGTCATCCGACGAGATCAACGCGGGGCGCCTTCCCTGCGGTTTGCGACGTGAGCAATGACGGCTCCGTCCGTGCCGCAGTCGGCTCCGTCCTGGAGCAGTTCGGCCGGCTGGACATAGTGGTGAATAACGCGGGCATCGGCGCTCAGGGCACCGTGGCGGACAATGGCGACGACGAATGGCACCGGGTGTGGGACGTCAACGTCGTGGGCATAGTGCGCGTTACCCGGGCGGCGCTTCCGGCACTGCGGGAATCGCCGTCGGCCGCCATTGTGAACGTGTGCTCGGTTGCCGCTACGGCCGGTCTCCCGCAACGGGCTTTATACTCAGCCACCAAGGGTGCCGTGCTGTCGCTGACCCAGGCCATGGCGGCCGACCACCTCCGTGAAGGCATCAGGGTGAACTGCGTCAATCCAGGGACGACTGACACTCCGTGGGTCTCACGCCTGTTGGAGGCGGCCCCGGACCCTGCAGCGGAACGCGACGCGCTTGAAGCCCGCCAGCCTCATGGCCGGCTGGTTTCCGCGGACGAGGTGGCGGGCGCCGTTGCCTACCTAGTAAGTCCCCTCTCCGGATCCACAACGGGAACGTCCATAGCCGTCGACGGCGGCATGCAAGCACTGCGCCTACGCGCGCAGCGCACCTAACCGGCGTGAACTGGGGCAAGAATAGGCGGGCGGAAAACAAGGCCATTGACCATTCCCGACGATTGACCGCGAACTTGGGACGGTGAAGACTGTCCAACACACCCCCTGGCCTCGCTAAGTCTGCGGAAAGGAACTGCGCATGAGCATCGGTGAGATCACCGCGTACATCGAAGGCCTCGGAGGCGTGCTTACACTCAAGCCGCAACCTGGCGACGGATCACCGGAGATCAGCTGGGGTGACTCGTTCTTCTACTACGCACCCGATGGAGTGGTGCCGAAGTCTCAGCCGTTTGCAACTATCGTGACCAAGGACTATCCCGAAGACCAGGACTCGCACCTCGACCGTCCAGGGGCCTTCCGTGTTAACTTCGCCGCAGGAGCGGGCGAATTCGTCAAGTGGACCGGGCAGGAGCCACGGAAACTAAAACCCGCCAGCCATGCCATTGATCCCAGCACGACGGACGTCATAATCCCGCATCCTGTCTACGGCAGCCTGGGATGGCTCTCCGTAGTCAACCCCGGGCTCCGCACCGAGTCGGTGGTCCGGGATCTGCTGGGGAAAGCCCACCACCTTGCCCTTGGCCGCTACCAGCGTCGCTCCGCGGCGGGTGAGGGCTGACGAGGTGAGGAGGCTGTGAATAACTGACAGGATGCCTGCCGACGTCGACGGCTTCCCGGCAGCGACCCGGGCCACGGCGCCAGCAGCGACCATCGCAAGTACCTTAAACGCGCGGGCCTGAGACGGGCTCTCCTCTGCGATCATGCGCAGCCATATCGGTAGAGTCATAGGCATGACTACCTCACCCCGCCTCAGCCTGAACAACGGCGTGCTGATCGACCAGTTGGGATTCGGGCTCTACAAGGTGCCGCCGGAGGACGCGGCCAACCTGGTGATCATGGCCCTGGAAGCCGGTTACCGGCACTTCGATACTGCGGCGATGTACGGCAACGAGTCGGGAGTGGCGCGCGGCATCGTGTCCCTGTACGGCGTTGAGGGCATTCATGGCGGGTCCGGGGAATCCGTGCGGCCCACAGCGCGTGAGGACCTGTTCATCACCACAAAGGTGTGGAACGAGGACCATGGCTACGACGCCACGCTGCGGGCCTTCGACAACTCCATGATCAATCTTGGGCTGGAGTACGTGGACATGTACCTGATCCACTGGCCGTGCCCCCGGCGCGGACTGTTCCAGGAAACCTACCGCGCACTGGAAACGCTTTACCATGAGGGCAAAGTGCGCGCTATCGGGGTATCGAACTTCCAGCCCGAGCACCTGGACCGGCTGCTGGAGACCGCCGAAGTGGTACCCGCCGTCAACCAGATCGAGCTTCACCCCTGGCTGCAGCAGGACGAGCTGCGGGAAAAGCACCGCGAGCTGGGCATCCGCACGGAAGCGTGGAGTCCGCTGGGCCGCGGCCAGATCCTGAAGGACCCCGACATCCTGGCGCTCGCCGCCGAGCATCAGGTGACGGCGGCCCAGGTCATCCTCCGGTGGCACCTGCAGCTGGGGAACATCGCCATTCCCAAAGCAAGCTCGTGGGACCGCATCAAGGAAAACGCGGACATTTTCCGGTTCGAGCTCTCAGCCCTTGACATGGCGGACATCGCCAGGCTGGACCGCGGCCACCGCACCGGTTCCCACCCCGACAACGTCAACTAGGACCGCCCCCTGATGAAAACAACAGGCTCCCGGCCCTCCGCGGCACCGGCCCTAATCAGCAACGACCTTGCAGCCCGCACCCGGGCCTTGTCCGTCGACCTCGGCGGCACGCCCGTGGCCTACTGGGTCTACGAGCCGGTGCACGCGACCCCCGACACGCGCACCATCCTGGTCATCCACGGCTTCCGCGGGGACCACCACGGACTGCTCAGGGTGGCCGACCAGCTGCCGGACATGCGCCTCATCATGCCCGACCTTCCCGGCTTCGGCAGCTCCGGGGCCTTCGTCGACGGCGAGCACAGCGTCCGCCGATACGGCCAGTTCATCAAGGACTTTCTGGAGGCCCTCCGCCTCGGCCCGGACACCGTCCTGCTGGGACACTCGTTCGGGTCCATCGTCGCGGCCCACTTTGTGGCCGACCACCCGAAGACTGTCCGTCCGCTCATCCTCATCAACCCCATTGCGGCACCCGCGCTGGAGGGTCCCAAGGGCCTGATGACCCGGCTGGCCGTGCTGTACTATTGGCTCTCCGCGCGCCTGCCCCGCGCACTGGGCCTGCGCCTGCTGCGCAGCGGGCTCATTGTCCGCGTGATGAGCGCCGCCATGGCCAAGACCAAGGACCCGGACCTCCTGCGGTTCATCCATGGCCAGCACCATGCCTACTTCAGCGCGTTCGCCAACCGCGAGAGCCTGCTGGAATCCTTCACGGCCTCCGTGGGCAGCAACGTCACGGAGGTGGCGCACAAGCTCAGGCTGCCCGTACTGCTGGTGGCAGGCGAAAAGGACGAGATCGCCCTGCTCCGGGACCAGCACACACTCGCCGGCGCTCTTCCGGACGGCAGGCTGGAAGTGATTCCCGGCGTCGGGCATCTCATCCACTACGAAACGCCGGAGCCCGCCGCCAACTTCATCCGGAGCTTCCTAAAGGACCACGCCGCGTGAAAATAGTCATCGACGCCCGCTTCACCCGGACCGACCACCACGATGGCATCAGCCGCTACGGCGCCAGCCTGATCGCAGCCACCTCCAGGATCGCCGACGTGTCCATGCTGATCAGCGACCCGCGCCAGCTGTCCCTGCTGCCGGACGTGCCCTACACGCTCATCAACAGCCCCCTCTCCCCCAGCGAACTATTCGTGGCGGGCAAGGTCAACCGGCTTGGCGCCGACGTGGTGGTGTGCCCCATGCAGACCATGGGCACGTGGGGGCGGAAGTATGGGCTCGTGCTGACACTGCACGACCTGATCTACTACGAACACCCTGCCCCTCCCGGCTTCCTGCCGGCTCCCGTCCGCGTCCTGTGGCGCCTCTATCACAAGGCTTTCTGGCCGCAGCGGCTCCTGCTCAACCGGGCGGACGTCGTGGCCACCATCAGCCGCACCACCGAGGCGCTCATGGCGAAGTACCGGCTGACCGCCCGTCCCGTGAGGATCATCAGCAACGCACCGCAGCCGGCCCAGCGTCCGCGTGACCCTGGGGCAGGCAGGGATAAGACGCTGCTCTACATGGGCTCCTTCATGCCCTACAAGAACGTTGAAACCATGCTGGCCGGGATGGCTGAGCTGCCCGGCTATACACTGCACCTGCTGAGCCGGATCACGCCGCAGCGGCGCGCCGAACTGGAGGCCCTGATGCCCGCCGGCGCCAACATCGTGTTCCACAACGGCGTGACCGACGACGAGTACACCGATCTGCTCAAGCGCACCACTGCGCTCGTCAGCCTGTCGAAGGCAGAAGGCTACGGCCTTCCCCTGGTGGAGGCCATGGCGCTGGGAACGCCGGTCATCGCCAGCGACACCCCGATATTCCGCGAAGTCGGCGCCGATGCCGCCACCTACGTCGATCCGGATTCGCCCGCCGCCTTCGCTGCCGCGGCGCACAGCCTGGACGACGACGCGCGATGGCAGGACGTGTCGCGCCGGTCTGTACGGCGCGCGCAGGAGTTCAGCTGGGACGACTCAGCGCGGCAGCTGGTGGAGGTGGCCGCGGAAGTCATGGCCCTTCGGGGCAATAACCGGACGTGCAAAAGCCGGCCGCACTAGGACGCAGACCAGGAACACACCGGCACAGCGGACCTACTAAAGGACGTCCACGCCGTCCAGCCGCAGCTGCACAGGATCCTCCGTGCGCTTCGCTGCGCTGGCTGCCTTCACCGCCCGCAGGACCTGCGTCACCGTGCCGGCCTGGCTGTACGGAATGAAGAGCAGGGTGCGGACGTCCCCGCCGCCGGCAGTTGCCGTTGCCTGCCCCGACGCGTTCACTGCCGTCTTTCCCGTGGTCTTTCCTGTGGTGGTCTTCCCTGCGGGAGGAAGTTGTCCCGGCAGCAGCGGCGCAGGACCCGCAACCCGCAGCTCCACTCCCTCTGCAGTGAGCCGCCGGGTGACCTCCGAGGTGAAATGCCCGACGGCGGTGCTGCCGCCGGTCACGGAGGCTACCCTCACCGCCGGTGGCAGCTGCAGCTCCGTGCGGAGCCCAAGCTCGCGGTGCGCGTAGCCCGCGGGGTCCCACCTCAGCAGCGCCCCTACAGCAGCGGTATCGTCGGCCGTGATGACGACTATCCCGCCCTTTGCAGCAGGGCGCACCAAGGACGCGGCGTTGAACCAGCGCCGCACGGCATCTTCTCCCGCCCGGAGGTTTTCGCGCCGCAGGAGGGAGTCGCCGTCGAGGAGCAGTGCCGCGGCGTATCCGCCGGCGGCCACCGGCTCGGCGCCGACGGTGGCCACCACAAGCGAACCGGTGTCCGGCACTGTCGCCTTGACGTGGTCGCCCGAGGAAGTGACCACGGGCTTGCCCGGGAAGGCCCTTCCCAGCTCCTCGGCTGTGCGGAGAACGCCGGTGGCGCCACGGCGCAAGCGGGTGTTGTTGCAGTGGCTGCAGCGCCAGGCAGGTGCCGGGGCTGAGCACCACCGGCACTGCGGGACGGCCGAATTGCCGGAGGCACCGGCAATCGCCAGGGGCCCTTGGCACGCCTGGCAGCGGGCCGGCTCGCGGCAGGTGTCGCAGATCAGGGACGGGGCGTAGCCGGACCGGGCCACCTGGACCAGGACAGGGCCGCGCTCCAGACCTTCCTTGGCTGCACGCCATGCCGCACCCGGCAGCCGTGCGATGCGGGCCAGGGGGTCACGTTCCTGTTCAAAGCTGTCAGCTGTATTGAGGACACGCGGCACGGTGCTGCGGACCACTGGCCGTTCAGCTTCGACCGGCATGGCCCAGCCAACGTCCACGAGGCGCTGGGCCTCGGTACTGCGGGCATGCCCGGCGAGCAGGCAGGCGGCACCTTCCTGCTCTGCGCGCAGCAGCAGCACCTCCCGGGCGTGCGCGTAGGGAGAGCGCTGCTCAGTGTGGAGATCATCGCCGTCGTCCCAGCACACGACGAGGCCGAGGTCCCGTACAGGTGCGTAAGCCGCAGACCGCGTACCGACGGCAACGCCTGCCGTGCCGTTGAGGACCCGCAGGTAGCTGCGGTACCGGGGCGACTGGCCGTCGTCGGCCGTTAGGCGGGCCACATCGCCGGCGGGGAGCAGTTCCTCCAGGGCGGCCTGCACCCGGTCCAGGTCCCGGTAGTCAGGGAGCACCACCACTGCGCCCCGTCCGGACTGCCGGACTGCCGCCACCGCCCCGGCGATGAGCCTCGGCCAGCCTCCGGGGCCGAACCCCTGCAAGGCGCTCAGCACGGCGCGCGGCGAGCCGCCGGCGCTGAGATGGCGGAGGAACGCATTGCCGTTCCGGTACTGCGACCACGCCAGGTACTCCGTCCGGGCAGGGCCGCCGTCCGAGTTCTCGACGGGGGCATGGCCGGGAGCATGTGCCGGGCCGGGTACTGGCTCCGGCCGCTCCTCGCCAGGAGCTTTCCCGTCGGCATCCGCGGCAGCCAATTCCTTCTCCACCTTGACCACGCGCGGAGGGATCGCCACACGCAGCACGTCACTGAGGGTGCCCGCATAGCGGGCCGCAACCCGGCCGGCCAGCTCTTTGAGCTCCGGGGTGAGGACAGCCACGGGCGAGACCACCTTGTGCAGGGGCACCAGCGTGTGACCAGCGTCCGACTCAGCGGCGCGCTCCAGAATGTAGCCGTTGAGTTCCTGCCCGCTGAACCGGACCCTGACCCGCACTCCCGGCGCGGCGGCCTCCGCCAGGTCCGCGGGAACACTGTAGTCAAAGGGCCGGTCCAGGTGCGGCAGCGGCGATTCGAGCAGGACGCGCGCCACCGGCAGATCGGCTGCCAGGGGCGGCCCCGGCGACGTCTTAGGAGGGCTGGCAGGAAAACCCTGCAACAGGGAAAGCTGGTGCGGCTCGTTCGTCATTGCCTGCCCTGGAATTGCCTGCCTGCATTAAGAGCCAAACCGTCCACCTCCGTCCCGATTAACCTTCATCCAACCATCCGGGTCAGACATTCCTGTCCCGGACGGCAGCTGGTGGTTTCGGGCTGGCGGCTCAGGCGTTGAAGTAAGCCTTGAGGTCATCCACGCGGTCCAGGCGCTCCCAGGTGAAGTCCGGATCGTCGCGGCCGAAGTGGCCGTGTGCTGCCGTCTTGGCGTAGATGGGACGCTTGAGGTCCAGCGCGTCGATGATGGCACGCGGGCGAAGGTCGAAGATCTCCGCGATTGCGGCGCTGATCCTGGCCGGGTCCACGGTCTCGGTGCCGAAGGTCTCCACGTAGGTTCCCACGGGGCGGGCCTGGCCGATTGCGTAGGCGATCTGAATCTCTGCCCGTTTGGCCAGGCCTGCGGCCACCACGTTCTTCGCCACCCAGCGCATGGCATAGGCAGCCGAGCGGTCCACCTTGGACGGGTCCTTTCCGGAGAAGGCTCCACCGCCGTGGCGGGCCATGCCGCCGTAGGTGTCCACGATGATCTTGCGGCCGGTTAGGCCGGCGTCCCCCACGGGACCGCCGATGACAAAGGCACCGGCGGGGTTGAGGATGTTGGAGGTGCGGGAAATGTCGAGGTCCGCAGCAGCCAGCACGGGGTCAATCACGTACGCGGCGAGGTCGGCGCGGAGCTGGTCCAGGCTGAAGCCTTCGGCGTGCTGGCTGGAGATGACGATGGTCTCGACCGAAACGGGACGGTCGCGGTCGTACCCGATGGTCGCCTGGGTCTTGCCGTCGGGCCGGAGGTAGGAGAGCTCGCCGCTCTTGCGGACCTCGGTGAGGCGCTCGGACAGCCGGTGCGCGATCCAGATGGGAGTCGGCATGTAGGACGGCGTCTCGTCGCTGGCGTAGCCGAACATGAGGCCCTGGTCGCCGGCGCCCTGGAGGTCGTAGTCGTCCTCCTGGCGTCCTTCGCGTGCTTCCAGCGAATTGAAGACTCCGCCGGCGATGTCGTTGGACTGCTGGCCGATGGACACGGACACGCCGCAGCGGGCGCCGTCGAAGCCGTTGGCGGACGAGTCGTAGCCGATGCCCAGGATTGTCTCGCGCACGATCTGCGGAATCTCAACATAGGCGTCCGTGGTCACCTCGCCGGCAACGTGGACCAGGCCGGTGGTGGCCATGGTTTCCACGGCGACGCGCGATTCCGGGTCCTTGTCCAGCAGGGCGTCAAGGATGGCATCGCTGATCTGGTCACAGATCTTGTCCGGGTGGCCTTCAGTGACCGACTCGGAGGTGAAGAGCCGGAGCGAGGAGGGTGCGGACCCGTGGGATTCAGGGATGTGCAGCGGTAAAGTCACTCAACTACCTTACTGGTTGGCAAACAGACGGGCGGCAGCGTGTGTCCCCATGCTAAGGAGACCTTGCTTACGCCGGTCAGATTCGCGGAAAAACCCTGCTTAGCTCGGCGCTGATCCGGTCAATGACGACGGCGGCGACGTCCTGCTTGGTGCCGGAGGCCGACTGTGGATCCGAGCCTGCGCGGGACAGGATGACCACTGAATTGTGGTCCTGGCCGAACACCTTGTCCGATCCCACGTGGTTGACCACCAGCAGGTCGCAGCCCTTGCGCTTAAGTTTGGCCTCGGCGTACTCGAGGACGTCGCCGTGGGCGTCCCCCGTTTCGGCGGCAAAGCCAACCACGAGCTGGCTGGTTCCGCGGGCGTCGCGGACCTGGACGAGCTCCTGGAGGATGTCGGGGTTCCGGACCAGGGTGATGACCGGGTCGGCGTGGCCGTCCCGCTTTTTGATCTTGGTGCCGGAAATGTCTGAGGGGCGGAAATCCGCCACGGCGGCGGCCATGATGACGACGTCGGAACCGGCTGCCGCTCCCAGCATTGCTTCCCGGAGCTGCAAGGCCGTTTCGATCTGCAGCACTTCGACGCCGGCAGGCGGGGGCACTTCCATGTGGGCGGCGACCAGGCGCACGTGCGCCCCGGCGTCGCGCGCGGCGGCCGCCAGCGCCACACCCTGCTTTCCGGAGGACCGGTTGCCCAGGAACCGTACGGGGTCCAGGGGTTCCCGGGTGCCGCCTGCGCTGACGGTCACGGTGCGGCCGGCGAGGGGTAGAACAGCCGGCTCGGGTGACCCGGGCACGGCGTCGTGCAGGCCCTGGACGAGGGCCAGGGCGGCTTCGAAGATCGCCTCCGGCTCGGGCAGCCGGCCGGGGCCGGAATCAGAGCCGGTCAGCCTGCCGCTCGCCGGCTCCAGGACCGTGACCCCTCTGCTGCGGAGCGTCTCCACGTTTGCCTGGGTGGCAGCATGCTGCCACATCTCAGTGTGCATGGCGGGGGCGAAGAGAACAGGACCGCCGGCCATCAGGAGCGTGTTGGTGAGGAGGTCGCTGGCCTGTCCTGTTGCGGCTCGCGCCAAAAGGTCGGCCGTGGCCGGAGCGACGACGATCAAATCAGCCTCATGCCCCAGCCGGACATGGTTTACCAGGTGGACGTCGTCGAAGACGCTGTTGCTGACAGGATTCCCCGAGAGGGCCTCCCAGGTTGCCACTCCGACGAACCGGGTGGCGGCCTCTGTGGGGATGACGGTGACGTTATGGCCGGCTTCAGTGAAAAGCCGGAGGAGCGACGCCACCTTGTAGGCGGCTATCCCTCCCCCGACTCCGAGGACTATGCGCACGTGATCTCCGTCAGCAGGCAGTCAGTTCTACTCTTCGGACGTTACTCGGACGCCTCAATGGGCGTGGAAACGAGCTTGCCTTCGTTGATCTCGCGCAGGGCGATGGACAGCGACTTCTCGTTCAGCTTGGTGTCGACCAGCGGGCCGACGTACTCGAACAGGCCCTCGTGCAGCTGGGCGTAGTAAGCGTTGATCTGACGTGCTCGCTTGGCACCGAAGATCACCAGGCCGTACTTGGAGTCGGCTGCCTGGAGCAGCGAGTCGATCGGCGGGTTGATGATGCCTTCAAGGTTCGTGGACACGAATTCTCCAAATTTCTAACGGGCTGATGCCTTGTGCGGTTAGCGCGGGTGCGGGGTCAGCCCCATGAGTGAAACAAGCTCGTCCGCCGCCCGGCGAACGTCGTCATTAATGACGGTGTGATCGAACTCCGGTTCAGCAGCAAGTTCCAGTTTAGCGGTTTCCAGCCGCCGCTGCTGTTCCTCGGGAGTTTCGGTGCCGCGGCCCACCAGGCGGCGGACCATTTCGTCCCAGCTCGGCGGGGCGAGGAAGACAAACTGGGCGTCGGGAACCGCGGCCTTGACCTGGCGTGCACCTTGCAGGTCGATCTCCAGGAGCACCGAGCGGCCGTCAGCGATGGCCTGCTTCACCGTGCTTTTCAGTGTCCCGTAAGTATTCTGTCCGTGCACCACGGCCCACTCCAGGAGTTCGCCGGCTGCCACAAGGGACTCGAACTCTTCCTTGGACTTGAAGAAGTAGTGCACGCCATCGACCTCACCTGGCCGCGGAGCGCGGGTGGTGGCCGAAACCGACAGCCAGACTTCCGGGTAGTTGTCACGGATATAGGTGGACACGGTGCCTTTGCCAACAGCCGTAGGACCAGCGAGGACTGTCAGTCCGGGTTTCTTGCTCACGTATTCCTTTAGGCAGTCTTCAGATGACTCTGTTCGGATGAATCATTTCTCGTTCATAAAATCTACCAGCGCCCGGCGCTGGTGCACGCCCAGTCCCCGCACCCTCCGCGAAGCAGCGATGCCCACGGCCTCCATGATGGCGGCCGCCCGGACCTTGCCGATGCCCGGCAGGGCCTCGAGCAGCTCGGAGACGCGCATGCGCGCAATGGCATCTTCCGTGCCGCCCGAGTCCAGCACTTCCGCGACGGTCAGGTCACCGGATTTGAGCCGCTCCTTGGCCGTGGCCCTTGATGCCCTCGCTGCGGCGGCCTTCTTCAGCGCGTCAGCGCGTTCCTGGGCTGACAAGGGTCGCAAGGTCACGGTGATCCCCC
Source organism: Arthrobacter sp. NPDC093125 (assembly GCF_044754225.1). Classification (NCBI taxonomy): domain Bacteria; kingdom Bacillati; phylum Actinomycetota; class Actinomycetes; order Micrococcales; family Micrococcaceae; genus Arthrobacter; species Arthrobacter sp. NPDC093125. The sequence goes on along the minus strand of NZ_JBIVOQ010000005.1, from coordinate 213,989 downwards.
GGAGGTAGCCAACGGATCCACGGCCGGAGGTCTTTGGAGCAGCCGAGGACTTGTCCTGAACCTACTCCTCGGCGGCGGCAGAAATCAATGCAGAATCAGTGCCCGTTAGGAGCGGAGCCCGTCCAGCGTGCGCGCGGCAGCAGCGGCCAGGTCACGCACGCCGGGACCTGCCTTAAGGATGTCCCTGCTGGACGTCCCCAGCACCTGGGGATAGGCGGCACCGAAGGTCCTGCGCAGGTCAGCGGGGGTAGCTCCCTGGGCGCCGAGGCCCGGGGCCAGGATGGGTCCGCGGACACTTCCCAGGTCCAAGTCAAGGTCTGCCAGGGCAGTTCCCACCGTGGCGCCCACCACGAGCCCCACGGATCCAAGATTCCCCGGGTACCGGGCATTTTCTCCGGCCGCGGCCTGGACGATCTTGCGGGCAACGGAGTCGCTGCCGCCCGTGTGCTGGACGGACGCGCCCTCGGGATTGGACGTCAGGGCCAGCACGAACACGCCGCGGCCGTATTCCGCCGCAAGGTCCAGGGCCGGGCGGAGTGACTCGAAACCGAGGTACGGACTCAGCGTTACCGAGTCGGCGGCCAGGGACGAGCCGTCGCGCAGCCATGCGTCGGCGTAGGCGGCCATGGTGGAGCCAATGTCGCCGCGCTTGGCATCGGCGATGCTCAGCACTCCGGCCTCGGCCGCGGCGGCCAAGGTACGTTCCAGGGCCGCCATGCCTGCCGAGCCGTGGCGCTCATACAGCGCCACCTGCGGCTTGACCGCGGCAGCGAGGGAACCGACGGCCTCCAGGACGGTGAGCGAAAAGCGCTCCACGCCGGCGGCGTCGTCGTTCAGTCCCCAGGCCGCGAGCAGCGCAGGGTGCGGGTCGATGCCGACGCACAGCGGACCGCGCTCAGCCATGGCCCGTTCCAGCTTTGAACCAAAAGACTCTGTGCCGAGGGATTCCCGGCCGGAATGGGCTGCTGCGGAGGCGTCAGCGGTGCCGCCAGCCTCAGGCATGCCAGGATGCCTTGAGGTTGGCGGCGTGCTCCTGCAGGCTCGTGACGGACCACGCGTAGGTGCGCAGCGCCTCGATGGCCTGGACGGCGGCGTTGAACTCGGCCACCGTGGTGATGCAGGGAATGCCGATGGACGTGGCGGCGGCGCGGAGTTCGTAGCCGTCGCTGCGGGCTTCGCCGCCGGATGGGGTGTTGAACACCATGTCGATCTCGCCGGCGATGACGAGGTCGGCGATGGTGCCTTCCCCTTCGGCGCTGCTGCCCTCGGCCACCTTGCGTACCGGCGTCGCCTGGATTCCGTTGCGGCGCAGCACATCGGCGGTGCCGCCCGTGGACACGATCTCGAAGCCGAGGTCGGACAGGCGCTTGACGCCCATGATCACCGAACGCTTGTCGCGGTTGGCGACGGAGACGAAGATCTTGCCCTCGGTGGGCAGGGCGTTGTTGGCGGCGGCCTGGCTCTTGGCGAAGGCGGTGTCGAAGTGCTTGTCGATGCCCATGACCTCACCGGTGGAGCGCATTTCCGGGCCGAGGAGGGAGTCCACGACCTTGCCCTCCGGGGTGCGGAAGCGGCTGAACGGCAGGACCGCCTCCTTGACGGAGACCGGCGCATCCAGCGGCAGGGTGGAGCCGTCGCCGGATTCCGGAAGTATCTTGTAGGCGCTGCGGAGCTGGTGGATGGTGATGCCGGTGCCGATCAGGGCGGCAGCCTTTGCCATCTGCACCCCGGTCGCCTTGGAGACGAACGGCACGGTGCGGGAGGCGCGGGGGTTGGCTTCGAGCACGTACAGCACATCCGAGGCCAGGGCGAACTGGATGTTGATCAGGCCGCGGACGCCGACGCCTTCGGCGATGGCGCGGGTGGCGGTGCGGACGCGCTCCAGGACGTTGCTGCCCAGGGTGATCGGGGGTAGCACACAGGCGGAGTCACCGGAGTGGATGCCCGCTTCCTCGATGTGCTCCATGATGCCGCCGAGGTACAGGTCCTTGCCGTCGAACAGGGCGTCGACGTCGATCTCGACCGCGTCCTCGAGGAACCGGTCGATCAGCACGGGGTGGTCGGGCGTGATCTCGGTGGCGTTGGCGATGTAGCGGGACAGGTTGGCCTCGTCGTAGACGATTTCCATGCCGCGGCCGCCGAGGACGTAGGACGGGCGGACCAGCACCGGGTAGCCGATTTCATCCGCGATCTTCTTGGCGTCCTCGAAGGACACGGCCGTGCCGTTCTTCGGGGAAACCAGCCCTGCTTCGTCCAATACCCGGGCAAAGGCGCCGCGGTGCTCGGCGAGGTCGATCGCTTCCGGGGAGGTGCCGAGGATGGGCACACCGGCGTCGGCGAGCTGTTGGGCCAGCTTCAGCGGGGTCTGGCCGCCGAGCTGGACGAACACGCCCATGACGCCGCCGGTGCGCTCCTCCGCGGCGATGACCTCGAGGACGTCCTCCAGGGTCAGCGGCTCGAAGTACAGGCGGGTGGAGACGTCGTAGTCGGTGGAGACGGTTTCCGGGTTGCAGTTGACCATGACGGTCTCGTAGCCGGCCTTGCGCAGCGCCATGGAGGCGTGGACGCAGGAGTAGTCGAACTCGATGCCCTGGCCGATGCGGTTGGGGCCGGAGCCAAGGATCAGGATCGACGGCTTGGAGTGCAGCGCCACCTCGTCCTCCTCGTCGTAGGACGAGTAGTGGTAGGGCGTGTAGGCGGCGAATTCCGCGGCGCAGGTGTCGACTGTCTTGTAGACCGGACGGATCCCGAGCGCCTGCCGGACTCCGCGGACCACAGCTTCGGAGTTGTGCGTCAGTCCACCGATCTGCTCATCGGAGAAGCCGTGGCGCTTGGCGCGCTGCAGCATGTCCTGGGTCAGCGCGCCGGACTGCCGGATCTCGCCGGAAATCTCGTTGAGCAGCTGGAGCTGGTCCAGGAACCAGGGGTCGATTCCGGTGGCTTCGTAGAGGTCCTCAACGGTGGCGCCACCGAGCAGCGCACGCTGCACCTGGTGCAGGCGTTCGGTGGTGGGACGCTTCGCCTGCTCAACCAGCTCCGGAACTTCCCATTCCGGGACGGGGCTGAAGTCCAGCTGCGAGCCCTTCTGTTCCAGCGACCGGAGGGCTTTCTGCAGGGCCTCGGTGAAGTTGCGGCCCATGGCCATGGCCTCGCCCACGGACTTCATGGTGGTGGTCAGCGTGGGGTCGGCCGCGGGGAACTTCTCGAACGCGAAGCGCGGAACCTTGACCACGACGTAGTCCAGCGTCGGCTCGAAGGACGCGGGGGTCTTCTGGGTGATGTCGTTGGGGATCTCATCCAGGGTGTAGCCGAGCGAGAGCTTGGTGGCGATCTTCGCGATGGCGAACCCGGTGGCCTTGGAGGCCAGGGCCGAGGAGCGCGAAACGCGCGGGTTCATTTCGATGACCACCACGCGCCCGGTCTTGGGATCGATGGCGAACTGGATGTTGCAGCCGCCGGTGTCCACGCCGACTTCGCGGATCACGGCGATCGAGACGTCACGCAGCTTCTGGTACTCACGGTCCGTGAGGGTGAGCGCCGGTGCCACCGTGATCGAGTCGCCGGTGTGCACGCCGACGGGGTCGAAGTTCTCGATGGAGCAGACCACCACGACGTTGTCGTTCTTGTCGCGCATCATCTCGAGCTCGTATTCCTTCCAGCCGAGGATGCTCTCTTCGAGCAGCACCTCGCTGGTGGGGCTGTACTGCAGGCCCTGGCCGACGATGCGGATGAGGTCTTCCTCGTTGTAGGCCAGGCCGGAGCCCAGGCCGCCCATGGTGAAGGACGGGCGGACGACCATGGGGTAGCCGAGGTCGTCGGCTGCCTTCAGGGCCTCGTCCATGGTGTGGATGATGTGGCTGCGGGCCGATTCAGCGCCGCAGCGTTCCACGACGCCCTTGAACTTCTCGCGGTCCTCGCCGAGTTCGATCGCGGCGATGTTCGCGCCGATCAGTTCCACGTTGTACTTCTCCAGCACGCCGTTCTTGTCCAGCGCGATGGCGGTGTTCAGTGCCGTCTGGCCGCCGAGGGTCGGCAGCACGGCATCGGGGCGCTCCTTGGCGATGATCTTTTCGACCACCTCCGGCGTGATCGGCTCGATGTACGTGGCATCCGCGAACTCGGGGTCCGTCATGATGGTGGCCGGGTTGGAGTTGACGAGGATGACCCGCAGGCCTTCCTCCTTGAGGACGCGGAGCGCCTGGGTGCCGGAGTAGTCGAATTCGGCCGCCTGGCCGATCACGATCGGGCCGGAACCGATGACCAGGACGCTCTTAAGGTCAGTTCTCTTAGGCATTACTTCTTGTCCTCAGTCTTGTTGTCAGTATTCTGCGGCGCAGCGGCGCGGTCGATCGGATTGTGCACGGAGTCCACGGGTTCCTTGGACAGGTTGGCGGTGCGGCCGTCGGTGATTTGATTCGTGTCTTCCATCAGCTCGATGAAACGGTCGAACAGGTACGCGGCGTCGTGCGGGCCGGCGGCCGCTTCCGGGTGGTACTGGACCGAAAACGCCGGGATGTCCAGGCAGGCGAGTCCTTCGACGACGTCGTCGTTCAGGCTGATGTGGCTCACCTCAACCCGGCCGAAGCGCTCTTCGGGTGCCGTGGTGGGTCCGTCGAGGGGGGCGTCCACGGCGAAGCCGTGGTTCTGCGAGGTGATTTCCACCTTGCCGGTGCGGCGGTCCATGACGGGCTGGTTGATGCCGCGGTGGCCGTACTTGAGCTTGTACGTGCCGAAGCCCAGGGCGCGGCCCAGGATCTGGTTGCCGAAGCAGATGCCGAAGTAGGGCAGCTTTTCGTCCAGCACGGAGCGCAGCAGCTTCACCTGGTTGTCGGCGGTGGCGGGGTCGCCCGGGCCGTTGGACATGAAGAAGCCATCAGGGTTGAGTGCCTTGACGTCCTCCATGGTGGCGGTTGCGGGCAGCACGTGGACGCGGACGCCGCGCTCGGCGAAGCGGACCGGCGTCATGGCCTTGATGCCGAGGTCGACGGCGGCAATGCTGAACCGGGGCTCGCCGTCCCAGCCGTGGTCCTTGGGCTCCACGACGTAGGCCTCGTCGATGCTGACTTCCTCGGCCAGCCGGGCGCCTTCCATGGGGGCGCTGGCGAGGACGGCTTCGAGCAGTTCCTTCTCCGTGGCCTCTGCGGCTTCGCCGGAGAAGATGCCGGCGCGCATGGTCTTGTGCTCGCGCAGGTGGCGGGTGATGGCGCGGGTGTCCACGCCCTGGATGCCCACGATCCCCTGTTCCTCGAGCTCCTCGTCCAGGGAGCGCTCCGAGCGCCAGTTGGAGGGGCGGCGGGCGGCGTCGCGGACGATGTAGCCTGCCACCCAGATGCGGCGGGACTCGGCGTCCTCGCTGTTCACACCGGTGTTGCCGATGTGCGGCGCCGTCTGGACCACCAGCTGCCGGGCGTAGGAAGGATCGGTGATGGTTTCCTGGTAGCCGGTCATGCCGGTCGCGAAGACCGCCTCGCCGAGGGCAGTGCCCCGGGCGCCGTAGCTGCGGCCGCGGAAGATGCGGCCGTCTTCGAGCACGAGGGCCGCGGGGGTGGAAGGTGCCGTCTTGGGCGCCGTCGCTGTGTTTACTGTCACTTCGGTTTCCGTCACTGTCTTACTTTCCACTATGGGCATCTGCTTGCGGGCCTGCGGAGATTAATTCCTGAAGTTTTTGGTGGAGGGCCGGTTTGTCGGCCGCCCGGCGGGTGCGGAACCCGGTGTCGAGCTGGTGCGTGCCGAGGGTCCAGCTCAGGACCAGCAGCCCGTCCTTCTCGACGAACTTGCCTGCCATGCCGCTGTCCTGGCGGACGCCGGCCAGCGAGGCTGCCGGGATGAACAGCGGCCCGGCGCCGGAGCGGTCCAGCAGGACGCCCTCCGGATGGACGGTGAGTTCGGCGTTGGTGCGGATCCCGAGGCCGTGCACCGCGATCCTGTCCAGCCAGTCCCCCGCCGTGGTTGTCGCGACATACTGGCCTTCGGTCGTCAGCAGCGGCCCGCCCAGTCCGGCGGGTATCTCAGGCAGCGCGGCGATGTCCGCCTGCCGCCGCAGCCGGTTTCGCCAGCCAAGGCCAAGGAGGACAAAGACGACGGCGACAATGGCCAGCATAGCGAGTCCGGGAAGAACCTTGTCCATCAGATCGTGGCCGCCGCACCGGCTGCTGCGGCATCGGACGGGTAGCGGTACGGGGTGTTGAGGCTGCCGTCCAGAACGGTGGGGTGCCCCTTGAAGAAGGTCGCCCGCACCTTGCCCGGAAGTTCCATGCCGCGGAACGGCGAGTTGCGTCCCATGGTTGCCATCGCCGAGGGGTCCACCGTCCAGCGCGCCGCCGGGTCCACCAGGATGAGGTTAGCGGGTTCGCCTTCCTCGAGCGGGCGGCCCTGGTCGGCCAGGCGGCCGATGGCGGCTGGCGCCGTCGACGTGGCACGGGCGAAATCGGCCCAAGTCATGAGGCCGGTCTCGATCATGGCGTGCTGCACCACGGACAGTGCGGTTTCCAGCCCCGTCATGCCCATGGCGGCCTGGGCCCACTCGCACTCCTTGTGCTCGCTGGGGTGCGGGGCGTGGTCGGTGCCGACGACGTCGATGGTGCCGTCTGCGAGTGCCTCGCGGAGGGCGCGGACGTCCGCGTCGGTGCGCAGCGGCGGGTTGACCTTGTACACGGGGTCGTAGCTGCGGACCAGTTCGTCGGTGAGCAGCAGGTGGTGCGGCGTCACTTCGGCGGTGACGTTGATCCCCCGGCTCTTGGCCCAGCGGATGATCTCCACGGACCCGGCGGTGGAGACGTGGCAGACGTGCAGCCGTGAGCCGACGTGCTGGGCGAGCAGCACGTCGCGGGCGATGATGCTTTCCTCGGCGACTGCCGGCCAGCCGGTCAGGCCCAGGACGGCGGAGACTTCGCCTTCGTTCATCTGGGCACCGGCGGTGAGGCGGGGTTCCTGCGCGTGCTGGGCGATGACGCCGTCGAACGCCTTGACGTACTCAAGCGCCCGGCGCATCAGGACGGGGTCATGGACGCAGATGCCGTCGTCGGAGAACATGCGGACCCGGGCACGGGAATCCGCCATGGCGCCGAGTTCGGCGAGCTGCTCCCCCGCGAGGCCGACCGTGACCGCTCCCACCGGGCGGACGTCCACCCAGCCGGCGGAGCGGCCCAGGCTGTACACCTGCTCCACCACGCCGGCGGTGTCGGCAACGGGGGTGCTGTTGGCCATGGCGTGGACGGCGGTGAAGCCGCCCAGCGCTGCTGCCCGGGTTCCGGTCTCGACCGTCTCGGCGTCTTCGCGGCCGGGTTCGCGGAGGTGCGTGTGCACGTCCACCATGCCCGGCAGCGCGATCAGGCCGTCGGCGTCGATGATGGTGGCGCCGTCAGCCGTGTCTGTCTCTGACAGGTCGCTGCCGCGTGCGGCGATGATGCCGTCGCGGATGAGGAGATCCGCGGCGTCCCCGCCGAGGATGGCGGCACCGCGGATGAGGTAGGCGCCGTTGCCGTTTGTGCCGGTGCCGTTTGTGCCGTTGCCGGCCTTTTGCTCAGCCATTACTTGCTCTCCTTCAGGGTGGCAGCTGGTTCGCGGGTGTCCCCGGAGAGCAGCAGGTACAGGGCCGCCATGCGGATGGACACACCGTTCCGGACCTGTGCGAGCACGGTGGAACGGGGTGAGTCCGCCGCGGCGGCGGAAATTTCCAGGCCGCGGTTCATGGGCCCGGGGTGCATGATGATGGTGTCTTTGAGCCCGAGGCTGTCCAGCGCCCGGAGCCGGGTGTCATCGAAACCCCAGCGGCGCGAGTACTCGCGGGTGGACGGGAAAAACGACGCGTTCATCCGTTCGCCCTGGACGCGGAGCATCATGACGGCGTCAACGCCGTGCTCGAGGGTTTCGTCCATGTTGTAGCTGACCTTGCAGGGCCACTTTTCGACGCCGATGGGCAGCAGGGTGGGCGGCGCGACGAGCGTGACGTCGGCCCCGAGCGTGCGCAGCAGCCAGACGTTTGAGCGGGCAACGCGGGAGTGCAGGACGTCGCCGGCGATAGCCACCCGCATGCCCTTGAGGTCCGCGCCTGCGGACGGCAGGCCCGAGAGCTTCGTCCAGTGCCGGCGCATGGTGAAGGCGTCCAGCAGGGCCTGGGTGGGGTGCTCGTGCGTGCCGTCGCCGGCGTTGATGACGGCGGCGTCAATCCAGTCCGTGGCGGCGAGCCGGTGCGGCGCACCCGAGGCCCAGTGGCGGATGACGACGGCGTCAGCACCCATCGCGGACAGCGTCTGGGCGGTGTCTTTGAGGGACTCCCCCTTGGACACCGATGATCCCTTCGCCGCGAAGTTGATGACGTCGGCGGACAGGCGCTTTGCGGCCGCCTCGAACGAGATACGGGTGCGCGTGGAATCCTCGAAGAAAAGGTTCACCACCGTGCGGCCCCGCAGCGCCGGAAGTTTCTTGACCTCGCGGTCGCCCACTGCCGACATTTCCTCGGCGGTGTCGAGGATGCGGACGGCGTTGGTCAGGCTCAGGTCTTCAGTGGAAAGCAGGTGCTTCATGCGCCGGCCTCGATAACCACTTCATTAACGGGCTGGCCGTCAATGACGTCGGTTTCCTCGAGGCGGACCCTGACTTTTTCGGAGGAGGAGGTGGGGAGGTTCTTGCCGACGTGGTCTGCACGGATGGGAAGCTCGCGGTGCCCGCGGTCAACCAGCACGGCGAGGCGCACGATGCGGGGACGGCCAAGATCCACGAGGGCATCCAATGCGGCTCGGATGGTGCGGCCGGAGTACAGGACGTCGTCGATCAGGACAACCACCTTGTTGTCGATGCCGGTCAGGGGCAGCTGGGTGCGGTGGGGCGGCCTGGTTGGCTGGTGCGAGAGGTCGTCACGGAACATGGTGACGTCCAGCTGGCCGACAATCGCGGAGGCGTCAACCGCGCTGTCCGCGGCGGCGATCTTCTGGGCGAGCCGGACTGCCAGCGGAAAACCGCGGCGCGGAATTCCCAGCAGCACCAGGTCCTGGGAGCCTTTGTTGGCCTCGAGGATCTCGTGGGCGATACGAGTGAGTGCACGGTCAATGTCCGCCTGGTTGAGTACAACCCTGGCCGGAACCGGTGCCTGCGTGACAGGTGTCATCGCTCGTCTCCCCTTTCCCCGCCTCACGGGACGGAATTAAAAAAGGAACATTTGCCCTCCAAAATTACCACACGGGCCTTGGCCGCCTCGCCTGAACAGAGGCGTTATCGGTCACACTCCGGCGCCCGCCAGCGGATAGGCTCATGTCTATGTCGATGAACCCGCAGCAGCCAGCGCCCGGACCGTCCGGCAACCGCCCCGGTGACCCGCAGTGGCAGTTCCATGAGCAGACGAACCCGAGCTGGATGGGCCACGTCCAGCAGCAGAACTACCGGCCGGCACCCGGACACCACGGCGGGGCGGTCTCCCAGGTCATACCGCCGTCGGCAACAACGGTGGCTGCCCGCCCGTCGTCCGGCGTGCTGTCCCTGGTGGTGGTCGGGGCCATCCTCGCCTTCGTCAGCCTGTTCCTGGTGGTCCCCTTCCTGCTGGCGAACACCGGCGTCACCGGTTTTGCCGTGGGCTTCGTTGCTTCGCTGATTCCGCTGGGGGCCGTGCTCTTTTCGGTCCGCATCATTGACCGCTGGGAGCCCGAGCCCAAGCGGCTGCTGGTGTTCGCCTTCACATGGGGCGCGGCTGTATCCATCGCCGTCACCCTGCTGATCCAGCCGGTTTTCGCCCTTGCAGCCCCCACTGCCAGCGAGGAGTCCTTCCGGGACTTCATGACCACTGTCCAGGCCCCCGTGGTGGAGGAGTTCGCCAAGTCCCTGGGCCTGCTCCTGTTGCTGCTCATGGCCCGCAGGCATTTTGACGGCCCCGTGGACGGCGTGGTGTTCGCCTTCACGATCGCCGGCGGCTTCGCCTTCACGGAGAACATCCTGTACTTCGGCCGCGCCATCGCCGAGTCCAGCACTCCCGGCAGCGACCTTGCGCAGATCTTCTTCCTGCGCGGCGTCATGTCGCCCTTCGCGCACGCGATCTTCACCGGCACCACCGGTCTGATCATGGGCTTCGCCGCGCGCCGCTGGCACTCCGGCCTCTCGGTGGCCGGGTTCGTCGTCGGACTCATTCCCGCCATGATCCTGCACAACCGCTGGAACAGCATGGGCCAGGACTTCCTGGCCCAGTATGTGCTGGTGCAGGTCCCCATCTTCCTGCTGGCCGTGGGCTGCATCATTGCGCTGCGCGTGGCCGAGACACGGCTGACCCGGCAGCGGCTGCTGGAGTACTCCGCGGCGGGCTGGTTCACCCCGGCGGAAGTCGGGATGCTCGCGACCGCGGGCGGCCGGCGGCAGGCGGTGCGGTGGGCGGCCGCCTATAACCGGGCGCCGCAGATGAAGGCCTTCGTGAAAGCGGCCACGCAGCTGGCCTTCACCCGCCAGCGGATCCTCAGCGGCAGGGACGTGCAGTCCCACCAGCAGGAAGAGCTGCAGCAGCTGCACCACCTGATGGCGCTGCGCGCCGCCGTCGGGCATTAGGCGAGGCCAACGAAAGGGCAGGGCCGCCACTCACAGCAGCCCGGTACTGACGCCGGTACAGAGCAGCGAAAAGCCCCGGCCAATGGCCGGGGCTTTTCGATGTGGCGTCAGGCCAGCAGTGAAGGTTTCAGCTGCTGGAGGCGGCCGAGGAGTCCGTTGATGAACGACGGCGATTCATCCGTTGAGAGCGTCTTCGCCAGCGCGACAGCCTCGCTGACGGCGACGCCGTCGGGGACGTCGTCGTTGTAGAGCAGCTCCCAGGTGCCGATTCGCAGGATGATGCGGTCCACGGACGGCATGCGCTCCAGGGTCCAGCCCTGCGAGTATGTTTCGAGGAATTCGTCAATGGCCGGCTGCAGCGACACGACGCCTTCGATGATTTCCACCGTGTAAGGGTTGACGATCTGGTCGGTCTTCTCACGCCGTGCACGCAGCACGTCGAACGGGGAAACTGAGCGCTGCTCAGCTTCGAAGAGGACGTCCAGGGCCCTGTTACGGGCTTTACCGCGGGCGCTCACTACTCGCTGACCCTGCCCAGGTAGCTGCCGTCGCGGGTGTCGACCTTGACCTTGGTGTTGTTCTCGACGAACAGCGGCACCTGGATCTCGTAGCCGGTCTCGAGGGTGGCCGGCTTGGTTCCCGCCGAGGAGCGGTCGCCCTGCAGGCCAGGCTCGGTGTAGGTGATTTCGAGGACGACGCTCGGCGGCAGTTCGATGTAGAGCGGGGTGCCTTCGTGGATGGCGATGTTGACCATCTGGTTTTCGAGCATGAAGTTGGTGGCGTCGCCCACCGTGGCGCCGGAGACCGTGATCTGGTCGTAGTCCTGGGTGTCCATGAACACGAAGTCTGCGCCGTCCTGGTACAGGTACTGGTAATCGCGGCGGTCCACGGTGGCGGTCTCGATCTTGAGGCCGGCGTTGAAGGTCTTATCGACCACCTTGCCGGACATGACGTTGCGCATCTTGGTGCGAACAAACGCGCCGCCCTTGCCAGGCTTGACGTGCTGGAACTCGATGATGTTCCAGAGCTGGCCCTCGAGCTTCAGGACGGTACCGTTCTTGATGTCGTTTGTGGTTGCCACTGGTTTCCTCTGGTTTCTATCTGACTGCCTCTAGCTGCCAGCCGTGTATGCCAAACCGGCATGCCGAATAGCCCGCCAGCGTGTGTTTATCAAAAATCCAAGAACCATTCTAGCGGAAGATCATGGCCCGCCCCGTCGCCGCAGCCCGGCGCAGATACTCAGGAGGCCAGTTCAAGCACGTCCCGTGCGCGCTGCAGCGCCACGGTGGAGGAATGGATCAGTGCAGCGTCCGCCGACTGTTCGACCCTGAGGTCCAGCGCCCGGGTGAACGATTCCACAGCAGCTCCGATATGGCCGGCAGCGAAGTGCGTCCTGCCCAGGTACTGGTAGACGAGCGCCTCGTTGGACGTCCCCGCTACCTCCGCGAGCAGCTGCTTGAAGAGCTCGACAGCCTCGTCGTAGCGGTGGGAAACACGCAGCACTTCGGATTCGAAGGCACGGAGCCGGAAGGACTCCGGGTCCCTGTACCGGGCCTCGGCCAGCAGCTCGGCGGCGTCGGACGCGTGGCCCTCGACCAGCAGCACGAACACGCGGTCTGCCGGATCGGTCGAAGCCTCAAGGGCAGCGGCGCAGGCTTCGGGGCTGGTGATTTCGGGCAGCAGGAATTCCGGGTTGATCCGGATTCCGGGGAAGCCTCCGTCAGGCCATTCAATAACGTCGCTCATCAGGAGGCGATCTCCTGGTAGGCAGCAAAGAGCAGGGAGGTGTCGGGCACGTCCAGGATCCCGGGTTTGCCGACGCCGTCGAGGACCACGAAGCGGAGCAAGTCGCCGCGTGACTTCTTGTCGCGGCGCATGCCGTCCAGCAGGCCCTGCCAGCGGTCCTTGCGGTAGGTGACAGGCAGTCCAAGCGATTCCAGGATGGTGCGATGGCGGTCGGCGTCGGCGTCCCCCAGCCGGCCGACACTGCGGGCCAGCTCGGCGGCAAACATCATGCCGACCGATACTGCCGCGCCGTGGCGCCAGGAGTAACGCTCGACGAGTTCGATCGCATGGCCCAGGGTGTGTCCGTAGTTCAGGATCTCGCGCAGGCCGGATTCCTTCAGGTCTTCAGAGACGACGCGGGCTTTCACGGCGATGGAGCGCTCGATGAGTTCGCGGAGCACGGCCGACTGCGGGTCGGTGACAGCTTCCGGGTCCTTCTCCACGAGGTCCAGGATGGCGGGATCGGCAATGAAGCCGCACTTGATGACCTCGGCCATGCCGGAGACAAGCTCGTTCCGGGGCAGGGTGTCCAGCGTGTCGAGGTCAGCCAGCACGGCGGCGGGCGGGTGGAAAGAGCCCACGAGGTTCTTGCCTTCAGCCGTGTTGATGCCGGTCTTGCCGCCGACGGATGCGTCCACCATGCCCAGCAGGCTGGTGGGCATGTGGATGACCTTGACGCCGCGGAGCCAGGTGGCAGCCACGAAGCCTGCGAGGTCAGTGACGGCCCCTCCGCCCACGGACACCACGGCATCCGACCGGGTGAAGTCGTTCTGCCCGAGCACCTGCCAGCAGAAGGCGGCCACCTGGATGTGCTTGCCTTCTTCAGCGTCGGGGATTTCCGCAGTCAGGGCGGTGAAACCGGCGGCAGTCAGCTCATCCCGGACCGTGTCGCCCGTGAGGCGGAGCGCGCGCGGGTGGATCACAAGCACTCGACGGACACGCTCGCCCAGCTGTTCGGGCAGGGCACCGAGCAGTCCGCGGCCAACTACGACGTCGTAGTTGTTGGCGGCCAATTCCCCCGTGACCTTAATGACAGTTGATTCGCTCACTTTTCAACTTCCTGTTTCGCGGCCGTGTTGTCCCCGGCCGCTGCGTCCGCGGCGTTGTGTGCCGCGCGTGTTTGGTCTGCTTCCGCATACTCCTGCAGCGCCGCCTCGAGCCGGCGGCCCAGTTCCGCCACCGATCCCCGCCGCACGTCAAGGACAATGTCGGCGAGGCGTTCGTAAACGGGTTTCCTCGTGGCAAACAGGTCCTTCCACCGGCTGATGCCGTCACCGGCGAGCAGCGGACGGCCCGAGTTCCTTGCGATCCGGGCCGCGACCGTATCGGCGTCGCATTCGAGGTACACCACGGTGCAGCGCTGCAGGAGCTGCTGGGTGCCGGAGTCCAGGACGGATCCGCCGCCGAGTGAAATGACGGTGTCGGTGCCGGCGGCGGCTTCGACCACCCGGGCCACCGTCCGTGCCTCAATCTCCCGGAAGGCGTGTTCACCGCGCCCCGCGAAGATGTCCGCGATGGAGCCGTGGTTCTCGACGATGACGGAGTCGGTGTCCACGAACGGTGCGCCAAGCTGCTGTGCCAGCTGGTGGCCGAGGGCGGACTTCCCGACTGCCATGGGGCCGATGAGCACGATGGGACGATGCCCCGGGGTGCGGGGTGTATTGCTGGAGGGCACTAGAGTCCGATCGAGTCCAGCGACGCCGGGATGTTCTCCAGGTAGCCCCTGATGTTGCGGGCAGTCTCCTCCACCGAGTCACCGCCGAACTTCTCGGTGACAGCCTCGGCGAGGACCAGGGCAACCATGGCCTCGGCGACAACACCCGCCGCCGGGACGGCACAGACGTCGGAGCGCTGGTGGTGGGCCTTGGCGGCCTCACCGGTGCTGATGTCGATGGTCTTCAGGGCGCGCGGGACGGTGGCGATTGGCTTCATCGCAGCTCTGACGCGCAGGACGTCGCCGATGCTCATGCCGCCTTCGACGCCGCCGGCACGGTTGGTGGTGCGGACAATCCTGCCGTCGGCGTCCTTGACGATTTCGTCGTGGGCGGCCGAACCTCGCCTGGCGGCGGTGAGGAACCCGTCTCCGACTTCCACGCCCTTGATGGCCTGGATGCCCATGAGGGCGGCGGCGAGGCGGGAATCGAGGCGGCGGTCCCAGTGGACGTAGCTGCCCAGGCCCGGCGGCAGCCCGTAAGCCAGCACCTCCACTACCCCGCCCAGCGTTTCGCCTTCCTTGTGGGCAGCGTCCACCTCGGCAACCATCGCGTCGGACGTTTCGCGGTCGAAGCAGCGCAGCGGATCGGCGTCGAGCGCTATCACGTTGGCCGGAAGCGGGCGGGGCCTTCCCTCAGGCACCGCGACGCTCGCGATCGATACGGTGTGGCTCACGAGTTCGATGCCCAGGTGCCTCAGGAACTGTGCAGCGACGGTGCCCATGGCAACGCGCGTGGCGGTTTCGCGGGCGCTGGCACGCTCCAGCACGGGCCGGGCCTCGTCGAAGCCGTATTTCTGCATTCCGGTGAAGTCTGCGTGGCCGGGCCGCGGACGGGTCAGCGGGGCGTTCCGTGCCTGGTCGGCCAGCGACTCGGGATCAACGGGGTCGGCAGACATGATCTGCTCCCATTTGGGCCATTCGGTGTTCCCCACCTGGATGGCGACAGGTCCGCCCTGGGTCAGTCCGTGGCGGACTCCGCCGAGAATGGTGACAGCATCCTGCTCGAACTTCATCCGGGCACCGCGGCCGTAGCCAAGACGGCGGCGTGCCAGGGCATCAGCGATCTGCCCGCTGGTGAGTTCAACACCGGCGGGGACGCCTTCGATAATTCCGACCAGAGCCGGGCCATGGGACTCACCGGCAGTCAACCAACGCAACATACAATCCATCCTGCCATGTAGGGCGGTCAGAGTACCCGCCGGGGTGCCCCGACTGCGATACACATCACATCTATGACGTCGGCGCTGGCGGCGTCTTCGCGGCCTGTGAAGTACCGGACCTGTTCGACCGCCTGGTAGAGCAGCATCTCAAGTCCGGGCACCACAGTTCCGCCCCCCTGCTGCCATGCAGCCGCGATTCTGCTGGGCCAGGGATCGTAGGCGACGTCGAGCAGGATCCCGTCTGTTGCCCCGCCCAGCTGCTCAAGATCCGCTGCCATGCCGTCGGCTGCCCGCGGCGGCAGGGTGGAAATTACGACGTCGGCAGCAGCCATTGCGTCAACCGCGCCCCTCATGGGGTGCACGGCGATGTCCATGGCCAGGCCGCGTGCTGCCGCACGCGCTTCCGCGGCGCGGCCCGTGTTCCGCACGAAGACGTCGACGGATTGCGCGCCGAGTTCCTGCAGGGCAGCTACAGCGGCCGCTGCTGTCCCGCCGCCGCCCAGCACCACGGCGGCCGGAGCCTGAACGGCGCCGGCGTTGCGCAGGGCATTAACGATGCCGGTGACGTCCGTGTTGTAGCCGATCCGCCGGGCGGACTCTCCTTCGCCCTCAAACACCACCGTGTTGATGACGCCGAGCACGCGTCCCACGCCGCGGACCTCGTCGACTTCGCGAACCATGGCCGTCTTGAGCGGCATGGTGACGGAGAGCCCGCGCCAGCCCTCCTGGCCGCGCGCCGTCGCCATGAAGGCGGGCAGGCCCTCCTCGGTGACATCAATGGCACTGTAGCCGATGTCCTCCCCCAGGCGGGCATAGGCGGCAAGGTGCAGGGCCGGGGACTTCGAGTGGCTGATCGGATGACCGAGGACGGCCGCGCGGCGGTTCATACGCAACGGCCGGGGTTGGCCTCACACCACGCGTTGTACTGATCAACGTACCGCTGGTGCTCCGCCAGTGTTTTGGAGAACTTTGTCTCCTTGCTATCCAGGTTGATGGTCACCCAGTACATGTACTCGTTCTTGTTCGGCTGCGCCGCCGCATCGATGGCCGTCTTACCCGGCGAGCCGATAGGACCAACGGGCAGCCCCTGGATGGCGTACGTGTTGTACGGGTTGGACTTGTCCGCCTTTTCCTCTTCGGTGATGTGGAAGCTTTTCCTGCCCAGGCCGTAGGTGACGGTGGCGTCGGACTGGATGAGCCCGGCCGTCTCGGTGTTGTTCGGCTTGAGCCTGTTGTAGATGGCGCCGGCAACGTCCTTGTACTCTGCCTGGCCGCCTTCGGCCTGGACGATGCTGGCCACCGTCACGACGTCGTACTGCTTGGCCGGGTCCGTGACACCCTGGGCGGTCAGCTCGTCCTTGGTGATCTTCACCAGCTGCGTCAGGATCTCCTTGGGCGTGGTGCCAAGCGGGAACCGGTGCTCACCCGGGGCGAGGTAACCCTCGAGGTTCTTGGCCTTGGCCGGCAGGCCAAACTGCTCGGGAGAGTCGCTAAGGGCCTTGAACTGCGACACGGGAATCCCGGAACCTTCGGACATTGCTTCCAGTGATTCATTGATGCGCAGGCCTGCACTCAGGGCGAAGTACATGACCTTCGCCTGCCCTTCACCGAGCAGGACGGCGACGGCGTCGGAATTCTTCATTTCCTGTTTGAAGTCGTATTCGCCGGGAGCCAGGGTGCCGCCCGAAGCGGCAAGGGCTGACACGAACGTGTCGGCGTTGGCCACCACCTTGGCGTCCTCGAGCTTGGCGGCCACGGACATGGGCCCTTCTCCGGGCTGGACTGCCACGGTGACCTGTCCCGTGCCCGGTCCCGGGTAGTCGCTGGGCCTGGGATCGCCCAGCAGCGGCTTGAGGAGCTGTGCCCCGACCACCGTGGCGGTGACGAAGAGGGCGAGCGTCAGCAGCAGAGCTACAAGCCGGCGCCTGCGGCGGACTTTCTTGGAGGGACGGGGTTTCACGCTCTCGGGGGCGCCGAGCAACTGCTGGCCCACGGACTCGTGGTCGTAGTGCTCGTGGTCCTCGTATGTCGCCGTGTGCCCGTCGTGATGGTGCAGGTCGTGGTGGTGCTGGTCGCCGTCGTGCTCCCCGTCGTGGTAGCCCGCGTAGCCGTGGTCCGCATGCGCTGCGTCGTGGCCGGGCTCCGCAAAGTGGTGGGATTCGGCGGAGGAGAATGCGTGCTCCTCGTGCCTGCCCTCGGCGTGGGCAGCGTGGTGGGCGCGGCTGGTGTGCACGTCGTCGGCGGGCGCGCCAACGGGGGCGCCGGAGGCGTGGTCCCCGTGGCCGTGGGAGGTGCGGGCAGTGTGTCCATCGCCGTGACCGGCGGCAGGCGCCTGAACGTGGGGGGGCGCGGTTGGAACCAGCGGAACGCCGGTGGTGGGCGCCACGGCATCCGGCGAGGGGACAGCGGGCTCATACGGCGCCTGGGATGGTGCCTGCGAAACTGCCGGCACCTGCGTGGTTGCGGGTGCCTGCGAAACTGCGGGTGCCTGCGAAGCTGTCTGCGCCTGCCCGGCAGCCACCTGCGTGGCAGGTCGCCGCTCCGGAATGTCCGGGGTATCGTTCCCGGACTCGTAGGCCTGTTCGGGCACGAGGTTCCCGGAATCCTCCGTGAGGGACTTCTCCCGCGCACGGATTTCCTTGCGCGTCAGCGCCCGTCCGGCGCCCCTGAAGTTCCTGCCGGAGGAGTCGTCATTGTTGACCGGGCTCACTGTAGCCTTCCATCTTCTGAAGATTGCATGTCTTTCCCCGGGACGTCCTGCCCGCCGTTATCCGCTGCGGCGTCTCCGGTCAGCCCCGGCTGGGCAAGCGCGCGTACGCGGCTTCCCACATCCGTTCCCCTGGCTTTTTGCATATCGATGGCGTGCTGCAGAATTCCCGCAGCAGCAACCTGATCCACCACTTTACGGTGATTTTTGCTGCTCATGCCAGCTTCGTGCAGGTGTCGGTGCGCGGTGACGGTGCTCAGCCGCTCGTCCACGAGGTGCACCGGAACGTCCGCACCGGCCCGGTTGAGCTCGTCCGCCAGCAGCTGAGCGTAATCCGTAGCCATGCGCGCGGAGGCGTGTTCCTCGCCTTTCATGGTCCGCGGAAGACCCACGAAAATCTGCACTGCTCCCCTGTTCACGGCAAGGACAGCAAGGGCCCGCACGTCGGAATTCTTCTTCGGGTTGCGGTCCAGCGTTTTCAGCGGGGTAGCCAGGATGGCGTCCCTGTCGCAAATGGCCACGCCTACACGGACGGTCCCCACGTCCACCCCCAGTTTAATTCCCTGGGGGTAGACGGGCGACTCAGCAGTTGAGGACACGGATCCGTTAGCGCCCGGTCACGGCATCGACGACCGCCGCCAGCGCGGCCCCGACCTTGGAGGCGTCGGTGCCGCCGCCCTGGGCGACGTCGTCCTTGCCGCCTCCGCCGCCGCCGAGGATGCCGGCGGCGAGTCGTACGAGCGCCCCGGCCTTGACCCCGGCTTCGCGGGCCGCCTCGTTGGTGGCGATGAGGATGACCGGACGGTCGTTGCTGACACCGGCCACGGCCACCGTGGCGGCTTCGGAGCCGAGGCGGTTCCGCAGGTCCAGGGCAAGGCCCCGGAGATCGTCCGCGCCGCCGACCTGTCCGGCGTCGTGAGCAATGACACGCACTCCGGCCGCGTCCTTGGCGGTTCCGACGAGCTGGGCGGCAGCTGCTGCGAGCTGTTCCTTGCGGAGCCGCTCGAGTTCCTTTTCGGCCGTCTTGAGCTTCGTCAGGGTGGCCGCAATGCGGTCGGCGAGCTGGCCCGAGGGCACCTTCAGCATTTCGGTCAGTTCGGTGACGAGGGCGCGCTCGGCGGCCAGGTGCCGGAAGGCGTCCATGCCCACGAAAGCCTCTACACGGCGGTTTCCGGAGCCGACCGACTGCTCACCGAGCAGCGACAAACTGCCGATGAGCGAGGTGTTGGGCACGTGCGTGCCACCGCACAGCTCGCGTGACCAGGCGCCGTCGATCTCCACGACCCGCACTTCGCTGCCGTAGTTCTCGCCGAACAGCGCCATCGCCCCGAGGGCCTTCGCTTCGGCGAGGGGCATGACCTTGGTGTCCACGTGGAAGTTGTTCCGGATGGCGAGGTTTGACACCTCCTCGATTTCCGAGCGCGTGGCGGTGCTCAGCCCCTCGCCCCAGGCGAAGTCGAAGCGCAGGTAGCCGGCCTTGTTGAAGGAGCCGCGCTGGACCGCCTGCGGTCCCAGGATCTGGTGCAGGGCCGCGTGGACAATGTGGGTGCCGGTGTGGGCCTGCTCGGCGGCGTGGCGCCGTTCGCGGTCAACTGCCGCCCGGACCAGCGCGTCGGAGGCGATTTCACCTTCTCGGACGATGGCCTTGTGGACGCTCAGCCCCTTCACCGGACGCTGGACATCGAGGACCTCGACGACGAACCCGTCGCCGGTGATGAGTCCCGTATCCGCAGCCTGGCCGCCGGCTTCGGCGTAGAACGGCGTCTCGGCGAGGACAAGTTCGATCTCGTCGCCTGTGGCGGCCTGGGTCACTTTCCGGCCGGCGCTGAGGATTCCGCGGACCCGCGATTCGCCCTCGAGGTCGGTGTAGCCGGTAAAGACGGTCTCGCCCTCGGCCAGCAGTTCCTGGAAGGCGCTGAGGTCGGCGTGGGCGCCCTTCTTGCCCTTGGCGTCGGCCTGGGCGCGCTGGCGCTGTTCCAGCATGAGCTTGCGGAACTCGGGCTCGTCCACGTTGAGTCCGGCTTCTTCGGCCATTTCAAGCGTGAGGTCGATCGGGAACCCGTAGGTGTCGTGCAGCGTGAAGGCGTCGGCACCGGAGAGCGGGCGGCCGGCTGCCTTGGATTCCTTCACGGCGTCTTCCAGCCGGGCGGTGCCGGAGGCGATGGTGCGCAGGAAGGCCTTCTCTTCCGCGTAGGCGATGCGGCTGATGCGGTCGAAGTCCGTCTCCACCACGGGGTAGACGCCCTTCATGGCGTCACGGGAGGCGGGCAGCAGGTGCGGCAGGCACGCGTTGTCGACGCCGAGGAGGCGCATGGAGCGGACGGCGCGGCGGATCAGGCGGCGCAGGACGTAGCCGCGGCCTTCGTTGGAGGGCGTCACGCCGTCGGCGATGAGCATCAGGGCCGAGCGGATGTGGTCGCCGACCACCCGCATGCGGACGTCGTCGGTGTGGTGGGGGTCATCCTCCGTCTCGGCGGAAGTATATTCCTTGCCCGAGAGCTTGGCAGCCATGTCGATGACCGGACGGACCTGGTCGGTCTCGTACATGTTTTCGACGTCCTGCAGGATCATGGCGAGGCGCTCCATGCCCAGGCCGGTGTCGATGTTCTTCTTAGGCAGTTCACCCGTGATGTCGAACTCGACCTTCGACCGGACGTTGTCGATCTGGTACTGCATGAACACGAGGTTCCAGATCTCGACGTAGCGGTTCTCGTCGGCAATGGGTCCGCCTTCGACGCCGTACGCCGGGCCGCGGTCGTAGTAGATCTCCGAGCAGGGGCCGGCCGGGCCCGGCTGGCCGGTGGACCAGTAGTTGTCAGCCTTGCCCATGCGCTGGATGCGCTCGGCGGGCACGCCGGTGTTCTTGAGCCAGAGTTCCTCGGCTTCGTCGTCCTCTTCGTAGACGGTTACCCACAGGCGTTCCGGCGGAAGGCCGTACCCGCCGTCGTCCACGCCGGTGGTGAGCAACTCCCACGCGAACTTGATGGCGTCTTCCTTGAAGTAGTCGCCGAAGGAGAAGTTGCCGCACATCTGGAAGAAGGTGCCGTGGCGGGCGGTCTTGCCCACTTCCTCGATGTCCCCGGTGCGGATGCACTTCTGCACGCTGGTGGCACGGGAGTAGGGCGCTTCTTCACGGGCCGTCAGGTAAGGGATGAACGGGACCATGCCCGCAACCGTGAACAGCAGGGAGGGGTCGCTGGAGACCAGCGACGCGGAGGGAACCGCGGTGTGGCCTTTGCTGACAAAAAAGTCCACCCAGCGCTTTGTGATCTCCTGCGACTTCATGAGCTGATTACATACCCTTCGTGGTTCACGCATTCTGGCGCGTGAGGTTTTGGTTCATTGCGGTTCCGGGTCAACGATGTTGAACAGGACCGCCCGTTTAATTCTCGCGTATTTCACCGCGGCTAGCGGCGGGCAACGTCCTGGGACTCGACGCCGAGCGCCGTGCGCAGGTCCGTTTCCCGCTCACGCATGCCGGAGCGGACGGCGTCGGCAAAATCGTAAACACCGTCGGCCAGCCTGCCCACGGCACGGTTGAGGCCTTCGGGCCCGAGGCTGGCCTGCGCCTCGGTGACCTTGCGGAACGCGATGACACCGATTGCGACGCCGATGCCCATCCAGACGAGTCTCTTCATTTTCGTTCTCCGGGACTTAGCGGCTGCGACGGCCGGTGGCGGGCTTCTTGCGGGCGGCCAGGGCGGAGCGCACGCCGTAGCTGAAGGCGGCGACCTTGATCAGCGGCGAGCCGACGGTGGCGGCCATCAGTGAGGACAGCGCGGAGATGTTGGCCGAGGCGTCCGACACGTTGGAGGCGATGCCGTCGACCTTCTTCAACTGCTGGTTGGTGGTGGAGACGGTCGCCGTGACTTCGTCCATGAGGGGCGTTGCGCCGTCGCTGATGGACCGGATGGAGGTCCGCACCTCATCGAACACCCGCCCCAGCTTGAGGATGGGGACAGCAAGCAACAGGACCAGGAGCGCAAATACCCCGGCCGCGATCAGGCCGGCAATATCGCCACCAGACATAGACGTTCATCTCCTTGAAACTCCGTGGATCGGGACCCTGTGCACGGCAGCAGCATGCTGTAACCGCGGATGTCCCCCAAGTACCTTACATACAAAGAAGCCCGCGGCGCTTGCCACGGGCTTCCTTGGATACGCTGCCGAGAATTAGCGTGCGTAGAATTCGACGACGAGCTGCTCTTCGCAGGTCACGGGAACCTCGGAGCGCTTCGGGCGGCGGACCAGGCGTGCCTGCAGGGCGTCAAGCTTGACGTCCAGGTAAGCCGGAACGGTGGGCAGGACGTCGCGGTGGGCGCCGGCTGCTGCAACCTGGAAAGGAGGCATGGTTTCGCTGCGGCTGTGGACGTGGACCAGCTGGCCTTCGCCGACGCGGAAGGACGGACGGTCAACGCGGATGCCGTCAACCAGGATGTGGCGGTGCACAACCAGCTGGCGGGCCTGTGCGATGGTGCGGGCGAAGCCGGCACGCAGCACGAGGGCGTCGAGGCGCATTTCGAGCAGTTCGATGAGGTTTTCACCGGTCAGGCCCTTGGTGCGGCGTGCTTCTTCGAAGGCACGGGTCATCTGGGCTTCGCGGATGCCGTACTGGGCGCGCAGACGCTGCTTTTCGCGCAGACGTACGGCGTAGTCGGAGTCCTGCTTCTTGCGGGCACGGCCATGCTCACCGGGGCCGTACGGGCGGCGCTCCATGTACTTGGCGGCCTTGGGGGTCAGAGCGATGCCGAGGGACCGCGAGAGGCGGGCCTGACGGCGAGCACGAGTGTTGTTAGCCACTTGTGTCCTTCCAATATCTGCGGTGTGTCAGTGTTACTGGCCTCCACGATGGAGAGCATCGGCCAACCGCTGCCTTTTGCTACTGGGCGCAGGGCACAGCTCCATCAAACAGAAGTTCGGGGGGTGTGCGTCCGTGCCTTGCCAGACAAACATCCATCCTACCATGATGCTCACTTGCCCCGGATGATCTTCCTCAGCCGCTCCAGCCGCACCGAGATGTCACGCTCCGCCCCGTTGGCCGTGGGCTCGTAGTAGTCCCGGCCCACGAGGTCGTCCGGAGGGTACTGCTGGGACGCCACCGAGTGCGGGGCATCGTGGGCGTACTTGTAGCCAAGCCCGTGGCCCAGCTGCTTCGACCCCGGGTAGTGCGAGTCCCGCAGATGGGGCGGGATCCCTTTGCCCAGCCCCGCCCGGACGTCGGCGATGGCTTTGTTGATGCCCATGTAGGCGGCGTTGGACTTGGGCGCGGTGGCGAGGTGGACCACGGCCTCGGCGAGGATGATCCGCCCTTCCGGCATGCCGATGAGCTGGACCGCCTGCGCCGCCGCGACGGCCGTCTGCAGCGCGGTGGGATCGGCCATGCCGACGTCCTCCGCGGCGGAAATCACGATGCGGCGGGCTACGAACCGCGGGTCCTCCCCCGCTTCGAGCATCCTGGCCAGGTAATGCAGTGCCGCGTCCACGTCCGAGCCCCTGATGGATTTAATGAAGGCACTGGCGACGTCGTAGTGCTGGTCCCCCGCGCGGTCGTACCGGACGGCCGCCACGTCGAGCGCACGCTCGGTGTGCCGCAGTTCCACGGTGACCGGTTCACCGGTGCTGCCGTCGGCAGGGTCGGAACTGCCGACGTCGTCCGCGTCCCCGAACGCGACGCCGGCCGCCGCTTCGAGCGCGGTCAGCGCCCGCCGGGCGTCCCCGCCCGAGAGCCGGACAAGGTGCGCCAGCGCCTCCGGGCTGAGCCGGACTTCGCCGCGCAGCCCCCGGGAGTCCTCCACGGCCCGCACCAGCAGGCCCTCGATGTCGGCGTCGGTCAGCGGTTTCAGCGTGAGCAGCAGGGAACGGGACAGCAGCGGGGAGACCACGGAGAAGGAAGGGTTTTCCGTGGTTGCTGCCACGAGCACCACCCAGCGGTTCTCGACGCCGGGCAGCAGGGCGTCCTGCTGCGCCTTGTTAAAGCGGTGGATTTCATCCAGGAACAGCACAGTGGTGGTTTTGTAGAGGTCGCGTGCGGTCAGCGCGTCGTCCATGACCTTGCGCACGTCCTTGACTCCGGCGGTGATCGCCGAGAGCTCCACGAACTTCCTTCCCGGTCCTCGGGCGATGACATGCGCCAGTGTGGTCTTGCCGGTGCCGGGCGGACCCCAGAGGATGACCGAGCTGGGGCCGGCCGGGCCGCCTGCATCTGCCCCGGCCGCCAGCTGGCGCAGCGGCGAGCCCTGGCCCAGCAGGTGCTGCTGGCCCACTACATCGTCAAGTGTCCGGGGCCGCATGCGGACGGCAAGGGGGCTGCGGGGCACGGCGTTTCGCGAGGCGCCGGAGGCGCGGCCGCCGGCGGCAGCCTTGCCGGCAGTGCCGTCGGCAGCGTCAGGCGCGTCGCCGTCGTCGTCATTGCCCTGCCCCGGGCCAAAGAGATCATCCACATAGATAGGCTACTCATAGATTGGTAGGGGCAAGTCCGGTCACGGGAAGCAAGGGAATCGGCGATGCCACACAGTGTTACAGCGGGCGGGGATGCGCCGGGCGGTCGCCCGGCCCCGTCCTCGCGGACCGCGTTTGTATCCGGTGACCGGCTGGCCGGCTGGGTGGAGCGGTTCCGGTCGAGTCACGGTGGGCTGGACGTCGAAGACCACGACGACGGCGTGCGGCTGCTCGCCGCCGACGGCGCCAGCGCCCTGCTGCAGGCACCCTGGCCGGCGGACGGCAGACCGGGGCGCGGGCCCGGCCTCGTGGAGCGGCTTGCTTCGCTCGCCTCCCAGCCGCGCAGGATCGGCCTGGTCCTGGTGCGCCGCGGAGGGTACGGTGTGGCCGTTGCCAGCGAGGGACTCATCCTTGCATCCAAAACGGGCTCCAAGTACGTACAGTCCCGGACCGCCGCCGGCGGCCAGTCGCAACAAAGGTTTGCCCGGCGCCGTTCCAACCAGGCCGACGCTATGGTCGAGGCAGTGGCGGAACAGGCCGGGCGTGTCCTCAGCGGAGAGGTCTTCGAGTACGTGGTGCCGGGCGGGGACCGCGCGCTGGCGGACCTGGTCCTCGAACAGCCGGCCCTCAAGCCGTATGCCCGGCTGCCGCGCCTGGCGTACCTCGATGTCCCCGATCCGCGCGCGGCCGTCCTGAAGAAGGCTGCAGCGGACGCGTGCTCGGTGCGGATCACCGTAACGGATCCGCCGGGTTAGCGCGCCGTTTCGACGGTTGCCTGCGCGTTCGACGGCGCACAGGGGCGGAGCGTCGAGTGTGCAGGGAACCGTTGAAGCGGCGGGTGCGGCTACTCGGGCTTCTTGCCTTCGGGCTTCTTGGCCTCGGGCTTGAAGTCGACGCCCGCTTCCTTGCGCTGCTGCGGTGTGATGGGAGCGGGGGCGTCGGTGAGGGGGTCGTGGCCTCCGCCGGACTTCGGGAACGCGATGACGTCGCGGATGGAGTCAACGCCTGCCATCAGTGCAACAACGCGGTCCCAGCCGAAGGCGATGCCGCCGTGCGGCGGGGCGCCGTACTTGAAGCCTTCGAGCAGGAAGCCGAACTTGGTCTGGGCGTCTGCCTTGTCCAGGCCCATGAGCTCAAAGACACGCTCCTGGACGTCGCGCTCGTGGATACGGATGGAGCCGCCGCCGATTTCGTTGCCGTTGCAGACGATGTCGTACGCGTAGGACAGCGCCGATTCCGGGTCCGTGTCGAAGGTCTCCAGGAACTCCGGCTTGGGCGAGGTAAAGGCGTGGTGCACGGCCGTCCATTGGCCGCCGCCCACTGCCACGTCACCGGAAGCCACAGCGGCGGCGGCCGGCTCGAACATCGGGGCGTCGACCACCCAGCAGAACGCCCACGCATTGGGGTCGATCAGGCCGGTGCGGTGGCCGATTTCCACACGTGCCGCACCGAGCAGGGCGCGTGACGGGGTCTTCTCACCGGCGGCGAAGAAGATGCAGTCGCCCGGCTTGGCGCCGACGGCGTCGGCCAGGCCGGCGCGTTCGGTCTCGGTGAGGTTCTTGGCTACCGGACCAGCGAGCTCGCCGTCCTCCTTGTAGAGGACGTAGGCCAGGCCCTTGGCGCCGCGCTGCTTCGCCCATTCCTGCCAGGCGTCCAGGGCGCGCCGTGCCTGGGATGCTCCGCCGGGCATGACAACTGCCCCGACGTAGGGCGCCTTAAAGACGCCGAAGTTGGTGTCCTTGAAGAACCCGGTCAGCTCGGTCAGCTCCTGGCCGAAACGAAGGTCCGGCTTGTCGGAACCGTAGCGGGCCATGGCGTCGGCGTAGGTGATCCGCTGGATGGGCGTCGGGATGTCGACGTCGATCAGCTGCCACAGGGCCTTCACGATGTTTTCGCCGAGCGCGATGATGTCGTCCTGGTCAACGAAGCTCGCCTCGATGTCCAGCTGGGTGAATTCGGGCTGCCGGTCCGCGCGGAAGTCCTCGTCGCGGTAGCAGCGGGCAATCTGGTAGTACTTCTCGAAGCCGCCCACCTGGAGCAGCTGCTTGAAAAGCTGCGGCGACTGCGGCAGCGCGTACCAGGAACCCGGCGCCAGGCGGGCGGGAACCAGGAAGTCACGGGCGCCTTCCGGCGTCGAACGCGTGAGCGTGGGCGTTTCGATCTCCACGAAGCCCTCCTTGTGCAGGAGTTCGCGGGCAACGCGGTTGGCCTCAGAACGGAGGCGGAGGTTGCGGCTGGGGCCGGGGCGGCGCAGGTCAAGGTAGCGGTGCTTGAGGCGGGCCTCCTCGCCCACTTCCACGTGCTCGTCGACCTGGAAGGGCAGCGCCTCCGCGGTGTTGAGGATCACCACCTTGTCGGCCATGACCTCGACCTCGCCCGTGGCAAGAGCCGGGTTTTCGTTGCCCTCCGGGCGCTTGGACACCGTGCCGGTCACCTGCAGCACGTATTCGTTGCGCAGGCCGTGGAAGACCTCTTCCTCCCGGACCACGACTTGGGCAACGCCGGAAGCGTCACGCAGATCGACGAATGCGACACCACCGTGGTCACGACGGCGGCCTACCCAGCCGGCCAGGGTTACGGTTTGTCCAATGTGCTCGGAGCGAAGGGATCCGAGGTCATGTGTGCGCAGCACAGCATTCCTTTCAGAAGGAAGACAGAAGTTTCGTTAGGATCGTTGCGGAAACGATCCCGTCCGAGTTTACCCGCTGGAAAGGCCCCTGCCCCGCCATGACCAAGCATCAGCAGCTGCAGCGCAGGCTGGGTGTGTTCGATGCAACATCCATCGGACTGGGATCCATGCTCGGCGCCGGCGTCTTTGTGGTGTTCGCACCGGCTGCCGAACTGGCCGGGATGCTCCTTGCCGTTTCCATCGTCATCGCAGGAGCCGTCGCGTACTGCAACGCCGTGGCGTCCGCCCAGCTGGCGGCGAAGTACCCGCACAGCGGCGGCACCTACATTTACGGGCGCAAGCAGCTGGGCGAGTGGCCGGGGTTCCTCGCCGGCTGGGGGTTCGTGACCGGCAAAACCGCATCGTGCGCAGCCATGGCATTCACCTTCGGACAGTACGTTGCCCCGGGCTACGCCACGCCTGTCGCAATCGCGGCTGTCGCCGTCCTGACCGGGGTCAATCTCTTCGGCATCACGCGGACCGCCTTCCTGACGCGCATCCTGCTGGGCATCGTCCTGGCCACCCTCGTCTTTGTTGCCGTAGCCAGCGTCATGGGACCCCACCCGGAGAGAGCCGCAGCCTCTGCCGTGTCCGGCGCCGGGCCCGGCGGTGCGGCGGGCGTCCTTCCCGCGGCCGGCCTCGTCTTTTTCGCCTTCGCCGGATATGCCCGGATTGCCACCCTTGGGGAAGAGGTCAGGGATCCTGCGAAGGTCATTCCGCGGGCCATCCTCGGTGCCCTGGCAGGAGCCTTCACCATCTACCTGGTACTGGCATTGCTGCTGCTGGGACATCTACCCCTGGCGCAGCTCGCCGCGTCCCCGGCCCCGCTGCTGGACGCCGTGAAGCACTCCCAGCTCGCCGCCGGCGCACCCTTCGTGCAGGCAGGAGCGGCTGCGGCCTCCCTCGGGGCACTGCTGGCACTCATCACCGGGGTGGGACGCACCACGATGGCGATGGCCAGGGAGCGTGACCTGCCGGCCCCCCTCGCCCGCATCGGGGGACGCCACACCGTTCCGTTCGTGGCCGAACTGGCGGTGGCCGCCGTCGTGATTGTGCTGTTGCTGACCAGCAAGGTCCTCACGGTGGTGGGCTTTTCCAGCTTCGGCGTCCTCATGTACTACGCCGTGGCGAACGCGGCGGCCTACACCCTGACGGAACGTCCCTGGCACGCGCCGAAGTGGCTCAACGCGCTGGGGCTCGCAGGTTGCCTTGTCCTGGCCTTCACGCTGCCGCAGGCATCGGTCCTCACCATGGCGGCCGTGCTGGCGGCGGGCGTGGCGGGACGGGCGGTGGTGCTGCGGCTCCACGGCCGCCGGGGCCGAAGCGCATGAGCGCTTGAGTACTTAAGCGCTTGGGCCCGGCGGCCGAGCGGAACCGACTGTCGCCGCCTACTCCGAAGCAGCCCCGGTGACCTGGACGTACAGGTCCTCATCCGACGGCGTCCAGCTCGCGGGGTCGGCGTCGGTCTGCACGCCGGAGCGGATGTCCTTGACCTGGTGCTTGCCGTCGTCGTCGGTAAACCAGACGAAGGGAATGCCGCGGCGGTCGGCGAACTTGATCTGCTTTCCGAACTTCTCGGCCTTCGCGGCGACCTCGGTGGCGATCCCCCGGCTGCGCAGCTGGGTGGCCACGTCCTGGGCCTCCCCCCAGCTGTCATCGTTGTTCAGCGCGACCAGCACGGCGGTGGGCACTGAGCGGGAGGCCTTCGCGAGGTCCTGGCTCAGGATGCGGGAGACCAGCCGGGTGACGCCGATAGAAAGGCCGACGCCGGGAAACTTCCGGTTGCCCTTGCTCGCCAATGCGTCGTACCGGCCGCCGGAGCAGATGGAGCCGAGCTGTTCGTGCCCCACGAGCACCGTTTCCACGACCGTGCCCGTGTAGTAGTCCAGGCCGCGGGCGATGCTCAGGTCCGCCACCACCTTTCCGGGAGCGTGCTTCACGGCGGCCTCAATGACCTGCTCCAGTTCGTTCAGGCCCTCCTCGAGGAGCTCGTTGTTCACGCCGAGGGACCGGACCTGACCCACGAAGGACGTGTCTTCGGTGCGGATGCCCGCCAGTTTCAGGGCTGCCTGCGCCTGGTCCTCGGTGGCGCCCAGTTCGGTCCTGAGCAGTTCGGCGACCTTGTCCGGGCCGATCTTTTCCAGCTTGTCGATGCTGCGCAGCACTCCGGCGGTGTCGTCCAGGCCGATGCCGCGGTAGAACCCCTCGGCAAGCTTGCGGTTGTTGATGCGCAGGCGGAAGTCCGGAATGGGAAGGGCGCCCAGCGCCTCGGCGATGACCAGCGCGATTTCGACGTCGTAGCGGAACGGCAGGTCGCCGTCGCCCACCACGTCGATGTCGGCCTGGGTGAACTCGCGGGCGCGGCCCTCCTGCGGACGCTCACCGCGCCACACCTTCTGTATCTGGTAGCGCCGGAACGGGAACGCCAGGTAACCGGCGTTCTCCACGACGTAGCGGGCGAACGGAACCGTCAGGTCAAAGTGCAGTGCCAGGGCGTGCGGATCGTGCTTGCCCTTCGATTCGTCGCCTTCATCGTCCTGCAGGCGGCTGAGGCCGTAGACCTCTTTGTCGATCTCCCCCTTGCGCAGCAGCTGGCCCACGGTCTCCACGGCGCGGGTCTCGATCGAAGAGAACCCGTGCAACTCAAAGGTGCGGCGCAGGGTGTCCAGCACATGCTGCTCCACCAGCCGCTCCTCGGGAAGCCACTCGGGGAATCCGGACAGGGAGGCTGTGCGTGCCATGGTGGAGTTTCTCCTCAGGTAACCGACGGCCGGAGTCCGCTGCGCTGAAACATTTGAACCGCCATGGGGGCAAAGGCGGCAGCAGGCGCGGGAGTCCAGGCTGTTCTGCATAAACTAGGTGCGGCAGTCAGTTTATGCTTTCGGCGCGGGCATCTCTAATGCACGCGGCGGGGTTGAGGGCGCTGCCGCCGTGCAGCTGCAGCCGGGGATGCCTTCAGCGGGTGACCCTGGGGGCAGCCCGATTATCGAGGAGGAGCCTGTGGCGGCCAGTCCACGTGAAATGCGTGAAGCAAAGCGGCGCATTCAGCAGATGGAAGCCAAGCGCGCGCTTCGGCGGGACCAGGAGAAACGGCGGAAGCGGGACAACCTCATTGCGGGCGGCGCCGGCGCAGCGGCAGTGATACTCGCCGTCGTCCTCCAACTCTCGGTTTTTTCCGGAAACCCGACCGAAGAGGAGTTCGCCGCGGCGCAGGCAGGGCTGGAATCTCCGTCCCCATCGCCGTCGCCCACCAACGCCCCCAACATCCCAAAGCCTGAAACCGCCGCCGGAAAGGTTTTCACCGGCGAGCTCAGGCTCAACCGGGGCGCGGTTGGAGTGCAGCTGGACGGCAACAATGCGCCCCAGGCCGCTGCCGTCTTCAAATCCCTCGCGGACCAGGGCTACTACAAGGGGGTCAGCTGCCACCGGCTCACCACCGGGGAGAACTTCGGCGTGCTGCAGTGCGGTTCCAAGACGGGTGACGGCCAGGGAGACCCCTCCTACACCTGGGGCCCGCTGGAAAACGCACCGGCCGACGACAAATACCCGGCCGGCACCATTGCGGTGGCCCGCACGGGCGGAAACGCCTACGGCAACGGCACGCAGTTCTTCATTGTGTACAAGGACACGGTCATTCCGCCTGACGCCGCGGGCGGCTACACAATAGTGGGCAAGGTGACCTCCGGACTGGACGTAGTCACAAAGATTGCGGCCGCAGGTCTTAAGAAGGGCGAAAACGCCACAGACGGCGCGCCTGTGGAACCAGTCACGATAGACTCGTTTTCTCTGAAGTAAGAAGCACCTGTCCCCCGTGGATAGGTACGGATTACGAGAGTATCTTCCTCCAAGCGAAAGACTTTTAGCGGTGACAGACAGTCAGAAATCCGACGAAACAGCAGCAGCAGACCTGATTGAGGTTCCGGCTCCTCCGGCCGAACCCGAGGAGGCAGCCGCTGAAGGTACCCAGGCAGAAGAAACGCAGCCGGAGAACACGCCGGAGGAAAACGCTCCCGCGGACAGCGCGCCGGAGGCCGGCGCAGCTGAGCAGGGCGCGCCGCAGCATGACGCCGCTGGGCAGGACGCCCCCGACGCTGAGGCTCCCGCCGCCGACACCGGCGCTGCCGAGGCTCCCGACGCTGAGGTTCCCGCCGCCAGCCCGGCACCCGCTCCGCGCCCGACGCCGGCACCCCGCCCTGCGCCGTCGCCCGCTGCCTTCGCGGCACGCCCCAAGGCGGGCCCCGCTGCACCTGCAGCGCCTGCACCCGCAGCGTCTGCCACGTCGCTCGCGGAAGCTGCGAAGTGGGGCCGTGTCGAAGGCGACGGTCACGTCTTTCTGACGATCGACGGCGAGGAGCACCCCGTCGGCCAGTACCCAGGCGTGAGCGACGACGAAGCGCTGGCCTACTTCGCCCGGAAGTACGACGACGTCGTGGCCCAGATCGTGCTGCTCGAGCAGCGCGTGGCATCCAAGGCGCCCACGACCGACATGCAGAAGACTGTCACCCACCTGCGTGAACAGCTCGCTGAACGGAACATGGTGGGAGATATCCGTTCCGCCGAAGGCCGCCTGGACACGCTGTCCACCCAGATCACCGAGCTGGAAAAGGCCGAAAAGGCACAGCACGACGCCGTGCGCGCAACCGAACTCGCTGCCCGCGAGGCCATCGTGTCCGAGGCTGAGACCATTTCCGGAACGGATCCGGCGCAGATCCAGTGGAAGACCTCCAGCGCCAGGATGAACGAGCTTTTCGAGAGCTGGAAGGCGGCCCAGAAGAGCGGCGTCCGCCTCGGGCGCAGCAACGAAGACGCGCTGTGGAAGCGGTTCCGCGCCGCGCGCACCGTCTTTGACCGGCATCGCCGCGCCTACTTCTCCCAACTGGACAGCAACAACTCGGCAGCCAAGGCCGCCAAGGAGAAGCTCATCGCCGAGGCCGAGGCCCTGTCCTCGTCGACGGACTGGGGCTTCGCGGCCGGCGAGTACCGCCGCCTCATGGACGAGTGGAAGGCCTCACCCCGCGCCAGCCGCAAGGACGACGACGCGTTGTGGGCCAGGTTCCGCGCCGCCCAGGACATCTTCTTCACCAACCGCCAGGCTGCAAACGATGAGATTGACCAGGAGTACGCGGCCAACCTCAGGGTGAAGGAAGCCCTCCTCGAGGAGGCCAACGCCATCCTTCCGGTCAGGGACCTCGGCGCCGCGAAGAAGGCGCTCCAGTCCGTCCGCGACCGCTGGGAGGACGCCGGAAAGGTGCCCCGCGCGGACATGGGACGCGTCGAGGCCGGACTGCGCAGGATCGAGGACGCCGTCCGCCAGGCCGAAGAGGAAAACTGGCAGCGTTCCAACCCGGAGACCAAGGCACGCACCAACAGCGCCCTGAGCCAGCTCGAGTCGGCCATAGCCGGCCTGAAGGAAGACCTGGCGAAGGCGGAGAAGGCCGGAGACCAGCGCAAAATCAAGGCCGCCCAGGAGGCCCTTGACGCCCGCCAGGCGTGGCTGGACCAGATCCAGCGGTCTGCCAGCGAGCTCTCCTAGGATCCCTGCTTTCACCGTTGCAGGCCCCGTTCCGGTTATCCACATAGCCGGGCCGGGGCCTGTTCCTGTTCAGGGCGGTTCCGGCACGATGGCTGGATGAAAGCGTCCGGCATGCGCAGCCCCGACTCCCCCACGCAACTTCTGGATCTTTACGCGCCGGGGCCGCTGTTCTCCTGGCCCGAGCTCCAGTCCATGGCTGCCGACGGCGTGCTGACGCAGCTCTACCAGCACGGCTACACAGCGCCCGGAGTTCCTGCCTCGCCGCAGCTGCGCGCCCGCGCGGCCGCCTGCGCCGTACCGCCGGGGATCCGGCGGCGGGTGGTGGCCGGAAGGATGACTGCGGCCTGGATCTACGGCTGCGCCCGGGAACCGGACCGGCTGGCCCTGCTGGTGGACGCCAAGCGCCGGGTCTCCAGCCTGCGCTCCACCAGGGGCTGCACGCTCCACGAGGTCCGGCTCGGCCCCTTTGACGTTGTCAGCCTGGGCGGCCTGATGGTGTCCAGCCCCTTGCGCACCGCGCTGGACATCGCCCTGCACGTGGAGGCTGAACGGGCAGTTCCCGCCCTGCGGCGGCTCCTCGAACGGCCCGAACTCGACGTGCGCGTGCGGTTGCTGACCCTCGCGGTGGAGGCCTCCCCCAGGCTGCCGCATAAGAAAGCAGCCCTGGAGAAACTGGCCCTAGCTGCGCCGGCTGTTCCCGGTGGTGCGGTACACATCAAACACGCCGTCAATCCTGCGGACAGCACTGAGAACGTGGCTGAGGTACTTGGGGTCGCCCATTTCGAAGGCGAACTTGGAGATGGCCACACGGTCGGTTGATGTGTGGACGCTTGCGGCCAGGATGTTCACGTGGTTCTCGGACAGCACGCGTGTGACGTCCGAGAGCAGGGACTTCCTGTCCAGGGCCTCCACCTGAATCTCAACGAGGAACACGCTGGACTGTGTGGGAGCCCAGTCCACGTCGACGATCCTGTCCGGCTGGTCCTTCAGGCCCGCGACGTTGGTGCAGTCGGTGCGGTGCACGGAGACGCCCGAGCCCCGTGTGACGAAGCCCAGGATGGGGTCGGGCGGCACCGGGGTGCAGCAGCGGGCCAGCTTGACCCACACGTCGCCCACACCGCGGACCACCACACCGGAGTCGGAGAACCGTGCCTTGGTGACCTGGGTGGGGATGCTCACCTCGGTGAGGTCGTCATCCGGGGTTTCGTTCCCGCCGAGCAGATCGACGAGCTTCTCCATGACGTGCTGCGCCGAAGTGTGTCCGTCGCCCACACCTGCGTACAAACCGGAGATGTCGACGTACTTGAATTCCTCTGCCACGGCGGCGAGGGCGTCGTGGGTCATGAGGCGCTGCAGCGGCAGGTTCTGCTTCCGCATGGCGCGGGTCAGCAGCTCCTTGCCGCGGTCAATCGCCTCTTCACGGCGCTCTTTGCTGAACCACTGGCGGATCTTGTTGCGGGCACGGGCGCTCTTGACGAAGTGCTGCCAGTCCTGGCTGGGTCCGGCACCTTCAGCCTTGGAGGTGAAGATCTCCACCCAGTCGCCGTGGTTGAGTTCGCTGTTAAGGGGCACCAGCTTCCCGTTGACCCGGGCGCCGATGGTGCGGTGGCCCACTTCAGTGTGCACGGCGTAGGCGAAGTCCACCGGCGTCGAGCCGGCGGGGAGGGCCATGACCTCACCCTTGGGCGTGAAGACGAAGACTTCCCGCGCGTTGATCTCAAAGCGCAGGGAGTCCAGGAACTCGCCGGGATCGGAAGTCTCCTGCTGCCAGTCCACGAGCGAACGCAGCCATCCCATGTCCCCGTCGCGGGGGCTGCCGGGCCCGGTTGCGGTGCGGTTCGGCTGGTCCTTGTACTTCCAGTGCGCGGCCACGCCGTACTCCGCACGGCGATGCATCTCGTGCGTGCGGATCTGGATCTCAACAGGCTTGCCGCCGGGACCGATCACGGTGGTGTGCAGGGACTGGTACATATTGAACTTGGGCATCGCGATGTAGTCCTTGAACCGCCCGGGCAGGGGGTTCCAGCGCGAATGCAGGGTACCGAGTGCGGCGTAACAGTCGCGGACGGAGTCCACCAGCACGCGCACGCCCATCAGGTCGTTGATGTCGTCGAAGTCCTTGTCCCGGACGATCATCTTTTGGTAAATCGAGTAATAGTGCTTCGGGCGGCCCGTGATGGTGGCTTTGATTTTAGCCACGCGCAGATCCTCGGCGATCTGGTTCCGGATGACGCTGAGGCTCTTCTCGCGCTCCGGTGTCCTGTCGCCCACCATCCGGACGATCTCCTCGTACACCTTCGGATACAGCGCGGCGAAGGAAAGGTCCTCGAGTTCCCACTTGATGGTGTTCATGCCGAGCCGGTGGGCCAGCGGCGCGAAAATCTCCAGCGTTTCGCGTGCCTTGCGGGCTGAGGACTCCGCGGAGACGAAGCGCCATGTCCGGGCGTTGTGCAGCCTGTCCGCGAGTTTGATCATCAGCACGCGGATGTCCTTGGCCATGGCCACGACCATCTTGCGCACCGTCTCGGACTGCGCGGCCTCGCCGAAACTGACCTTGTCCAGCTTCGTGACGCCGTCCACGAGCATGGCCACTTCGGGACCGAAGTCGGCCTTCAGGTCAGCAAGGGTGTACGGCGTGTCTTCGACCGTATCGTGCAGCAGCGCCGCTGCAAGCGTGGTTCCGCTGAGGCCGAGTTCGGCAAGGATCGTGGCGACGGCCACGGGGTGGGTGATGTACGGGTCACCGCTTTTGCGCTTCTGTCCCCGGTGGCTCTGCTCGGCGACAACGAACGCGCGTTGGATGAGGTCGAAGTCCTCTTTGGGGTTGTTCGCCCGGACAGTGCGGAGCAGGGGCTCCAGGATCGGCGAGTAGGTGGCTGTGCTGCGCCCGGTCAGCCTCGCAAGCCGGGACCGCGTGCGTTCGCGGCGCCCCGGAAACGTGGGGCGCACGCCGGAGTTGTCCACCGGCACACCCGGGCCGGGACGTCCGGCAGCCACCAGACCAGTCTGCGGGCCCTGGCCCGGACCGTTATCCCCGGCTGCCTCTGGCGCCGACGTCGAACGTTCTTCCAATGAAGCACCCCTCACGACCCGTTTAATTATTCCAGTCTATTCCCGCCGCAGGCGTGCTCGATAACCGAGGTCGCAACTGAGACTTTGCCAGTCGCGCTGGAAAGCGACGCAAAAGACCGGATGCCGCGGCAACGGCATCCGGTCCTTGTCACTGCTGCTAAGCCTGTGCCGGTTCGGCGGGGGCTTTGGCGCGGGCTTCGGCCCGCCGGTGCTGCACGCGCTTGGCCTGCTTGACCAGCTCGGGTTCGTTCTGCCGCAGCCATGCATACATCGGCGCAGCAATGAAGATGGTGGCTGCGGTGCCGATCAGGATCCCCACGAACAGGGCGAGCGAGAGATCCCGAAGAGTTCCTGCTCCGAGGAGTCCTGCACCGATGAAGAGAATCGCCGCCACGGGGAGGATCGCCACCATCATCGTGTTGATCGACCGCACCAGGGTCTGGTTCACGGCCAGGTTGACTTCCTCGCCGAATGTCCGGCGGGTGGAGGAGTCGATGTCGGCCGTGTTCTCACGGATCTTGTCGAACACCACCACGGTGTCGTACAGGGAGTAGCTGAGCACGGTAAGGAAGCCGATGATGGCCGACGGCGTCACTTCAAAGTCACTCAGCGCATAGACGCCGGCTGTGATGAACATGGTTACCGCCATGCCCGCGATCGCGGACAGGGACATCTTCCAGGTC
This sequence comes from Arthrobacter sp. NPDC093125, assembly GCF_044754225.1. Taxonomy (NCBI): domain Bacteria; kingdom Bacillati; phylum Actinomycetota; class Actinomycetes; order Micrococcales; family Micrococcaceae; genus Arthrobacter; species Arthrobacter sp. NPDC093125. The sequence goes on along the minus strand of NZ_JBIVOQ010000005.1, from coordinate 177,705 downwards.
CTGAAGTACAGCGCCATGAGCACGGTGGCCAGTGCCACGAAGACGACCAGGCCCAGCAGCGCCTGCTTGGTCACGTCTGCGCCCCAGGTGGGACCGACGAACGTGGAGGTCACCTCGTTGTCGGTGACTCCGTAGGCCGTGGTCAGGCCCTCCTTGATTTTGAGGGTCTCGTCATCGGAGAGCTTGTCCGTCTGGATCCGCATGGTGGTGCCGGCGACGTTGGCTACGCGCGGCACGCTGCCCGGAACGACATCCTCTACGGCCTTTTCACCGAGCGCAGCGTCGGTGGTCTTGACGTTGGAGACGGTGAATTCCGAGCCGCCCCGGAACTCGATGCCCAGGTTGAATCCGCCCTTGGCCACCGGGATGAGGATCGACAGGGCAACGCCCGCGAGGGCGATCAGGAACCAGAGCTTCTTCTTACCGACAAAGTCATAGGAGCGCTTTCCGGTGTACAGCTCATTGCCGAAGGTCGCAAAACTCTTAGCCATTACTTGGTCTCCTTGTTGGCGCCCTTGGAGGAACCCGCAAGCTGCTGCTGCTTTTCCGCGAGGCGTCGTTCTGCAATCGTCATCCGGCGTTCCGCCTCAGCGGAGGCTCCGGTGTTCTTGGCGCGCACGGCCACCGGCTTCTCCTCCGGGGTCCGGATCCTGCCGGCGCCCCTGTACAGCGGCACGGCGCCGAGGCGTTCGGGGTCCAGGCCGGAGAACCGGTGGCCTTCGCCGAAGAACCGGGTGCGGGCCAGCATCTGCAGCGTCGGGTGCGTGAACATGAACACCACGATCAGGTCGGCGATGGCGGTCAGGCCGAGCGTGAACGCGAAGCCGCGCACGTTGCCGACGGCGACGAAGTACAGCACGAGTGCTGCGAGGAGGTTGACCGCCTTGGAGGCCAGCACAGTCCGCTTGGCGCGCTTCCAGCCGTTCTCCACGGCAGACACGAGGCCGCGGCCTTCACGGAGTTCGTCACGGATGCGCTCGAAGTAGACGATGAAGGAGTCGGCGGTCTGACCGATGGCGACGATGATGCCGGCAACGCCTGCCAGGGACAGACGGTAGTTTTCCGTCCAACCGAGGATCGCGATCGCCAGATAGGTGAGGATGCCGGCCACCACCAGCGAGGCGATGGTGACAAGGCCCAGGACCCGGTATTGGAACAGGGAGTAGACAACCACCAGCAGCAGCCCGATCAGGCCTGCCAGCAGACCCATCCGCAGCTGCTCACCACCGAGGGTCGCCGAGATCTGCTGCTCGCTCTGGATGTCGAAGCTGATGGGCAACGCGCCGAAGCGCAGCTGGTCGGAGAGTGTCTTCGCCGACTGCTCGGTGAATCCGCCGGTGATCTGCGGACGGCCGTCGGTAATGACAGCCTGGGCCCGCGGAGCGGAGATGACCTGGTCGTCCAGGACGATGGCAAACTGCGACTTCGGGTCGGTTCCCGTTTCGCCGCCGGCCGCCAGGTAGAACTGGTGCAGCCGCTCGGTGACCGTCTTGAATTTCGCGGTGCCCTCGGCGTTGAACTGAATGTTGACGGCCCACTCGTTGGTGACGGCACCCTGGACACCCTGCTGGAGCTGGAACGTGGAGCCCTGGATCTCGACACCCTTGACCTCAACCGGGCCCAGGATGTATTTGATGGCCGGCTGCTCGTCCGTGGCCGGCTCGCACGTGACCAGCGGCTTGGCCGGATCCGAGCGCTCCTGCTTGTCCGTTGCAGGATTGGCGCAGTCCAGCGCCTCGAACTGCTTGTAGATGTCCGCGGTGATCCAGTTCGAATCACTGCCGTTCTCCGGCTTGGCCGTGGGCTTGGGGAGCTGCGCGGCAGGCGTGCGCTCCTCCGCAGGAACGGGCGTGCCGGGGCCGTTGAGCAGGACCGGGCGGAAGTTCATGTCGGCTGATGCCTGGATCAGTGCGCGGGTCTCGGACGACGGCGTGCCCGGGAGGCTCACCACGACGTTCCGGCCCGACTGGGTGCTGATTTCAGCTTCGGCAACGCCAGAGCCGTCGACGCGCTGGCGGATGATCGCGACAGCCTGGTTGAGCTGTTCCTCGTTGATGTCGGAGCCGCCCTCCACCTTGGGCGCCAGGATCATCTGGGTGCCGCCTTCAAGGTCCAGGGCAAGCTTGGGAGTCCAGCTGGCCTGCCCGGCCATGGTGCCGCCTGCGAGGACGGCGGTCATGACAGCCAGAATTACGCCAAGCCAAACCAACACCCGGATGGCTGATTTCTTGTGGCCAGTTCGTGCCATTGTCGATCTTTCTATTTATACGGAGGAGCCGCCGGTGCGGGCTGGACGCCCGTCCCGACGGCGGGCCGCTGCCGAAGAGAGTGCTGCGCGGCGCGGACGCGCCTGCGGATCAGATGTCCTTTTTGCCTTCGTCGTTGAAGCGCTTCAAGGTTTCATCCGGAGTTTCAGTCGCGGCCGGAGTGCTTTCGTCCCGGTCGACAGTGAGGGACGAAGCGTCATCCGGAACGGGAGTGGTGCCTGCCGCGGGCTCCACGATCTTGGTCACGGCCTGGCGGTGAACGCTGGCAAGGTTGCCGGGAGACAGTTCCAGCACCACCTTGTTCTCTTCTTCATCGATCGAAACGATGCGGCCGAACAGGCCGAAGCTCGTCATGACCTCGACGCCCGGAGCGAACTGCGACTGGAGGGCAGCCTGCTGCTGCTGGGTCTTCTTGTTCCGGCGGAACATCATGAAGATGAAGATGCCGAGCATGACGAACAGCAGGATGGACATGATGTCGATCCCGCCGCCGGCCTGAGGCTGGGCCTGGGCAGTGATATTTCCGAACACAGGAAAGTTCCGTTCTGTACTTGCATAGCTGGTTGACGGCAGCGTCCGTTTCGTCCCGCTGCCGGCCCACACTCATGGCCGGGAGCGGCGGCCCGTTGGGGGCCGGCCGCAGAAACGAAGGCACGGATGTGCCGAGCGTCATTCCAGTCTAGAGGGAAAAGCTGGACGGACGCTGTTATTGGGTGTTGGAAATCCAGTCTGTAGCGGATTCTTCATCTTCTGTATCCGGCCCGAACAGGTCCAGCGTGTCCTGTCCGAACACGCCGTCGGGAACGGCAAGGCCCAGGTGGGTCCAGGCCGGGGCCATGGCGATGCGGCCCCGCGGCGTCCTGCCCAGGAGCCCCTCGCGGACCAGGTACGGCTCGGCAACCGTCTCGACTGTTTCGGGTTCCTCGCCCACGGCGATGGCCAGGGTGGACAGTCCCACAGGTCCGCCGCCGAACTTGGTGATGAGTGCCTCCAGCACGGAACGGTCGAGGCGGTCCAGGCCGCGCTTGTCCACCTCGTACATGTCCAGGGCGGCCGACGCTGACCTGGCATCTATCTGCTCGATCCCGTGCACCAGAGCCCAGTCCCTCACACGCCGGAGGAGGCGGTTGGCGATACGGGGGGTGCCGCGGGACCTGCCCGCGATTTCGCTGAAGCCGGCAGAATTCACCTTCAGGTCCAGCAGGCCCGCGGACCTGCGCAGGACCAGCTCGAGTTCCTCGACGGAATAGAACTCAAGGTGCCCGGTAAATCCGAACCTGTCGCGCAGGGGGCCGGGCAGCAGTCCCGCACGGGTGGTGGCACCCACCAGCGTGAAGGCCGGCAGTTCCAACGGAATGGCCGTGGCGCCGGCGCCCTTCCCGACCACGATGTCCACCCGGAAGTCCTCCATCGCCATGTAGAGCATTTCCTCAGCAGGGCGGGACATCCGGTGTATTTCGTCCAGGAACAGAACCTCGCCCTCGGAGAGGGAGGAAAGGATGGCGGCGAGATCGCCGGCATGCTGGATGGCCGGGCCGCTGCTGATCCGCAGCGGCGCGTTCATCTCTGCGGCCACGATCATGGCCAGAGTGGTCTTGCCCAGGCCCGGCGGACCCGAAAACAGCACGTGGTCGGCCGTGCGGCCGCGCATCCTGGAAGCCTGCAGCACGAGGGACAGCTGTTTGCGGACCCGGTGCTGGCCCACAAAGTCGTGCAGGTTCTTGGGACGCAGGGCGGCTTCGATCGTGCGCTCTTCCGGCTCCTCTCCCCCGGCGACGAGGGAAGGCTCAGCCACGGCTGCCTACCCTGTTGCCGGCCCGGGCGCCGTCCTGGCCGAGCCAGCGCAGGGTGGTGCGAAGAATCTCGGCGACGTTTCCCTGCTCCGCCAAGTCCGGCGCGTCGGCCAGCGCCTTGTCGATGCTGCCGGTGGCGTCCTTCTCGGACCATCCGAGGCTCGTCATGGCGGCTACAACCTGCGGCTTCCAGACTGCTTCCCCTGACGGGGCGGGTGCGGCACTCGGTGCGGTGCCGTGCGGCACCAGCTTTCCGGCGAGTTCGAGCACGATGCGGCCGGCCACTTTGGGTCCGATGCCGGGAACTTTGGTGAAGGTTTTACTGTCCCCGTTATGGGCCGCGACGCGGATGGCCTCCGGCTCATGGACCGCGAGGACTGCCAGAGCCAGCCGCGGGCCAACTCCGCTCACGCTCAGCAAAATGTCGAAGACCTCACGCTCGTCATCACTGGCGAACCCGAAAAGGGTGAGCGAGTCCTCCCGGACGATCAGCGAGGTGTAGAGCTTCCCTTCCTCGCCGGTGCGGAGTTTGCTCAGGGTCTGCGGCGTGGCGTAGACACTCATGCCGGCACCGTTAAGGTCGATCACCGCGGTGGACAGGCCAACGTGCGCTACGGTTCCGCGGAGAAAACTTATCAAGGCCGGGCTCCTGAACTACTGCCGGCCGGACAATGTGATGTCTCCGACCGGTTATCCGAACATATCTACGAATACCCTAGCAAGGGCTGCGGACAATCACCGTGCGCGGCGCGCCTTCGCTTCTGCATCCGCCCAGGCGCGCTGGGCAGGAGTCAGCGCCTGGCTGCCCGGTCCGGTGGTGGCGACGGCAGCGCCGCTGCCGGCCCGCCACGCGTGGGTGATGGCAAGGGCAAGGGCGTCGGCGGCGTCAGCCGGCCGGGGCGGGGCGTCGAGCCGGAGGATCTTGGTGACGAGCTTGGTGACGGCGTCCTTGTTGGAGTTGCCGCTTCCCGTGACGGCCGCTTTGACTTCCGACGGCGTGTGGAGTGCCACCGGGATTCCGCGCCGGGCTGCTGCCGCAATCACCACGCCGGACGCCTGGGCGACGCCCATCACGGTGCTGACGTTGAGCTGGGAAAAGACCCGCTCCACGGCCAGGACGTGCGGCTCGTACCTGTCGAGCCAGTCGTCAATGGCCAGGGCAATGACGAGCAGGCGCTGGTCCAGCGTCTCCTCGGGGGACGTGCCGACCACACCCACAGCCACCATGCTGGCGCGGCGGTTCTTTTCCACGTCGACCACGCCGATGCCGCAGCGGGTCAGGCCTGGGTCGACGCCCAGAACGCGCAGCGTCACAGCTCAGTCAGCGCGTGTGCCGCGGCAGGGAGGACCACCCGTCACTCGGCGTCCAGTGCGGCCTGCACTTCGTCACTGAGGTCTGCGTTGCTGTAGACGTTCTGCACGTCGTCCAGGTCTTCCAGGGCGTCAACGAGCTTCATGAACTTCTTGGCCGCGTCCACATCCAGGGGAACCTCCATGGACGGCACGAACTCGGCTTCGTCGGTGTCGTACTCGATCCCGGCTTCCTTGAGGGCGTCCCGGATGGCCTGCAGGTCCTTCGGGTCCGAGTGGATTTCGAAGTTGTCGCCGTTGTCCTTGACCTCCTCGGCGCCGGCGTCCAGCACGGCCATCAGGACGTCATCCTCGCTCAGGCCGTTCTTGGGCAGGGTGACAACGCCCTTGCGGGTGAAGAGGTAGCTGACGGAACCGGGATCAGCGATGGTGCCGCCGTTGCGGGAGATGGCGAGCCGGACCTCGGAAGCCGCGCGGTTCTTGTTGTCGGTGAGGCATTCGATCAGCAGGGCGGATCCCTGCGGGCCGCGGCATTCGTACATGATCTCGGTGTAGTCCACGACTTCACCGGTGAGTCCGGCGCCGCGCTTGATGGCGCGGTCGATGTTGTCGTTGGGCACGGAGGTCTTCTTGGCCTTGGTAACGGCCAGTTCAAGCCCCGGGTTGCCGGCGAGGTCCGGTCCGCCCATGCGGGCCGCGACTTCGATGTTCTTGATCAGCTTGGCAAACGACTTCGCCCGGCGGCTATCAATGATGGCCTTCTTGTGCTTGGTCGTTGCCCATTTGGAGTGGCCTGACATGCTTCTACGCTTCTCCTCTGATCATGCGGATAAAAAGTTCATGCACGCGTTTCTCCCCCGTCACTTCCGGGTGGAAGGAGGTGGCCAGCAGCCGGCCGGAACGCACTGCAACAATTCTAGCTGTCCCCTGCAGATCGGCAGCGTGGGAAGCGTGGGCCGGGTCCGCCGGCTCCACCTGGGCGAGCACTTCGACGCCGTCGCCCACCCGCTCCACCCACGGGCCGCGGATGAAGACTGCATGCACGGGAGCTACGCCTTCCTCCGTGGCACTGAAGTCCAGTCCCTTGAAGTCCAGGTCCGTCTCGAACGACTCCCGCTGGCGCCCGAAAGCGTTGCGCCGCACCGTGATGTCCAGTCCGCCGAAAGTCTGCTGGGGATTGCCGGCCATGTCTGTGGCGGGATCAGCTATGTCGTGCGCCAGCAGAATCATGCCGGCACAGGACCCGTAAACCGGTAGGCCCTCGGCGATGTGCTTGCGCAACGGGTCTGCCAGCTCGAACGCGCGGGCCAGCTTGTCGATGGCCGTCGATTCCCCGCCGGGAATAATGAGGCCGTCAAGGCCGTCCAGCTCGGCCGGGCGGCGGACCCCGACGGCGGTGGCACCGGCTGCTTCGACCGCATGAAGGTGCTCGCGGAAGTCGCCCTGAAGCGCCAGGACACCGATCCGGAGTCCCGAACCGATACCTGTACGAGCGCGCGGGGCCGCGGCGGAAAGGGGATTGGTCATCCAAATATCATAGTGTCAAGACGGCCGGTGCCCTTGCCCGCAGCCCGCCGGCCGCCCCGTCGCATGCCTCAACTGGGATATATTCAAAGCATGTTTTCCTTTAGCGTTCCGCTCGGCAAGCTCGTCCGCCGGGTAACCCGGCTCAGGGGCGGAGGCTCCGCTTTTCCCGGCCTTGTGGTCGAAAAAATCGATCCGGGCTTCATGCAAAGGACCCTGTCCACACTCCCCCATGGGGTGGCGGTAGTCAGCGGAACCAACGGAAAAACCACCACAACGAAGATGGTGGTGGAGCTCCTGGAAAGCCAGGGACTGAAGGTTTTCACGAACCGTACGGGCAGCAACTTCACCCGGGGCGTGGCGGCCGCCTTGCTGGGCGAGGTGGACATGCGCGGACGCCTGGACGCCGACATTGCCGTGCTGGAGCTCGACGAAGCCCACGCGGTGCACTTCGTCAACCGCGTTCCCCCGCGCTACAGCCTGCTGCTGAACGTGCTCCGTGACCAGCTGGACCGCTTCGGGGAAATCGATAAGACGGCGCAACTGCTCCAGCACATCGCGTCCAAGACCACGGGAACGGTGGTCCTGAACCGCGAAGACCCCCGGGTGGCACGGATCGCCGAGACCCTGCACGGGCCGGAGGTCCGGTACTTCGGCCTGGACGATTCCCTGCTGGGCACTTTTCCCAACGACGACGAGCTGCGCGCCGGACCCGGCAGCCCGCCGCCGGCGACCGTCCCCCGGAAGCCGGCTGCCGACGTCGTGCTTCGCCGCGTGGGCGCGGACGACGCCGACTTCGAGTACGACGGCGCCATGGTCACCACCGAGATGAAACTCCGCGGCGTCTACAACATCTTCAACGCCGCAGCGGCCCTGGTGCTCGCCCGCAGCATCTGCGGCAGCGGCGCTGCCACGGCGGACCACACGGCCCTGCTGACCGCGCTGTCGCAGGTGGCGCCGGCGTTCGGCCGCGGCGAGAGCCTGGTGGTGGACGGGCTGCCCCTGGACCTGGTGCTCGTGAAGAACCCCAGCGGGTTCCGGCTGGGCCTTAAATCCTTTCCCTCGGGCGGATACGCCACCATGATCGCGATCAACGACAACTACGCGGACGGGCGGGACATGTCCTGGCTGTGGGACGTCGACTTCGAATCCCTGCGGGCCGACGGCGTTGACCAGGTCAGCGGCTCCCGCGCCTATGACATGGCCCTGCGCCTGCAGTACGACGAAGTGGCCGTCCGCTCCGTCGACACGGAGATCGCCCCTGCTCTGGCCGCCTTCATCGCCGGCGCGAAGGACAAGCCGAAGCGCGTGTTCTGCACCTACACAGCCATGCTCGCCATCCGCCGCGAGCTGTCCAAAATCACCACAGTGGAGGTGGTCTCGTGACCCCGGGAACATCAGGCAGCAAGGGAACCGTCCGCGTCCTGCAGCTCTATCCGCGCGACATGAACATCTACGGCGACTGGGGCAACGCCCTGGTGCTGCAGCAACGGCTGAAGTGGCATGGTTACACGCCCGAACTCCTCGAGTACAACCCGGGTGACGATTTCCCCGACGAGGTGGATGTGATCGTTGCCGGCGGCGGGCAGGACAGCGGCCAGCTGGTGATCCAGGACGACCTGCAGATGCGGGCGGACACCCTGCGTGGGCTGGCCGAAGACGGAGCGCCCATGCTGGTGATCTGCGGCCTCTACCAGCTGTTCGGGCATTTCTTCAAGACACGCTCGGGCGCAGTCATTCCGGGCATCGGAATACTGGACGTGGAGACCCACGGAACGGACGAACGCCTGATCGGCAACGTGAAGGTGACCACCCCCGAGTTCGGCGAGGTCCTTGGCTACGAGAACCACAGCGGCCAGACCACCCTCGGGCCCGGCGTGAAGCCTCTGGGCGCGGTCGAAAAAGGGACCGGCAACAACAGCAAGGACGGCCATGAGGGGGCCCGCTACCGCAACATCGTGGCGAGCTACCTGCACGGTTCCCTGCTCCCGAAGAACCCTGCCGTCGCCGACTATCTGATCCGGACCGCGGTCGAACGGAAATACGGATCCTTCACGCCGGGGGAACCGGATGACCGCTTCGCGGTGCTCGCCCGGGAACACGCGGCCCGCCGGCCGCGCTAGCTACTTCTCCTTGCTGATCAGGAGTTCGTGGGCACCGGCCTTCGCGGCACCCATGGATTCCACCACAGTCTTGGTCCGCTGACGCGTCTCCGCGTCGGCCGCCGGGCTGGCGCAGACGCCCTGGGGCGCATCCGAGGCCACCGAACACCAGCGGTACGGCGAGTTGACGATGACCGAGGGTGCCCAGCCGAGATCGGCAGCGGTCCACGTGCCGGCGGCGTCCTGGCTAAACTGGGCCCTCACCAGCAGCCCCTCGTTGTTGACGGCGTAGGTGGGCGAGAGCTCTGTCACGCCGTTGCCGAGCCCGTATACGATCCACGTTCCCTTGTACTTTTCAATCGGCAGCACCGAATGGGTGTGGTGCCCGTAGATCATGGTGAACTGCCCGCTGTCCACCAGGGCGTGCGCCACCTCCTGCTGCTGGGCGTTGGGAACACTGGCGTATTCGTCTCCGGCGTGCATGACCCCGAGCACGATATCTGCACCAAGCTGCCGTGCCTTTTTCGCCTTGGCAATCATGGTCGGTGCATCCAGCATGTCCACCTGCCAGTCCTGCTCCGGAATCTGGCCGTTCAGGCCGTACGTGCCTTGAATGACGGCGATATTGGCCGCCTGCGTCGGCAGGATGAGAATGCCGTCCGCTTCTGCCTTCGTGCGGTACGAGCCGGTGTGCTGCAGGCCGGAAGCATCGAGTGCGTCCAGCGTCCGGACCAGTCCCGCGGTGCCCTGGTCGATGGTGTGGTTGCTCGCCGTGGTGCACGCCTGGTATCCGACAGCCTTGGCTGCGGCAATGATCTGCGGGGGCACGTTGAACGACGGGTACGCCGAGAACGGTCCGGCCGGTGCTGCCACAGGGGTCTCCTGGTGGCAGATGGCGAGGTCGCTTTGCCCAATGTAGCGCCTCTGGCCCTCCAGCAGCGGGACAAAGTCGAGTCCCTTTATACCGGCCGCCAGGGCGTCCTGGCGTGCCTGCTCCCACAGCTGCGTGTGGACCAGCATGTCGCCGGTGACCACCACGGAGGCACAACGCACGCCTTTGCATTCGGGTCCGACGCCGGGCGTCGCACCGGCCGTGGGTGTCTCGCCGGGCGCCGCTGTCTGGCTGGCTGTCGGGCCGCCGGATGCTCCGGCGTCCGGCGAACCCGACCCATCAGGTGACCCCGAAGCGCTGGACGAAGGGGCCGTCGTGGCGGGCGTCCCCTGCGCAGCGCCACTTGGCGCTTCCCCGCCGCCGTCCTGGCCCGCAATGACGCCGCACGAAGCCAGCGAGGCAGCCAGTGCCGCCGACGCAACGCTCCGGGCCGTCCATGTGAAAAAACTGTGAGTGTTCCCCATAACCGCAATCCTACGGTGGCACGACACCTAAAAACGCTGCGGACGTCATTGTGAACACCCTCCCTGCATGAAAGTGTTGCGTCATGACTAACCCCCTGCTGACCCCAAGCAGCCTGCCGTTCGGGCTGCCTCCCTTTGCAGCCATCGAGGACACCCATTATGCCGAGGCAGTGGACGCGGGCCTCGCAGAACACCTCGACGAAATCCGCGCCATTGTGGAGAACCCCGAGACGCCCGGCTTTGAGAACACGGCCCTGGCGATGGAGCGTTCCGGGCGCCTGCTGCAGCGCGCCGCAGCCTCCTTCTTTACGCTGGTCTCGGCCGATGCCTCGGACGCAATCCAGGAACTGGAGACTGAGCTGTCCCCGCGGTTCTCCGCCCATCAGGACGCCGTCTACCTCAACCGGGAGCTGTACGAGCGGTTCGCTGCCATCGATACAGCAGGCCTTAATGCGGAATCGGCCCGGCTGGTCGAGGAATACCTCAAGGAATTCCGCCAGTCCGGAATCCAGCTCGATGACGAGGGCCAGGCGCAGCTGAAGGAGCTGAACGCGGAGCTGTCACGGCTGGGCACGGAGTTCGGCCAGCGCGTCAAGGAGGCCATGAAAAAGGCTGCCCTGCTGCTCGACGATGCCGCGGACCTGGCAGGGCTGCCGGCCGATGAGATCGCCAGCGCCGCCGAGGCCGCCCGCGTGGCCGGGCACGAGGGCAAGTACCTGCTGACCCTGATCCAGCCGAGCAACCAGCCGGCTTTGGCGTCGCTGGAGAACCGTGACGTCCGCCGGCGCCTGTACGAGGCGTCGATCGCCAGGGGCAGCAGCGGAGGCAGCCTTGACGTACTGGACCTCGTGAGGTCCATGGCCCGGCTGCGTGCCGAGAAGGCCGTCCTGCTTGGATACGGCAACTACGCCGAACTCGTCGTCGACAGGCAGACCGCGCCCGACTTCGAGGAAGTCCGGTCCATGCTCAGCCGCCTCGCGCCCCCGGCCGTCCGCAACGCAGACGCCGAAGCCGCGGCCCTGGCTCAGACCGCCGGCCACAGGCTGGAGGCCTGGGACTGGGCCTACTACTCGGCAAAGGTTCGCCGCGAACGGTACGACGTGGACGAGCAGGCCATCCGGCCCTACTTCGAGCTGGACCGTGTTCTGGCGGACGGCGTGTTTTTCGCAGCCACGTCCCTGTACGGCGTGACCTTCCACGAACGTCCGGACCTCTCCGGCTACCACCCCGATGTCCGCGTTTGGGAGGTGCGCAACGAGGACGGCACCGCACTGGGCCTCTTCCTGGGCGACTACTACACGCGCGAGTCCAAGCGGGGCGGCGCGTGGATGAATTCGCTGGTGGAGCAGTCGGACCTCCTGGGCGACCGGCCCGTGGTGATCAACAACCTCAACATCTCCAAGCCGCCCGCGGGTGAACCCACCCTGCTGACCCTGGACGAGGTCCGCACCGTTTTCCACGAGTTCGGACACGCCCTGCACGGGCTGTTCTCGAAGGTCACCTATCCGCGGTTTTCGGGAACCAGTGTGCCCCGCGACTTCGTGGAGTACCCGTCCCAGGTCAACGAAATGTGGATCATGTGGCCCGAGGTGCTGGCGAACTACGCCCGCCACCACAGCACCGGCGAGCCGCTCCCCCAGGACGTCGTTGACCGGCTGAACGAGTCACGGCTCTGGGGCGAGGGCTTCGGCACCACCGAATACCTTGGTGCGGCGCTGCTGGACCTGGCGTGGCATGTGCTGGACGCTGACAGCGTTCCCGAGGATGCGCTCGAATTCGAGGCGAAGGCCCTCGCCGCGGCGGGAGTTGCGCACACCCTCATCCCGCCGCGGTACCGCACCGGCTACTTCCAGCACATCTTCGCCGGCGACTACTACGCGGCCGGTTATTATTCCTACATCTGGAGTGAGGTCCTGGACGCCGAGACCGTGGACTGGTTCATCGACAACGGCGGGCTGAACCGGGCCAACGGCGACTACTTCCGCGCGGAACTTCTGTCCCGCGGGAACAGCCGGGATCCGCTGGAGTCGTTCCGCACCTTCCGCGGCCGTGACGCCGCCCTCGAGCCGCTGCTCAAACGGCGCGGCCTGCAGTAACTCCGCCAGGTAGCCGCCACGGCATGCGCCCCCACTCCCCAACTGGGTAGCAGCACAGGCCGTTCCCAGCGCTGGGAACGGCCTGTGCTGCTACCTAGTTGGGTTAAACGCACGACGGCGGGTGGCCACCTTCGAGAAGGTGACCACCCGCCGTCGTGGTTAAGGCTCTGGCGCCTATTCCGCAGTCTCTCGGCTTAGTAAGAGAAACTGCAGAGGCTCCGCAAACAGGGCGCCTCGGCGCCGAGTTTGGGGAGAGGCAGTTGAACGGGTGTTACCAGCCGCGCTCGGCGAGGCGGTGCGGCTGCGGGATCTCGTCGACGTTGATGCCGACCATGGCTTCGCCCAGGCCGCGGGAGGCCTTGGCGATGACGTCCGGGTCATCGAAGAAGGTGGTGGCCTTCACGACGGCGGCGGCGCGCTGGGCCGGGTTGCCGGACTTGAAGATGCCGGAGCCGACGAAGACGCCGTCGGCGCCGAGCTGCATCATCATGGCGGCGTCGGCCGGGGTGGCGATGCCGCCGGCGGTGAACAGCACCACGGGGAGCTTGCCGGTGGCGGCGACTTCCTTGACCAGTTCGTACGGTGCCTGCAGTTCCTTGGCCGCGACGTACAGCTCGTCCTCCGGCAGGGAGGTCAGGCGGCGCAGTTCGGCGCGGATCTGGCGCATGTGCGTGGTGGCGTTGGAAACGTCGCCGGTGCCGGCCTCGCCCTTGGAACGGATCATGGCCGCCCCTTCGTTGATGCGGCGCAGGGCCTCACCGAGGTTGGTGGCACCGCAGACGAAGGGAACGGTGAATTCCCACTTGTCGATGTGGTTGGCATAGTCGGCCGGGGTCAGGACCTCGGACTCGTCAATGTAGTCCACGCCCAGGGACTGCAGGACCTGGGCCTCGACGAAGTGGCCGATGCGGGCCTTGGCCATGACCGGGACGGAAACGGCCTCAATGATCTTGTCGATCATGTCCGGATCGGACATGCGGGACACGCCGCCCTGGGCGCGGATGTCGGCCGGGACGCGTTCGAGCGCCATAACGGCAACGGCACCGGCGTCTTCGGCGATGCGGGCCTGTTCGACATTGACGACGTCCATGATGACGCCGCCCTTGAGCATCTCAGCCATGCCCCGCTTGACACGGCTGCTGCCCGTCACGCTGTTGGCGGACGAGCCGGCTTCGCTGCTTACATCAGGTGTAGACACAAAAACCCCTATGGGTAGATAGATGTTGCTGGATCCGCTCTCGCGGCCCGGCGCGGGCGGCACGCGAATGCCGCAATTCGCACACACCGGATTACCGGATCCATTGACCAGGTATTTCTAATAGTAGTCCCACCACGGCGGCCGGGCTTAATCAGGATTTCATCAGGACTGCGGGGTGCCCTGGCATGCCTGGCGGCGGACGGCCAGCACGCGCTGGACCACAGTGATGAGGCTGGCGCCGGCCAGCACGACGAGCGTCACCAGCAGCACGATGGGCGGCAGCCCGAGTCCGGTCAGGCCGGTGACAACAAGCACCGACACCAGCCGTTCAGCACGCTCGGCGATGCCCACGTTTGCCTGGAACCCGAGGGACTCGGCCTTGGCCCTGACGTAGGACACCACCATTCCCAGGACAAGGCAGACGACGGCGGCCACGGCTATCGCCGTATCGGCGCCTCCGGTGAAGAACCAGATGGCAAGGCCGGCGAACAGTGCGCCGTCGGCCAGCCTGTCCAGGGTTGAGTCCAGGAAGTTGCCCCACGAGCCGCCCCGGTCCTGCATCCGCGCCATGATGCCGTCGATGACGTCGGAGAAGATGAAGGCCGTAATAAAAAGGGTTCCCCACAGGAGGTGGCCCATCGGGTAGAACACGAGGGCACCGACCACCACGCCGGCGGTGCCGACTATCGTGATGGCGTCGGGCGAAACACCGATCTTGAGCAGCCAGCGGGCCAGCGGAGAGAAGAGCGCGGTGAAGAACCCGCGGGCATGCCTATTCAGCATGCGTCTCCCCCGGCCAGGCGTCGGCAACCTGCTGGCGCACCTCGTCAAGGGTCTGGGTGATCGCCTTGGTCTGGGCGATGATCGGGAAGAAGTTCCCGTCCCCGCCCCAGCGCGGAACGACGTGCTGGTGCAGGTGGCCCGCGATCCCGGCCCCGCCAACGACTCCCTGGTTCATGCCCAGGTTGAACCCGCCGGGATTCGCGACCTTCCGCAGCACGCGCATGGCGGTCTGCGTGAGGTCGGCAAATTCGGAGGTCTCCTCCACGGTGAGGTCCGTGTAGTCCGGTATGTGCCGGTAGGGGCACACCAGCAGGTGGCCGGGGTTGTAGGGAAAGAGGTTCAGCACAACGTAGCTGGTACGGCCGCGGTACACGATCAGGGATTCCTCATCTGTGCGGCTGGGAGCAACACAGAAGGGGCAGTCATCCTGGTTCTTGAACTGGTGCTGCCCGCCCTTGATGTACGCCATGCGGTGCGGAGTCCACAGTCGCTGGAAAGCATCCGGTACGCCGGCGAGGCCGAAATCGTCCGTCACCTCGGCGTCGCCCGGATAGCCTTCGCCCGTATTCTCCTGCACGTGTCCCTCTCGTCCGTTCCTCTCGTCCGTGTGGCTAGCTGGTCCGGTTGCGGACGGCGTCCACGATCCGCTGGACCGCCTCGGCCACCGGCACGCCGTTGTCCTGGCTGCCGTCGCGGAAACGGAACGACACCGCACCGGCTTCGGCGTCCTCGCCGCCGGCGATCAGGACGAAGGGGATCTTGTCCTTGCTGGCCGTGCGGATCTTCTTCGGGAAACGGTCCGAGGAGATGTCTACCTCGGCGCGGATGCCGGCAGCCTTGAGCTGGTCCACGACGTTGAACATGTAGTCGTTGAAGGTTTCCGCTACGGGAATCCCGACCACCTGGACCGGGGCGAGCCAGGCCGGGAAGGCGCCGGCATAGTGCTCGGTGAGCACGCCCATGAAGCGCTCCACTGAGCCGAACAGGGCACGGTGGATCATGACAGGGCGCTGGCGGGTGCCGTCTGCAGCCTGGTACTCCAGCTCGAAGCGTTCGGGCAGGTTGAAGTCCAGCTGGATGGTGGACATCTGCCAGGTGCGTCCCAGCGCGTCCTTGGCCTGGACCGAGATCTTCGGGCCGTAGAACGCGGCTCCCCCGGGATCCGGTACCAGCTCAAGCCCGGAGGCTTCAGCTACCTCGGCCAGCGTGCGGGTGGCTTCCTCCCAGGTGGTGTCGTCACCGACGAACTTGTCCTCGTTCTTGGTGGACAGCTCCAGGTAGAAATCATCCAGGCCGTAGTCCTTGAGCAGGCCCAGGACGAAGTTCAGCGTGGTGGTGAGCTCGTCCTTCATCTGCTCGCGGGTGCAGTAGATGTGGGCGTCGTCCTGTGTCATGCCGCGGACGCGGGTCAGGCCGTGCACCACGCCGGACTTCTCGTAGCGGTAGACCGACCCGAATTCGAACAGCCGCAGCGGCAGCTCCCGGTAGGAGCGTCCGCGGGAGCGGAAGATGAGGTTGTGCATGGGGCAGTTCATCGGCTTCAGGTAGTAGTCCTGGCCGGGCTTGCGCACGGTTCCGTCGTCGTTGAGTTCCGCGTCGATGTGCATCGCGGGGAACATGCCTTCCCTGTACCAGTCAAGGTGGCCGGAGACTTCGTAGAGGTGGCCCTTGGTGATGTGGGGCGTGTAGACGAACTCGTAACCGGCGTCCACGTGGCGCTGGCGCGAGTAGTCCTCCATGGCCTTGCGGATGATGCCGCCCTTGGGGTGGAACACCGGCAGGCCGGAGCCCAGCTCATCCGGAAAGGAGAACAGGTCCAGCTCGGCGCCGAGCTTGCGGTGGTCGCGGCGCTCGGCCTCGGCGATGCGCTCCTGGTATGCCTTCAGCGCGTCCTTGGTGGGCCAGGCCGTGCCGTAGATGCGCTGCAGCTGCTGGTTGTTCTGGTTGCCCAGCCAGTAGGCGGCGGAGGAGCGGGTCAGGGCGAAGGCGTTGGAGATGAGCTTGGTGTTGGGCAGGTGCGGTCCCCGGCACAGGTCGCACCAGACGTTGTCGCCGCTCTTGCGGTCGACGTTGTCGTAGATGGTGATGTCCCCTGCGCCGACCTCGACGTTGACGCCCTCTCCCGCTTCTGCGGCCTCGTTTTTCTTGCCCAGCAGTTCCAGCTTGTAGGGCTCGTTCTTCATGGCTTCGCGGGCCTCGTCCTCGGACACGACGCGCCGCACGAACTTCTGGTTCTGGTTGACGATTTTGAGCATCATCTTTTCCAGCTGCCGGAGGTCTTCGGGTGTGAAGGGTTCCGCGACGTCGAAGTCGAAGTAAAAGCCGTCCGTAATGTAGGGACCGATGCCGAGCTTGGCGTCAGGGCGCAGCTGCTGCACGGCCTGGGCCATCACGTGGGCTGTGGAGTGGCGCAGTACGTTGAGGCCGTCCGGGGAGTCGATGGTGACGCCCTCGACTTCAGCACCTTCGGGAAGCGGCTGGTCCAGGTCCTTGAGTACTCCGTCGACGCGGGCAACAACCACTTCGCGGCGGTCGAAGAAGAGCTCCGCGCCGGTGGTCCCGGTAGTCACCTTCATCTCTTCGCCATCGACGATGAGGGTGATCTGCTGGGCATCTGACACGGGTGTCTCCTATTCAAAGTTAAGGCTTCGTAGCTTGTGGCGTACGGGGACCACAGCCAGCCTCGTCAATCGTATCCGTAAGGGCTGAGGCCAGCCAAAGCGGGACACGGCAGGGACGGGCAGGGAAAGGTCATCCGCCGAGCCCGGTGATGGCAAGGTTCCGGCCGATTCCGCTCAGCGGCCCGGGGCTCCGGAACTCCTCCGGAATGACGGTGCCCGGAAGCGGCCTTCCATTGTCCGGCCCGCCACCAGGATCATTCCGGGAAGTGACTGTGCCTTCCGGGAAGGGCAGGGTTTCAACCCTGCTGAGGTCCCAGGCCATGCTGGCGCTGAGGCTGATGCCACGCGGACCGGTTCTCCTGGTGGTTCCGCGGATGAGGAGGAGCCGGGTTCCGAACAGCAGGGGTCCTGCCAACTCCTGCGCCTCATGGAAGAACACAGCATCCACGCATCCGGTGCCGTCATCAATGCTGATGAACACCACCCTTCTGCCCCCGCGCATGGGCGGCGTCTGGGTGGCGACGCGGACTCCGGCCACCAGAACCTCGGTGCCGTTCCTCAAACCCAGGAGTTTGTCCGCGGTGGTGACGCCGAGCCTGTCCAGCAGGGGGCGGTGGCTGGACATCAGGTGCTCGCTGACGTCCACGGCCATGAGGTCCAGTTCAGCCCTGACATTCTCGACCAGTGTTGGCGGCGGGAGTTCAGCCTTGACGTTCCTTAGCTCGACATCCCCCAGAGGCAGGGCCAGCTGGCCCTCAATGACCTCTGTTCCCTTTTTGGGCTGGCCGGTCTGCAGGTTCTGAAGGTGCTGGACAAGGTCGGCCCTGTTGGCAGTACCGCCCGACTCCCGGTGGAGGGAATCGAAGGCGCCCAGTTGAGCGAGTCTCCTGATGCTCGGTTTCGTCAGCCGTGCCCGTGCCCTGAGATCAGCCAGGGAGTCATACGGCTGCCCTGCCACTAGCCTTTTTAGCTCCGCCCCTGAAAGCCCGTAGATGCCTTTCAGGCTCAGCCTGATACCCAGTTTCCCGCGCTCCGGGCCCTCACCGACTCGTTCCACCCGGTACTCATCCCCGCTGCGGTTGATATCCAGCGGAAGAATGGGGATGCCGAGCCGGCGGGCCTCGGCGACAAGGAGGCGTTTGGGATACATACCAGGATCGTGCTCCCACAACCCGGCAAGGAACGCCTCGGGATGATGTGTTTTCAGCCAGGCCGACTGGTAGGTGGGTACGGCAAAGGCCGCGCCGTGGGCCTTGCAGAAGCCAAAGCTGGCGAACGATTTCAGTGTCCCCCAGACCTTGTCGACGACGTCAGGAGAATACCCCTTGGCTTTTGCCTCGCGGCGGAAGAACTCCTCCACCTGGGATTCCATGACCTCGTTGCTCAACGCCCTGCGGAACTCGTCGGCCTTCGCCAACCCGCAGCCCGTCATCACGTCGAAGGTCCTCAGGATCTGTTCGTGGAACACGGTCACCCCGTGGGTTTCCTGCAGCACGGGCTTCAGGTCCGGATGGGGATAGACCTCCGGCGCGAATCCATGCCGGTGCTCCAGGAACGGCCGCACCATGTCCGATTTCATGGGGCCCGGCCGGAACAGGGAAATATCGATGATGAGGTCATTGAATTCCCGGGGCGCCAATTTGCCCACGAGCTCCCGCTGGCCCGGCGATTCGATCTGGAAGCAGCCCAAGGTGTGGGTGCTCCGGATCAGTTCATAGGTTGGCTCGTCATCCAGCGGCACCGCGTTGAGGTCGATGAAGCCGTCCTCGCTGATGTAGTCAGGGCCCGTGCCGTCCGGCCGGGTCGGATGTGCGCCCGCCGACACCACCTCGGCTTTGGACGGGTGGATGCGGATGATTTCCCGCACCGCAAATGCCATGGCGCTTTGCATCCGGACTCCCAGCACATCCAGTTTGAGCATGCCCATGGGATCCATGTCGTGCTTGTCGAACTGGCTCATGGGCAGTCCCAGCCCGCTGGGCTGGACGGGTGTCCTGTCCAGGAGCGTGGCATCACCCAGGATCACCCCGCAAGGGTGCATGGATATGTGGCGGGGAAGCCGGTCCAGGCGCTCGGTGAGGTCAACGAGCAGATCCAGCTGCTGGTTGCCGGAAAAGTCCCGCTGCTCCACCCGGTCCGCAAATTCACGAAGCTCAGGCTTTTCCTCAAGCGCTTCCCGGAACTTGCGGGCCGAGAACCGCCACAGCTGCTTGGCGATCTCACCAACATCGTTTTCGTCCATGCCCAGCGCCATTCCGGCGTCGCGGACGGCACCGCGTGCACGGTACCCGTTCTGCATGCTCATGAGCGTCACCCGCTGGGAGCCAAAACGGTCGAAGATTCTGCGGTAGACGTTGTGCCGCTCCGCGCTTTCGACGTCGATGTCGATATCCGGCAGCGTGGACCTGTCCCGTGACAGGAACCGCTCAAAGATCAGGTCATGCTGCAGCGGATTTACCTGGCTGACATCGATCAGGTAATTGACAAGGCTTGAAGCCCCGGATCCCCTGGCGGCGGCCCTGACCCCCATGTCCAGGATCATCCGCGACACTTCAGCCACGGTCAGGAAGTAGGAGGCGAAGCCAAGGTTGGAGATGATTTTCAGTTCGTGCTCAAGCCGGGCGCGCATGTCAGCCTCCGCCTGGCCGGAGATCCCGGGGAACCGGCGCCCCACGCCGGCCTCGCACCGCTGCACCAGCTCCGCCAGCGGATCTCCTTCGATGCCAATCACCGATGCTTCCGGAACCACCGGCTGCTTCCATCCCATATCGGTGCTGGGATCCATCCTGCAGCGGTCCGCGAGCGCCTCCGTTTGCGCAAGCAGCACCTGGAGGTCGGCTGCACCGTATCCGGCGGCTGAAATGATTTCCTTGGCCAGCTGCAGCATCTGCGCGGGCGATTTCAACCAGCCCTGCCCGGTGGGCTGGAGCAACGGAGCTGAGGAAAGTTCGGGCAACGATTTGAGGGTGCGTGCTGAGTCCAGAACGTCGGCAGTAGCTGCTCCGTCCTCGGCGCAGTATCTGACGGCGTTGGTCAGGACGGCAGGGATGCTGAACTCCTGGGCAAGTTTGAGCATGCGGACGGCGTGCGCTGTGCTGAGCGCCTGTCCCGGGGGGCTGAGGTGGGAGACGACTTCGGCAACGATGCTTCCGGCCGGCAGGGCATCAAGCCAGCCCTTGAACAGGGTGCGGGGCCGGAGGTAACGGCGCCCTCCCATGGCACGCCCGACGTCGGAATCAGGACCTACGAGCACGGTGAGGACCGGTCTGAGGGTTTCGGGATCAAGGACCCTTGATGCCAGTTCGGCCCGGGTCACGGCAACAGGCACTGCTCCCCCAGCCTTCCCGGTGGTCCGGGCGTGGGCATCTGAAATCAGCCGGCAGAGCGCCCTGTATCCGGCGCCGTTGGTGTTCCCATGGGCCAGCACCACGACGCGGCCGCCGGGCTGGCTGCGCAGGTCTGCGCCGTCGTCGAAAATGGCGAGGTCCACTCCGATGACAGGGTCAAGACCTGCTGCCATGCAGGCCTTGAGGTGCTTTACCGTTCCGTACAGCCCGTCCCTGTCGGTGCAGGCAAGGGCGGTGGCCCCGGCGGCAGCCGCCGACTGGGCGAGCTCATCCGGCCAAGAGACCCCGTAGTGGGCGCTGAAGGCGGTGGAAACGTGGAGATGTGTAAAGCTCATGCTGTCTTGGGCCGGAGGGCGTCGTGGATCCGGAGCAGCCGCCAGCGTCCGCTGCCGGTGTGCCGGACTAAGTCAAGGGTCAGGTGGTCAGAAGCAGCAGGTGTTTTCCCGTCGGGGGCACTCCCGTCAGGGGCACCCGCGTCAGGAGCCTTCCTGTCAGGGCCGGACTCAGCAGGAACAACCTGGACGCGCCAGATCTCGTGGTCCACAAGTCCCTGGCCGCCGCCCAACGGAGCGCGTTGTTCCTCGGCCCACCACTGGCGGCGTTCAAACCAATGCACCGGTTCAGCGCAGACCGAATATTTCCGGCCTCCCCAATGCAGCTCGGCAGGCAGGCCATCGGGTCCGCAGACAACGTCCACGGACTCACTGAACATGCCCACTCGTGCCTCCGGAACCGAAATCAACCTGCTGTAGATGTGGGAGCGTTCGAATATGTATTCGAATAAGAACAGTCTACGCCGGGTCCCCGACAAAACCTAGGTGAGGTGTGGACGGACGGCGGCGCAGAGGGCAGGATGGAGCCATGAGTTCCAATGACGCACTCCTGAAGCACGTAAGCATCGCCGCCAAAGACACCAACCTGGTGGCCAAATTCGATATTGACGGCAATATTCCAGGATCGGGCGCCTTCGTCGTGGGGCTCGTCGCTGCAACTCCGGACTACTCGCACCAACGGAGGCTTGGAATAGAGTTCATGAACGGCGAAGCCGTGTCGATGTACGCGTTCAGCCATGACGGCACGGAGGAAAACTTCGACGTCGAAAGCGTTGAGCATTCCGGCAACACCATCACGGGCAAGTTCCCCATGAGCACGGTGCTCGGCCTTGAGAAGGGACACCTGATGTCAGCCTTCAGCGAGGCTGACGGCCGGGAATTCCAGTCTGGGGTGCCGGTAGAGGAATCGCTTTAGCCCTCTTGCCACCGGCGAGACCGCCTGCGAGCGCAGCGCGCTTGCAGCTCAGACTGCACGGACGGCCAGGATAGGCCGTTGTAAAACGGGCGCGTGCCCGCTCAGCTGTTCTCGTTGTGGATTTTCATCTCAAGTTCGATGAACTTCGAGATCATGGCCCGGTAAGTGCTTTCGACTATGTCCGGGTCGATTTCCTTTTTCTCGGCCGCGGAACGGACATGTTCAATCACGCGTTCCACCCGCCCCGGAGCCCGCACTTCAGCGTCATCGCCCTTCAGCGTCCCCGCAATCCTGATCAGGCGTTCGCGCCGCGCAATCAGGGTGACGATCTGGTCATCCACCTCGTCCACGGCGATCCGTACAGCGGCGAGCTGTTCCCTGTCAGCCTGGGCGCTTTTATCGTCTCCGTGATTTGTGGGCATGTCCATGACAGTATCGAACCATGCAGCCCCGAGTCGATTTTATTTCTTTGGGAGTGCGCAGCGTGGCCGCCTCCCGCAGCTTCTATGTTGAGGGCCTCGGCTGGCCCGTCCACCGGGAATTCCCCGAGGTGGTGTTCATCCAGGCCAACCACGGACTTATACTCTCGCTCTGGGACGCCGGCCAGATGCAGTCCGAAGCGGGCGTTGAAGCTCCCGGCCCAGTCCCCTGCATCACGCTCAGCCATAACGTGGGAAGCGCCGCCGAAGTCGACAAGGTGATGGCAGAAGCGGAGGCCGCAGGTGCCGCCGTCGTATCCCCTCCGAAGACACAGCCCTGGGGCGGCTACACCGGCTACTTCGCCGATCCGGACGGCTTCCGGTGGGAGATTGCCTTCAACCCCACCTGGGCAGTGGACGACGACGGACGGGTCACCGTCTGATGCGGACGGCGCCGGGGGCGCTGGGGGCGCCGCGCTAGAAGAGCGCCGCGACCGGCTCGACGAGCTCCGGCGAATTGTTGCGTACGTTCCCAACCGCCTGGCCAACCGAATCCACCCGCCAGCCCGCGGCGACCTCCTTCACGCCCGACCGCACGAAGTCCACCAGCCCGGCAGCATCATCCACCTGCGGGTCCAGCCAGGCGGCCATGGTCTCCCGGCCCATGGGCAGCGGCACCCGGTCGTGCAGCGCCGTGAGCTCGGCGAAGATCGTGCCTTCGGCACCTGCCGGCGGCGAGTCCGCCGTCATGATGGACATTGAGAGCACCCACTGGCCGGGTTCCCCTGGTGGCACGGACGGGTCCTTCCACCACTCATAGAGTCCCGCGAAGGCCATGGCGGACTCGTCCCTGGGGTGGACGTAGTATGGCTGCTTGCTGCGCCCTTCACCCTGCTTCCACTCGTAATAGCCGTCGGCAGGAACGGCGCAGCGGCGCGACTGCACGGCCTTTCGGAAAGCGGGCTTCTCCAGCACCGTCTCGCTGCGGGCGTTGATCATCTTCGCCCCGCCGCGGATGTCTTTCGCCCACGATGGCACCAGGCCCCAGCGGGCAACGTGCAGCTGCCGGACCGGGGCGTCGTCGATCAGCCGTTCCAAAACAATGGGGGCATCATCAGTCGGAGCGATGTTCCACGAAGGCGGTATCTCGACGTCGTTCTCAAGTTCAGCGTCGAATTCCGCCAGCAGATCCCCGACAGCCCTGGCCATCACGTAACGTCCACACATGGCACCAGCATGCCACCGCAACACAGGCTGGGGAATACCGGCACACGGGTTACCGTTGACTGGAACGAAACCGACCGGTACGAACCTACTCCTGAGGAGCTCACGTGGACTTCACCCCCGAAGACGGCGCCATCACCATGTTTTCCACCACCTGGTGCGGCTACTGCAACCGACTCAAGAAGCAGCTGGATGCCCAGGGAATCGGCTACACCGAAATCAACATCGAAGAGGTAGAGGGCACCGCCGAGCTCGTCGAGCAGATCAACGGCGGCAACCGCACCGTTCCCACCGTCCTCTTCCCGGACGGAACGGCCGCCACGAACCCGTCGGCAGCCGAGGTCAAGAACCGCCTCGCCGCTTAGGCGCGCTTTCAGCCTGCCGCCGCCGCCCTCGGCCGCGGCAGTCAGCGCAGACTTGTAGCCGCCGCCTTCCCCAAGGCGGCGGCTACACGTTTAAGCGTCGCTGATTCAATGGACCACTGCTGCCAGTACAGCGGAACGTCCACATGCCCTTTGTTGTCGAGGACGGTGAGGGTGCCTGCGTCGAGAAGCGGCCGGGACTGAAGGTCGGGCAGCATGCCCCAGCCCAGGCCGAGTTCGATCGCCCGCATGAAATCCGAGGACGCGGGAACGAAGTGCCGCGGCGGGTACTTCGCCCCTGGCTCCAGCCGGCCCTCAAGGTAGCGGTCCTGGAGCGCATCCTTCCGGTCGAAGACGACCACCGGAGCCTCAGACAACACCTCATCGCTAAACCCTGCCGGCAGCCACTGTTCCACGAAGGCGAGGCTGGCCACGGCGCGGTAGCGCATGATGCCCAGCGGCCGGACCGTGCAGCCCTGCACCGGCTCAGGATCCGAAGTGATGGCCGCCATTGCCGTGCCTTCCCTGAGGCGCTCAATGGAGTGGTCCTGATCATCGACGGTGATCTCGAAGCTCGCGCGCTCCACTCCCGCCAAGGCCGGCAGCACCCACGTGGCGAGGGAGTCCGCGTTGATGACGAGCGGTATGCGCGGACGGGCGCCTGCCCCTTCCAGCCCCAGTTCATCCATCGCCTCGCTCTCGAGGAGCGCCACCTGGCGGGCCAGACGCACAATGACGCTACCGGACGTCGTGGGCCTGACAGGCTTGCTGCGGATCAGCAGCACTCGCCCGGTCTGCTGCTCCAGCGCCTTGATCCTCTGGCTGATGGCGGAAGAGGTGACGTGCAGTGCTGCCGCTGCCCGGTCGAAAGTCCCGTGGTCCAGCACTGCCGCCAGCGTTCTCAGCTGCTCAGTTGTGGCATCCATCGTTAGTTTTCCTTACTCTAGGTAAGAAAGTTTAGCTGTACTGACAGTTGTCCTCCGCCTACAGTCGGTCGGGTGGAAATCACAGGAACAATTGGCGCCCTGGTCACCGGCTTTGGCGCAGGCCTCTCTCTTATCATCGCCATCGGCGCACAAAACGCCTTCGTCCTGCGCCAGGGGCTGCGGCGCGAACACATGCTTCCCATCGTGGCGGTGTGCATCGCCAGCGACGCGCTCCTGATCGCGGCGGGTGTGGCCGGAGTCGGCGCGCTCATCGAGTCAGTGCCGCTGGCACTGACTGTTGTGCGCTGGGCCGGCGCCGCCTTTCTGCTCGCATACGCGCTTTTAGCCGCCCGCCGGGCTTTGCGGCCCGGCTCCCTGACGGCCACGGGCGCGTCCGCATCCGGCACCCTGGCAGCTGCGGTGGGAACCGCCGTCGCACTGACTTGGCTGAACCCGCACGTCTATCTGGACACCGTGGTGCTGCTGGGATCGCTCGCTGCCGACCACGGCGAGGAGGGCCGGTGGCCGTTCGCCTGGGGCGCGATCGCCGGCAGCACGGCCTGGTTCAGCGTGCTCGGGTTCGGCGCACGGTTCCTCGCCCCGGTCTTCGCCAGGCCCGGGGCCTGGCGCATTCTCGACGGCGCCATCGCCGTCCTGATGGCAGTGCTGGCCGCTTTCCTGTTGGTTCCCTGAAAGGAATCGGACGTGAGCGGAATAGGACGTGAGGGGAATAGGACGCGAGGGGAATAGGACGTGGGCGGAATCGCGCCCTGAGCGCGAATCTGGATCTGCCTGCGGACGCTCAAGGCACCGCATCGGCGGCGCCTTCCAGCGGTGCCTAGACTTTTTCGTCGATACGGTCACCCATCGGCTTCCGCGCCTGGTACTCCCTCCGGCGGGCCAGGAAGGTCCACAGCCGTGACTCGTCCGACTCGGTCCGCGGTTCCGCGTGCTGAGGGGGCACTGGCTCCCGGCGGGCTTCAGGCTTCCGCTCGGTATCCTTTGTGGTGTCCCAGCCGAAATCCTTCTGCGACGAGTAGCACATCACTGACCTCCCTAGTGCGGCTGTCCCCTATTAATCATCCGCTGACTTAATCGTCAGCCGTCCTTTAATCGTCCTCTGTGCGGGGTGCGGTGTCGACGGAATTACCCGACGTGATCTGCCGCTTGAGCGTCTCCACCTCACCTTTGAGCAGGTCGACGGCGGCCCGGTAGTCTTCGAATTCGGCCCGCCGGCGCCTGGTCTCGGCATAACTGACGGCAACGGCGACGATGGCCAGCGGAAACGACACCAGGAGGGCCCAGCCGGCCGCGGCAAAGAAGTCCAGCGCCACCGGAAGGGCCTGCTGGAGCGCCAAAAACTCGTTCACTCCCCCGACCACTTGGTTCAGGACCGAGTCGAGGGGGCCCAGGAACTGGCCCACCAGCGGTGTCCCCGAGAACGACGGCGCGCTCAGCCGCGATTCTTCCCCGGCGGACCACCGGGCATCACCAACGTGATTCAGGACGTAGACCCCGGCGCCTGCGCTGAGGGCGGCGAAGAGCAGAACGGTGCCCAGAGCAACCAGATGAATTCTGCGTGGACGCAGAACAGCGGTCACCAGCGCGAAGCCGATGGCCGCAACCCAGGGAAGGAGTCGGAGTCCGTCACCGCTGACGCCGGCTAATAAGTCCACTGGTTCCCCACTTTGTCGTTGCAGTGCTTTCTTCCGGTCAGGCCGGACCCTCGGCAGTTACTGGCGCAGGCTGCTGAAGTCCGCGTCTGTCAGCGACGCATAGGTTCCGTACGTCTTGATCACAGCGTCCTCGACGGCCTGCACGTCCACCTGCGGCACGAGGTCATTCACTGCCCCCGCTGTGGCAGGATCCCAGTCAAGCCCGAGCGCAGCATAACTGGCTGTCAGGACATTGCGGATGGGCGCCGAGTTCTCCACCACGATGACCGAACTGAACAGCCAGCCGCCGGATACGACGCGCTGCGCTGTTCCTACCAGCTTGACGCGGTGCACGGGGTCCTGCGGGTGGATCCCGTGGACGCTGAACTCGCCCGGGCAGTACTCCCCCGGAATCTCGCCGACGGCGGCCGGAACGCCGGTGCTCCGCAGCGCCTCCGCCATCATCTCCCCGAAGAACGCAAACCGGCCTTTGGCGCCCGCGATGGCGTCTGTGTGGGGCTCCACGTGGTCCACAATCAGCGTCCCCTCGTGATAGGCGGCGGCGCGTCCGCCCGCCTTGCGGATGAGCGGCTCGAAGCCCAGTTCCCTGCATGCCTGCGCCGCTGTTTCGAACCCGGGGAGGTGTGCGTCGCGCTGGCCGAAGGCGACCGTCGGCGCCGGGCGGTACAGCCTCAGCGTCGGTCCGACCTGCCCGGTCTTTACCAGTCCCAGCAGCTCAATCCCGAAATCCAGGTCGCGGGCCGCTCCGAGGGAATTGTGCTGGCGGACAACCGTCAAGGTCCGTGCTCCGGTCGCGGCCTGCTGCATGTCGCTAGCTCCCTCAAAATCATGGTCCGTTGCCGGTCGTGGCAGGCCAATGGCCGAATCTGCCGCTCTGAAGTCCCACGGCCCCATCTAGGGTACGCCGTCGCTGTCCCGCCCCTTTGCATCGGCCGGCTACGGACGCCGGCTGCTTCAGACAGCGGCGGTCCGGATGCTCCCGCGGGCGGGATCAGCTCTTGCGCAGTGTCAGTATCTGTTCCGCGCGACCGAACGGCCCGGCAACGTCATGCAGCACCGTCGAGGTGAGCCCGATTCCGTCCGCGCCGAACGACACTGCGTTGTCCAGCCCGAGCCATTCGCCCTCCGGCCGGCGGTGCATGTGGATCTGCAGGTCCAGGTTGGGGAAAGCGTAGCTGCCTTTGCCCGGCGGCACCCGCGTTGCGATGCCGTTCGCCGTGTCCACGAGTCCAACCAGACGTGCCATGTCCGTGCTGTCCTTGGCATCAGTGAGCGGATGGTCTGTCCGCAGCCAGACCTTCCCGGCCCCGGGCCTGTGCCCTTCCGCAACACGCATTTCCAGCGAACGGATGTATCCGCCGGGCCAAACGCTGGCGCCGTCGTACGGCTTGCAGTCGTGCGGCGAGGGGATGGGGACATCCTCGACGGCGGCGACGCCGGAAGTGTCGCTTGTGATCATCCGCCAGGCCGTCGCGCGGATGATGGCCCGTCCCGCCGCCATCAGCTCCGCCTGCAGGAGCTCAATGGTCCGGCCCGGCCGGAGTGTGGTGGTCCTGACCTCGAATTCGCCGCCGGGAATCAGACCCAGGATTTCGTAGCTGAGGCGCGCCATCCGCATGTCGCTGCGCGGCTCGTGCCGTTCCAGCCGGTCTGCGAGCAGCCCGGAGGCCGGCGCCATGTGCTGTTCGTGCTCGTTCCAAGCCCCCTGGGCGTGGATGGTGGAGCGGAAGCGGCCCCGGCCCAGGTCCTGGTAATAGAAATCGCCTTCCGCGAGTTCCGGCAGAGCAGCAGTCAACGTTGACCCCTTCGACGCAGTAACAAGCTGAGATCACCCTATCGCCCTCTGAACTGCGATCGGGAGCGGCCTCACTCCTCGATAGCCACCCCCTGCCAAAAGGCAACGCGATGCCGGATCTGTTCCGCGCGGGGCTTGGGCTCGGCGTAGTACCACGCGGCGTCCCGGTTCCGCTGGCCGTTCACGACAAGCGTGTAATAGCTCGCCTCCCCCTTCCAGCCGCAGAAGGTGTGGTGCGCACTCTCCTCCAGATACTCCGCGTTCACCGAGGACCTCGGAAAATAATGGTTTCCCTCAACCTTCACCGTGGCATCGCTTTCCGCGATGACGGCGCCGTTCCAGACTGCTCTGACCACGGTGCATGCTCCTCAGGGCTCGGCCGTTTCTAACCAACGTCGCAACTGCTCTTATCCGAACGTAGCAGCATCCTTTTACGCCCGGGCGTGCTCTGCACGGCACGAGTTAGCAACAATTCGCCACGGCGGTTTTGGCGCCTTCACTTGTTCTCTCACGACCGTAAAAGTGAATTCACTTACCGAACCTTAATTGACCCCGGATGTTCCCCTCCCACCGGGCCGTTGCCAGAAAGCTAGTCATAATTCCGTGCACGGGAGAAGATTCCTATGTCTCCACTGGACTTAAGGTTTGGTGGCAGACACCAGGCGCGACTGCGAAGCTGGCATTTTCTGACACGATGCCACCTCCTTGCAGGCCGCCGGGGTTTCAATGATCGGCGATGACCACGGCGATCTGACACATCAAGGGGGAACAATGACATTAATGTTGATCGGCGGGGGCGCACTTGCCCTCCTAGTCATCGCGGGATTCATCTTCTACACCTCAAGCATCCGGTTCGCTAAACCGAACGAGGCAATGCTCATTACCGGCAAGAGCGACCCGAACACGACGGATGAAACATCCGATGATCAGTCTCGCGTCATTATCAACAACCGTGCGTTCGTAAACCCGATCACGGAGCGCGTCAGCCACATTTCGCTGTCTTCGCGTCAAGTTGAAGTCACCATCGAAGCCATCTCCAATAACGGCATCCAGCTCAAGCTGACTGGAGTAGCACAAGTAAAGGTCGGTGGTGACAAGATCTCTGTGCGCAAGGCAGCCCAGCGATTCCTTGACCAGCAGGACGCCATTGATCACTACACCCAGGAGACGCTCTCGGGCTCCTTGCGTTCTATCGTCGGTACCTTAAGCGTTGACGCGATCATCAAGGACCGCGCGCAGTTCGCAGCATCCGTCAAGGAAGAAGCCGAGCACTCGATGACCAACCAGGGACTGGTAATCGATACCTTCCAGATCAAGTCTGTTGACGACGCAGGCGGTTACTTGAAAAATCTTGGTCGCCCCGAGGCTGCCCTCGTGGCACGGAACGCAAGTATTGCGGAAGCGAACTCTCAGCGGGAAGCTGCGGAAGCCAAGGCACTCGCGGATCAGAAGACGGCAGAAGCTGAGCAGAAACTAGCTCTCCGCCGTGCTGAACTGAAGCAGGAAACGGATGCACGTCAGGCAGAAGCCGACGCGGCCGGCCCTCTAGCCCAGGCCGACCAGCAGCAATTGATTATCCTCAAGAACCAGCAGGTTGTTGCACGTCAAGCAGAGCTTCGCGAAAAAGAACTTGACATCGAGGTCCGCAAGCCCGCGGACGCTGCCAAGTACAAGGTCGAAACCGAAGCAGCCGCTGACCTGGCACGCCGTACCCGCATCTCGGAAGCCACGAAGGTCGAAGCTGCCGCTGAACTCGAAACCCGCAAGCTCAGGGCCGCCGGTAACGAGGTCGAAGCGAAGGCAGTGGCAGCAGCGAACACCGCCAAGGGCAACGCCGAGACCGAGATCAATAAGATCCGTGGTCTGGCCGAGGCTGAGGTCACGAAGTCCAAGGGCATAGCGGAAGCTGACGTCATTGGTCTTCGCGGTACGGCCGAAGCAGGAGCCATCGAAGCTCAGGCCAAGGCGTACAGTGAGTTCAACGAGGCAGCAATCCTGAATAAGCTCTTGGAGGTTCTGCCTTCCGTTGCCAGAGAAATCGCCGCGCCGATGAGCGCGATCAGCAACATGACGGTCATTTCCAACGATGGTGCAGGCCAAGTGAGCAGGAATGTTTCCTCGGGCGTGCAACAGACCGCGCAGATGCTCAAGGACACCACGGGGTTCGACGTAATCGAGATGCTCAAGGGCTTCGGCAAATCAACCCCCGTTGCAGAGACCCCGGGCACCGGCGATGGCGCGGTCAAAGAACCAGCCCGGACCGCTGTCGTTAATGCCGCATTAAAGGATGGGTCCACCGAGTAGAGCTAATTCGAAGCGGCCTGGTGCCCGACGGCGTCACCAACCGCCGCGTGTGGGCGTATGTCCCTTTCGGGCGTCGTCGGGCATCGCCATTTCGGCCCGCAGGCCCAGGAGCCGGATCGGACGGCCCGCTTCGATTCCGGCCGCGAGGTCCAAAGCCCGCGCGAGGATTTCGTTCCGGTCGAATGTCTCGGGAATCTTCCTCGCGTGGGTCTTGGTGAAGAACGGCGCGTACCGAACCTTGAGGGTCAGCCCAACCACGGGCCGTCCTTCAGCCACAACATCCTCAAGGACACGAGCTGTCAGCCCCCTCACGGCGTCGTCCACCTGGGCAGGCTCGGTCAGGTCGTGCTGGAAGGTGGTCTCCCGGCTGTGCCCGCGGGCAACCCACGGGGTGTCGTCCACAACGCTGGCGCCGTCCCCGCGACCGAGCTCCGCGTACCAAGGACCCATCCGGGGGCCGAACTCCGGAACCAGGTCTTGCGGGTCGCACGCGGCGAGCTCAGCGACTGTGTTGATGCCGAGCTTGGCCAGCCGGCCCGACACTTTTGTTCCGACGCCCCACAGGTCCTTGGTGGGTCGACTGCCCATGACCTCGAGCCAGTTCCCGGCCGTGAGTCGGAAGACGCCGGCCGGCTTGCCGAAGCCGGTGGCGACCTTGGCCCGGACCAGGGTGTCGCCGATGCCCACGCTGCAATGCAGCTGCGTTCGCTCCAGGACGGCGGCCTGCACCTGCCGGGCGTAGGCCTCCGGATTCTCTGTTTCAGTGCCCACAAAGGCTTCATCCCAGCCCAGCACCTGCACGGTGGCACCGGACTGCTCGCGCAGGGTAGCCATCACCGTTTCAGACGCAGCGAGGTAGGCCTCCTGATCGACGGGCAGGATCACAGCGTCGGGCACTTTCCGGGCCGCGACCCGTAGGGGCATTCCGGAACCAACGCCGAACACCCTGGCTTCGTAGGATGCGGTCGACACCACGGCCCGTTCCGTGGGGTCACCCCGACCGCCGACAATGATCGGCTTGCCCGCAAGCTCCGGCCGCCGGAGCACTTCGACCGCCGCGATGAACTGGTCGAGATCGACGTGCAGCACCCACCGGATTCCGCTCACGTCACCAGTCTGCCCTAAACATCCCTGGCAAGCATCGGATCTCCACCGAAGGCGGCGCCGGCGCCGCTGCCCAGGAGGCTCTGTGTAAGCGCCTCGCCGTCGGCCATCAGCCCGTCGACAGCGGTGCCGAGGTGTCTGTCGTCAACGGGAACCCCTTCCACGGCAGCAGCGACAACGGCCCGCCGGACGACTTCACGGGCGAAGGAGGCGGTGGTCCCCTCGGTGCGGGATGCCGCATCCTGAACGGCCTCAGGGCTAAAGGGAATCCCGCGGGCGTAGAGTTTCAGGAGGTTGCTGCGCTCTTCCAATGCCGGCAGCGGGATCTCCGCGGCCAGATCTACCCGGCCTGGACGCTGCGCCAGGGCACGCTCCAGCATGTCCACGCGGTTGGTGGTGAGGACGAAGGCCACGTCTGCATCCTTGTCCAGGCCGTCCATGGCGTCCAGGACTTCGAACAGCAACGGCTGCGGTCCGTGCCCGAAGCTCCGGTCCTCGGCAATCAGGTCGCAGTCTTCAAGAACGACGATGGAGGGCTGCAGCGCGCGGGCCATGATAGCGGCCTCTGAGATTCTGGCCAGCGACCCACCTGACAGGAGGATGGCGGTGGTTCCTGAACTCTGGCTCAGCAGATAGCGCACAGTATGGGTTTTGCCCGTTCCCGGCTTGCCGTAGAGAAGGATGCCCCGTTTGAGGTGCTGCCCGTATTCACTGAGCGACGCCCGGTGTTCGGCGATGCCGAGCGCATGACCTGACACCTTCTGCAGTAACCCTTCGGGCAGAATGACCTCTGACGCCGTCAAGGCAGGCCTGGCATGGAAGGTGACGCCCGCAGCGCTCGACCCGTATTCGCCCATGACGAGTGAAATTATCTGGCCCTTCAGGACGCTTCGGTGCTGCATTCGCAGCCGGAACTCGGAGAGGAATTCCGCCGCGCTGCCGGTGTCAGCGGCCAGGACCTCGAGGGAAGCTGACGGCCGTCCAAACCGCGGGTTCGCGTCCCGCTGCCACACCGCCAGCGGACGTCCTCCGTGTTCGATCAGCCACAGGCCCATGGCGACTGCCTGGCGCTGCTCATCGGGCCCGATGGCGAGGTTCCTGTAATCGGGCTGTGACAGAGGGAACTGCGGGAAGAACTGGGACTGTTGCAGCATGTCACTCAGCGACTGGTGATGGCGCTGGTCCCCGCCCCCGATGCCGACCAGCCGGAAGTCACCGCTCTCGGCCGCAAGTTCGGCCATCAGGATGTCAGCATCGACGAACCTGTGCGGGGGTATCTCCTCCACCACAACGGACAGTGTTTCCGCGGGCAGTCCAAGATGTTCGGTGAGCGTGGTCAGTAGCTGCGTTCCTGCCTGCATCCGGTGCTGGCCGGACTGCGCAAGCTGCACGAGTTGGGCAAAATCGTCGATGAACTTCCCCAGGTTTTCATCCATGCGCAGACCCTACCAGCGCCGGCGGCAGAAGCGGCCGCCTCGGTTCCCTGGAGTCTGTACAGTCAGTCAGGCTTCTTCGGGGGCGGAGTCGTTCTGACCACCCGACCGCTATGCCTACCTGGCGTCGAAGTTCGCCTGCTGTGTGGCGTTGAGACCCAGGCCCCGGTCGAGGTAAGTCACTGATCCGGTCCGCCTCGGGCACGGTTCCCATGCCGCGCCGGAGGCGCGCTTAATGTGCCAACCTCCATATGATGTTCTGGATAGACTCGGAGACTGGTCCTTCTAGCAGCCCTCGGAAGAGGTGTTCCACTGATGCGAGTAATTAGCTACAACCTCCGCAAGCACAAAGCGAGCGGGGAGCTGGTCAACCTGGCCCGCAATTTCGGAATTGATGCACTGTGCCTCCAGGAATGCGATTCCGCAGATCTCCCGGAGACCCTCGGGCCCCTGCACCTGGCCGACGTCACCAAGGGCAATCGGCTCGGCCTTGCGATCTATTACCGCACCGAGCGGTTCACCGCGCTGGAAACGAAGACCTTTGCGCTGAAAAAATCCATGCACGACCGCGTCATGGCACCAGCCCACGAGCGCCTCATCGGCACCCGCGTGGTGGATAACGAAACCGACCACGAGCTGGTCATTGGTTCATTTCATGCCGCACCGCTGACCGCCTCCAATTCCCTTCGGCGCAAGCAGATCCATGCCGCGCACGCGGAGCTGCTGAGCATGGGCAGCGGGCTCATGACCCTGATGGTGGGCGACTTCAATTACCCGTTCTTCACCAAGAGCCTGCACGCTCACATGCGGGATTCCGGTTACGCCCTCTCGCTCAGCGACCGCAGAACGTACACGCGATACAAGGTCTTCAAAGGGCACTTCGATTTCGCCACGTCCCTGGGGCTGGACATCGAAAGCGTCGAGACGCTGCCCCGCGGCAAGTCTGATCACCTCCCGATCCTGGTCACTGCCGAATACGGTCAGGACCGCTCACCGATCAAGGGAAGCCCGTCGCATGAGGCGGCGTCAGGGGGATAATCTCAAACCGGCCGTCCCAGCCGACGATAACGAGCACGCGCTCGCAAGTTAGTCCGTGCATGGCACGCGCCAGCTCGTTGGGTTCCGGTTCTTTGGCGGCTTCCGCGGCAGCACCGGCGTCGGTCCTCTCCCACACCGTGACGGCAGCGCCGCTGGCGCCGCTGATTGCGCGGCACAACGGACCGGGATCAGAGCCCGTCACCAGAACGACGTGCCCAATTCGGCCCAAAGGAACACGGTCCCCCCGCGGCGGAACGGACTCCGCCTCGGCCGCCTGTTCCCGCCTCCACACGCTGTAGTGATATGCCGCCACAAGTCCTGTGGCAACAAGCCAGCCGAACGGCGCGCGCACACGCCCCAACAGGCTTCCCCTGCCTGTGTCGTTGAGAAGGTGCTCGAACACTTGGTAACCAATTGCCAGCAGTGCAATGAGCGCCACAACTGCACTGATTCCGAACACCACCGCCAGGTAAATACGCTGTCCCCGTTGTGGCGCCACGTCCCGCTGATGCAGAGGACCCCACACCTGCCACCAGACCGGGCCGCCGACAGCAAGAGCGCTGAGGCCGCCCAGCAACAGCGTCCTTGTGCCAGTTCCAGCGAGAGTGGTTTCGGCCAGCCCGAGCGCTGCACTGACCACGACGCCAACGCCGGAGGCCGCAGCCACCAGCGAGGCACCGGCCGGCAGCAGTCGTGATGCCTGGCGCAGGGCGCCCGAGCGGTGCCCTGCGACCGCAGCGTGGTAGCGCCAGAGCACCGATCCGACCGCTGCTGCCGCGAGGGCCGGACCCAGGGGATCAAGGAGCTGCGCGGCCGTGTCTGGCCGGTCGAAGGCCAACCGGAGCAGCACGAACAGCGTTGCCGCTGTGCCGGCCAGGGCAAGAATGCAGCCAGCCAGGATGCCGGCGACCGCCACGGCCACGTCGGCCAGTCCCGTTTTGAGGTGGAGTCCGCCACCGGGGACCCAGTGCCACCACCAGACCGTGGCGCCACCGGCTGCCCAGACCAAAGGCTGCACGACTGGCACCCACCACGGCTCCCCCACGGACTGTGCACCGGTGAATCCCTGAAGAACGACGTCGAACAGGTTTCCCAACGCTGCGAGCGCGCCGCCTGTGCCGACCAGCAGCCCGAACACCCAACCGAACACGGTGGGCACTCCGGCGAGGCGGACGGGTCCTTTGGCCGGATGAAGCCAGGCCCGCCGGTGCCAAGCCCAGACCAGTGCCCAAACCAGCCCCATGGCCGTCGCTGCCTGCCATTGTGAATTCCCGCGTATCACCGACGACAGCAGTCCCAGGAGTGCGGTAACGAACGTTGTTAGGGCCACCGCATAGACGCCTGCGATATAGAGGGCCCAGGCAAGCGAATCCCGCTCCCCGCTCTCGCGCAGCCGGCGCCACACTGCCCACCACAGAATGGCCGCCAGCGTGCCGCCGACCAGGGCGAAGGCGAGCCATCTGGCCAGACCGCCGACGTCGCGCTCGGCGAGCGTACTTCCGCTGGAAAACAGCCTGCCCAACAGGCCGCTCAGTCCGGACGCGCCAATCAGGACAAGGGCAAAGAGGAGCAGAAACAATATCAATCGGCGTACCGTAGTCAACGCAGGGTGCGGCGGCAGGGCCGCCTCCGGCCTAACAGTGCTCAGTGGCCCATCACCGCGGCTCACGGTTTTACGCCTGCTGCCGGGCAGATGGTGAGCTGCCACGGAGCCGTCTGCACGAGCCACTTATCGCCGACCTTGATGAGGTCAAACACGTCCTCGGTTTCGTATACCGGGCTCCCGAAAGGACCGGCTCCATCCGACATGGCAATAGCCACGCGGACGTCGGCAGAATCGGCACGTTCCGTCGTCGACACGAGCGTGACCCGCAGGCCTTCCGCCGGAGGACGGTCCGCCGGACCGCAAGGCAGACCGGGCCGTCCCCGCTGTCCCGCAAGGTAGCCTTCCGCCGTGGATTCGTCCCCGTCAAGGACGGCGGCGGTGTAGCGCTGCACAACGCCCGCGGGGGTGTCCTCACTCAATGGCTCCGGCTGGCCGCGGACGAATATTGCGGCCAACGACGCCACCACGAGGACACCGATGATGGACAGGATGACGAGCAGGACCCGGTCAGGTTGTCCCGCAGGTTTGCGCACCGGAGGAGTTATGTTGTGTGGCGCTCGACGGTGAAATCACCGCCGGGATACAGGATGGTCTCGTGGCCGTCGTCAAACCGGACGTGGTACGGCGGGGTTCCGTTCGGGCCGCGGACTTCCAGGATTTCGCCGTGCCGGTCCGAGGACTCTACGGTACGGCCCCGGATAATGATGCGGTCTCCCTGGGCTGCCTCCATGGCAATCACCTCCCAGCCCTAGGGTACGGTTTCCGACCCTTCTGCGGAACAGGCAGCCGGCCCCGAGAATTGGCCTCGGTCCCCTCAGGCCTTACCTCTCGCATGCAGGATGCAGAACGGCGTCCAGGGCCTGGCTTCAAGCCGTCCCTCCGCAATCCGCTCCCCGCAGATGGCACACGAGCCGTACGCACCCGCTGCGATCCGGTCCAGCGCTGCTTCAATCTGGGCAAGGCCCGAGCTGCTCTGGTCCATCAGGGCCGATGCCTGCGAGAGTTCGAAGGCGATGGTGGCGCCTTCGGGATCGTGTTCATCGTCCACGTTGGAGTTTTGCCGGGCAGCGTTGGCCGAGACGATGTCCGCCCGGAGCGCGGGAAGGAGGGCGATTTTCCGGGCGCGTTCCTCCTCCAGGAGGACCCGGAACCGCTCAAAGTCCGTCACGAAGGCCCCACCCGTTCATGGTCGAGCAGCTTTGCGCTGAGCGCCGGCCAGGACGCGGCGAAGGCAGGATGGAGGTTGAGGTCCTCGACGTCCTCAAACGGAATCCACTTCAGTTCAATACTTTCGGGATCCGCAATTTCCGGATCGAAGGGTTCGGTCACGCGGGCCGCAACCGTCGTGTAGGACCAGTAGCCGACGTCGAAAACCGAGGTGAACAGAACCTTGACGTTTTGTTCCGGAACGGCCGCTTCCTCGAAAGCCTCGCGGAGAGCTCCGGTCACGGCGTCCTCCCCCTGGTGAAGCGCTCCGCCCGGCAGTCCCCAGGTTCCTCCGTGATCGCTCCAGACGGCGCGGTGCTGCAGCAGGACCCCCTTCTCCCAGTCATGGGCAAGGAGGCCCGCGGAGCCGAAGCGGCCCCAGAACCGCCCGCGCTCCCCCTCCACCCAAGCGTCGCCCGGGTCTCGCGGGCCGAGTGGACGACGGGGATCCCCGGGCTGGGCAGGCACGATGTTTTCCATCGTCCCAGTCTGCCCCATGCGAAGATGCTTTGATGAGCCTGCGGTTGCTTCTTGTTTCCGACACCCATGTTCCCAAGCGCGCACGCGCGCTGCCTGACCACGTGTGGGCCGCCGTCGACGAGGCAGATGTGGTGTTCCATGCAGGTGACTGGGTCTCGGCCGGGCTGTTGGATGAGTTCGAGCGGCGCTGCCGGCGCCTGATCGGAGTCTACGGCAACAACGACGGCGACGACCTGCGCCAGCGGCTGCCGGAAACCGCCAGCGTCTCGCTGGATGGGGTTCGCTTCAGCATGATCCATGAAACAGGCGCCGCAAAAGGACGGGAAGAGCGCTGTGAGGCGCTCTTCCCGGACACAGATGTGCTGGTTTTCGGCCACTCCCACATTCCCTGGGATACGACGTCCGCAGGCGGGCTGCGGTTGCTGAACCCCGGCTCGCCGACGGACCGCCGCCGGCAGCCTGTATGCACCTACATGACTGCGACGGTCGACGGCGGGCGCTTGCTTGACGTGAAGCTCATGGAGGTTGGGAGGGCTTCCCGCTAAGCCGGGTCAGTCGCGCTTGAATGCATCCTTGACTTTTTCGCCGGCCTGCTTGAGGTCGGCCTTGGCCTGGTCGGTCTTGCCTTCGCTTTCCAGGGCCGGGTCGTCACTGGCCCTGCCAGCGCCTTCCTTGGCCTTGCCGCCAAGTTTTTCAGCTGCGTTATCGATCTTGTCGTCCAGACCCATGACTCTGTCCTTCCGTCCCGCGCATCCCGCTGGGTGCGGGCTGGCTCGTGCTTCCAGTGTAGGACCGCCGGACATTGGAAATGAAGGACACCGACTTCCCTGCTAAACCTTCGCAATCCCGGAAAACCTTGGGACCACCCCCTGTTCAGGGGGATCAGGGCAACCACCAGTTCGGGTCTGTTGCCCGGGCTTTTCCCAAGACTCAGCCGGGAGAGTAGACATGTCCTTAAGAACAAGGGAGCCGCGACCCGTTGATAAAGGACTGCCGGGCCCGGCGCTTTCCCCAGCGAAGCACCGGGCCCGGCGATACCTTCCGGTGAACGGCAGGTCAGCTGTGAAGCCGCTGCGCCCTGAGCAGTTCGTCCGTTGCCGGGTCCGGTTCTCCATCAAAGAAGCGGCTGAGCACCTGCTTGAACGCCGTTTCCCCTGGCGCTGCACGCAGGAACAGGGTCATGGAGGAATGCAGCTTTCGGGCATCGACGCTACCGAAGATCTCTTCCGCCGTCACGTCGTTGAGCGTGCCGACGGTGTCCGCGCATTCGATCAGCCGCGGGCCGAGCACCGGGTGCTGCAGGTACGCTGTTGCCTCATCCAGGGACCGGATTGCGTACCTCTTGGAGGTGGCGCTTTGCCCCAGTCCTGTGAGCTGGGGAAAGATGAACCACATCCAGTGGCTTCGCTTGCTGCCGTTCTGCAGCTCGGCGAGCGCCTGGTCGTAAATGCCGCCATTATCCTGGGCTGCGACGAAGCGCTCCAGGTCGTGAGGGTCCTCCACTGCAGCTCCTACGTTGACGCGTCCCGCTCGATCTCTTCAGCCAGCTCGTCTACGTCCTCTGGGCGCATGTCGATGCCGGCACCTTCCAGGCGTTCCTCGAGGACGTGGCTGACGTCGTCGTCCACGACGTGGCCCAGCCGGATGTCATCGCGGACCTCTTCCGCAATGTCCTCCACGCTCTCCGCCCCCGAACCCTCGGCAGCCTGCGCGCCCCGGCCAGTGCCGCCGTCGGGCGCTCTTCCCGGGTCGCCACCGGTGCCCGCCTGGTGCTCGTCGTCAAAATACTCTTCGCCGGTAACTGCGGAATCTGTCATACCCCATCGTGGCCGCGGCGTATGGCGGCGGTCAATCCCCCGGGCTGCACGTTCAGGCACCCTTTCTTTCCGTGAGGATCCGTTCACGGCACCGCAATGAGCTTCCTGGAGCCGTCCTCACTTCTCCGACGGATCAATGCGCGGTTTTCCCTGACGGGACGGGGATGACGGCCGCAGCAGGAAAAGCGGGTGGGCGCCGCCGTTAACGTGCCCGAAACACGAAGGTCACGCCGGCTTTACGCAGAGGCCGTTTCCGAAACTTTGACGTAACTTCACCCGCCATGACCCGAAACAAACCTCCACCAGTATCGATGAGGGGGAAGCGCCGGGCACTAAAGGAGCCCGCAGGCAAACTTGATGCGAAGGGACACGCTGGTGGAACTCACTGCGGCAGACGTCTGGGTAATGGTGTCGGGGGCACTCGTTCTGCTCATGACCCCGGCCTTGGGCCTTTTTTACGGTGGCATGACGCGCGCAAAGGCAGCGCTGAACATGATCATGATGAGTTTCGTCTCGGCGGGCATCGTCGGCGTTGTCTGGGTGCTCTGGGGATACTCCATGAGCGGCGGCGAGGGCGTCATGGGAATCGTCGGAAATCCCTTCGCCAACTTCGGACTGTCCAACGTGGGAGGAACCGAACTCATCAAGGCCGGTTTCAGCGGCACCTTCGCCATGCTGACCGTTGCCCTGATCAGCGGCGCCATCGCGGACCGGGCCAAGTTCACCGCCTGGGTTGCTTTCGTCCCGCTGTGGATCACCGCAGTGTACTGCCCCCTCGCCTTCATGGTGTGGGGCGGAGGCCTCATGGGCCAGGACGGAGCAGTCACCGCAGCCTTCGGGCAGGTCATCGACTTCGCCGGCGGTATGGTCGTTGAAATCAGCTCCGGCAGTGCCGCCCTGGTCCTGGCCCTGATCGTCGGCAAGCGCCATGGATTCGCCAAGGACCCGGGGCACCGCCCGCACAACGTGCCGATCATCATGCTGGGCGCCGGCCTGCTCTGGTTCGGCTGGTTCGGTTTTAACGCCGGCGCCGCCACCACGGCTGAGCAGGCAGGGCTGATCTGGATCAACACACTTGTTGCCCCTGCCGCTGCAGTGCTCAGCTGGCTCATCACCGAGAAGCACCGCCACGGCCACCCGACGTCCCTGGGCGCAGCGTCCGGCGCCGTTGCCGGCCTTGTGGCCATCACTCCCTCCTGCGCAAACATCAGTCCGCTCGCCGCCGTGGCCCTCGGCCTGGTCACCGGATTCGCCTGCGCTCTGTTCGTGGAGCTGAAGTACAAGTTCGGTTTCGACGACTCGCTGGACGTTGTCGGCGTCCATCTGGGTGCCGGGCTCGTTGGCACGCTGGCCCTGGGCTTCATTGCCCTGCCGGTCGACGGCGCGGGCGGAGGCCTCTTCTACGGCGGCGGCTTCCAGCAGCTCATCGCCCAGACGGTTGGCGTTCTCATCACGCTGGGGCTTTCCGTCCTCATGACGGCCGTCATCGGCATCGCAATCGACAAGACCATCGGCTTCCGCGTCAGCCATGAGGACGAGGTCAGGGGCATCGACCTCACGGAGCACGCCGAAACCGCCTACGAGTTCGGCGCCCTCGGCCCCAGCCAGTTCAACCCTCTCCGGCAGCAGATTCCCGCGGCAGCCCCTGCAAAGGCAGCCCCCGGGCCAGAGGCACGCCCCACCGTCAAGGCAGAGCCCGCCGTCGAGGACGAGCTCGAGAAGGTCGGCGCCTAGTCCCTCACAGAATTAGTCCTGGCAAAGCCTTCCCAGGCCTGCAACGTCTGGCGGTAGCCGCAGTTCCGGCCGGCTCGTAGCCACGGCGTCCAGGACGAGCGCCACAGCCTCCCGGGCTGCCCCGCCGTCGGGTCCTGTTCTGTCGGGTTCCGGGCCGGCAGGCTCCGCAAGAGCGATCCTTGCGTGGGCTAAGAACCGGTCCCAGTCGCCGTCGCCCCGGCGGAAGGCCCGCAGCGGGGCCAGGAGGGCGGCACGTTGCAACCACACGTCCGGTTCCCGCACCCAGCGGTCCAGCACGGCGTCAGCACGTGCCCGGCTTTGCTGGTCGAGCCCCTCCATTAGGGGACCGACGACGTCGACGGCGAGCGGATCCACCAGGTCGCGTAACCGGGCCGTCCGGACAAAGCCCTCTATGCGGGTCAGGTCAGAGTTCCGCAGGACTGCCACCCTGGACTGCAGGAGAACCACGGCGGCGAGCCGGCGTTCGAACACCGGCACGTCCCACAGCTCGGAGCTGAGCGCCGTGACCTCATCGTGCGTCAGTCCCGGATGGCGGCGCAGGGCGTCGCGTACTGTTCCCCTTACCGCGCCGACCGACGAGCCGTAGTACTGAAGTTGGCCCTTCCATGAATGAGCAGCTGCGGTTTCGCCCATCTCAAGGCTGCCGGCGTGCCGCAGGCGCATTTCGTCGGCCCGATACCAGGCCCCTTCCCGCTGCAGGGCAGCGTCGATGAACTCACCGGCCTCACTCACCCCTTTATTCTTTACACCGACAACCGGTCCGTCTAATCGCGCCGCTGCCTGCCCGTGCGGCTGCAACTGGCAGTCCCCAGCACCGCCGGCGGAGCCTATACTCAATGCACCTGCCCGTTTACCGGGTGCCTTCCACTGCACATCAGCAGCGACCGAAAAATGAAAGGTCGAGGTCGCCATGGTCAAGATTCCGTTTATCCATTTCCACCATGAGCGCTCAGATACGCCCGGGCACCTGCGAAAACCGTTTACCTGGTTGCAGCGGGAGGACGGCCAGTTCAGCCGCGGCCGGAGCAGCCTGTTCTACCTGGCGCACGATACGCCGCAGGCGCCCTCGGTGACATGCATTCAGGGGCACGAGATCCTGCCGGATGAAACCACCTGCATCCACGGCCATCCCGTCGGCTGACGCCCAAACGCTCCCCCGGTATCAGCTGTTCTGGGGTCCTAGCTGTTCCGGGGTCCTAGCTGTTCCGGTAGGCGGACAGAAATGCCGAGATCCTGCGCACGGCTTCCTCGATGTCCTCGACGGAGGGCAGGATGACGAAGCGGAAGTGGTCCGTCTCGGGCCAATTGAATGCCGTGCCGTGCGAGACCAGGATCTTTTGGTCCTTCAGCAGCTCCAGCACGAGCTGCTCATCGTTCTTGACCGGATACACGTCAGGATCGAGGCGGGGAAACAGATACATGGCGCCGGCAGCCGGAACGCACGTTATGCCGGGAATTGCTGTCAGGAGCTTGAGGGCCCGGTCCCGCTGTTCGCGAAGCCTGCCCCCGGGCCGTATCAGTGCCTCGATGCTCTGGTAACCGCCGAGACAGGTCTGGATTGCATGCTGGGCGGGGACGTTCGGGCACAGGCGCAGGGAAGCCAGCAGTTCGAGCCCCTCGCGGTAGGCCAGCGTCGCCACATGCGGGCCGGTAATGGCCACCCAACCGGCGCGGTAGCCCGGCATGCGGTAGGCCTTGGAGAGCCCGCTGAACGTCAGGCAGCAGACATCGTCCGCCACCGAGGCGGTGTGGATGTGTTCGGCGTCCTCGTAGGTGATCTTCTCGTAGATCTCGTCCGAGAAGAGAACGAGGTTGTGCTTTCGGGCGAGCGCGGCGAACTGCTCAAGAATCTGCCGGGGGTAGACCGCACCGGTGGGGTTGTTGGGGTTGATGATCACGATCCCTTTGGTGCGGGGCGTGATCTTCGCTTCGACGTCGGCCATGTCAGGCCACCAGTTCTCGCTCTCGTCGCACAGGTAGTGCACGGGTTTACCGCCGGTCAGTGCGACAGCAGCCGTCCACAGCGGGTAGTCCGGAGCAGGGATGAGGATCTCGTCGCCGTTTTCCATGAAGGCCTGCAAACTCATGGAAATGAGCTCGCTGACGCCGTTGCCGATGAAGATATCCTCGACACCTATCTGCATCAGGCCCTTGGTCTGGTAGTACTGCGAGATTGCCGTCCGCGCCGAAAAGATGCCCTTGGAGTCGCTGTAGCCCTGGGCGCCCCGCAGGTGATGGATCATGTCAACGACCACAGATTCGGGCGCCTCCAGCCCGAACAGCGCCGTGTCCCCCAGATTCATCTTGAGGATCCGGTGTCCCTCCGCCTCCATCCGCTTCGCCGTTTGAAGCAGGGGCCCCCGTAGTTCGTAGCGGACGTTGTTGAGTTTGCTGGAGAGCTGCATCGGACGCATGGTTGATCTTTACACACGCCGCCGGAAGATGCCCGGCATGGCCCCGGCCGGTGGCGAAGTGAGAAACTCGCTCCATGCGTGAACTGGTCGTGCTCGGAACCGCCTCCCAGGTGCCAACGCGGAACCGCAACCACAACGGGTACCTGCTGCGCTGGGACGGCGAGGGGCTGCTTTTCGACCCCGGGGAGGGGACGCAGCGCCAAATGATCCATGCAGGGGTTTCCGCTTCCCAGATCACCCGGATCTGCCTCACGCACGTCCACGGCGACCACTGCTTCGGCCTGCCCGGCGTGCTGTCCCGCATGGTGCTGGACAGGGCGGCGCACCCGGTTTACCTCCACTACCCCGCCTCCGGCGAGGACGTTGTCCGTGCACTCGTTTCGGTCGCCTCCCCCGGCCTGGACCTGCACCTGCAGCCACACGGCGGAGCCGGGCAGGTTGCACCGGGGCTGGAAGTCAGGCCCCTGCGCCACCGCATAGAAACGTTCGGATACCGGCTCACCGAACCGGACGGCCGCACCATGCTGCCCAGGGAGCTTGCAGCGGCGGGCATCACCGGCCCCGACGTCGGGCGGCTGCAGCGCGCGGGAAGCCTGCGGGGTGTGCGCCTGCAGGACGTCAGCGTAGAACGGCCAGGACAAAGCTTCGCCTTCATCATGGACACCGCACCGTGCGAGGGCGCCGATGCCCTCGCCGCCGGCGCGGATCTGCTGGTGACCGAGTCCACCTTTAGCGACGACGACGACGGGCTGGCGCGGCAATATGCACACCTCACCGCCGGGCAGGCCGGCGACATCGCTGCCGCCGGACGGGCGGGCACCCTGGTTCTCACCCACTTCTCGTCGCGCTATGGCGACGTCGGGCCGCTCGCCGAGCAGGCTGCCGCCCGTGCCGGCGGTGCCACGGTCATTGCGGCCAACGATTTTGACAGAATCAGGGTCCCCAGACGTCGGTTGCCGGCCTCCCCGCGAAAGCCGGGCACTTAGGTCCCTGCCGCCGTCGTACAGAGCAGTCCCCGGGAAAAGTAGAATTGGACGGACATGCAATGTTCCTACTTTGATGCCGCCCGGTGCCTCTCCTGCAAACATATGGGCCAGCCGTACGCCGAACAGGTGGCGGCCAAAGAGCTGCACTGCCGGACGCTCCTGGCAGACCACACGTCGCTGCAGTGGCTTCCGCCGGTGGAAAGCCGCGAATCAGGATTCCGCAACAAGGCCAAAATGGTTGTCGGAGGATCGGTCCGGAATCCCACCCTCGGGATACTCGATGCGGAGGGCCGCGGCGTGGACCTGCGCGAATGCGGCGTCTGCTCGCCGGGCCTGCGGGCCTGCCTGCCCGTGTTCGCCGCCTTCATCACCGAGGCCAGGCTGACGCCCTACGACGTGCCGCGGCGCAGCGGTGAACTGAAACATCTGATCATCACCGAATCTCCGGATGGTGAGCTGATGCTCCGCTTCGTGCTGCGGTCGGAAAATCTGGCCGGCCGCATCCGCCGGCACCTCCCGTCCCTGCTGGACGCGCTGCCCCAGCTGAAGGTGGTGTCCGTCAATGTGCACCCGGAGCACAAGGCGGTGCTGGAAGGCGAGCGGGAGATTCTGCTGACAGAGCAGTCCACCCTGCGCATGCGCATCAACGACCTGGACCTGCA
Organism: Arthrobacter sp. NPDC093125; assembly: GCF_044754225.1. Lineage (NCBI taxonomy): Bacteria > Bacillati > Actinomycetota > Actinomycetes > Micrococcales > Micrococcaceae > Arthrobacter > Arthrobacter sp. NPDC093125. The sequence continues at coordinate 132,852 of NZ_JBIVOQ010000005.1, read as the reverse complement.
CCTGAGGCCGCAAAGCTTTTTCCAGACCAATACCGAGATGGCCGCCGCCCTGTACCGGCAGGGCCGGGCATGGGTGAACGAGGTGGGGCCGGCTTCGGTCTGGGACCTGTACTGCGGCGTCGGCGGCTTTGCCCTGCACTGCGCCGATCCCTCGCGCGAGGTGCTCGGCATCGAAACCAGCCGCGAAGCCATCGTCAGTGCGCAGCTGAGCAGCCGGGACGCCGGACTGCAGCGCGTGGGCTTCCAGGCCGATGACGCCACCGCCTTCGCCCTGTCAGCAGACCGGACGCCGGAGCTCGTGATCGTCAATCCTCCGCGGCGCGGCATCGGCAGGGAGCTTTGCGCCTGGCTGGAGTCCTCGGACGTGCAGCATGTCATCTATTCGAGCTGCAACGCCAAGTCGCTGGCGCGCGACCTCGCCGCGATGCCGTCCTTCACGGCACGGCGCGTACGCCTGCTGGACATGTTCCCGCAGACGTCCCACTACGAAGTCATGGTGCAGCTCGAGCGGTCCTAACGGGCAGATTCTGCCGGGTGGAGCGCCTGCTGCGTGACGCGCCTTAGACGTACTGCTTGAACCAGGCCAGCGTGTCGTTCCATGCGGCTGTTGCCTGCGTTTCGTTGTAGCGCTCGCCGGTGTCGTTGTGGAAAGCATGGTCGACGCCGGGGTACACCTTGAGCTCGTGGCGCACCTCGGTAGCGGCCAGGGCATCGCGGAACTCCGGCATCGGGCCGGTAATGCGGTCGTCCTGTTCGGCGTAGACGCCGAACACCGCAGGCTTAATGGTCGGCACTTTCTCCAGGTCCGGCGCGGGTCCGTAGAACGCTGAGGTCGCCTTCAACCCGGTCAGCTCCGTCGCCGCCTGCCAGGTGATGCCGCCGCCGAAGCAGTAGCCTGTCATCGCAATCCGTCCTGCGTCCACGTAGTCCTGGGAGTTGAGGTACGCGAAGGCTGCCTTGAAATCGGCGACATGGCGCTGGGCTCCAGCCTTGGTCAGCGCCCCGGGGATGGCGTCCCGGTCGAGGTTTGCCGTACCGCCCTCCCGGCTGAGCAGGTCCAGAGCCAGGGCTGCGTACCCTTCCTTCGCGAAGCGGCGGGCCACGTCCTGGATATGCGGGGTCAGTCCTCGGTTTTCGTGGCAGACCAGGACGGCAGGTACGGGGCTGTTTCCATCAGGGCGCGCGAGGTAACCACTGATATCGGATCCTTCGGAGGGGAACTGGATTGTCGCCGTCGTCATTCCTGCTGCTCCCTCCGCAACGGAGAGGGGGCTCTTGGCCCCGGGAACTGCGCCTGCAGTGGCGGTACCTGTTCCTGTTCCTGGTGCTGACGTTGGATTGGGCGTGGGCATGGGGTCCGTGCTGCGCGGTACTTCGTTCGGGGAGCAGCCGACCAGCAGCATAGCCGCGGCGGCCGCGCCCATGCTTCCGGTGATGAATGCCACACGCCGGGTGAAGGTGCGGCGGCTCATGGCACCGGCCCGGTAATCGTCGAAAAATTCCTCGATCAGGTACTTCTCAAATTTGCCGAGCTGAGTCATGAGAGCCCTCCTTCAGTCTTGCCGATCTCCTCTCCCGAAGTTCTGGGGCGGGCAAGGGGTGCGGCGCTTACGGACTAAGACGCACAGTTCAGGTGCGCGGTTCACATACCCGTTCAGTTGCTCGGTCCGTTCTGTTGTGCGGCGCTGCTCAGTTGCTCGGTGCTGCTCTGTTGTGCGGGTGCCAGCTCACAGCGCAGCCGCGAGGAGGGCGATGAGGGGCGGAACGCCCTGGGCGAGCGCGCCGCCGATGCCTTTGCCGCGTGCCCGGCCCAGTTCCATACGGTCCGCGATGAAGAGGACGAGACCCGAGAGAGCCATGAACAGGCAGGTATAGATCACCAGGGCACGCCCGACTGTCTCATTTCCTCCGCTCCACGCGACTACCCCGGCAATGGTGCCGCACGCCAGGAACAGGTTGTAGAAGCCCACACCGAAGGCCCAGAGCCGGACGGCGGGGACATCCGCCGTCGGCGTGAAAAAGATGCGCTGGTGGACAGCCGGGCGCTGGAAAGCCAACGCTTCCCAAACGAAAACCAGGATGTGCAGACCTGCCGCGAGCAGCGCGAAGACCCACACCAGCGGTGTCACTGCGGAACCTTTCCGACGTCCATGGATACGTCATGGCGGCTGAGGACCTTTTGGATGTCCTGCATCGTTTCCTCGAAGGGCCGCCCGGGCAGAACGGAGGCGTCCAGGTCCGCGTGAAAGTGCCCCATGGCGCCGGTCAGACTGAACACCAGGAACTTTGCCGCGGGCGTGAGCACGGTGAAGGTGTGCAGGGCCCCGGGAGGGATGGCGACTGCCGAGCCGGGCCCCAGGTCAAAGCCCTCGTCGTCGATCTGGACGATGATCCTGCCCTGCAGCACGTAGTAGGTCTTCGCCCATCCGGTGCGGTGCAGCGGCGCTGCGGCCTCGCGGGGCGCGTCGACCTCGAAGAGCTCATAGGAACCGTCGGTGTGTTCGCTGTCCACTTTGACGGTCAGGGTGGCGTCGGGAGCACGCAGCTCAACGCCGTCGCCGGGTTGCAGATACTGGAGTAGGTGGCTCATGCCACCAACGTTAGGAGCCGCTTCGCGGGCGGGAAATCCCAGAATTCAGGGAATGATTCGAAGCCACATCAGTGCCATACTGAGGCCGTGTGGGAGGAACGTGCCTATCGGGCCCGCCGGGACATCGCAGCTTTGGCTGCTTCCGGCCTGGGGGTCAGTGACTTGCACGCCGCGGCCATCGAGCTGATGGGCCACGACGTAAAGTCCGAGCTGACGTGCTGGGCCGCGATCGATCCGGAAACCCTCGTGATCAGCACCATGACCAGCGGCGAGCCCCGCATACCGCACGAGTATGAGCCGCTCTTGGCTGAGGCGGAGTACTCGCCGCAGGAGCCGCATACCTTCGCCTCGATGGCCAGGCGCAGGGAGGCATACAGCCGGCTGTCCGACCTGCCGCTGCAAGACCATGACCGGAGCGCCAGATTCAGGAACGTGTGGCGGCCACTCGGCGTGCAACAGGAACTGCGCGTCCTCTTTACTTCCAACGGTGTGTGCTGGGGTGCTGCAGGCCTGGTCCGCGCCGGCAAGGACTTCACGGACCGTGAAGTGGAATTCTTCACCGCGGTGGCCCCGGCCCTGGCCGCAGCAACGCGCTTAGCGGTGCGTTCGGAGATTTCCGGCCGCACCCAGGCCATTCGTCCTTCGATCGTAGTCCTGGATTCCCAAGGAAACTTGCGTTCGGCCACCCCGGAAGCCCAGCGGTGGCGGGAACGGCTCGACGAGATCGCACCGTACCGGTTCACGGTGGTCATGCGCATCATGTCCGGAGGAGCGCGAGGCGCAGCCTCCGGCGGTTTCCGGGCACGGATACGCGACGCCCGGGGGCAGTGGGTCCTACTGCAGGCCAGCCCGCTCGTGGGCGGGGATGACGACGGCGAGGTGGCTGTTTCGATCGAGCCTGTGCCCGGGGAGCAACTCGTGGGCATGCTGTTCGCCGCGTACGACCTCTCGCCCCGCGAAAAGGAGGTCTGCCGCCAGGTGATTGCCGGCTACCCGACGGCGGACATCGCCAGCCACCTGTTCGTGACTGCGAACACTGTGCAGGACCATCTGAAATCCGTGTTTGCCAAGACGGGCGTGCGAAGCCGTGGAGAGCTGGTTGCGCGGCTGCAGCCGAGTTTTGATTCGCCGTGATTGCTTCGCGTGGTCGAAGCCGCGCGTGCTGGAAAGCACCGGGTGGTGGCACGAAAAAGGGAGGCAGCCCGGCGGCTTGAGCTGCTTCCTTTTTGCCCTGGCGGCTGCCGGGGCGCTTCTCAAGGGGCCGGTCAGCGGGCCGGGAAGCGTTGTTCCCCACAGCCCGAAAACGGTCCCTCCCCCCAATGCGGACGCGGACGTCCGGAGACCCTTCATGAACCGATCCCGCTCCCCCCGAGCCAGAGAACGGTCCTCGAAGACTCAATGATTTGTCGAATTGAGGAAATCGTCAACTTACCGTCCAGTAGGAGTTAGTCTGTGACTGGAACCGTCGAAGTTTCCGACTGAAGGCTAGGGGGCCAGTTAATGCCGCACAGCACCATTATCGCGGAGACCGTCACGGCAGGGCCTGGCCCGGAAGATGCTGACCGCAGCGCTGCGGGCGGTATCCGGAATGCTGAAGGCGGCGTCCGGAGCGCCGGCTTCACGGACCCCGGACAAAATTCCGGGCCGTACTTGCCCGCGGAGAACCCGGATGCGAAGGACGGCCAGAACGCGCAAGATACGTGGACCGAAACAACGGAACCGGCGCTGATTCCCAAGTTCTTTCCCGTATATGCATTCATCTAAGGCACCAGCGCCGGGGCACCCGCCCCCTTGGTCAGGGCCAGTGCTGCCTATGGCCGTGGACGACGATGCTGCACGAACCTTTAGTTGACCGAGCGGGCCACCTGGACCATTGGTATGACTTCCCGCCGGAACCATCGGGATGCCTCCGGGAAGACATGCGCCCAACACGGCCAGCGCAATAGCCCAGGTTGTTCTCCGCCGTTTCAGGCCCGCTCAAGGATGTTATCCCAAAGACCATTTCACATCAGAATGTCAGCTCGGCGCCAGTTGCCCCATGAAGGGCGCCTTCCCTTTTCGGTGCCCCCTGCCCGGGGCTACGATTCTTCGTGTTGCATCGGCCAATGGCTGACCGGAACCCATCCGGCGTCGCCAGAGCAAGGGGAAGCGCTGTGACCAGAGGAACCAGGCAGAGCGGGCCGCACTGGCGGCGGGTGATGGCAGCACTCGCCAACAATGACGCACGGACCGCCTATGCGCAGATAGTGCTCGGAACCGAACTCGCCCATGTCGCTGCTGACCTGGGTGCTCGGCGGCGGGACCGGGCCATAGCCGTCCTCCTTGAGACGGGCCTCGTCGAACGGACTCCTGACAATGAACTGGAGGCGTCGGAGGTGATCTTCCGCGGTCTCATCACCCAACAACCGAAACGCCAGGCGCAAACCGGAGTTGCCCGCTTCATGCGCCTGGGCAGGATCGACCGGTACCCGGCCAATCAGGCGGAGCGGCGGGAGCTCCTGACCTGGATCGCCAACGAGGCGGTCAGGCCGGGCGAAGATCTCACCGAACGGCAGGTCAATGAACGGCTGCTCAGCTACACCGACGACGTCGTGTTGCTGCGCCGCTACATGATCGATTTCGGTGTGTTGGAGAGGACGCCGTCCGGATCCTCTTACTCCCGGCCAACGAAGGGCTAGGGGGCCCATACCCCTGGTCAGTCCCCACGCGCCTTCCGAGTTGCGGCATCGTTTGCCTTCTGCAGCGCCTGGACAAGTTCTTCCTTGTCCATCTTGGAACGGCCGTCAATGTTCAGTTCCTTGGCGCGCTTGTAAAGGTGCTCCTTGGAAGCGTTCGCGTCCACGCCTCCGGCAGTTGGCGCAGATGATTTCAGCCCCTCCTCCGCGCGCTCGTCCGAGGGGCCACGCTTCTCCTTTGGCTCCCAGTGGTCGCCCACCTTCTCGTAGCTGTGCTTTAGGGATGCGTAGGCAGCACGGGCGGCACGGCTCTCATCGTTGTCATACGACTCAAGGGCTGAGTCGTAGGTCTTAGCGAAAGTATCCTGGGCCTTCTGCTCGGACCGCTGCAGGGTCGAGGGAAGCTCTTCCTTACGGGCGTGGTCGTTCTTGCCTGTTTTGGGCATCCCACCCACACTCCTTCATCAGCAGGTTGATCAGTCCAGCAGGATCACAAAGTTGGGGCTTCCGCCTGCGCCAGTCTGATCATGAGAAGTTCGTCCTCAACCGCGCGGGCGGGCCAATAGTCCTTCGCCAGCTCATCCGCCCAGCTTTTATCTGCTGCCGGGAAAAGCTTGCCGAGCAACCCGGCCGCCTGAAGCAGCGCGATCAGCGCCATGGTCCTGGTGTCGGGTGCCTTGGAATCAGGCTTAGCGGGAGCAGGCGACGTGGCATCAGGGGCCCCGGCATCCTGCGCCATGGCATCAGGGTCCGCGGTACCCTGCGCCACGGCATCACGGGCCGTAGCATCAGCCACCCCGGTATCCGACGCCTTGGAGTCACCCGTCCCGACGTCAGAGGTCCCACCGCTGAGTGCTACCTCGATCTTCTTGAGGAGCTCCGCCTCCGGGGCGTGGTCCCTCTCCGGATAGCGCACGGTCCGGAACAGACCCAGGTGCTTCTCGCCGGCGTGTTCCACCAGCCCCCGCGAAGCCATCCCCTCGTAGACACGCCGCATTTCGGCGCGGCCCTCCAGCATGGAGGCCCAACGCTTGGGAGTGTGAGGCCGTGATTTGCCACGGATGAGATCCAGCTCGTGCTGTAACTCTGTCTTCGGGGCGGTGCCGGTAGCCCTCACGTGCTTCCCCTGCAGCTCGATTGCACCAATCAGGTCCAGCTCCGCCAGTATCGCCCCTGCCAGGGTGGTCCTGAGTACGTACATCGGCAGTTCGGGTGTGCCATCTTGATCGTTCGTTGCCAGAAGGAGGAAAGCCTGAGGAAGGTTCAGTTCCGCCTTCGTTGCTTCAGCGCGCATACGAACATCGTGGCGCAGTTGGCCAGCCACCACAATGGGGATTACAAGCGCGCCCCCGATGACGTCAGCGGTGCGGGTTCCGACGGCCGGCGCGAAGGCGGTGATGCCCATGACCGGACCCCACCAGCAGGCCATTTCGGCCAGCTGAATGCTCGTCCTCATGCACGACGACCCGATCACGCGGCGCCCTGCTGGACACTCCTCCAGAAGGCACTGACGCGGTCATTCCAGCGGTCAGGAACTTCTTGGAAAGGCTGGTGTGCCTCCCCTTCAAACACCTCGAACAGTGCTCCTGGAATCTTTTCGGCCACCGCGCGGCAGAGATTGGGGCGGCTGATCAGGTCGTTGCTGCCTGCCAGCACGAGTGCGGGTACCCGGAGATTGGGGAGTCGGTCTGTCGTTTTGTGGTCAATGAAGGCATCGATGAAGGCATGGATGTCTTCGGTGCTCTGCTTGTGGGGCAGGGCCAGCACGCCGTCGATAATTCTGTCGACCGTCCCGTCGTTGTAGGACCGGGGCGTGTAGGTGAACAGGAAATGGCCCTCGTGGAACGCCCGTTCGCTGGGTGCAACCTCGACTAGCCACTTCATGAAGCGCGCCCAGGTCCGCAGATAGTTGTCCATTTCCGTCCACGTTCCCTGCAGGACCAGGCTGCGGACCAGATCCGGGTGGCGCAGGGCCATCTCCTGGGCGATGACGCTTCCACCGGAGAAGCCGGCCACATGGGCTGACGGTATGTCATAAGCGTGGAGGACCGCGGCTGCATCGTCGGCCAGCATCTCCACAGACACGGCGCCCTCGGGCCTGGCGGTCCGGCCGGCGCCCCGGTTGTCGAAGGCTGTCAGGCGGAACCGGTCAGCAAGCCCGTCCAGCTGAAACTGCCACGACTCGACAGTGTCGCCGAGCCCTCCGAGTAACAGAACATCCGGTCCTTCCCCGACTTGTTCCGTCCATACGTGCAGCGTCCCGGCCCGCACATGTTCGCCCATTACCCAGCCTTCCGACAGCCTCTCAGGTAGGACTGAGATTAGACGGTACGACGCAGGATCACATCAACTGCCGGGCTATGTCGCAGATTCTGCAGGCTCCGATCTTCCACCCAGGAATGAAGCCCGGTGTACTCTCCGACGTGACTCTATCGTCCTCCTGGGCACCGACTGCGTTGCGGGTACAGTGTGGCGTGTCTTCCAGATGATGCACGTTGATCGGCACGGTGGTTGTTTCGAACTGCTGGCTTGCCCACCATGGATATGTGGGAATGAAGAACAGGCGGCACCGGATCGGGTTCGCCCTGTGCCTGCTGATCCCGCTCAGCGGAACTGCGGGATGCGTCTATGACTACCCCGAGCCCGTGCACACACCAACACCCAACCCCGTACACGCGCCCACCGCTGACCCCTCGATCGATTCAGGGTCCCCAGAGCCATACAGTGATCTGCAGATTCTGGAGCAGGAGGCCAAGAACTACGCTGAGCTGAACCGGCTCCTTAGGGCGTCGGCGGAGCCAATCCTCCTATTCGAAGTGGGGCCACTCGATGGACCCCTCAGGGGCTTTGGCGCGACAGCGAAGGTGCCGGCAACCGGGCTGTACACCGTCACTGCAGCCTGCGTTGGTGCTTCCGGTGCGAAGGTCGCCGTTGGACAGGAGCATCCCGGCGCCCCCTTCCGGCCGATGGAGCTGGCGCTGGATTGCGACGGGGCCACTTCGCAGGTTATTGCCGTTCAGCAGGGGTACCTTTTCGCTCATCTGGTGCTGCCCGGCCCGGGCGATACGCCGTGGACAGGGGCAGTGGGCGGGGTACACGTTACCGGTAAGGTGCATCACCACCGCTCCGCACCGGGCCCCGTCGTCCCTGAGTTCGCCGACACGACGTCTTCAGCGGTGCGGCCTGGCCAACTCTGTGGGACGGAGACTCCCGAAGCGAAACAGGAGAGCATAGCCGCATGCATATGGCCGATCTGCCGCGGGTCATCCGGGGCTGAAGTCTCTTGATCCCCTCGGACTCTGCCATAGGCCGAGCGTAAGACATCGCCAGGGATGGGAACAGGCCAAGGGGGGTCTACGTTGCCAACCGCTTCAGAAAGCACCTCGGCGTACAGCTTGGAAGGACCTTGTTCCCGCACTCCTCACCCCGCAAAAGAGGGGTGAAAACGGTCGCGGACTCTCAGGTGGCACACGCGTTTTCCAATGCCTGAAGCCGAAACTTCTTGTGTCCCTGAAGCTGACGGAGCCGCGAACCCGCCGCTTCAGAACGCCGGGTCCGGGAATGCATTCCCCCTGAAGCACTCCGGACCCGGCGGACACACAACGCGCGACCGGATCACGAGCAGGAAGCACCCATGGCAGCCGAAACGCTACGGCCGGCCCCGCGCAGCCGGCGGGAGAAGATCTACGACGGACTGGCCTGGCTGAGCGGCAACTTCGTGCTCCTGCCTGTGACACCCATCGGAAATGAAGACGGCTTCCGGTCCTCAGTCATTGCTGGCGCTGCCCTTACGCTGTCCGGAACCCTGATTTTCGCCTGGTTGTCCGGACAGGAGAGAAGGTCCCGGTTATCCTACGACCTCGGACGCGGGCTCATCGATGCGCGATCCGGCGCCCGGACGCGCACCCCGGTTCGCTGCAGGGCAGGTGGAAACCGGGCTACGCGCACATACAGCACGGCACCATCAGGTTCCAGAACCTGTACGTCGGCGTGGACGAGCCCACCGGCCCCATCAGCACCTTCACCGACGTCGGCGGTCTCAAGCCGGTGCCCATGCCGGAGAAGCGACCCGCCGACCTGAAACGGAAATGGAAGATCGTCGGCATGAACACGACAACAAAGAGTATTGCCGCGGTGACCCACCATCGACGGTAGCCGCGCAACGTGAACTGTGACATCTACAAGCACCCCCATACTGTCGTTGCCACGCCACTACAGTGGACCGGAGTAATCACCGGACTACCAAGCTCACCGTCCCGTAAGGATGTTCCGCTTAGGCCGATCGAGCCATCTCGTAGGGCACCCGATTGGGTGGAAGGGACTGCCCCGGCTTTTGTTGACTCAGGGAATTAGGAGTCAACAAACCGGGGGCACTCACTTCCAACTAGACGGTGCGCTTCTTCCAAATAGGTCGATATCTCATAGACGGCACCGACAAACTTGTCAGTTGGTGCCATCTAAGTCGCCACTCACACCAAAGGACCAAGCATTTTATCCACGGATCAATTAGGTTGTCCGAAGGACCAATTGTGAGATCCAACTCTAGTTGGATTATCCAGCGTAGTTGACCCCACCTTTCACTTGGAATGTTCGATCACCCGAAGAGGGCATTGTTCGTACCTAGTTGGCCTTTTCTCGACGTTGGTCGGCCAACGCTGCCTGAACCGCACTCATGGAAGCATGGCCGCCGAGCGAGCCCGACGAGGTCTGACACGGTGGTTACCCAGGGCCGAGACTCAGACGGTGGCGCTGTGACGAAGATCTGCCGGTGCGGCCGCCGTGAGCTCGTGGAGCAGCGCGGTCGAGGTGGCCACCCATCCGAAGAGTGTCTCGATAGAGAGCAACGATGCCTCGTGATTTGTCCGATCAGCCGCAGCACCGATGGGCTCCCCAGTGCAGTCTTCCAGCAGAAGGCAGCGGAAGTCCCGGAACATCGCGTCTCTGAGCGTCGACTCGACACAGATGCTCGTCGTGCAGCCCGTAAAGATGATGTCCCGGACCGCCTGACTCCGCAGCAGCCCCTCCAGGTCGGTCTGGAAGAAGCCGCTGAAGCGGTGCTTGTAAATGATGTGGTCCCCCGGTGCCGGCGCCAACTCATCGACGATGTCGGTGTTCCAGGTGTCGCGGACAAGCACGCGACTGGGGGTGCCGTCCGGCGCCACGACCGGTTCACCCACGCCCATGAACTGGTGACGTTGGCGGTTGGCCGCATGATCTGGCCCGAGGTCGGAAAGATCGGGCCGGAACCCCATCTTCAGATAAACGATAGGGATCCCCGCCTCGCGCGCCGCGTCCACGACGCGAACGGTTGGCCCGACGGCCGCTCGGATCGGGGCGATGTCGATGCCGGCCCGTTCGAACATGCCACCCGGGGATCCGAAGTCGTTCTGCATGTCGACGACGATTACCGCCGCGTGGGTGAGATCGAGACCGAAGGGCCCGGGCCGGGCCCCGACCGTCACCTTGTCCTGCCGTGCCATGTGCTCCCTCCTGGGACGAGGACGCCTCAAAGCGTCCGCCGCGAGAGCGGGAAGACGTTCGCGCTATGTCAGCATGTTAGGACTCGCATTCCTAGTGAGGCAACAGGCCGACCAAACCCATCCATGGTGCCGCAGGCCAGGCAGTCCCCTTATCCAGAACTAGTCCAACTTGCTCCGAAATATCTCAAGTAGCTCCGAAACACCAAAGGACCAAGCATCTTGTCCAAGGATCTTCAATTAGGTTGTCCGAAGGACCAAGTGGGTCGTCGTCCTTATACAAGAAGAAGAATGTGAGATGCCGTCCTAACTGAGCAATTGCTCATCGGCATGAACAGTGAGTTTTCGGCGTTCCTTGTCCTACAGCAGCAGAACTCGCTGACGGAGCTAATTGAACATTTCCGGAAGTACATCCGGTACCAACACGGGTTTCGCGATGTGCCGGAGGGCCCCCTCCCTTCCCCCTGCCGAAACAACTGCGCACAACAGCCTGGATGAAGGAAATGGCTAGGGGCTCGCGTCTCGGATCAATGTTAGGTGACAGGAGTTGATCCGCTGAAGGCCGAGTTGAGCAGGCGCAGCAGTTCTTCGGTGCCAGTCTTGGGTGGTCGGGGCCCGACCAGTCCGGAGGATAAAGCCTATGCGCGAAGGCCGCTCACGTGATTCCGGCCCGGGCTACCGGCGAACGGGATAGTTGGAGTGCCCATCCGCCGGCCACTCCAACGGCGAGTAGTACGGTTACGAAGCCGATCGCCGGTGCGCTCGGCCATGTGAGGGCGTCGCCATACCGCAGCAGGGCAAACGTCTGCAGAATGACGAAGACAACGGAAGTTAGGGCCACGGGGCGCACAGTGCGGAGGTCGCGACTCAACTGGCCCTGCGCGGCCGCCCACCCCAGACCGACCAGCCACGCCCCGACCGCCCTCGCTGTGAGCTCGGACAGTGGCCACGGCCACCACGCTGCGGCAAGAACGGGTACTGCCAGGAGCGCCACGCCATATAACAGCAGTACTCCAGCGATTACCGCCAGGAGCAACCGGAGCGCAGGGGGTAGCACTGGCCGTCCCGCGGTTACGGACTTTGAGGCAGGACGTCGGGACCGGATCTGCATCCAGCTGATGACGAGCATTGCCACGGGCACCAGGGCGTAGATTGCCAGCCACGCCCAGGTGGCTATTTGGGCGGTGGGGGCAGTGCTTTGCGACAGGTGGAAGCGATCGAGATGAAGCAGGGTGACTCCGAAGGTTAATGTCGTGAAGACGAACACGGGCCAGACTGCCAGCCTCGCTGAATCCCAACTCGCTGAGCGGGCGCCCGTCACCTCCAGGCCGGCGCTCGACCAGTATGCCGCCCCGAGGAAGACCGCGGTCATTGGCGGATTGACTGTCCACGCGAAGAATTCATCAGTCCGGAGCGGAAACACGAACAGCACGAGCCCGGCAAGAAACACGAGGAATGCAGCGACGTAGAGCAGCCATCGCATCGGCGGAATCAACGGTGGGACCTCAGTTGAAGCGGACATCATCACCGGGCAGCTCCTCGGGTGCGGCCGCCCCACCAGGGACAGGGGGCGAGGCACGCAGCGGGTTCTCGGCCAGGTAGGTGTGAAGCATCGAGACCACGGTGGCGCCGTCCCCGACTGCGGTAGCCACTCTTTTGATCGAACCGGCCCGCACGTCGCCGATCGCGAAAATGCCGGGCATGCTGGTTTCCAGCGCCAATGGCGACCTGTCCGGCCTGACGGACCCTGAGTCACTGACATCCCGGCCGGCGCCCGTGCGCAGAAAGCCGGCTGGGTCACGCTCTACGGTTTCGGGCAGCCAGGACGTCCGCGGCACCGAACCGATCAGCACGAACAAGCCGCCCGCTTCGATCTCCTCGCTCGGGGTTGCGTCGGCGGCACCGGATGCGGCCACCGTGACGGCGGCAAGGAATCCGTCCTGGTCGCGGGCCCCCACGATCATGGTGCTATAGCGGACCGCAATGTTCCTGGTGGCCTCCAGTTGCGAGATGAGGTACTCCGACATACTGACTGACAGAGTGGGTCCGCGCACCAGCAGCGTCACCTTCTTCGCGTACTTCGCAAGGTGCAGAACCGCCTGTCCGGCCGAGTTGCCGCCACCCACGACACAGACGTGCTTTCCGGTCATTGACGGCGCCTCGGAGACTGTGGCCCCGTAGAAGACGCCCCTGCCGACCAGGTCCTCCAGCTGAGGTATGCCGAGGCGACGGTAGTCCACGCCGGTGGCCACCACGACTGTACGGCACCGTACGACAGTGCCATCGGAAATCGACACAGCGTACACTGCTCCGTCCACGCCGAGCCCCTCCACCCTCCGCAGGAACAGGAAGTCCGTGCCCAAAGTCCAGGCCTGGTGAAATGAGCGGTAGGCCAGATGGGCGCCGCTCACACCCCGGGAGAAGCCAGGGTAGTTGCGGATCAACGAGCTGGTGCCGGCTTGGCCTCCTACAGCTTCTCCCTCCACGACCATGGTGGACAGGCCCTCAGAGGAGGCATACACGGCGGTCGCGAGCCCGGAGGGACCGGCTCCCACGACCACCACATCGAAGATCTTGTCCGCCGGTGGCGGTCGCGTCACCCCCATCGCTTCGGCGATCTCCACGTCACTGGGGTTCTCGAGCACAATTGGTGGAGCGGTGAACTCCAGCACCATGACCGGCAGCACGGGGTCGCGCAGGTTCACGCTCTCCAGCGTCCGTTCCGCCATTTCGGACCCGGCAGGGTGGAAGCCCACCGGGATGTGGTTCCGGCTCAGGGAGTCGCGCAACGTATGAGTCCTTTCGTCGCCTATCTCCCCGATCAGCCGGACCGCCTCGAACCCAAGCCCCTGGGCCAGGTGCCAGTCGTCGAGGGCGTCTGTAATCGCCCCATGAAATTCTTCGTCGCGCGATCGTTCGGGACGTATGATCACCAACTCGGCGTATCCCTGCCCGATCGCCCGGAATACAGTGGGGGCACTGGCGAAGTCACCCCATGTCACTACAACACCACGCTTGGCGGCCGGGTGAAAGCCATAGGCACGCCGCAGGAAATCGAGCCCACCGCGGTCAGCCGGTCCGTAGCACCCGAGTATGAGGGCGACTGGGCGGTTCCAGCGCCGGAGTCCCTCAAGCACCGCCCGCCCGTGGGCGTGGTCGGCGCAGGCCACCACCTCGTAGTCGGCACCGTAGCGTCGACGTAACTCATCTTCAAGAATGCGCCGAGAGGCTGAGTCCTTGGTAGCAATCAGCAGGATCGGAACCGAGTGATCCATGGCCGCCGTCTTTCCGGTTCAATGGTTCGGTGGCGCTCACGATACTCGCGCTGGGACATCGGGGACAAGGGGCGCTCGCTGTGTCCGGTAGGGTCCTTCGCCACCGGGAACGGAGTTGTATCAGGACCCGGTTGTCGCCTCGGTTCTGTCATTCCAAGGGCGCGGAGATTCTGCCAGAATAGCTCCCGACAGTGGGCAGGCGGGAAGACCTTAGCAGAACCGGAGCGATGGAAAATGGAGGACCCCCATGGAGGATCGCCCTATTCCGGGAATCAGCCTGGCCGCCACACCCAGTGGAACAGGGTGTCTGGAGTGCCTCAGCGGTGACGGCCCGGGATGGTGGCTACATCTTCGCCGCTGCGCCCAATGCGGCCACATCGGATGCTGCGATTCATCACCGTCACAGCATGCCAGTGCCCACGCGCGCACCGTCGGTCACCCCGTCATGAGGTCCTTTGAACCTGGGGAAGACTGGTTCTACGAGCACACCACGAAGAAGTTCTTCCGCGGCCCGCGACTTCCGGATCCTCAGTCCAGACCACCGGAGCAGCCGGCACCTGCACCGGCGGACAAGGTACCGGCAGACTGGCGAGAGCGCATACACCGGTAACCGCGGATCCAGAACCAGCCGCACTTATCCGTGAAGTTTATTGAGCATCAGTGCCCACACACAGCTCAGCACTGAATACTGGCGGGCTTGGTGCGGCATGGCCTCTCGTGCCCACCTCACCGGTGTTGTGACGATGGGTCGCGAAATCGGCCCACGAAATGACGGGGCGGACAAATGGCAACCGGCCATCTAACTTGTCACTACGCCAACTAACTCGTCCATACGCCATCTAAGTTGACATCTCACAAGATACTGCCAAATTGCTCAGTTAGGTCAGGGTCACAGGAACAAGAGAAGACGTAGTACGTACGTAACGTATGTGAGACCCAAGCTTATTTGGCGGAAAGCGCCAAATAAGCTTGGGTCTCACAGGCAGGTTCATGAAGGTCCATGCGTAGAAGCGGCCCTGCTGGTGGTCGGCTGTTGGGCTGTCGGCCGCCGCCGCAAAGGCTCAAAGGTCAGGTAGTTGCCGATTCCCAGGTGTCCTCGAACTCGCCGGCGGCGATACGTTCTACGGTGCGGCGGTAGGCTTCGGCGATGTAGTCAGCTGGTCGGTCACCGGTACATTTTAGGTGCGCATCTGCTTTCCTTTTCAGGATGCAGGGGCCAAAGGATTGTGGCGTGTTCAGGCAATTGTCTCGCCCATGAGAATCGCAGCGCGGGTGACTTCGCGGGCCAGGGACTTTTCGAGGGCATCTTCGACACCGTCCAAGGTGAACGTCGCGTCGACCATGGCATCGAAAGGGTATTTGTCCTGATGCTCGGTGAGGAAGGCCAGTGACTTGTGTAGGTAGCGGCCTTCATAGCGGTCCACGTGCTTGATGGTGAGGGCCTTGCGGGTGACGTAGCCGGGATCGAAGGGGATCGTTTTTCCGGGGGACAGGTTGCCCATGACCAGGTAGCGTCCGCCGCGGCGGATCTGGTGCAGCCCTTCGGCGAAGGCGTTTGGAACGCCTGTCAGTTCAATGGCGACGTCGGGACCCTGGCCGTCGGTGAGTTGCTGGATGGCGGTGATCCTATCCTCCAGGTCCGGGATGTCTGTCATGTTGATGGTGTGGCTGGCGCCGAAGCACCTGGCTTGTTCGAGTCGGGAGCTGGAGGGGTCGATCACGATGACGGTGGTGCCGCGTTCCTTGGCGACTGCGACGGCGTTGAGGCCCAGTCCGCCGGCTCCCTGGATGAGCACCGTTTCGCCGTATTGCAGGCGTATCTGGTCGATGCCGAACGTTACTTGGGAGAGGGCGCAGTTGGCGCTGGCTGCGACGGAGTCGGGGATTTCGTCGGGGACTTTGTAGACGTGCTGGCTGGGGTGGATGTAGTAGTGGGTGCCGAAGGCGGCGTGGAAGTGGGGTGCTTCGGTTGGCTGTTTGCTGAAGAATTCGTAGGCGTTGTCGCAGAGGTTGGGTTGTCCGCCGAGGCATCGGGCGCAGCGGTCGCAGGTCTGGAAGTAGGTGGCGACGATGCGGTCGCCTGTGTTGAGTGGCTGGCCGGCGTTGTCGGTGGGGCGGCCATCGCCGATGGCGGCGACAGTGCCGACCATTTCGTGGCCGAGGCCGCCACTCCTCTTGACGGGGTGTTTGCCGTTCCAGATGTGCAGTTCGGAGCCGCAGACGTTGGCCCGGGTCACCTTCATCAGGATCGCACCGGGTTCGGGGGCGGGGAGGGGGTACTCGGCGTAATCGAGTTCCCGGGGGCTGGTCATGACGGCAACGCGGCCGTACTCGATTTCAGGCATTGAGCATCCGTTTCGTTGGACGGCAGTTGCCGGGGGCTTGTAGGCTCCCGGCAACTGCCTGATCGTGGTTGTTAGTGGGCTGTCTTGTCGGCGGGGGCTGCCCCGGGGACGGCCGGGATGTGTACGGGGTCCGCAACGTGCTGGTGCTTACGGGAGAACAGGACCGCGAGGCCGGACAGGACGCAGGGGATTGCTCCGAAGAGGAACGCTGCGGTGGCCCAGTTGCCGCCGCCCGTGAGCAGGGTGGCGGCCAGGGCGCTGGAGACGATCGCACCGATAGGGCCGACGGCGGCGACGAACGTTGCTCCGCGGCCCCGGATGCGGGTGTCGTAGCTTTCACCGACGAAGAACAGCACGCAGGAGTAAGGGCCGATGAGGAAGAACGTTCCGAGGCTGTAAAGAGCGACGACGGTCCAGAAGTCACTGGGGCCAAAGATCATGGCGGTGAACACGATGCCGCCGGTGATCCAGCCGAACGCGATGACGTTACGACGCCCGAACCTGTCGCCGAGGAGTCCGTGGGTGAGGTAGCCCAGGTAGGCGATCACGTTGGACATCAGGAGGATGACCAGCGAGTTGGTGAAGGACACGTTGTGGACGCTGACCAGAACCGTGGTGCCGAGCACGCTGAAGACCTGGACGGGGAAGTAGTTCAGGATGTGGCCCAATCCGAGGGCAAGGGTGGTGCGCAGGCTCCGGCCGCGGAAGACGTCAGCGAGGGTGCTGCGGGTTTCGTGCTCTTCGATCCCGAGTGCGGCGGAGAGGTTTTCCGCGTCGGCCTTGTGGCCCGCCTTTTGGAGGCGGCGGATCTTCTGGATGGATTCGAACTGAGGGGATTCACGCAGTTTGCGGGCCAGGGCGGCGACGATTAGGGAGGGGATGGCTGCGAAGACGAAGCAACCGGCCCAGCCGATGACCGGGAGCAGGACGGCGGTCAGCGCCGCGGCGAGAATGGCACCGATCGGCCAGCCACCCTGAACCAGGGAGTAGATGAATCCCTGGCGCTTCTTGATCCGCGGGTCATCGGAGGCGCCGTAGAGCTCGCTGAGGTAAGCGCCGTTGACGCCCTGTTCGGACAGGCCCAAACCGCTGAGGGACCTGATGGCGATCAGGACGGAGACCGGAACGATCCCGCCGAGGGCGGTCAGTGCAGAGGCGATGCCTGCTCCGGCGGTGGTGAAGGCGAGGCCGGCTTTACGGCCGAACTTGTCCACGACGGGTCCTGCGATGAGGCCCATGCCGACGGCGCCGACGGACATCCAGGTGACCATGGTGGCCTGTTCGGCTTCGTTCAGGCCGAGGTCTTTGCCGAGTTCGGGCAGTAGCGTGCCGAAGAGGATGAAGTCATAGACGGCGAACGCCCAGGCCAGGAAGCAAAGGACGGTCGCGAATTTGATTTGCCGGTTGGTGACGTGAGCGGGCCGCCAAGCCGTGGTGTTTGTTGAGGACATGATCCAGCTCCATTGATGGGTACTGATGAAATGTGATGGGGATTACACCTGTTTTTGGGTGTGACTGCCTAAGGACTTGGCGGCAGCGGGGCCCTGGAAACGGTGGTTGCGCCGGGATGATGGGCGCTATGTGCGGCGGGCCGGTCAATGCCGGCCCGCCGGAGGGTGGGTCCTAGGCGGACTTACCTTCGATTTCTTCGAGGATCGGCAGGAGGAACTTGCGGAACTCGGTGTAGTTCTCGGTGACCGGGAAGTGGCCGAGCTTTGGCATTTCCCAGAACTTTGAGCCCTTGACCAGGTTCGCGGCTTCCTTAGTGTCGGCCGGTGAGGTGTTGGGGTCGTATTCGCCGGTGAGGAAGTACAGCATGCACTTGCTTGTGTCGATCGCTGCAGCTTCTTCGGGGCTGACGTTGTGGTCGTAGTAGTAGTAATAGAGGTCTCCGGCGAAGACTCCGGGCCCGCCGCACTGGTACTCCCACTGGATCTCCCGGACGTTCTCCTCTGGGGAGTACGGGGAGATGTTCAGCAGCATCGCGGCACCGGTGGAGGTGCGTGAGACGTTGGGGTTGTCGAATTCACGGCGGATGCCGTCCATGCCGACTTCCACGTATTCGGCGGCGGAGCGCAGGGCGCCTTCGACCGAGATCGTGGCGCGGTAGCGGTCGTTGAAGTTGGAGGCTAGGTCGATGGCCAGGTGCCCGCCCATGGAGCTGCCCATGTATACGGGGCGGTCCAGTTCCAGAGCTTCGGAGAGGGCGTTGGGGAAGGCCATCATGCGGGATTTGGTCATGTTGTATTCGCGGGTCCACCATTTGTCCCCGTGCGGGGGTAGTGACTTGCCGTGGAAGGGCAGGTCGAAGGCGATGACCCGGTAGCGGGAGGTGACCTCTTCATCGTTAAGCAGGTGGCGGTACTGGCGGCCGTCCGAGCCTGCGGTGTGCCCGACGATCAGCGGGATGCCCTGGCCGGCTTCTTCGTAGTAGACCCGGTATTCGATGTCTTCGACGGTGAGGTAGACGTAGCCACCTTTGATGGGTTCGAACTTTGCCATGGCTATTACGCTCCTTCGCGGTTGAGCTGGCGGAAGATTTGCATGAGCCGGTTCAGGGCCGGCAGGTAGGCGTAGAGCTGGTGGGTGTTGCTCAGCAGCACGCCGTGCTTGGCGGATGAGCTTTGCAGGGACTGGAAGAACGGCCGCGGGTACTCGGCGGTCATGTCCTGCCACTGCTCCTCGGTGCCCTTGATCCAGATCGCCGCGCCCTGGGGGTCGGTGTCGGAGGGTTCGACGGAGAGGAATTTGCCGTCGTCGTAGGTGGCCAGCCAGGCCTTGTCGCCGATGGCGACGTGCAGGTTGCCGGTGTAGTAGCGCATCTCGCGGTTGAACTCGAAGTCCTTGGTCGCGGTCTGCAGCACCTGTGCGAAGTCACGCATGGATTTGCCTTTCATCGTTGAAAGCAGGGGTGGGGGTGGCGAGGTATTCATACATCCTCGTGTGGTCTTCGGCGTCGTGGCCGGCGTCGAGGACGGACTGCCAGATGGCTTCGCAGTCGTGGCTGAAGCGGGCATCAACGCCCAGGGAATCGGCGAGGGCCGTGGCGATTTTGATGTCCTTGGTCATCAGCCCGATCGGGAACCCAGAGCCGAATGTGCCCGAAAGCATGAACTGGGCGACCTTGTTCTCGGAGGTGTTGCTCCGCCCGGAGGAGGCGTTCAGGACCTGGGTCAGGGTGGCCGGGTCGATGCCGAAGCGTTCACCGACGCGCAGGGCTTCGACGGTGGCTGCGACCGAGGCTGCGGAGACCAGGTTGTTCAGGGCCTTGGCGGCGTGTCCGGAGCCGGCGTGGCCGACGTGGATGACGGATTTGCCAAGGACTTCGAAGAGCTCGGTGGCCTGGTCCAGATCGTGCCAGCGGCCTCCGACCATGATGGCGAGCTGACCGTTTTGTGCTCCGCGGACGCCGCCGGAGACGGGGGCGTCCAGGTAGCGCATGCCCTGGTGTTCGAGCCGGGCGCCCAAATCGCGGGAGCGGATGGGTTCGGAGGAGGACATGTCGATGAACAGGGTGTTCAACGAGGCGGCCGCGGCTACTCCCCCGGTCAGGACGGCTTCGACGATGTCGGAGTTGGGCAGCATCGTGATGATGATGTCCGCGTCCTGCCAGGCTTTGGCGTCCGGGGCCGTGCGTGACGTGGGGTGCTGGTCCTGGAACCGCTGAACCACGCCCTTGTCGCGGTCGTCCACGATCAGGGTGTGGTTCGCGTCGGCGAGCCGGGAGGCCATGGGGAAGCCCATGTTGCCCAGGCCGATGAAGCCGATGGTGCTCATGCTTCGGCTTCCATTTCTTTGAAGACTTCACGGGCGAGGCGGAAGCTTTCCAAAGCGGCGGGGGCGCCGCAATAGATGGCGACCTGGAGGAAGACTTCCTTAATCTGCTCCTTGGTGACACCGTTGCGGACCGCGCCGCGGACGTGGACCTTCAGTTCGTGGGGCCGGTTCAGGGCGCTGATCATGGCCAGGTTGATCAGGCTGCGCTCTGCGCGTTCCAGGCCTGGGCGGTTCCAGACGTCGCCCCAGCAGTACTGGGTGACGAGTTCCTGCATGGGCATGGAGAACTCGTCGGCGCTGTCCAGGCTGCGCTGGACGTATTCGTCGCCGAGGACTTCGCGCCGGGTGGCAAGGCCCTTGTCGAACAGTTCCTGGTTGATGGTCGTGGTGCTCATTGTGCTACTCCTTGTGCTGCTTCCTTGGCGGCGTTTAGCGGGGTCTGGTCCCACACCGCCTGGATATTGGTGAATTCGTGGACGCCCAGGTAGGACAGTTCCCGGCCGAAACCGCTCTTCTTCACCCCGCCGATCGGGATCCGGGGGTCCGAGACGGAGAGCCCGTTGATGAAGACCCCGCCGGCGTCGATCTTCCGGGCCATGGCGCGGGCCTTCGCACTGTCGGCAGTCCAGATAGCGGCGCTGAGCCCGAACTCGGAGTTGTTGGCCTTGGCCAAGGCGTCCTCTGCGTCTTCGGCGGCGATGACAGTGGCGACCGGCCCGAAGATCTCCTCTTTGAAGGCGGTCATGGCTTCGGTGACGCCGGCCAGGACGGTCGGGGCGTAGAAGGACCCGGGGCCGGGGATGCGGTGGCCACCGGTCAGAAGCTCCGCTCCTTCGGCAACGGAGCGCTTGACCTGGTCGTCCACGTCCAGCAGGCCTTCTTCTTTGGCCATCGGGCCGACGAAGGTTTCCGGGTCGCTAGGGTCCCCGACTTTGAAGCTTTCGACCCGTCGTGCCAGTTTGGCGGTGAACTCGGCATAGACGGGGCGTTCGACGATGATTCGCTTGGCCGAGATGCACACTTGGCCCGCGTTCACCATGCGCCCGGTGGCCGCAGCGTCGACCGCCTTGTCCAGGTCGGCGTCGGCCAGAACGATGAACGGGTCCGATCCACCAAGTTCCAGGATGACCTTCTTCAGGGCACGGCCGGCCTCCGCTGCCACGCTTTGCCCGGCAACGGTCCCGCCGGTCACTGCGACACCCGTGATGGCCGGATTGTGGATGATCGCCGGGACCTGGTCACGGTCGCAGTTCACTACCGCGAAGGTGCCCTTCGGAAGCCCTGCTTCCTCCCACAGTGACTCCAGCGCCAAGGCGCAGCCGACGACATTCGACGCGGGCTTAAGGAGGTAGCCGTTGCCGCCGAGGATGATGGGGGCGGCGCCCCGGAAGATCTGCCAGACGGGGAAGTTCCACGGCATGATCGCCAACACCGTGCCGGTGGGCAGGTAGGAGACGTAGGCTTCCGGGCCGATGGTCGTCGCCGTGTCTTCCAGCATGGCCGGCCCGTTCTCGGCATACCAGTCCAGCATGTTCGCGCACTTGGTGACCTCTGCCTGGGCCTGCGTAACGGGCTTGCCCATTTCGGCGGTGATCACGTTGGCGAGCTTGGCCATGTCCCGGCGCAGCAGTTCCGCAAGACGGCGGAAAACCTCGGCCCGCGCTGCAGGAGTTGTGTCGCGCCAGTTAGCGAATCCCTCAGCGGCTGACCGGACAACGTTCGCCACGGCCTGCTCGTCCAAGTAGGGGTAGGTCGCAACGTCTTCGCCGGTGGCCGGGTTCGTCGACTTCGCGACGGCAACTTCGATGGTGCCCATAATGGTGTTCCTTCAAGATCGTGTGATGGGGCTAACAACGACTCTAGAAGCCTTCGACACTTTGATAAATAAGAAGTTTCCGAAGTGTCACTTCTCCAAAACAGAACGATGGGAGGAGGGGGTGCCTCTCCCGCTTTTTCCCTTGCTCCATACAGCTCTTTTGGTGGGCGATGAAGCGGCACCTCGTATACAGACGCTTGAATTGCTGCGCTAAGGCTGTCATCATTCTCTAAACATGATGCTTCAACGCGCATCACTTCAGTTAGAGAGAACGAGGACAATGGAGATCTCGCAGCTGGAAATCTTTCTTGCCGTGGCGGAGACAGGCAGCATCACCAAAGCCGCCAATAAGCTTCTTCGCGCCCCTTCGAACGTTTCCACCCGGATCCAGCAGTTGGAGCGGGAACTTGGGGTCAAGCTCCTGGTCCGGGACAAGCGGCAAAGCTCCCTCTCAGCCGACGGGGAGATCTTTCGGGATCATGCCCAAAAGATCATCGACATGTGCAACGACGCCAAAGCCTTCACGGCCCAGGGCGAACCCCGCGGCAAGTTCCGTCTCGGCGCCCTTGAAAGCACTGCGGCGGTGCGAATACCGCCGATCCTGGCCAGCTTCCATCTCCGTTACCCCGCGGTCGACGTGGAGCTCGAAGCAGGCTCATCGGGAGTGCTGTTCGATCATCTGCTGAACGGGCAACTCACGGCAGCATTCTCTGACGGAAAGCCAGCCGTGCCCTCACTGACGGGGATTAGGGCATTTGCCGAGGACCTCGTGATCCTCACCCCGCAGACGGTCACAGAAATCGACGACGACTTCAAGGCCTCCCACCCGACGGCGTTCATGTTTGGCACCATTTGCTCCTACCGCCAGCGCTTTGAGGATTGGCTTGATTCCCAAGGAATGGTTCCTGGAAGGATCGTGGAGATCTCCTCGTACTACAGCATGCTCGCGTGCGTAGCGGCCGGCGGCGGGATCTGCATGATGCCCAAATCCCTCCTCGAGACGCTGCCCGGAGCAAGCCGTGTTCAGGTGCATGAGATCGAAGGCAGTCTCGGCACGGCAGAAACGTGGCTGATGTGGCGGCGGGATTGCCGTTCCGCGAACCTTAAAGCCTTCATCACCGAACTCAAGGACCACCTCAACACCGCAAAGCAGACCGTCCCCGCAGCCGCCTAAAGTCCGACCACCAGGATCAGCAGCATCCCGTACCGCCGAAGGTAAAAGCCCCGCGTATTGGGATCAAAGACAGCGCCCGGCACTTGTTGGTTTACATGCGGGAGAGGCGGTCCTGCTGCCTACTCGGCGGTGGCGAATTCTGGGAGAGCAACAAGCTCGATGCCTTCCCGTTGGTAAAAGGAGCGCCGCTCCGAGGAACAGGACCGACTACCTCAAGATGCCTAGCGAAAAGCGATGACTTCATCACTGCGGTGGCCCGTAAGGTGGGGTCAAAGGCCCTATGGATGGTCTCCTAGTAGTCGATGGCCTTGCGGTCCATGGACTTGAGCGCGGCGAGCCGTGCTTCCACTTCGGTCTGCTCTCCGAGGTCTTCGAGGGAGGCGAACTGGGCGTCCAGGGATGAGGCAGCGAGTTCCTGCTGGCCGCGGACCGTGGCTTCCTGGCGGCGTATGTTCTCCTCGTACCGACCTATGGCCGACGTGGGGTCTCCGGCATTCAAGGACTTGAGGGCGTCGTGGACCTGGGACTGGGCGGCGGCGACACGGGAGCGGTTGACGAGCTGGTTGCGCTTGGCGGTCAGCTCCCCGAGCTTAGTGCGCATCTGGTCCAGGCCCTGCTTGAGCTTGTCGACGACCTCGTTCTGGGTGGCCAAGGACGGTTCCTGGGCCTTGGCGGTGGATTCGGCGGTCATCTGCCGCTGAAGGGCGAGCTTGGCGAGGGCATCGAACTTGTCGGCGTCCACGCTGTTCCCGGCGGCACGGAACTCGTCGGCTTTCCGGGATGCGGCGATGGCCTTATTGCCCCACGTGCTGGCGTCGTTCACCGCGCGGGCGTGGTCGTCTTCGGCCATGCGGAGGTTGCCGATGGTCTGGGCGACGGCGGCCTCGGCTTCACGGATGTTCGCCGAGTAGTCCCGGACCATTTGGTCGAGCATCTTCTGCGGGTCTTCGGCGGAATCCAGGAGGGCGTTCAGGTTGGCCTTGGCGAGCTGGGCAACGCGGGCGAAAATACTCTGCTTCACTGGGGTCTTTCTATCGATCGTGGGGTTCAAATTTTATGTGTACGGCACGACCGGGACCAGATGCCGCCCTGCGCGTCGTGCCACCTGCCCGGCGATTACCGACGAGGATTGCCAGATGGATATAACCGACTTCTACGCCCTTCGGCAGGGGATGGCGCCTCTTAGTACCGGCGCGAGGGGCAAGCTGACCGTTCATGACCTGGGCCAACTGCGGCTGCCGTCCGGAAAGCTGGGCGTCTGCGACCCCTTCGCGGGCCTCGATTACCCCGTAGTTGTCAGCCTCACTCCAGGAGACTACCCGGTTCGCGTCACAGTAGCGGACGTTTCGCCCGAACAGGACGGCTCGCACCTGCGTGAGGCATACCTCTCACTCGTTCTCTCGGACGCTGATCCCGTAACCGTCGAAGCTGCCCCCGGTCCCGACGGTCCGCCTCCTCCCGGCGAGTACTTCACGGTGGGAGTGGACGCTGGCACCGTGGCCTTCGTCGATGCAGAAGCGGTGCGGCGATGCATGCCCGACCCATCTACCTGGTACGACGGGCTATTCGAATCGGATAGCCCCAACTCCTGGTTCAACCTCATGGACGCCGACGGACCATACCCTGCGGGCACCGCCAACATTGTCATGCCCCTGGCACAGAGCGGCGAGAATGTCGTGCTGTCTCACTCGGGCTGGGGTGATGGCTTCTACTGGCTCCTCCAAACCAGAGACGCCCAGGGCAATCTGACAGGCATCCACATTGACCTCGCAGTCGCTGGAAAGTTTGACGATGAACCAGACGACGATGACGATGTTCCATCGATTGACGATCCCGCCCCGGAACCGGCGAAGAAGAAGAGCAGGGTGGCCAGGCTGCTAGGGCGTTTAGGCCTTTCCTGATGATGCTCTATGCGCAGCCTTTCGGCTGTGTTCCGGACGAGGCGCCTAACGGTCGATGTCCAGCCTCGTAGCCCCGCAGATGAGGGTCAACCCGCCGTCGGTGGCCAGCTGGCAGTCCTGGTCTTTCACCCGCGGCCAGCCGGAGATCTCCGGAGCGTCGCTGACCCTCTTGTAGTGATACTCGTCGTGCTGTGTGTAGATGATGACAGTGTCGCCGTCGAACCCGTCCTGGGACACGAGCACCGAGGTTCCGTCCGCGGCCACGAACTTCAAGGTGTCACCGATGCCGAACGCCCCAAGGGCTGCGAAGAGAAATATGAGGCCGAAGTAGGGCACGGCGGCCGCGACCGCCACTCCGGTGATCCAGCCGGCGGTGCGTCGTGGGATCTTCTTGGGAATGCGGCCGATCAACGCCGGAAGAAGGAGCGACAGTCCGGCGCCGCCGGACAGGAGCGCCGCAATCCGGAACCAAGAGGAGATCGAGTCCGCAGGCATGCCTATGTAGAGCAGCAGGTCGTCCCTCGCAGCGGCCCGATACGCCTCATAGATAGCGTGATCTGCCCATGCACCGAGGGCCGCTGCGACTAGGAGGGCGGTCCCCAGATTTCCCGGCGTTTCAAAGTGCCTTTTCCGCCCGAGCATCCCTCCACACCATCAACCCGATCGTGAGAAACACCTCCAGGAGGATTATCCCCAGCCACGTCAGGGCGGCTATTAGCGCGAATACGAAACCAACCATTCCGCCCGAGAGGAGCATCGCTATAGCTAAGACCGGCAGCCCAGCGAAGAGGATCCAGCGGGTGTACCAGGAAGCGGGGCCGTGCACGATAGTCAGGCCCGCGTGGCCCAACCAGAGGATGCCCACTGGGACGGGCAGGACGATGAACGGGCTCATTTGGCCGCGAGTTCTTTGCGGCGGAAGGTCCCGGCGATGGAGAGTTTCTTGCCGTATTCGATGGAGCCGTACCGGAAGAGGTGGACGGCGAGGCGGAGGATGAGGAGCCCGACGATGAACAGTTCGGCGATGACGATGGTGGCCTCCGTGCCGGAGAGGGTGCCGAAGCCGTTGCGGAGCATGGCGGTGACCGGGGCGGTCAACGGGAAGTAGGTGAACACCTGCACGATGAGGGACTTGGGGTCGGAGATGATCAGGCTGAACGTGTAGAAGGGGATGAACATCGCGGCCATGAGCGGGCCGAAGATGGTGCCGGCTTCCTTCGCGGTAGGCATGATCGCTCCGATGGCCACGAGGACGCCGGTGAACAGGGTGAACCCGCCCAGGAGCAGCAGCGCGCCGATGATGAGGGGCCCGGGTTCGAAGACCAGTGTGGACAGGTCCATTTCCGGCAGGGCCAGGGAATCGCGGAACAGCAGGTAGCCGGCGGCAATCGGCGTGACGAAGACGAGCATCTGGACGAGTCCGACGGCGAACAGGGAGATGATCTTGCCGGTGATCAGGGTGGTCGGGTTCAGGGTCGTCAGGATCATCTCGGTGACCCGGTTCTCCTTCTCCTCCAGGGTGGAGTTCAGCATCTGGTTGGAGAGCAGGATCATGGCGACGTAGAACAGGACCAGGAACAGCATCGGCGGAATGACCGCCCCGACGCCGCCGGAGGGCTTCCCGTCCCGGTAGATTTCGGATTCGAAGGCCACATCCTCCGCTAGGGCCGCGGTCAGCCGCGGGTTGGCGACCTGGGACTGGGCGGCCGCGTTGAGCAGCTGCTCGGCCACGGCCTCGTACTTGCCGTTCTCGAACATGCCTTTGTCGGCTCCGTAGACCTTCACCGGCTCCGTGGACGGGTCCGCCGGGTAGGCGAAGTACGCCTCGCTGCTGCCGTCCTTCACCGCGGCGATGGCCGCGTCCGGGTCTGTGGCGGTCTTCCCGCCGGCGGCTTGGGCCATGGCGGCCGTAATGATGCCGGAGGCGTCGGTATACGTGAAGGCAATCGAAGAGTTCTTCTGTGCGTCAGCGCTGGCCTCGGTGCTGGAGTTGGAGGCGTAGATTAGGACGAAGAGCAGCACCAAGAGGACCGGGATCGACAGGGTGGCGATCGCAAAGCCCTTCTTCTTGATGGTCCGCATGAACTCGAACCCGACAACGGTGCCCAGGTTGTGCTGTGAAAATGCCATTGCTAGACCTCTGCCATCTGCTGTTCGCCGTAGACCTGGATGAAGATCTCCTCCAAAGAGATCCGGGCGGCGGTGAAGGAGCCCACCGCGACGCCGGCGTCCACCAGCTCGCGAACGACCGCCGCGTCGGTGGCCCCCGCCCGTGGAGCGAGCTCGGCCCGTCCGCCAACATCGGTGACGACGTCGTACAGGGTCGAGGCGGGCAGGATGCCCCCGTAGCTGAGCCGGTACACGGTCCCGCCGAACTGCTCCTGCACCTCGGAGACGGTCCCATAGGCGCGGGCGGTGCCGTCCTTGAGCAGGATGACCCGGTCGCAGAGCCGCTCCACTTCCTCCATCTGGTGGGTGACCATGATGACGGTCGCGCCGGCCAACTTCTGCTCCTCGATGATGTCCATCAGCAGCCGCCGGTTCACCGGATCGAAGCCCTTGGTCGGTTCGTCCAGGATGAGCAGCTCGGGGTCGTTCATGATGGTCACGCCGAGCTGGACCTTTTGCTGCTGGCCGCCGGAGAGCTTGTCCAGCCGGACCGCGGCCTTGTCTGCAAGCCCGACCCGCTCCAGGTAGTCCAAAGACCAGGTTTTGGCTGCCGTCTTGGACAGGCCTTTGAGCCGGCCGAAGTAGACCATCACGTCCAGGGCGGCTTCCTTCTTGTACAGGCCGCGCTCCTCGGGCAGGTAGCCGAGGCGGGCGCCGTCACGGGGTTCGAACACTTTCCCGCCGATGTGCAGGGTCCCGGCCGTGGGCAGGTAGATGCCCAGCAGGGCCCGCAGCGTCGTGGTCTTTCCGGATCCGTTAGAGCCCAGGAACCCGAAGGTCTCCCCCGCCCTCACATCAAAGGACAAGTCCTCTATGACCATGGTGTCCCCGAAATCCATCCGGAAGTTTTGAATGTGCACAAGCGGCTCCGCCGCGTCCCCCAACGTCATGCTGCCAGCCTATCTGTCACCCGGGATAGTCATTTTCCTAGGCATGGGAAGCGGCTGGTTAATAGCTGTTGCGGACCCAGCCCCTGGCGCCCTGCACGGCGACGGATATGCTGAAGGCCGTCCGAGATGGGGGGACAATGTAAGACTCGCATGAGCGCTTTCCTGCTCGGCCACTGACTGCTAGCCGGGCCGTTTCCAACCATCATCGCAACACCGACGGAAAGCGGTGTTGATGTATGCGCAGTTCGATGCGCGGAAAGAGGAAAATAGGCCTGCTGGCTTGGTTGAGAAAAAGCCCTTGCATGTTCAGCCCATGAAACAAGTTTCCTGGACGGCAAAGTCATTTAGTTCTGGCTAACCACCATTTCAGGGTGGCATCTAGAGTCTCCGTGGGCCTCACCGAAAGAGGTTTTAAAGTATGGCTTTATTCGGACCCTGCAGCTCCAATCGAACGTCCCCGCGATGCTTCACACATGCAGGGCAACGCTTTCGGCTCCCCCTGACTGAACATCCTGATCCTGGCTTGAACGTACGATTCTGGTTCATTTACCGATAGTCGACGTCCTGGCGTAATTGATCGGAGTCACTGCAGGATTGAAGTCACCCAGGCTTCAATGATTGCGGAAGCTTCATCGGGCTTCAGTAAGGAAAACCATAGGGTTACCAGCGCGACAATCGCTGAGCCAATCGCGATCCAAATTGCGTAGCGCTGAACCATGAAGGAGTCGATGGACGCGCCGAGCGACGCGACTGTGGACAGTATCTCTCGGTAACTCCTGTCAGCAACGACAAGGTCTTGGACACCCTTGATCTGTCGTTTTCGGAGATCCTTGTTGACCTGGATCGGCTTGAAGGGCTTCCTGCCAGCTTCGTCGTCTTGCCTTCGGATCCAGGGCGCGTAGTCCATTACGAACCACGCTTCCCGATCTCGCCAGCGGTTGCTGTTGTACTGCTTGACGTCGCGCTCAATGCTGGAAAGGTCCAGGCTTGCTGTTAGGAAACGTTGCCGTAGGCGTTTTAAATCGCGGCGACTGAATTTTCCATGGTGAGCACGAGCGCTGTCCCGCATCGTTGCACTTTCCGCTTTCAACAGGTCGAGGAACTCTGACAGGCCAAGGCGAACTACGAAATCGCCCATATGGCTATCCACATGGTGCGCAATTGCGCCATTAACGTCACTTACGTAAAACCGCAAATCAGCGGCAGCCTCGACCGTGCCACGCTTTCCCCAAAGGGCCCATGTGCGCTTTCGCAAGCCCGGAGCGAGTTCCTCACGTGACTGCTCAAGCAGGAGGCCCGGAAGCTCTGTTGACGTCCGCCAAGTCACGTGTGAGTCCGTCAACCCAAGGGCGCGCATACGATCATTTGATTCCCTATCCGGCCGCTCCTCTGAAGCCGGATCAAACTCGCTGAGCAGTAAGAGATCCATCAATGGTTGATGTTCTCCCGTCTGCGCGAACGTTCCTGGACAACGTGCTTTGAGCCAGTCCCGCGCAATGCTGTGAAGTTCGTTGCGGGCAGCTTGAGTCTTCCGGAAGGCAGTCCATCTTGCACCTTCGGCAACAACTAGTCGGCCCTTGGTTCGGGCAAGTGATGGCTGGTGATTCTGATGCCAGATCTTATCCACGGAAGCATAACCCGACTCACTGAGGTGGAAGTAAGCGATTACTGCTGTAAGCCCTTGGCCAATCGGCACGCCCTTTAGTTCCACGGCTTTGAATTCCTTGGGCAGCTTCTCACGGTAACCATCTGGAAAGGAATAGCCTGCGCCGGGACTAGCAATATCAGCAATCCGCCACCATGTAGGACCCGAACCCTGCCTGGAATCCTTGAGTGTCTCTAAACTGGACTCCCCCCTGCCGATGTGCCGACGATTGTCCCAATGGTTCGACTTGATAGCCCTATCTAGGTCATCAATCAAGCTCGGTGGGAAGTACTCAACCACCCACAGCCCTGGGATGGAAACATGTTCATCATCCGGTACATTCAGCGGCCCATCGAACCTATGCCCCCCTGTGACCAGGGTGCGCTTTACCTCGTGGAACTGCACAAGGTAATTGCTCATGTAATAGAAACGACGACGCCAACTAGCGGGGAGTCGCCTCCCAAGCCACGAATACTGGAGGAAGCGAAGAGCATTGTAGAGCTGGTCGTACCAGCGGCATCCGTACCCTAACGACCTAAAGGCCTTCTTCAGCTCATCCTGCGTTTCATCAGGTGGCGCGCTGATACCTGATTCGGGAGTATCCATTGAAGCCGAAGGAAGCGGGTCATCAGAGACATTGTTCGTACCGTCGTTTTCTGACAATTGAACCTTTCCACTGATCTTCAACCTGCGTCGCGAAACTGGGCGCCGGCATTTGTGAACTCATTCCTACATTCTCGCGCGGCCCGCAAGGAAGGGGACGAAGCACGTTGGCAGCAGCGGCTGGCGGAGCTGCAGGACCTCCGGGGCTCCGGAGGACACTGGCCGAGGCACCAGAAATTGATGACACCCACGAACGGACTCTGGACGTGTGGCTGCACGGGCAGCGGATCGACTACCGCGCCGGCAGGCTGGACCCGGGCAAGGACCAGAAGCTGAACGAGCTCCTTCCCGCGTGGCGGGAAGGCAGGAGTCCCCGCGGCGTTCGAGGACGCCGAGCAATCACTGACAGATAATCGACCTGCGACACCCGGTTCAGCTTGAAGCCCTCAGCTCATCGAGGCCAAGTAGCGCTCCACAACGTCATCCTTGATGCGACCGCGGGCGTTGATTTCGATGCCGTTCTCGGCCGCCCAGGCACGGACTGCTTTCGTGTCAGCTGCCGGGGAGAGGCGGCGGACAGCGGCGGTCAGCTTGTTGCTGCTCCTTGCCGCCTTCCGGCCTGCGTAAACAAAGCGGGTCAGCAGGTCGCGGAGCTCTTCAGCGTTTTGCTCCGCCAAGTCGATTTCGTACTCGGTGCCATCCAGGGCGAAACGGACAGTCTCGGTCGCCTCCGATCCGTCTAGGTCATCAATAAGTTCAATTACGGTGCGTGTAGCCATCCGAAAATCGTAACTAGCCAGCACCCTTACGATGCGATGCAACGCTGGCAGGAGAACGTGATCCAAACCACCAGTCTTAGGAGGACCATCGGAAGGGGAACGCGAAAACTTTGGTGAGAAATAGGTTCAATCCTCCCATCGGCAAAATGGCCGGCGAGGAAATCCCCAGCACTCATTTTCGAGTCAGTCTTTCGGGACGCAACTAACTGCTGTCGCATCCTTACTGTCAGCGCGTCACTCCGCGGCCATGCTTACCTGTCCTGAGTCAGGTCCTCAACCTTCTCGGTTACTGCGTTTCTCCTGACCCTCTCGATCCCTTGGCGGACACTGGTCATAGTCTTGTAGCTCTCTGAGGTGACTGCCACATCTCCGTTGGATGCCTTCAGCCGAAATCTAAAGCCGCCCTGTTCGTCAGCAAAAATCTCGTACTTCCCCGCCATAATGTCCCCTCGTCTCTGTATTGCCCCCGCAGGCGCAGAATCTCCCCAGCATCCTTCACCGGCTTTGAATAGAGGCCGACGGGCTCATCCTAGCGGTTCACAGGTGTCCAGCAGAGTACTCCGCTTCCAGGTATCGGGCTCGAGGAGTCGGTTGCCCGGGCAAAGACTGCCCAATTACGGCAACCCTAGCTCCGGCAGTGCGTCCACGATCCGGTTGGTCTCCAGGCTCAATGCCACGATGCGACCAATCAGGTCGATGATGTAGCGGGGCTGTTCGTGCTCACGTGACCAGTCGTTCGGGTCATTCACGATGCCCGATGTCTTGTCGGTCTTGACCTGATACCGCTCGATAATCCAGTCTAGGGCAGAGCGGGAGCCCAGCATGTAACGCTGCGCCTCGTCCGGGATGCCCTCCAGAGTGATGTGCGAGTTGTAGACGACCCGGGTCTTGTCCCAGGACCCGGCCTTGCCGGCGTACTTCATCTTCTTGACCGCATACCTGGCGTACTCGTCCTGCTCCATCGCCAAGCCGGTGGACACCTCTTGGATCGCGAACGGCTCCAGCGACTCGTAACCGATGTGCAGGTCAGAGAGCCTCTTGCCGGCGTCGACGAAGGCCTGGAACTTATCAAGCCCTTGGACTTGGGGAATGCGTGGAAGCATCTTCTTCAGGTCCGCGGCAAAGCGCTCACGGTACTCGCGAGAGTGGAGAACCCCGTAAAGGTAGTAGAAAATATCATCCTTCGTGACATCTTCGCCATAGGCAGAACGGAACCCAACGAGCGCCGCATCGGTCACATTGTCTATTCTCTGACCGCTTGCTTCCTCAAGGCCGTCAAGCAAATTGCTTTCACTAGAGATCGCGTTCGCATAGACATATCGGGGAAAAAATTGTGCTGAGTCGAGAAGGTGCAGGTTAGGGGTGGTCTTAGCCATGTACACAGTGAAGGCGTAGTGGCTACTTACCCCCGTAAGAGATATGCCGAAGTTGGAAGCAGGCGATGCCGGAAAAATGGTTGGCATGGCACCCAGACGTTCGTTGAGGTCTGGGCTGAAGTAGAGGTTCTGCTTTTCGAAGGGGCGGTACTGGCCAATACGGACAGCCTTTGGAACAAATGCGAGATCCTGCCCACGGCGCATTCGTGAGGCGAGCCCTGCCGACCAGCTAATACGGCTGGGATCACGTTCAGAATCCAGGAGATCTCGGTTGCCGCGCTGGTCAGCGGCGCGCAGAACGTCGTTGTAGAACTCCACAGTCGCGCTCACGTTCTTGATCAACTTCTCCCGCGACGAGTTGTACACCCAAGCGTCTCTACTTGTGCTCACGCCAATCGAATGCGTCCGAAGGACGCCGGCCGCTCCGTCTTTTGAGCTGAGCGGCATGAATGACTCAAAGATGTCGTTGCGGTGGTTGATCCAGTCGCCATTCTGGTTCGGGGCAACACTGGCCCAAGGAATGGTTTCCAGCGATGGCACCTGCGACAATTTCCAGCTTCTCGGACCGTGTGAGGTAGTCACCGATGTCCCAGTAATTGAGTTGGCACTCATTCACAGGACCGGGCTTCTTCACCAGTATCAGGATTGCGACGGTGGCGCGGCTGCCGGAATTAAAGACCTTCCCGCCCTCTCTCCGGCTCTCCTCGCCGGAGGTCCGCTGATTGCCCCGTAGATTGAAGACGTAGATCTGATGAAACTCTGATGTGAGCGTCTTCCGGAGCCCGTCGGCGTTATTCGCGTCGATGTAGCCACCGTTGGTTACGAATGCGACGACGCCACCGCCCTCCGAAGAAATGATCCTCTTAGATGCCCACCGGATGGCCCTGATGTAGCTGTCGTAGAGGTTACGCTTCAGGCCGGCTGTGGATGCCTGTGCATACGTGGCCGCGATAGAAGCGTCCAGGGTGGGGTACTTGAGGTTGGCGTTGTTGTCGTTGCCGCTGGACTGGCCGACAGAGTAGGGCGGGTTTCCGATGATGACCCGGATGTCCAAAGCGTTCTGGGCTTTGACACGGTCGTTGTTGGAGGTGAAGACGAAGTCGTCGAGAGTGTCCCCATCTTCGGTCATCTGGAAGGTGTCGGTCAGGACGATGCCGTCGAACGGGAGGTAAGGCACGTCTCCGGCGTCCTGGCCTTCTGTCGCCGCTTTTTCCTCGAGCAGACCGTGCACGGTGGCCTCGATGTTGATCGCGGCTATGTAGTAGGCCATGAGCAGCAGTTCATTGGCGTGAAGCTCCTGCGTGTATTTGCGGAGCAGGTCCACCGGTCTGATCCGGCCCGACTGCAGCAGACGCACGATGAACGTGCCGGTGCCGGTGAACGGGTCCAGGACGTGGACGCCTTCGTCGCTAATGGAGGCGCCGAAGTCCTTGGCCAAGACGTCGTCGACGGCCCGGATGATGAAGTCCACGACCTCCAGTGGGGTGTAGACGATGCCGAGGGATTCAGCGGTGCGGGGGAAGGCGAGGTTGAAAAACTTCTCATAGAGCTCGGTGACGATCTTCTGCTTGCCTTCGGCGTTCGTGATCCCTTCGGCGCGGACCCGGACGGACCGGTAGAAGGATTCGAGGCTGGCGACCTCGGAGTCAAGGTTGTACTTTTCCAAGATGTCGACCATGGAGTCCATGACCTGCGAAACCGGGTTGTTGGCCGCGAACGAGTACCCCTCGAACAGGGCCTCGAACACGGGCTTGGTAATCAGGTGCTGGGAGAGCATGTCAATGGCGTCCGACTCGGTGATCGAGTCGTTCAGGTTCCCGCGCAGGCCCTGCAGGAAGACGCTGAATTCTTCCCTCGGCCGCTTGTCTTCGCCTTCCAGGATGGTCCGGATTCGGAGCACGTGCCGGTCGGCGATTTCTTTGACGTCCTTGGCCCAGGATTCCCAGTAGCGTCGGTCCCCGACCTTCCGGACCATGCGGGCGAAAATGGCGTTGCGCCACTGGTCGGCGCCGGCCAGGTGGAACAGTGCCTCCGTGCC
Source organism: Arthrobacter sp. NPDC093125 (assembly GCF_044754225.1). Lineage (NCBI taxonomy): Bacteria > Bacillati > Actinomycetota > Actinomycetes > Micrococcales > Micrococcaceae > Arthrobacter > Arthrobacter sp. NPDC093125. Next base: position 98,322 of record NZ_JBIVOQ010000005.1, on the reverse strand, counting down.
CGTGCCCTGGTTGCGCTCCCCGCCCGGGCCAACAGGCCCGTCGCCAAACGGGTCTGCCACCGTGATGACGTCGATCTTGTCGTTGGCGTTCCTGTTCAGCTCGAGCTTGTTGATCATCGCTTCGAACCGGTCATCGTGGGCGCGCAGGGCCTGCAGGACATCCCAGACGACCTTGTACTTCTTGTTGTCGTTAAGGGCCGTCTCGGGGTCCTGTGAGGCCGGCACGGCGATCGGCAGGATGATGTAGCCGTACTCTTTGCCTTCCGCTTTGCGCATGACGCGCCCGACGGACTGGACGACGTCGACCTGGGAGTTGCGGGGGTTCAGGAACAGCACCGCGTCCAGGGAGGGGACATCGACGCCTTCAGAGAGGCAGCGGGCATTGGAGAGGATCCGGCAGGTGTCATCCCCATCGGCGGTGGCGGTGTCTTCGGCCTTGAGCCAGTCGAGCTTGGCGGAGCGCTCCAAGACGTTGAAGGTGCCGTCGACGTGGTCGGCTTCCAGCTTCAGCGCAGGCGCCTCGGACTCGCCCCGGTTGACGAGCAGCTGCCGGCCGACAAGTTCGAAGTCAGCGGCCAGTTTTTTGGATTCTTTGATGTTGCGGGCGAAAGCGACGGCACGCCGCATCGGAGAGGAGTCGGTGATCTCCAGTCGTTCGCCGCTGACGCCGCGCTTGGACAGTCCGTTCCAGCAGCCGACGATCCGGGCCGCATCGTCCAGGTTCAGGTCGCCGTTCTCCTCGAAGAGGCCTTGGAATGACTTGCTGACTGCTTCCTCATTCACGGCGAGGACCAGGACCTTATAGTCGGCCAGGTGGCCCATCTCCACGGCCTTGCCGAATCCGAGGTGATGGAACTCGGGGCCGTACACGGCCTCGTCGTCCATGGAGTAGACGTTGACGTCGTCCTGGGCGGCCTTCGCCTTCGATTCCTGGACGTAGATCCGCGGCGTGGCTGACATGTAGAGCCGTTTGCCGGACTCAATGTAGGTGTTGTCATGCACCCGGACGAACGCGGAGTCGTCGTGGGTCGCTTCGGTGATGCCGGTGGTCCGGTGGGCCTCGTCGCAGACGATGAGGTCGAATTCCGACAGGCCCTCCTTCTGTGCCTGGTGAATGACGTCTATGGACTGGTAAGTGGAGAACACCACTGTGATAGCTTCATGGCCGGTGCTGATCTTCGCCCGGTTCAGGAGCTTTACCGGGTCAGTGGTGGCGGGAAACGCCAGGTCGTGGACGCTGACGTCCTCGTGCTCTTTGCGGCCGACCTTGGTGTCGGAGCAGACAGCCAGGGGCCGCAGCGGGACGGTCGCCTGGGCGGTCCACTCGTTCAGGGTCTGCTGCAGCAGCGCGATGGAGGGGACCAGGAACAGAACGGATCCGCCGATGGGCACGATCTCTTCGACCATCTTCAGAGAGGTGTAGGTCTTGCCGGTGCCACAGGCCATGATCAGCCGGCCGCGGTCGCTTACAGCGAATCCCTTCTTGACGTCTTCGATGGCTTCGCGCTGGTACTTGCGGGGTTCCTTGCCGCCCAACTGCTTCATCTGCTCGGGCGCATCGATGCTGAACTCGGACCAGTCGATGGTGGAGGCCGCCAAGTCGGCGAAGCGCAGCCGGGTCATCGGCTTGGACTGCCCCTCCAGCGCGTCCTCGGCGTGCTTGGACCACTTGTCCGTCGTTGAGACGACCATGCCGTAGGAGAAGTCTGTCTTGCCGACCGCGGTGAAGAACGAGTCAATCTGCTTCTTGTCCAGGGTCCGCGCCGGGTCGTAGAACTTGCACTGGATCCCGGTCAGTTCACCCGTGTACCGGTCTTTGGCGACCAGGTCGATGCCGGTGTCGACATGCCCGTTACGGCCCGGCCACTCGCTCCAGAGCCAGACATCCGAGAACTGGTCGGCGTACTTGGGTTCAAGCTCAAGGTATCGCTTCATGAGCTGTTCGAATTTCGTACCCTTGTCGTGCTGGTCACTTGCGGCGAAATACAGCTTGTCGAGGACGTCTTCGAAATTAGCGGAACCCATAAACGTATCTTGCCCTATGCCAACGGGCCGACTGAATTCTCACGGCGTCACGCCGCTGTCTGGCATCCTCGGAATCCTGGCCGCCGTCTTCACGATCGTCGTGGCCGGCTTGGCGGTGTACGCCCTGGTCCTGGCCACCATCTTCCTTCGGCTGCGTACCGCCGAGCTGAAGCGGTCTGTACGCCCGGCGACAGCTGAGGCGCCGGACACACAACGTCTGGATCTTCCTCGCCGGCGTCCTGCTGCTGCCCGTCGGCTGGCGGCTGTACGACCCTCTCGGGGGCCGGTTCTCCGACCCGGAGTACCGGAACGACGAGGACCTCTACACGCTCCTCGCCCTGGTCCAGAGAGCACAAATTAACAATTGTTAAGGTCAGGAAAATGTTGTCCCAAAATTGTTAATGTTCAACCTCGCTGGACACAGCACTCAGTCCGAACGACGGTGAAAGGCAAGGGCGAAGTAGGGTAGCTAGGCCGATAAGGGCAAGAACAGCAACATAAGGGCGAAGGCCTAAGCGAAGCATCGCCCACGCACCGTGCCGCTGCCTCTTGACGTACAGCCATACGGATGTGGTGCAATCTCCTCCAAAGCCGCGGGTATACGATCGCCGGCAACATCTGGGGGAAGCATGCCGCTAATAGCCATTCTTGACGGAGAACGAGTCGATGCCTCGAAGCATTCACGCGAGTCCTGGACAGAGTTGAAGCAGTCGGACCAGCTCAAACGCATGGTCATGCCCTTGTGCGGCATCAGGGCGATAGCCAAATCCCGCGGCGCGACCTTCTTCTTCGCTCATCATCGAATCGCTGAATGCAACGTCGATCATGGCGGCGAATCGCCCCAACACCTGGCCATGAAGGCTGCATTACGCGACCGAATAAACTCCCTAGATGGCTGGCACGCTGTCCTCGAGTACCCACATCCATCCCGGGAATGGATCATCGACGTCCTGGCTGAGTCGGACGAGAAGCGCCACCGAGTAGCCTTTGAGGTCCAACTTTCTTCCCAGACTCCGGGGACATACCACCTCAGGAGCCAGCGGTACTTCAACGATGGCGTGTTCCCTGTCTGGATTATCCCCCGCCCCTTGGACTACTCCCCGATCAAGATTCCCATCGTCGTAACGGGTTTCGGGAAGAGTTCAGAGGTCCCGGAACATCCGGCTGAACTGATGAACCTGAACGCTTTTGCTGACTTTTCAACCGCCGACACCCTCGGGCTGTTTGTCGACTCGATACTCGAACGCGGGCCTGGGTGGGGTTATGGAAGTCCCGACGAGCAGATTGCTGCTCAACGGCGGGAGGTCGAGCGCGAGGCACGGGTAAGGGAGGAGGAACGACGGCGTCTCGAATCCATTGAGACACGAATCGAGGAGATGAACAGCAACAGCGCTTCACCCGAGACAGCGTACGGGGCCCACACTGTGCACACCGAAGAAGGGCCGTTCGTCTGGGCGACAATGACCCAATGCTGGAGCTGCGAACACCCGTTGCTGCTCTGGAACGCCCAATCAGCCCGGCCCGGCGTCCAGCACACGTCAGCTCCGCCGCTGGCGTTGAAACGCGAAGTCGGAGTCAAGCGTTACGAGAACCACCCCGACGTCCATAAAGTCCTAAACATCTGGATGAGGGCCACCCAGGCTGACGTGGAGAAAGCGTTAATCAAGACCCGGCTCAGCAAAACGAAAGCCGCGGAATACAGCGCTTTCGTCTGCCTTGAGTGCGACGCCCTAATTGGTCAGATGTTCATTTCATGCATCCGAGTAGAGAAATGGTCACTGATCAGCGCCCCCCTGCTGAAAAGGACGAGAACGGACACCAAACAACCAACGCACCCTGACCCGCGAAAGGGAAAACGTCAAAAGCAACGACCACCCATCCACGCGCCCGTCGTAACAACCTACGAAGACAGGCCCGCGGTGCCGGACGAACTGCAAACAGACCGCAAAAAGACATGGGCCGAGCTCCACTCGCCAGAAGGCATCGCGGAGGCCAGACGAAGATTTATGGGCAAAGCTTACCCCTACCGAGGTAAATGACGGTTCCCGTGGTTTACTGTCGGCGCTAAGACCTCGACACTCCCAGGACTACGTGTCCGCAGAGTAATCACCGTGCAACAGATATGACGTGGGAACCTCCTCCGAGCGCCTAACCGGAAAGCACCGGGTTCCCCACAGTTGGCTGCCAACCTCTCGACCATCGGAACGGGGGCCACCAGGACTACTCTCCACAGATCAGGTCGTTAGCGGCACAAGCATTCCCAAAGCGTACGGGGGGACGTTGTCTAAAGGGCTTCCAGGTTGCCTGCTGTCGCCATCGTTTCCACGAAACGAGTGCCCTGTTCAGTGAGCTTATACACGTATGCCGCTCTTATCTCCGGGCTATTCGGGCCCATGGTCGTAACTCTCCCATAGCCAGCGGCGGATACCAGCCCTTCAGTGCATAGCGAGAGGAAGAAGAAGGGATCAACGGCCAAATGGATCATGGTGCCAGAGCCCTTACCAACAAAGGCCGATAACAGCCTCAACTCCATCTGCGTGTATCGATGGCTAAGGAGTCCGAGGTTGGCTTTGTACTGACGCACAGAAGCCGCTGGAATCTCCCCACGGTCAAAGCGTATGTGACAGACAGCGCATAGGAGGATCAGATTGTCGAACGAGTGTTCCTTCACTTTCGCCCACGGTACGATATGCGCCATCTCTAGGCCAGAGGTCCCCCTGCAAGTGGGGATGGCACACCTGTAGCCAGCTTCTTCTTTAATCTTTCGAGCAAGCCCGGCTGGTATATTCCGTCCAGGTGAACTCATCATGTCCCCCCACAATTCAGCACCGCTTTTGCCTTGCAAACTCCAGTTGAGTCTACAAGTCGATCATGAGGTCACGGCCAACCAATGCCCTGTTCGCTTCACTCGTCGTGGTGCAGCGCACTTTACGAGGGAGGCGGACTCGATGAGCGCTGGTGGAGTGACGGCCTTACAGCCACTTCTTGGACATAGACGGCACATCCGCTCATCACGGACTCAGCTCCGGCCGGTTGACGGCAGAAGATCGCAGGACGTATGTGGAACCGACGACCCGCAGTATCCGCCTCAGTACAGTGAGGCGCCGGGGGCACTGGATCTGGTCCAGGACCAAGCCCGGTTGGACGTCGCGCATGTAGTACCTGCCTGCCTATAGTGACTGCTGCGTGTTCGTTACGGCGGCGGGTGGGGTCACTATAGTCGACCCGGAGCCGCCGCTCAGCCCGGAGTCCCACTACAGGCAAACCCGACCAGCCGCGGCATCCCTTCCTGGTTCTCAGTGGTACCCCTCCTCAACGAGAGTCAGAAAGCATGTCCTGAGCTTGCCCGCACGGGCTTTCAGTTGCTACATTTACGACACCTGCTACACATGACATAGCCAAGGCGAGCAGAGAAGAAGTAGGCGATAAGTAATGAAAACCATCCCGGCCAACACGGTCCCAACTGCCGAAATAAACGCAGTTGAAGAGGCAGTTAGAAATCTTGACCCGGAGTCGAAGATAACTGAGGCATTTCAGGAGGTCCTCGGCCTTGTGCGCCGCGGTCTCACCGTTCAAGTCCTGTCCCAATGCGAGGAGCTTACCCCCAATGAAGCGGCTCAAGTCCTAAACGTAAGCCGCCCCACTATTCTAAAAATGATCGCGGAAGGTGAACTCTGTTCCCGCGTGGTGGGAGCCCGTGACCAACGAATCTCAGCAGAATCGGTTTTTGCTTTGAAAGATCGCCAGGCGCAGGCATCTCGCGATGTTGCTGCTGCATTCGCGAACCGATCACAGGCGATTGGTCAGTTGATACCGGCCGTCGCTGGCGTCGATCCAGACACAGCCCGGAAGCTCGGCTACTAGCTTCGTAAATCCCCAAAGATTCAAAAACCGGTCGGCCCCCTTCAGTTGGGACCGACCGGTTTTGTTTTGCGCGTCATGGTGAGGCCGCATCCGAGTTCGCCTCAACGTTGCAGCGGCCCTGCCCCCATCTGCTCAAGAAACCGTATGACTAGACCCTGCTTCGAACAGTCATCGCACAAAGGAAGGCCATCGGGAAACCTTGCTGGGACGAACCAATAACCACAAGCAGCCCGTAGTGGCTTTTGCTCAGCAATAGCGGATTTCAGTGCTTCGCCTGTAACAAAATGGTGGACATCGGCTCGAGTTGCCTGCCCTGAAGCTTCAGCAGAGAGTCCCTCATTTTCTGCAGCAAAAACAATCTGGAGGGCGCGCATCCTCGACATTTCGATGCTGAACCTCAAGCTTCCATCCAAGCCATAGTGAGCCGCCGGTTCCTTCGTCCACGTTTCCTCGCGACTATCCAGAATAGGCAGGATCGTAGTCAGGAGAATAGTCTCGACACCCCGCGCATATGCCGAAGATCCGCCCTGAGCACCCACAAATTTCCACGAATCGAACTTGAGGTTGACCTCGGCAAGTGTCTCCCCGATTTCGTGGCCTTCTTCAGTGCCCTGAGGTTCCTCAGCGATCACGGAGATGGTGAGCTCCATGTCTACTGCAGGGATTCCGGACTGCAACAAGGCCGAAGGGGGGCACGGAAGCATCACTTTAACTTCCCGACCGTCCGGATGCTCCTTGAACGCCTTGCGGAACGCCGTGAGCGTCACAAGAATGATGTGTTCCTGCCACTCCTTCACCGACCTCATCACTTCCGTCTCGGCCAGCTTGAGCTTCCTCAAAGCGAAATCCAGCTCGGTTGGCTCAGTTACCTCCCGAAGCTGACCACCGAAACGGCTAGAGACCCCAGCGTGAAATCGATCGTGGGTATCGGCGTGGACGATCCACGAAACACCGTCCTGAACAATTACGGCTGCACGCCACCCTGGTCCGGTCTTCAGGTCTCTTGCCTCCACAACGGGGTACCCGGCAGCCTGCGTAGCCTCCTTGTGGCGTTCGTACTTTGGACTTGCCGGGTTCGTGTCAAAGTCCTGACACACTTGGATGGCGGGATGAGAGAGTTCTGATAGCGCCGGAAGGCTTTTCCAGTCGCCCCCGGCAATTAAGGAACGCTGACGAATGTCCTCCCAGCCTCGGGTAAGTTCTTTCAAGACGCGCATAGTTGGCCACGCCACAGGCGAGCTACCTCCATATTCCCTGTTGGCTCCAAATGCTGAAACAAGCTTCGAGACTTTCATGCAAAGCCGCCAGATAGGCCGGTTTTCGCCAAATCTCCGGTCCCAAATCGCCAACTAGTCGTTGAACCGCCAACTAGCCTCCGATCTCACAACGTACTAGAAGTCCCAGTCCTCATCCTCGGTATTGACGGCCTTGCCGATCACGTACGAGGATCCCGAACCCGAGAAGAAGTCGTGGTTCTCGTCGGCGTTCGGAGACAGGGCCGACAGGATAGCCGGGTTCACGTCCGTGACTGAAGCCGGGAACATGGCTTCGTAGCCTAGGTTCATCAGCGCCTTGTTGGCGTTGTAGTGCAGGAACTTCTTGACGTCCTCGGCCAGGCCGACGCCGTCGTAGAGGTCATGCGTGTACTGGACCTCGTTCTCGTACAGCTCGAAGAGCAGTTCGAAGGTGTAATCCTTGATCTCCTGCCGGCGCGCCTCGGAAACCTTCTCCAGGCCCTTCTGAAACTTGTAGCCGATGTAGTAGCCGTGCACGGCCTCGTCACGGATGATCAGGCGGATCAGGTCTGCCGTGTTCGTCAGCTTGGCGCGCGACGACCAGTACATCGGCAGGTAGAAGCCCGAATAGAACAGGAAGCTCTCCAGCAACGTCGAGGCCACTTTGCGCTTCAATGGATCGTCGCCCTGGTAGTAGTCCATGACGATGTGGGCCTTCTTCTGAAGGTTCTCGTTCTCGGTGGACCAGCGGAACGCCTCGTCGATCTCCTTGGTGGAAGCTAGCGTGGAGAAGATTGAGGAGTAGCTCTTGGCGTGCACGGACTCCATGAAGGCGATGTTCGTGTACACAGCTTCCTCGTGCGGTGTAAGCGCATCCGGAATCAGCGAAACGGCGCCGACGGTGCCCTGGATGGTGTCCAGCAGGGTCAGGCCCGTGAACACGCGCATGGTGAGCTGCTGTTCGGCCGGGGTCAGCGTATTCCACGACTGGACGTCGTTGGACAGCGGCACCTTCTCCGGCAGCCAGAAGTTGTTCACCAGCCGGTTCCAGACGTCAACGTCCTTGTCATCCTGGATGCGGTTCCAGTTGATCGCCTCGACGTGCGTCAAAAGCTTGACCTTCTCGGTCATGTCATCCCCTAAAAAGTTGGGTGGGTTCTTAGTTAAAGCGTACGACGGCGGGCGGGCGCCCGCCGTCGTACCGTGAGGATTTAGTTGAAGATTAAAGCATGCAGCTGACGCAGCCGTCCACCTCCGTGCCCTCCAGCGCGAGCTGGCGGAGACGGATGTAGTAGATGGTCTTGATGCCCTTCTTCCAGGCGTAGATCTGGGCCTTGTTGATGTCGCGAGTGGTGGCGGTGTCCTTGAAGAACAGCGTCAGGGACAGGCCCTGGTCCACGTGCTGCGTGGCTGCGGCGTAGGTGTCGATGACCTTCTCGTAGCCGATCTCGTACGCGTCCTGGTAGTACTCCAGGTTGTCGTTGGTGAGATACGGCGCCGGGTAGTACACGCGGCCCAGCTTGCCTTCCTTGCGGATCTCAATCTTGGACGCCACCGGGTGGATCGAGGAGGTCGAGTTGTTGATGTACGAGATCGAGCCCGTCGGCGGAACCGCCTGCAGGTTCTGGTTGTAGATGCCGTGCTCCATGACGGAGGCCTTCAGCTCGCGCCAGTCATCCTGCGTGGGGATGTGCACGTTCTTGAAGAGCTCCCGCACCTTCGCGGTCTGCGGCACCCACTCCTGCTCCGTGTACTTGTCGAAGAACTCCCCCGAGGCGTACTTGGACTTCTCGAAGCCGCCAAACGTCTGGCCGGTCTCGATGGCCAGCAGGTTGGACGCACGGATGGCGTGGAACACCACCGAGTAGAAGTAGATGTTGGTGAAGTCCAGGCCCTCTTCGGAGCCGTAGTGGACCCGCTCACGCGCCAGGTAGCCGTGCAGGTTCATCTGGCCGAGGCCGATGGCGTGCGACTGGTCGTTGCCCTTCGCGATGGACGGCACCGAGGTGATGTTGGACATGTCGGACACAGCCGAGAGCGAACGGATCGCCGTCTCGATGGTGCGGCCGAAGTCCGGCGAGTCCATGGTCTTGGCGATGTTCAGCGAACCCAGGTTGCAGGAGATGTCCTTGCCGGTCTCGTCGTAGGACAGGTCATCGTGGTACGTCGTGGGCTGGGAGACCTGGAGGATCTCGGAGCACAGGTTGGACATGATGATCTTGCCGCCGATCGGGTTTTCCCGGTTCACGGTGTCCTCGAACATGATGTACGGGTAGCCGGATTCGAACTGGATCTCGGCGAGGGTCTGGAAGAACTCGCGCGCCTTGATCTTGGTCTTCTTGATCCGGGAATCGTCCACCATCTCGTAGTACTTCTCGGTAACCGAGACGTCGGAGAACGGCATCCCGTAGACGCGTTCGACGTCGTACGGCGAGAACAGGTACATGTCCTCGTCCCGCTTGGCCAGCTCGAATGTGATGTCCGGAATCACGACGCCGAGCGAGAGGGTCTTGATGCGGATCTTCTCGTCCGCGTTCTCCCGCTTGGTGTCCAGGAACCGGTAGATGTCCGGGTGGTGCGCGTGCAGGTACACGGCGCCGGCACCCTGGCGGGCGCCGAGCTGGTTGGCGTAGGAGAAGCTGTCTTCGAGAAGCTTCATCACGGGGATGACTCCGGAGGACTGGTTCTCGATCTGCTTGATCGGCGCACCGACCTCGCGGATGTTGGTCAGCGCGAACGCCACGCCGCCGCCGCGCTTGGACAGCTGCAGCGCGGAGTTGATGGAGCGGCCGATCGACTCCATGTTGTCCTCGATGCGGAGCAGGAAGCAGGAGACGAGCTCGCCGCGCTGCTTCTTGCCGGCGTTCAGGAACGTCGGGGTGGCGGGCTGGAAGCGGCCCTCGATGATCTCGTCGACCATCTGGGTTGCCAGTTCCTCATTGCCGCGGGCCAGGTGCAGGGCGACCATGCACACACGGTCCTCGTAGCGCTCCAGGAAACGCTTGCCGTCGAACGTCTTCAGCGTGTAGGACGTGTAGAACTTGAAGGCGCCCAGGAAGGTCTCGAAGCGGAACTTCTTCTTGTACGCGCGGTTGAAGAGCTCACGGATGAAGTTCATCGTGTACTGGTCGAGGGTCTCGCGCTCGTAGTACTGGTTCTTCACCAGGTAGTCGAGCTTTTCCTCGAGGTCGTGGAAGAAGACCGTGTTGTTGTTCACGTGCTGCAGGAAGTACTGGTGGGCCGCCTCGCGGTCCGCCTCGAACTGGATCTCGCCGTTGGGACCGTACAGGTTCAGCATGGCGTTCAGCTCGTGGTAGCCCAGACCCTTGTAGGCGGCAGGGAGCGCCGGCTTCTCCTGCTTTTCAACAGCCGTGTCCATGGACGCTTCCTTCCCTCCGGGCCTGGTTACTTCTGTGTCTGCGACAGTCGTGTCCAAAACTCTTCCAATCCTTTTTGTACGCGGGTCACGTCTTCTGGCGTGCCCATAAGTTCAAAGCGGTACAGGTGCGGAACCTTGCACTTGGCCGCAATGATGTCGCCCGCCATGCAGTAGTTGTCACCGAAATTCGTGTTGCCGGCCCCAATAACGCCCCGGAGCAGGCCGCGGTTCTGCGGGTTGTTCAGGAACCTGATGACCTGCTTGGGTACGGAGCCTTCGCCGCCGGTTCCGCCGTACGTGGGGACCACGAGCACGAACGGCTCACAGGCAACGAGGGACTCGTCCTTCGCATGCAGCGGGATCCTCGCGGCGTCCGAACCCAGTTTCTCGATGAAGCGCCTGGTGTTCTCGGAGGCCGAGGAGAAGTAGATGAGGCGGCTGTGTGTCTGGGTGACAGGCGTCTGGTTCACGGGCGTCCTGTTCAAAGGCGTCGCGTCAGCAGCCTGGGCTGCGACCGGCGCATCGGCTAGTGCCGGCGCGGCCATGGGAGTCACCTCACCTACTTGGGAATTCTCTGCCTGAAACGGCGTGGTGCCGCCCTATGCCACCGAAGCAGAGGCGCTCAGCGCCAGCTCTTCGATCTTGTCCGGGCGGAAACCTGACCAATGGTCCTGGTCCGTAACCACGACCGGGGCCTGCATGTAACCGAGCGACTTCAGGCGCTCAAGGGCGTCCGCGTCCTGGGAGATGTCCACGCTCTGGTAGGCGATGCCCTTCTTATCCAGCGCACGGTACGTCGCGTTGCACTGTACACAGGCCGGCTTGGTGTAAACCGTAACGGTCATGGTTCCTGTCCCCTTTGTTGAAGTCACTGCTGCTGCACTCTTCTAAGACCTGGTTCGGGTCTCTGTATTCAAAATCTCTGCCATCATTGCGGTGGACTCTGCCGGACCTACTGTCCAGTACTGGCTGCGCCGGTCTCCCGCTCAATCTGTATGTCGATACTACATGTAGTGCACGGCCTCGGATGAGACCCCAAGATGATGTATTACAAGTATGTCATTTAATGCACTTTTAATCCACAGGCCGGGGGCTTCAAAATGTCCGGATTTCCGCGATTTTGGCGTACGGCATCCACACCCTGTGGAGTAGTTGCACACATTTAAACGCCAGCGTGTCGCTGGGTAGCACGGCGTGTCGCGGCAGGTGCGGGGGCCGTTTTGCTGTGGTGCCGGGCACAACGAACAGGGCTGAAGGCAACCTTCCGGCCCTTGAATGTGATCAAGCGAACCCGGACTGCAGCCACCCGTTGTTTTCCCGCCTGTGTTTGAGGCGGAGTAGTGTGGGCTGGTGGTCAACCCCGTACATCTGAGGACCCTGCTGGAAGTGACCAGGCTGGGATCCTTCGCGGCTGCAGCGAGCCGGCTTGGCTACACGGCCTCCGCCGTGTCCCAGCAGATGACCGCCCTGGAGCGGGACACCGGAGTCCGCCTGTTCCAGCGGGCGGCCCGCAGCGTGGTCCCCACCGACGCCGCATTCGTGATGGCCCGGCATGCCGCAAAGGTGCTCACCGACATTGAGGCCCTGATGGCCGCCGCCTCCAAGACCCACGACACCACGAGCCAGGAGCTGCGGCTCGGCATCTTTCCCAGCCTCGCCACCTATGTTCTTCCCGCGATTCTGAAGAAGCCGGCCTGGAAGGATCTTGGCATCGACCTGCGCGTTTCAGTTGCCGAGCCGGCGCAGACCATCCAGGGGCTCCGCACCGGCGGGGACGTGGATGTGGCGCTTGTGTACCAGGTGGGCCAGTCGGGACTCGCGTGGCCTCACACCATCAACCGGCAGTGGATCGGCGACGACAACTTCCGTGTGGTCCTGCCCAGCGGCTGGGGCTTCCGCACCGAGGCCAAGGTTGCGGCAGACCATCTCTCGGACATGCCGTGGATCATGCACCACCCGGGCACGAGCGACGCAACAGTGATTGAACGGCTCTTTGCCAGCTGCAACCTGCATCCGCGCGTCGTTGCCTACAGCGATGACTTCCACGCGAGCCTGGAAATGGCCGCCGCCGGCCTGGGAGCGGCATTGGTGCCCGAGCTTGCGTTGCGGCACCGCCCGCCTGGCGTGGTGGTGCTCGATGTCCCGGAGATCCGGCTGGCCCGGAACGTCTTTGCGTTGCTGATCAATGAGAGGAAAACCGCCCGGGTGCAGCTCTTCGTTGACCTCCTGGCCGACACCCTCGCCAGTCTGAGCTCTTCAGATAAATAGGGACCGATGCTGGAATGCTCCGCTTTTCGGGTCTATGTTGAAGATATGACCAAGGTAGCCAGCCAGCACTTCGGAGAGATCGAGCTCAACCACGGCAGTGACCACAACATTGCCACTGAGCATGAGCTGGCCGGCCAGCGACTTGAGCTGGACCTGAACATCACGGCGAATGACCACTTCGATGAGGCCGCCATGCACAAGGTGGACTACCGCCTGCGCTACCTCCCCGAGCTCGTGGACGAGGTCCGCGAGATGATCGCCGAAGAGCTGGAGCAGGAAGGCACGAGCCCCCACGAGTATCTCCGCTTCCACAGCAACGCGCTCAAGGACGAGTACCTGCAGAAGGTTTTCGGCGTTACGGACAAGAGCCAGCTCACCAGCGCAGTCTTCCTTAAGGCCCTGAAACTGGGTCACGTCGGCATTTTCCCCGGCCAGCCCGAACGCTACTTCGTCCTCGACTTCACTCTCGGCCAGCACTTCACTGACGAGGTGCTGGTGGCGTCGGCGGATGAGGACGGCGTCGTGGACGACGAGATCGTCTGGGAGTCCTGAGGTTCGGCAAGCTCAACCACGGCTCCAGTTAAACGCCGACGGCGGGCGGTCACCCCAAGGTGACCGCCCGCCGTCGGCGTCTCAAGCTCGATCAGCGGCTACATTCCTATTTTGCGCCTTCGAGCACTTCGGCGCGGACTGTCTTGGTGGCCTTAACCAGGTTGCGCAGGGACTCTTCGGTCTCGGCGTAGCCGCGGGTCTTCAGGCCGCAGTCCGGGTTGACCCAGAGCTGGCGCGACGGAACGTGCTTGACGGCCGTGCTGAGAAGCTCGGTCACTTCCTGCTCACCCGGAACACGCGGCGAGTGGATGTCGTACACGCCCGGGCCCACGCCGCGGCCAAAGCCGTGGGACTCGAGGTCGTGGACGACCTCCATGCGGGAGCGGGCCGCCTCGATTGAGGTCACGTCGGCGTCCAGGCCGTCGATGGCGTCGATGATGGCACCGAATTCCGAGTAGCACAGGTGCGTGTGGATCTGGGTTTCGTCAGCTACGCCGGCGGTGGACAGGCGGAACGAGTTGACGGACCAGTCCAGGTACGCGGGCTGGTCGGCCTTGCGCAGCGGCAGTAGCTCGCGCAGTGCGGGCTCGTCCACCTGGATGATCTTGATGCCGGCGGCCTCGAGGTCGGCGATCTCGTCGCGCAGGGCCAGGGCAACCTGGTTGGCGGTCTCCCCCAGCGGCTGGTCATCGCGGACGAACGACCAGGCGAGGATCGTGACCGGTCCGGTGAGCATGCCCTTCATGAACTTGTTGGTCAGGGACTGCGCGTACTTGGCCCACTCCACCGTAATGGGGGCGCTGCGTGTCACGTCGCCCCAGAGGATGGACGGACGGGTGCAGCGTGAGCCGTAGGACTGGACCCAGCCGTGGACCGTGACGTCGAAGCCTTCAAGGTTTTCGGCAAAGTACTGGACCATGTCGTTGCGCTCGGGCTCGCCGTGCACCAGGACATCGAAGCCAAGCTCTTCCTGCAGGTCCACGACACGCTTGATCTCATCCTTCATGAGCTGCTCGTACTGCTCCGTGGTGAGGTCACCCTTGTTGGCGCGGGCACGGGCGGTGCGGATCTCGGACGTCTGCGGGAACGAACCGATGGTGGTGGTGGGCAGCGGCGGCAGGGCGAGAGCCTTCTCCTGTGCTGCTTCACGCACACCGTACTCGGAGCGGTTGAAGTCGGCGGAGGTCAGGGCCGCGGTGCGGGCACGGACGTCGGCACGCTGCACGCCTTCGGCCTGGGCGCGGGAGGCGATGATGCGGCTGGCTTCGTCGATGGCAGGCTGCACGGCTGCAGCGTCGGTCAGCAGACCGGCCAGGGTGACGACCTCGACGGCCTTCTGGTCGGCGAAAGCCAGCCAGCTGCGCAGCTGCTCCGACAGCTGAACTTCTTCCTCGACGTCGTGCGGGACGTGCTGGGTGGAGGTGGAGGTGCTGATGGCCAGCTTGGCCACGCTCTTGCGCAGTTCGGCGATCTTGTCCGCCGAGGCCTGCAGGTCGTTGCGCCAGATGTTGTGGCCGTCCACGACGCCGGCAACCAGGGTCTTGGAGCCCAGTGCTGCCAGTGCCGCGGCGGAGGGGACGGCGCCCTTGAAGACATCGATGTGCAGGGCGTCGATGTTGGTGGCGGCGAGGGTGCCGAGCTGGCCGTTCAGGGCGCCGTACGGCGTGGAGACGAACAGCTGGGGGCGCTTGGCCGCAGTGGAGAGGACCTCGTAGGAGCGGGCAACCGCTGCCTGGATCTCCTGCTCCGGGGTGTCCTGGTCAACCACCAGGGCGGGCTCGTCCAGCTGCACCCAGCTGGCGCCGGCGGCGGCCAGCTTCTCGAGCAGGGCGGTGTAGACCGGCAGGACGTCCTCGAGGCGTGACAGCGGGCTGAAGCCGGCGGGGGCGTCGTCGGAAGCCTTGCTCAGCAGCAGGAAGGTGACGGGGCCCACGATGTAGGGGCGGGTTTCCACGCCGTTGGCCAACGCGTATTCGAACTCTTCAACGATGCGGTTCGAGGTCAGCGTGAAGTTGGTCTCCGGGCCGATTTCCGGCACCAGGTAGTGGTAGTTGGTGTCAAACCACTTGGTCATTTCCAGCGGCTGCTGGTCCTTGTTGCCGCGGGCCAGGGTGAAGTAGCCGTCGATGTCCAGCTGTCCCTCGGCGTTGAGGAGGTTGCCGAAGCGGGCCGGAACTGCACCGACGTGCGCAGCGGCGTCGAGCACCTGGTCGTAGTAGGAGAACGTGCCCGGAACGGCGGCCGGCTCGGTCAGGCCCAGGGCCTGCAGGCGCTTGGCGGTGCCCAGCTGGATTTCCTTGGCGGCGGCGTCAAGGGCGGCGGCGTCGATCTTGCCGGCCCAGTAGGCTTCGACGGCCTTCTTGAGTTCGCGGCGGCGGCCGATGCGGGGGTATCCGAGGATGGAGGCGGACGGGAACGCGGTGTTCTGTTCAGTCATGGCAGATTCCTTGAATCGTTGGGAAAGTTTTTGCAGGTCTTGGTTGTCAGTGCGCGGGTGTCAGCTGGCAGTGGTGTCAGCTGGCCAGCTGACGGCGGCCCATTGCGTTGAGGCGGCTGGTGGCGCGTGCCGGCCTGGCAAGCGAGAGCTTGTCGAGGACTTCCATGGCGCTCTGGTGTTCGTTGAACGTGTACAGGTGGAGGCCGGGGGCTCCGGCGTCCAGGGCAGCGTTGGCCAGGTCCACCGTGGCGCTGACGCCGATGCGCGTGCGCTCTGCGTCCGAATCGGCGGCGGCCAGCCGTGCGATGAGTTCCGGCGCAGGTTCGACGCCGGTCAGCTCGCCGAGGCGCTTCAGCCGCCGCAGGCTCGTGAGCGGCATGACGCCCGGGATGATGGGGATGGTGACGCCCGCCCGGCGCGCCCTGGCGATGAGGTCCGCGTACTGCTCCGGGCGGAAGAACACCTGGGTGATGGCGAAATCCGCACCGGAACGCTGCTTGGCCAGCAGCACCTCGACGTCGTGCGCCTCGCTCGGGGATTCGGGGTGTCGCGTGGGGTAGGCTGCCACGCCCACGGCCACCTTGCCGGCGCACAGCAGGGCCGACCGCCGCTGCTCCACGCGCCGGATGAGTTCGATCAGGTCCTGGGCGTAGCGCAGAGAGCCGCTGACGGGTTCGCCGCTGTCCTTGGGCTGGTCCCCGCGAAGGGCCAGAATGCCGCGGACGCCGGCGTCGAGGAGCTCGCCGATGATCTCGGCAAGTTCGGTCGGCGTGTTTCCCACACAGGTCAGGTGGGCCAACGGCCGGAGAGTGGTCTCCAGCACGAGCCGGTTGATAAGTTCGACGGCGGTGTCCCGGTTGGAGCCGCTGGCACCATACGTGACGCTGACGTAGTCAGGGTCAGTGGTTTCAAGCTCCCGGATGGTGGTCCAGAGCGTTTCGGCCGCCGCAGGCGAACGCGGCGGAAAAAGTTCATAGGACAGCGCAACGGGGGCAGCGTCAGAAAGATTTGGATGTGTCTCAATAAGGCTAGGTGGTGACATTTGCGTCCTTGGCTATGGGCCATTGAAGGCGGGACTGCCCTGGCGGTGAGGCCCGTGCAGTATGCGGTCAATGAATTGAGTTTGGGGAACACGGAACCAACTTCGGCAGGGCGCAGCCGCGACTGTTACGCCTGAAAAGAAGCAAGTCCGTGAGCAAATGTCAGGCCCACATGGGGGCACCCACACCCTCCTTGGCGGATGCCGTGTGGCACCACCGCAGCGGAGGATCGCTGACACGTTACCTCGGTAACTTGTATAGAACTCTAGGAGCAGCCACAGGACCGGTTCAAGCCGGAAGTCGAATTAAGACGCATTCTTACGCCTGGTTTACCGCCTGCTGCAGAATTTTGTTCGCTGCTGCCCCGCAAGGCCCTCCCTTTGGAGCAGGATCAGGTCTATTCTTTTGCCATGATCCAGCTACCGCCGAGCTACCAGGAATATCTTGCCGACAAGGACGAGAGCTTTGTTGACATGGTACGTCCGGTCCTCATGCAGTCCGCCGCCGACAAGCTCCACGGTGTCCGTGTGCTCTATGTCCCGCGCGGCCACCAGGCGCACCTCGATGACACCATCCCCTACGGAACCATCGTCGAAGACATCGACTGAATCTTCCCACGCAGAATAACTGAGGCGCCGGGTTCATCCCTCAAGCAGCAGGCGCTGGGCCCGGGGCGCGAGCGTGTGCTCCAGAACCAGGGACGCAGCACCCACTGCGCCCACGTCCTCCCCCACCCCGGTTCCCACCACTTCGATGCCGTGAATGTTTCCCGCATCGCTGTTTTGCCGGATCAGTTCGGGAACCAGCTCAAGGTAGCGCTTGGACAGCGGACCCCAGAACGGCCCGCCGAAAACCACGCGGTCAACGTCGAGCGTGTTGGCCACAACGGCGGCAGCGCGGGCGACCAGCACGGCGGACCTGTCAATGATGGCGGCAGCCGCGCTGTTTCCGGTCTCGGCAGCCTCGCACAGCCGGGCGAAGCCTTCCTGCACCGCCGGACCGGACAACGGGCCGGTCCCCTCAAGAACTCCCGCAGCCCGGGCGTCAGCCACTAGGACCTGCGGGATGCAGGAAGACTTCACACACCCTCGCAGGCCGCAGTCACAGGGCGGACCGTCCGGGTCGACGATGATGTGGCCGATTTCCCCGGCGTTGCCCGAGGTGCCGCGGACCACCTCGTCATTGAGCACGATGCCGCAGCCGATGCCGGTGCCCATGTACATGAAAATGAAGCTGCCGGTGCCGCTGGCCCCGCCCGCCCAGGTCTCCGCGACGGCGGCGCTGGTCACATCCTTGTCCATCAGGACCTCCAGGCCGGTGGCGTCCGCCAGGGCGCTCCGTAGCGGAACACGGTCCCAGCCGCTCAGCAGCGGGGGCTCCACGACGGTTCCGTGGTCATGGTCGATGGGACCCGGGGCGGCGACGCCCAGCCCGGCGATCTTGGTCCGGTCCACACCGGACGACTGGGTCAGTTGTTCGATTTCAGCCGCAATGGCGCCGATGACGGCATCAGGTTTGCCGTTATCCGGAGTCCTGATCTGTGAGTGCTGCACCACCGCACCGACGAGATCCAACAGCACAAACGTCGACACGGCCGGATCCAGGTGCACCCCCACCGCGTACATTCCGGAAGGGTTCAGGCGAAGGATGGTCCGCGGTTTGCCTGGTCCGCTCCCCTCCTTGCCCGCTTCGACTATGAGGTTCTGGTCCAGCAGCCGGCGGGAAATGTTGGAGATGGTCTGTGGGGACAGGCCGACGATCTGCGCCAGCTCGACGCGGCTGAGCCCTCCGGACGAGCGCCGGACCGCGTCGAGGATGACTGTCAGGTTGAAGTCACCCATGCGGGGCAGGTTGGTTCCGCGCCTCGGTGAGGGTTGGCGGATCTCGGTCAATGAATCCCCTAAGCATCGTCGGGCGGGAAGCTATCGATGACTGAATCGTACGTTACCTGCGGGTATACGGGTATGTCCCACGCCCGGGGCTGGACCAGGAGCGACCTGGCCGCAAGGAAGGCCTGGCTTACTGCCTTTTGACGCTCACGGCCACCGTGAATTTCGGGTTTCTGCCTTTGACGCGGGTGGGTCCCACCAGGCTCTCCAGGGCGGGCAGGTACGGCAGGTGGCTGTTGAAGACTGTCCACAGCTCCCCGCCCGGAGCCAGCACACGGGCAGCCGCCTCGAACATCTTGATGCCGGCGCCTGCGTGCACGCTGGCACCCAGGTGGAAAGGAGGATTTAGCAGCACAAGGTCGGCACTGCCCGCCGGGGCCGACTCCATGGCATCATCCTGCAGCACGCTGATTTGCCCGCCCAGGCCGTTCGCCGCGGCCGTGGCTGCGGCGGAAGCGGTGGCGGCTGCTGAGCGGTCTGTCGCTATAACTGCCGACGCCGGGTGGGTGCGCGCGTACATTGCAGCCAGTATCCCGGTCCCGCACCCCAGGTCCACCGCCGTGCTTGCCGCGGGAAGTTCCGGAAGAAACTTCAATAAGAACCGTGTGCCGATATCCAGCCGCGTACCGGCAAAGACAGCGCCGTGGGCGCAGACCTTGAGGTCAAGCTCCGCGTTGTGCTCGGTCACCGGGTACGGAGGTTGCGGCTGCACGGCCCGCGGTACGGAGGCCACAAGGAGCCGGGACTTCTGGCGTGCCAGCTGAGGCTGGACCGTTTCGAAGTAACGCCCCAGAACGGTATTCATCCCGAGGGACATATGCTTTACGCGGCCGCCGGCCAGCAGCACCGTCCCCGGCGGCGCGTACCGCGCGACGGCGTCGGAAATCTCCTCGAGCTCGCCAAGGGTTCTGGGCAGCTGCAGCAGAACGAGGTCGGCATCACGCAGGAGGCCTTCTTCAAGGGGCAGCTGCTCAAAGCCGCCGTCGACGCCAAGCGCAGCCGCGTTGTTCCGCAGCGCCCGTTCCCCTGTGATGAGATCCTGGTGCACCCGAACCCGCGCCGGTGCCTGGAATGATGCCCCGGCAAGCATGCCGAGGGTGAGTGCCCCGTAACGGTCACCGATGACCGTGACGGTGCTTTCCGGCGTCAGATGGTCCGCCGCGGCCTCCAGCAGGAGCGTGTCCGTGGCGTCCCATGCCTGCAGGTTCGGCGCCTCGACATCGGGGTGTCTCCGCAGTCCACCCAGGAGATTCATCAGACTGTTTTCCGTCACGTACTGCTGCCGCCTCTTCGTTGCCGCTCTCTGTGCCCGATGTTCCTGCCAACCGGGAAGACACCCCGGGCAAACTTACCGTGCATCCGGCTTCACCGATTGCCGTCCCGCTGCAACGGCTGCGCCGAAAAAATTCAGAAGCGCGGTGACGGCGGCGCGTCCGGCACGGTTGGCGCCGATGGTGGACGACGACGGCCCGTAGCCCACCAGATGCACACGCGGTTCCGCTGCCACCTGGGTGCCGTTCATGGCGATGCCGCCGCCAGGCCCGCGCAGGTGCAGCGGCGCCAGGTGTTCCAGCTCGGCGCGGAAGCCGGTAGCCCACAGGATGACATCGGCGGCGAGGAATCCTCCGTCTGCCAGCCGGACGCCGTCGGGCTCTATGGCGCTGAACATGGGACGCCGCTTTAGGACGCCCCGCGCCGCAGCCGCGCGGAGCGTCGGCGTCCAGAGGAGTCCGGTGACGGAGACAACGCTCTGGGGCGGAAGACCCAGCCGGACGCGCTCCTCCACGAGGGCGACGGCGTCGTGTCCCGCCTTGCGGTCGAACTCGGTGTCGCGCCAAACAGGTTCCCTCCGGGTGAACCAACTGGTGGAGGTCGCGCGCGAGATTTCGTCCAGCAGCCCGACGGCAGAGATACCGCCGCCGACCACGATGACATGCCGGCCCCGGAACTCCTCAGCGGAAACGTAATCGGCCACGTGCAGCTGCCGCCCTTTGAAGGTGGACCGGCCCGGATAGATGGGCCAGAACGGCCGTGTCCATGTACCCGTGGCGTTGATGACCGCGCGAACAGACCACTCGCCGTCGGACGTCCCCACCCGCAGGCGCCCGGCCGGCGCATCGTCCTCGCGGGATACTGCGGCGACCCTCACGGGCCGCTCGATGGCGAGGCCCAGTTGACGCTCGTAGGCGTCAAAATACCGGGTGAGAAACGCAGAGCTGGGCTCGGCGGGGTCAACCTCCGGCTGCGGTATCCCCGGCAGATCGCTGATCCCGTTGACGGTGGCCATCCGAAGAGTCCTCCAGCGGTGGCGCCAGGCTCCGCCCGGACCTTCTTCGGCGTCGAGGACACGGTAGGTCAGAGAGGAGTCTGCTTCAGGTCCGGCGGGCAGGAAGCCGCGGCGGGCCAGATGGTAGGCCGCCGACAGCCCCGCCTGCCCCGCACCGATGACCAGAACATCGGCAGTCCTGGCAGGCGCAGGCACCGCGTTCGACAAGGAGTTCAGCAAGGAAGCTTCCGGTTCACAGTCCTCATCCTAATCGGCGATGTGTCGGCCGATCTGCCTGGGAGTCCCCTTCGTTCCGTTGACCCCAAAAAAAGAAGGACCGTCCTTCCGGACGGTCCTTCCCTTGTCTGCGTGGTGGAGCTGAGGGGACTCGAACCCCTGACCCCCTGCATGCCATGCAGGTGCGCTACCAGCTGCGCCACAGCCCCGTACATTGATCCCCGGCTGGTGTTTCCCGGAAGCAACCTGAATAGCGTAATGCACAACCCCGCCGGATGCGAAATCGAGGGCCCACAGCTGTCCCGCAGGCGGTGCTGGAGGGACATTCCGCCCGCCATGGACAGTCTTGAGCCGAAGTTGCGGGAACTCTTCCATGGCCTTGAGATCGATGCTGGAGTATTCAAGACAGCCGCTCCACAGGGGTGCGGTCATGGAGACGAGGGAGGCTGCGGTGGCTGATGATCAGGACCTGCCGGTGCTGGACAGCCGTGTTCTGCGCTCCCTGGCAGACGAAGCCAACCCGGGCGTGGCTCAGGCGTTTATCGACGACTACCTGCAGTTGCTGCCCGTCCGCGCCGCGACGATCCTGCGCGGGCTCGCCAGCGAGGACCAGACCGACGCCATCGAAGGTCTGGTCAGCCTGAGAGTGACATCCGCCATGGCGGGCGCGCTGAGGCTGGAAGGGTACTGCCGCAAACTCGAACACGCGCTGAAACTTGGGCACCGGCCGGATCCGGCAGCCGTGAAAGCCGTGCTGTTCGCGAACATCCGGCTGCTGGTGCGGGAAGCAAGGCGCCAGGGATACCTGCCGAGCCAGCGTCCGGATGCGCCGGAAAGCTAGGCAGCAAACAAAAAACCGCCGGAACCAGATCTTGAATCTGGTTCCGGCGGTTACCGGTGGAGCTGAGGGGACTCGAACCCCTGACCCCCTGCATGCCATGCAGGTGCGCTACCAGCTGCGCCACAGCCCCGTATTTTTGCTGCTTCGTCGCCTTCAGCTTCCGCTGTCAGGCCCGGTCCACAGTCCGGATTTCTCCGAAGCAACTCAAATATCTTAGAACAGCGATTCCGAAAATTCCAAATCGGGCATATTCCCGGCCGGCTCCGTAATTAACTCCTGGCTCAGCTGGACTGTTCGGTTTCGGAGCCCGCTGCCGTTTTCGCTGAGGTGTCATCCCCGAGATGCAGGTCCACGACGGGGCAATCCTTCCACAACCGCTCAAGCGCGTAGAAAACGCGGTCCTCCTCGTGCTGGACGTGGATCACCACGTCCGAATAGTCGAGAAGTACCCAGCGTCCGGCGGACCGCCCCTCGCGACGCACCGGCCGAAGGTCCTGCTTGAGGAGCTCCTCTTCGATGCCGTCGACGATGGCGTTGACCTGGCGTTCGCTGGGTGCCGAAGCGATCAGGAAGACATCCGCGAGGGCAAGGCGGTCGCTGACGTCCAGAGCCACAATGTCCTGGGCAATCTTGTCTGCTGCGGCCTTCGCTGCATGTCGGGCTGTGGCAATGGATGAATCAGATGCAGTCACGGGACTCCTTGTAGTGGTGTTAAACCTGGTGTTGTTGCTGAAGTCAGCGTGAGAGTCCGCTGATGATCATGATGATGCCGGCCATGAGTGCCATTAGCCCGAGGGCAAGTACTCCCACCTGCAGCAGCCGTAGCCGGTTGGCCCGGCCGAGGCCGGCTGTGGCGGCGTCCAGCGGGTCCAGCCCGTAGGCGGATTTCGCCGACACCGGAGGGAGCGCGGCAAACTCTTCGTTCGACTCTGTGTCCGGCGCAGCTGCCGGCGGGGCCGCGGCGGACTGCGGGGCCGGGGCCTGCCGGGCTGCTGGCTTCGCCGCTGGGGGCGAAGACGCCGCCCGTGCCGCGGCCTCAGCACGTGCGATGACGCGCGAACGCCCCGTTGAAGGTGCACTGCCGGCTGAACGGGGGGCCTTTGGCGGCTTGGTTCCGCGTGCCGGTACGCGCGGTCCGGGATTGGTGACGACAGGAACGTAGGACGTGGCCGGGCGCTTCATGACCGGGCGCTCCACGCCCGGCACCTGGACAAACTCCAGCGGCGTCACCATCGCCAGGTTGCTGGCAGTGGACGGACCGTTGTCCGGCTGTGCCGGCGTGTTCTTTTCGGCGAGTTTCTGTTTCGCCATGGCCCGCTTGTTGAGGATCGCCGCGCGTTCCGCCAGCGCGATCTGCTGGGCCAGGATCTCAGGGTCCACGGCTTCAGGATCGGTCGCCGCAATGTGCTCCATCTTGGCGATCTGGTTCTTCGCCTGTTCGGCGATGAGCGCACGGGCTTCGAGGGCCTGCTCAACAGTCATGCCCTCGGGCAATTCGTTGGGAATGCCAGGCGGGGTCTCCGCGGCCGCCTGGGGAGCCGTCTTCGGCTGGGCGGGAGCCTGCCCCTGGACGGCTGGCCGTGCCGGTGCGGCTGACGGAGCAGAAACCGCCGGACCTGCAGGGGTTTTACCCTGGGCAGGCGCAGCAGGATTTGGTTGGCCGGAAGCAGGCGGCACCACGGGAATGGCCGAGGTCACGGCCTTTTCCAGCTCCATCAGCCTCAGCTGGCGGCGCGTGGGCGGCCCTCCCCCGGACAGCTGCCCTTCCTTTTCCGCAAGTTCCTTGATGGTGCGCAAAGCGGCACGGTCCCTGGCCCGGACCTGCGACGAGCGCTCGGCCGCCTGACCCGCGGGGACCGAATCCACCGGTCCCGGTGCTACACGGCGGACACGGCCGGTGTTGGCTGGAGCAGCCGGCTGCTTTGCGGCAGGAGCTTTGGCCGCTGCCTGGCCGGCGGGCGCTTTGGCAGCCGCAGGCTGGTTCGCGGCAGGGGCTTTGGCTGCAGGCTGGCCCGCGGCCGCCGCTTTCGAGGCAGGGGCTACCTCGCCGGCACCGGTGGTGCCGGCCTCCCGGACCTTGCCCTGGGCTGCATCTCTGGCCTTCCGAAGTTCACGGCGGCTGCGGATGGGTGGCTGTTCCTGACTCATTGAAAACTCATTCAGTGCTGGCGGTTGCGTCTGTCTCGGTAAGCGCGGAGCTGTCTTGTTCGGCCGGCGGCGCGGCGTACAGTCCGTATTTCGCGATGTACTGAACAACCCCGTCGGGAACGAGGTACCAGACCGGGTTGTGGGCGGCCACTCGTGCACGGCAGTCCGTTGAGGAAATCGCCATGGCCGGCACCGTCAGGAGGCTGACATCCTTGCGGCCCATGCCGTCAAGTTCGTGGCCGGGGCGGGTGACCCCAACGAAGTGCGCCAGGGACCAGAGCTCATCGATGTCTTTCCAGGACAGGATCTGCGCCAGGGCGTCCGCGCCGGTGATGAAGAACAGGTCGGCGTCCGGGCGCTGGCGCCGCAGATCCCGCAGGGTATCGATGGTGTATGTGGGTCCGGGACGGTCCACGTCTACACGGCTGACCGTAAACCGCGGGTTTGATGCCGTGGCAATGACGGTCATCAGGTAGCGGTGCTCCGGTTCGCTGACTTTCTTGCTGGACTTCTGCCACGGCTGGCCGGTCGGGACGAACACTACTTCGTCCAGCCCGAACTTTGCGGCGACCTCGCTGGCAGCCACGAGGTGGCCGTGATGAATGGGGTCAAACGTCCCACCCATCACGCCCAGCCTCAACCGGCGTTGCCGGCTGCCGTGGTGCAATGCGGCAGAAATGTTAGTGGCCCTGGCCGTGGTCGTGCTTGTTGGGGTGCTGGCGGTGCGGGTCCGCGTGCTCGTCAACAGCGCTGTGGCGGTTGCCCAGGTTCGTGTAGGAGAGCGTCACAAACATCATCACCAGAAGGAGTGCGAACATCGACACGCCAAAGACCCATGGCTCGGCCCACAGCGGGGCCTTCTCTTCGTGTCCTGCAACTGACGCGGCGATCTGCTGGAGCAGCATTTTCTCCCCTAGGAATGAATAAAAGGATGACGACGGCGGAAATTCCCGCCGTTCCGGACTTCTGTACTATGTTACCGCTTTGCCGGTGCGGATAACGGCGGTGCTAGCCGCGGACCTGGCCCTCACCCTGGACAATCCATTTCGTGGTGGTGAGCTCCGTCAGGCCCATGGGCCCCCGTGCGTGAAGCTTCTGCGTGGAGATGCCGACTTCCGCCCCGAGACCAAGCTCGCCGCCGTCGGTAAAGCGCGTGGACGCGTTCACGATCACCGCGGCCGAATCAATCTCCGCGATGAACCGCTCGGCGTTGGCCAGATCGTTGGTGAGAATCGCCTCGGTGTGGCCCGAGGTCCAGGTGCGGATGTGCTGCACCGCGTCGTCGAGGCTGTCCACCATGGCAACCGCGAGGTCCAGGTCCATGTACTCGGTGGCCCAGTCCTCATCGGTGGCAGGCACGGCTTCCACCGACGCCGGCAGTGCCGCCAGGACACGCTCATCGGCGTGGAGGCGGACACCGGCCTTGGCCAGGGCCGAGGCCACCGCCGGGAGGACGTCCGACTTGGAGTGGACCAGGAGGGTTTCCACTGTGTTGCACACGCTCGGACGCTGGGTCTTGGCGTTCAGGAGGATTTCCACGGCCATGTCTTCGCCGGCGGACTCGTCGATGAAGATGTGGACGTTGCCCTCTCCGGTCTCGATGACCGGAACGGAGGAGTTGTTGATCACCGTCTGGATCAATTCACGGCCACCCCGGGGAATCAGCACGTCGACCCTGCCGCGGGCGCGCATCAGCACGTTGGCACCCTCGCGGCCGTACTGGTCCACGGTCTGGACGGCGTCGGCGGGCAGGCCGATGGAGACGAGTGCCTCGCGCAGCACCCCGATGAGGGCTTCGTTGGTGGCTGCTGCGGCAGTTCCGCCGCGCAGGATCACGGCGTTGCCGCTCTTCAGCGCCAGGCCTGCGATATCAACCGTGACGTTGGGGCGCGCTTCGTAGATGGCCGCCACTACGCCCATGGGCACGTTGACCTGGCGCAGGCGCAGGCCGTTGGGCAGGGTCTGGCCGCGGACCACATTGCCGACAGGGTCGGGCAGTCCGGCGAGGTTTTCCAGGGCGGCTGCAAGGGCCTCGATGCGGGCCTCGTTCAGGGTCAGCCGGTCGAGCAGTGCCGCGGAGGTTCCGTTGGCACGCCCGTTTTCGACGTCCTTAACGTTGGCTGCGAGAATTTCGGCCTTCCGCTCGAGCAGGGCGCTGCCGATGGCGCGCAGTCCCTTATCCTTCAGCGCACGGTTGGCGCGGGACATGCTGCGGGCTGCCTCTCGGGCGCGGTCCGCGACGGCGTACACGGCCGACTCAACCTCGGCCGGCGTGGGCTGGCTGTTTTCCGGCATGGAAGGGACCTGCGTAGCGTCGGTGGGTGTCTCTGCTGCTTGGTTCATCAGTGCCTCAGTCATCATTCAAGTCTAGGTGAGTCTGTCCGTCAGACCAGAACCAGGTCATCAACGTGAACAACTTCACGGTCAAAGCCGCGGCCCAGGGACTCCCCCAGTTCCACGGTGGAACGCCCCAGCATCTGCGGCAGTTCATCGGCCGAGTAGTTGACCAGCCCGCGGGCGATCACGGTACCGTCGGGCGCAACCATTTCTACGGCGTCGCCGGATTCGAAGTGGCCTTCAACGGCCGTAATGCCTGCCGGCAGCAGGGAAGCGCCCTTGTCCCGCACAGCCTTTACGGCGCCGTTGTCGAGAAGCAGCCGGCCTTGCACATGCGCGAGGTGGGCGAGCCACATCATGCGCACGGACTTGCGGCCGCTGTTCACGGAGAACCAGGTTCCCACGTCCTCGCCGGCGAGGGCCGCGGCGGCATTTCCCGTGGACGTGACCAAAGCCGGAATGCCTGAGTCGGCGGCCATGATGGCGGCCTCGACCTTCGTCTGCATGCCGCCGGTACCGACGCCGGCTTTACCGGTCTTCCCGATGTTGACGCCTTCAAGGTCCTCCGGTCCGTCAACCTGCGGAATCCGCTTGGCACCGCTGGAGGGAGGTCCGTCATAGAGGGAGTCGACGTCGGACAGGAGGATCAGCGCGTCCGCGCGCACCAGGTGGGCAACAAGTGCGGAGAGGCGGTCGTTGTCGCCGAACCGGATCTTGTGCGTGGCGACGGTGTCGTTCTCGTTGACGACGGGCACGACGCCGAGGTTCAGAAGCCGGTTCAGTGCCCGGAACGCATTCAGGTGGTGGCTGCGCCGCATCAGGTCATCCGCCGTCAGCAGCACCTGGCTCACGGTTACACCGTGGGCGGCGAACGCGTGGGTGTAACGGGCCATGAGCAGTCCCTGACCCACGCTGGCTGCCGCCTGCTGGGTGGCAAGGTCACGCGGACGCTTCTCAAGGCCGAGCGGCGCGAGCCCCGCGGAGATGGCACCCGAGGAGACCAGGATGATCTCGGTGCCCTCGTTGGTCTTGGCAGCGAGCGTGTTGGAGAGTTCGATCAGCGCCTCTTCGGAAATTCCGCCCTTGATGCTGGTGAGCGACGACGATCCGACCTTGACGACGATGCGCCGCGCTCTGGCGAGCATGCTCCGGCGGTCGGTCTTGGGCTCCTCGATGACAATTCCGGACGTATCAGACACGTGTGCGGGTTCACTCCTCATGTTGGGTGTTCAGTCCACTCTCCTTGAGCGGCCGTGCGGCACGGCGCCCGCTGACTGACTCTGTCCAGATGCCCGCCTTGCGTTCGGCTTCCAGCTCGGCACGCGCCGCAGCCTTCGCCTCCCGGCGTTCGATCTGTTCCTCGCGCTTCTGGGTCCGGGTGGGGCGGTCGCCGACGTCTGCGAAGCGGATATCTGTACCGCGCGGCGATGCCAGCAGTTCGGCACCGGCCATCATCGTCGGCTCCCAGTCGAACACCACGCCGTCGTCGTCACCGATTACCACGGTGTCGCCGGGCTTGGCGCCCTGCTTGAACAGCTCGGTTTCCACGCCAAGCTTCGCAAGCCTGTCGGCGAGGTAGCCGATGGCTTCCTCATTCGTGAAGTCAGTCTGCTTGACCCACCGCACAGGCTTTTCACCCAACACCCGGAACAGCGGCTCCAGGTTCTTTTCTTCGCGGCGGATCTTGAAGCCGGTCTCGTTCACCGCACGGGGGCGCAGTACCGGGGCATGCACCTTCGGCGGTGTGGCCGCCACCGAGTCACGGGCGGCCTTGACGATCTCCG
This sequence comes from Arthrobacter sp. NPDC093125, assembly GCF_044754225.1. Lineage (NCBI taxonomy): Bacteria > Bacillati > Actinomycetota > Actinomycetes > Micrococcales > Micrococcaceae > Arthrobacter > Arthrobacter sp. NPDC093125. The sequence continues at coordinate 70,020 of NZ_JBIVOQ010000005.1, read as the reverse complement.
CCATGGCAAATCCAAGCTGCCGAAGGCCCTCGTGGCTCGTGGCGGAAACCTCGAACACGCGGTAGCCCCTGGATTCCAGCTCGGGACGGACGAACTCGGCCATGTCCTTGCCGTCCGGCAGGTCCACCTTGTTCAGTGCGACCAAACGGGGCCGGTGGTTAAGCGGAACAACCTCGCCGTCATTGCCGGCATAGCTCATGTCAACGGCATATTTTTCGAGTTCGGCTTCGATAATGGCGAGGTCGGAGAGTGGATCTCGGTCAGATTCCAGCGTACCGCAGTCCAAAACGTGCACCAAAGCAGCGCACCGTTCCACGTGTCGCAGGAAGTTGTGCCCCAGGCCCTTGCCTTCGCTTGCGCCTTCGATGAGCCCGGGGACGTCCGCGATGGTGAACCTCACGTCGCCAGCCTGCACAACGCCAAGGTTCGGAATGAGCGTAGTGAAGGGGTAATCGGCAATTTTGGGCCGGGCAGCGGACATGGCCGCGATCAGGCTCGACTTACCGGCGGAGGGAAACCCGACCAGTGCGATATCAGCGATGGACTTCAGTTCCAGCACGATGTCGGCGGACTCGCCCTCGATGCCGAGCAGGGCGAAGCCCGGTGCGCGCCGCTTCTGGGAGGACAGGGCTGCGTTGCCTAGCCCGCCCAGGCCACCGGCGGCTGCAATGTACTCAGTGCCTTCGCCCACGAGGTCGGCGAGGACTTTACCGTCTTTGGTCTTGACGACCGTGCCGTCCGGGACCGGCAGGATCAGGGTCTCGCCGTTCTTGCCGCCGCGCCAGTCGCCCATGCCCGGACCGCCGTTGGTGGCGTGGCGGTGAGGGGCGTGGTGGTAGTCCAGCAGCGTAGTGGTTTGGAAGTCTACCCGCAGGATGACGTCGCCGCCGTTGCCGCCGTTGCCGCCGTCGGGTCCGCCGAGAGGCTTGAACTTCTCGCGGTGGACAGAGACACAGCCGTGGCCGCCGGTACCGCCGGATACGTGCAGTACTACGCGGTCTACAAAGCTCGCCACGGTGAATCTCCTCTGTGCTTAATTTGGCCGTGTTGGAACGTCCAAATTGATTGTAATGCGGTTAAAAGACCAGTGGAGCGGGCCATCATGGCCCGCTCCACCGGTTTAGTTCAGTTGTTACTCTGCAGCTGCAGCAGCAACGATGTTCACGACTCGACGGCCGCGGCGGGTGCCGAATTCGACAGCGCCGGCCTGCAGTGCGAACAGGGTGTCGTCGCCACCGCGGCCAACGCCTGCACCGGGGTGGAAGTGGGTGCCGCGCTGGCGAACGATGATTTCGCCTGCGGAAACTACCTGGCCGCCGAAGCGCTTGACGCCGAGGTACTGTGCGTTGGAGTCACGACCGTTGCGAGTGGAGCTCGCGCCCTTTTTATGTGCCATTTGGAATGCCTGCCTCTAAATTCTGGGGAATCTGCTGGAAACCTGATCAGTAACAGAAGTTACTGGATACCGGTGATCTTGACCTTGGTCAGTTCCTGACGGTGACCCTGGCGCTTCTTGTAACCGGTCTTGTTCTTGAACTTCTGGATGACGATCTTCGGACCACGCAGGTCCTGAAGGATCTCAGCCGTAACAGTTACCTTGGCCAGGTCCGCCGCAGCAGACGTGACCTTGTCACCGTCAACCAGGAGCAGTGCGGGCAGCTCAATGGTGCTGCCGGCTCCACCGGCGACGCGGTTCAGGGTAACGAAGTCTCCAACGGAAACCTTCTCTTGGCGGCCGCCTGCGCGGACAATCGCGTACACCACTTGGGAACTCACTTCTCTCGACGTTTATTACTAAATTTGCGTGCGGAACCCGGGTCCAATTGTGTAGGGCCTGGCTCTCGCTGTGCCTCAACGCCGTGGATTCCCCGGGGGAATCCGTGAGCTAACCCAAGAACAGTCCCGAATGGTCCGTTCCCGGGGTCATAACCCAAGTGTTGGCGTAAGCACCGAAGATCTAGATTACGCTAATTTTGCCCTCGGCCGCAAATGAGGCTGGTCCCGGCGGGTTGTCCGTGATAAGCACCACAGGGGCTTTCGCACCGAGCCTGCCGTGACCATGCGCGTTTATCTTACCGGCTTAACTGTCCGCTCCCGCTCAGCTGTAGCGGCGTGGCGCGTCGAAGAACTCAACCTCAAACCGGCACGAGTGCCGGAAGGCCGTGAGCATCTCTCCGCGTTCCGCCCCGGACGCTTTTCGCCCCGCTGCGTCCGTGATCGCGATGGCCTGCCGGGTCGCTGCCGCAAAGCCCTCGTCGGCGTAGGTCCGCAACCATTCCGCGTAGGGGTGTCGTTCCGGGGCGCCGGCAGCCAGGAATCCGGTATGCAGGGTCTGCCCGACTTCGGCGTAGAGCCAGAAGCACGGGAGCGCCGCCGCGACCAGCACGCCGTAGCTGCCGGATGCCGACGCCGCGACCAGGTGGTCCACGTAAGCCTTCGTCACCGGACCAAGGTCGCCAGGGACTGTACGGGTGCTGAGCCAATTTCGGTGCAGTTCGGACTCGACCTCGAGGCACTGCTGGGAGGAACGCGCCCAGAACAGCTGCTCCGCTTCGGTGGGGGCGAGGGCACTGGCCCTGGCGAGGACCCGCGAATAACCGTTGAGGTAGATGGCATCCTGCGCGAGGTAGTAGGCAAACTGGTTTTCCGGAAGGGTCCCCTCCGACAGCCCGCGGATGAAATCCAGACCGTAAATCGCCGTCAGGTCTGCGGCGGACTCTGCCTGGAGCAGCGCGGCGAAGCTGCCATCGGCCGTGCGGTCCGCCGGCGGCAGATGGTGGAAGTGGTGGATCGGGCCGTTGCCGTGGCCAACCTCGAGCTGTTCAGAGGCGCGCAGGGCGCCTTCCAGCCAGGGCTTGACGGTTCGGAGGGCCTGTTCCCAGTCCCCCAGCCGGGCCTGCACGGTCGCCATCGCTGCGGACAGCGAGCACCCAGTGCCGTGGCTGTTGCGGGTGCCTACGCGCTGCCCCTCAACCACCACAACATCCGCCGACAATGCCCCGCCTGGGTTCACCAGGGCATCCGGGCACTCAGCGTCCTCGAGGTGGCCGCCTTTAACGAGGACAGTCGCCCCGGTTTCGGCCGAAAGCCGTTTTCCCTGTTCCAGGGCCTCGGACCAGGTGGCCGCTTCCTGTTCACCCAGCAGCATGCTCAGTTCGGCAAGGTTAGGGGTGATGAGGTCCGCGAGGGGCAGCAGCGCCCGCAGTGCCCCCTCGGCGGATTCCTGCAGGAGGCGGTCTCCGCTCGTGGCAACCATGACGGGATCCAGAACAACGACGCCGGGACGCACCTTCTCGAGCCAGCTCCGGACCGCGGTGATCACCTCCGCGTCACCCAGCATGCCGATCTTCACCGCGTCCACGGCGATGTCGTCGCTGACCGCCGCGAGCTGCGCGGCGATGAAGTCAGCCGGCGGCACGTGGACGCCGCTGACTCCCCGGGTGTTTTGTGCTGTCAGCGCGGTGATGGCGGCCATCCCGTAGCCTCCGTGGGCTGCAATACTTTTCAGGTCGGCCTGGATGCCGGCGCCGCCGGAAGGATCTGATCCGGCGATGGCCAGGACCCGGGGAACTCGCCGGGTGGCGGACGGAACGTGGACGGGAGCCGCTTCTCCGCTGATGTCTGCACCAAAAGACATCGTGGCGATCGAAAGCGGGGCAGCTGTCAGGGGCAGGGCAGATGTTGCAGACAAAGAAAGACATCCCTTCGCCGGTACTAACCGGTCAGGTTCAACGGGTTTGGATCTCAGCCGGCTCCGTGCTCGGCACCCCGTGTCAGTCCCCCAGCCTAGCCGGTCCCTCCGTCCGCGGCGCTGCGTGTCGGTTTGCGACCGTCAGTCCTTAGCAGCGGGCGGTTAAACCAGCGGGCCGGCGCTGCTGTTGCAGCACCGGCCCGCTCTTTCTGGAAAGCCGCCGGAGGAGCGGCAGCCGGGAACTGAGTCCCGTCTGAATGCCCCTCTACAGCTCGGAAGCGGGTACGCCTACGCCCAGAATGATGGGTTCATCCGCAACCTGGGGAGCCGCGGGCTTGTCCGGCGCCGGGGCTTTGGCCTCGTGCGAGTGGCCGGCAGCGGCCACGGGCACAGCCTCGTGGTGCTCTACGGACGTCTCGTTAGCGGCACCTTGCGCCCGGCTGGCACTGCGGTTGCGGCGCGGACGGCGGGTCCGGACGGCCACGTCTGAATGGTCAGCGAACCGGTCCCTGTCGCTGTCAATGGATGCCTGCGTTGCAGCAGATGCCGGGGCTGGCAGGTCGGCGGCCTTCCCAGGCTCAGCTGTCTTTGAAGGCTCGGCCGCCTTGGGCGACTCGTCCGTCGTCGGACGCTCGGCCGCCTTTGAGCCTTCCGGTGCCGGCTCGCCGAGGTGCGCAAAGGCTTCCTCGAGCCGGTCAAGGGTCAGCGCAGGCTTCACGGCCGGAGGCTCGGTGTGCTCCACGAAGGGAAGCACTACCTTCTCCCCGCCGAAGGTGAGCACGGCGCCGGGCCGGCCCGAAACACTTTCCGTCTCGGGGCTGCGGTGTACCGCCGGGCTCTCCGGAGCGGGCGCCGACGCGGCAGGAACCGGGCGCTGCTCACCGGAAGCTGCCTGGTGGGCCGCGTCCTCATGGAGGTGCGCGGCGTGCGCAGCCGCCGCGATGTTGGCAAGTGCCGCCCGCGTTGCCTCGGCCTTGGCGTGCCGCTCCGCTTCGCTGGGCTCGTGGTGCACGGCGGCCGGTGCGGCGGGACCCGTCTCAGCCGGTCCCTGTCCGCCCTTGCCGCGGCGCCGGCTCTTGCGCTCGGTGCGCACAGCAGGCTGGTGCTCGCTGCGCGGAACGTGGTGTTCAGCTGCCACGACATTGGCGCGGCGGTGCTCGACGGGCTCGTCATGGGTGACAACACCGCGGCCTGCACAGACCTCGCACTGCTCGCCAAAGACTTCCAGCAGGCCGGTGCCCATGCGCTTGCGGGTCATCTGCACGAGGCCCAGCGAGGTCACCTCGGCCACCTGGTGCTTGGTCCGGTCGCGGCCCAGGCACTCCACCATGCGGCGCAGCACGAGGTCACGGTTCGACTCCAGGACCATGTCGATGAAGTCGATCACGATGATGCCGCCGATGTCCCGCAGTCGCAGCTGCCGGACGACTTCCTCAGCCGCTTCCAGGTTGTTCTTGGTGACGGTTTCCTCGAGGTTGCCGCCGCTGCCGGTGAACTTTCCGGTGTTGACGTCCACCACGGTCATGGCTTCGGTGCGGTCGATCACCAGGGATCCGCCTGAGGGCAGGAACACCTTGCGCTCCAGCGCCTTGTGGATCTGCTCGTCGATCCGCCAGGCAGCGAAGATGTCCTGGTCCTTGGTCCACTTTTCAAGCCGGCCGACGAGGTCCGGGGCAACGTAGGTGACGTAGGCCTCGATGGTGTCCCACGCTTCATCGCCGGAGACGATCAGCTTGGAGAAGTCCTCGTTGAAGACGTCACGGACCACCTTGATGGTCAGGTCGGGTTCGCCATAGAGCAGCTCGGGGGCGAGGACCTTGGTGGACGTCGACTGGCTTTCGATGCCTTCCCACTGCGCCCGGAGGCGGTTGATGTCGTGGGTGAGCTCTTCCTCGGATGCGCCTTCGGCAGCGGTGCGGACGATGACGCCCGCGTCCTCCGGAAGGCGGTCCTTGAGGATCCGCTTCAGCCGGTTGCGTTCGACGTCGGGAAGCTTGCGCGAGATGCCCGTCATGGAACCGCCGGGCACGTACACAAGGTAACGCCCGGGCAGGGAGATCTGGCTGGTCAGGCGCGCGCCCTTGTGGCCGACGGGATCCTTGGTGACCTGCACCAGGACGGAATCGCCGGACTTCAGGGCGTTCTCGATCCGGCGCTGCTTGCCTTCGAGGTTGACTGCTTCCCAGTTCACTTCGCCGGCGTACAGCACAGCATTGCGTCCGCGTCCGATGTCGACGAAGGCGGCCTCCATCGAGGGCAGCACATTCTGGACCTTGCCGAGGTAGACGTTGCCGATCAGGGAATCCTGCTGCGTCTTGGACACGAAGTGCTCGGCCAGCACGCCGTCTTCCAGGACGCCGATCTGAATTCTGTCGTCGCGCTGGCGCACAATCATCTGGCGGTCCACAGATTCGCGCCGGGCCAGGAACTCGGCCTCGGTGATGACGGTGCGGCGGCGGCCTGTGTCGCGGGATTCGCGGCGGCGCTGCTTCTTCGCTTCGAGCCTGGTGGAACCCTTGACGCTGGTAACCCGGTTGCTGACAGCCGGTTCACTGGGGGTGCGCGGAGCGCGCACCCGCGTGACGGTGTTGGGGGGATCGTCGTCTCCCCCGCCGGTGAGCTCAAGGTCCTGGTCCCCGCGGCGGCGCCGGCGGCGGCGGCGCGAAGTGACGCCTTCCTCGACCTGGCCTGCTGTCTCCTCGTCGCCGTCCTCGGCAGCGTCAATGCCTTCAGTGTCCTCGTCTGAGTCCTCGGTGACCTCACGGTCGTTCCGGGTCCGTCCGCGGCGTCCGCGGCTGCGGCGCCGGCGGCGTCCGCCGTCGTCGTCCTGTTCGTCCTCGCCATCGCCGGCTTCAGCTTCCTGCGCGCTGGCGGCAGGAGCGGCCGGACGGATCACGGTGTTGAGGTCGGGAGCCTGGAAGATGATGGAGGTCACGGATGCCGGCTCAAGGAACAGTCCTGCCGTAGTGGCCGGCGCGGGCGCTTCCTCAGTCTGTTCAGCCTTGGCGGCCTCCGCCTCTGCCTCCGCGCTTTCGACGGCGGCAGCTGCTTCAGCCCGGATGTCTGCCACCGGCGTTTCTTCCACCCGGGTTTCCACCGCCGGCGCAGCCGCAGGTGCTTCAGGAGCCAGGGCGGGCTCTGCTGGTGTGGTCTCCGCGACTGTTGTCTGCGCGTCTGTTGTCTCCGCATCCGCGGATTGCGCTTCTGCGGTCTCGCCGGTCTTCGCCTTGGCGACGCGGCGGCGGCGCACAGGTTTGGCTTCAGGTTCAGCAATCTCCGCAGCGGCCGGAGCCGGCTCAGCCTCGGCCGTGTCAGCAAAGGCGGGCAGCGGCTCCTCGGCGACCTTCTTGCGGGCACGAGTGCGCCGTACCGGGGCTTTCGCCTCGGCCACGGCAGCTTCCACCTCTGTTACCTCAGAGTGGGCAGCCCCGACCGGGCCTGACACATCGGGCTCGGCCGACAGTGAAGGCGCGGCGAGGACGGGTTCCTGCACTTCGGGCTCGGGCAGCGAAACCTGGGCCTCCGGCTCTTCTGCCTTGGGCGCTGCCTTGCGCCTGGTCCGGGTGGCTTTCTTGGGTGCTTCTGCGGCTACCGGCTCTTCCTTCTCGGCCGGATCCTCATTAACGGCTACTACCTGGTCATTATCCATATGTGGCAACACTCCTGCCCCTGATATGCCGCCACATCCGGCACCCATTGGGGCACATATTGTCAAAACCCGCAGGCGTTGACAGAAGTCAATTGGATACCCTCAGGTTCGCACCGGCATTGGGGTGCGGCAGCCCTGAAAGGCCGGCGGGGATGTTACTGGAACCCGTTGTTTCTGCTGTCACAACCAGGTGCCGTCCAATGGAATGCGGGAGGCCGGATGACCGTCTTCCGGGCCTGCACTGCTTCTCATTGGCGGTCTTGGGAACAAGCCGCCGGACCGGAACCCGAATGTGGTTCGTGCTCCAGCCACGTTCATTCTCTCATACTGCTGTTGAAAAACGGCGTCATTGTGTGACAAACACGGTCAAACGGGCACGGGCAGCAAGGCGGTCCCAAGCTGACACCCAGCCTGCGGCGATACAATCTGGGCAGGAGCACCCCAGACAAAGGACGCCACCGCCATGCCCAGCATTTCCCCATCCACAGGCACGGATTCCGAGCACGCATTCGCCGACGACTCCGAGCGCACTCCCGCCGCTTCCGGCGCTTCCTTGCCGGCCATGACACGCGACCGTCCGTTCGGGTGGCTGCTGCTGATCACAGGCGTGGTGGGTTGGCTGGCGTCGGCCATCCTCGTGCTGGAAAAGCTTGAGGTCCTCAAGGACCCGAACCACACCACCGTCTGCGACGTGAACCCGTGGATTTCCTGCGGCCAGGTGATGCAGACCCCGCAGAGCTCGGTGTTCGGCTTCCCCAATATGTTCATCGGCATCGTGGCCTTCGCCGTCATCATCACCACAGGAATGGCGCTGCTTTCCGGAGCCAAGTTCGCCCGCTGGTACTGGCTCGGACTGCAGACCGGCGTGACGCTGGGGTTCGCCTTCGTCGTGTGGCTCTGGTTCCAGGCGCTGTATGAAATCCGCGTTCTGTGCCCGTTCTGCATGGTGGTGTGGGCCGCCATGATTCCGCTGTTCGTCTGGGTCACGGTCCGCAACGTCGTCCGCGGGGCTATCCCGGCACCCGCCGGAGTGGCCAGACTCCTTGGCGACTCCGGGTGGATCATCACCGCGCTGCTTTACGTGGCAGTCATCGCCAGCATCTTCTTCGCCTTCATCCAGGTCTTCATCGGCACCTCCGGCTTCTAGCCCCAACACCCATTCGGACAGCGCACAGCAGACAGCGCGAACGTACACTTGTGGCCCCTGACTCCGCGGAGTCAGGGGCCACAAGTGTACGTTCGCGCTTAACCGGCGGGAGCTTAAGCAGGCCGCGGTTGGGCGGTTAGAACCAGATCTTGATTTCGCGCTCAGCCGAGTCCACGGAGTCGGAGCCGTGGACGAGGTTCTGCTGGACCTTCACGCCCCAGTCGCGGCCGAAGTCACCGCGGATGGTGCCGGGGGCCGCCGTCGTCGGGTCGGTGGTGCCGGCCAAGGAGCGGAAGCCCTCGATGACCCGGTGGCCTTCGAAGATCGCCGCGACCACCGGGCCGCTCAGCATGAATTCCACGAGCGGCTCGTAGAACGCCTTGCCCAGGTGCTCTTCATAGTGCTGCTCGAGCAGCTCGCGGGTGGCGCTGACCTTCTTGAGGTCGGCCAGGGTGTACCCCTTGGACTCGACGCGGCTGATGATTTCGCCGGTCAGGTTCCGTGCGACGCCGTCGGGCTTGATCAGGACGAGGGTGCGCTCAATGCTCACAGCTGCTCCAATGCGGTTGTTTTTGGGTTCAGGGTAAGTCTACGGGGTCTGGCCGGCTTCGTTGCCCGGCCCGTCCGGGTGCGCGGCGTCCCATTCGGCCTGCTCCCGGGCCCTCTGCGCTGCTTCCCGGTCGATCCGGATGCCGGTCCTGATCCCGTACCACCAGGCCAGCGCAAACAGGGCGCCGACCAGGAACATCATGGGTTCAACGAAGCCGCACAGAATGAGCACCAGCTGCAGAATCCACCCGAGCCCCACGCCCCAAGGCTTTGACAGGACAGCGCAGGCCAGCACCAGGACGATGCTCAGCGCGATGCCCACGGACAGAATCAGGACCGGGGACACATCGTTGCGGCGCAGTCCGAACACGGCGAGCGTGGCGAAGAAGACCACAAACGCTTCCAGCAGCAGTACCGTGGAGGCAAACATGATCTTCGTGGAGCGCCGCTTTTTCGGCATGCCCGGCCGCCATTCGCGCTGCGCCTTGGTCAGCCGTGCCATCAGGCAGCCGCCTTTCCGAGCAGAATGCGGGCATCAGCCACCAGGGTGATCGAGCCGGTCACGAGCACGCCGCCCGCGAGGTCCTCGTTGGCTTCGGCGCGTTCCACGGCCCACTCCAGGGCATCGTCCAGCTTTTCAGCAATGTGGATGTTCTCCTCGCCAAAGCCGAGGTCGACGGCGATCTCCGCCAGTTCCGCGGCAGGCACCGCCCGCGGGGAGTTGGACTGGGTGAAGCAGAATTCCTCCGCGAGATCGCCCAGCGACTCCTTGAGCTGGCGCAGGATTTCCTCGGCGTCCTTTTCCTTGAGGACGCCGACGACCACCACCAGTTTGCTGAAGCTGAAGGCCTCGTGGATCGCTTCGGAGGAGGCACGGATGCCGTCCGGATTGTGGGCCGCGTCCACGATGATGGTGGGGGCCGTCCGCACCACTTCCAGCCGTCCCGGGGAGGAGACGGTGGCGAAGGCGTCCTGCAGGACCTCTGCGGACAGCTCCTTCTCCCCGCCGCCCAGGAACGCTTCCAGCGCGGCCACCGCGACGGCTGCGTTCTCGGCCTGGTGGGCTCCGTGCAGCGGAACCATGAGGTCCGGGTAGCGCCCGGCGATGCCCTGCACGGTCACGATCTGTCCGCCCACGGCGACCCGCCGGGACTCGACGCCGAATTCCACCCCTTCGAAGCGGAACGGCACCTGCACCTCTTTCGCCTTGTCCAGCAGCACCTGTGCAGCGTCCACGGGCTGGGCGGCGCTGATGAGGAAGCCGCCGGGCTTGATGATGCCAGCCTTCTCGTACGCGATGTCCTCGGTGGTGTCCCCGAGCAGGTCGGTGTGGTCCAGGGAAATGGGTGTCACGACGGACACCTGGCCGTCGCCGACATTGGTGGCGTCGGTGATGCCGCCAAGGCCCACTTCCATGATGGCCACATTGACCGGCTGGTCAGCGAAGACGGCGAAGGCAAGGATGGTCAGGCACTCGAAGTACGTGAGCCTGGGCTGGCCCTCGGCCGTGAGTTCGTCGTCCACGATCTGCAGGTAGGGCCGGATCTCGTCCCAGATGCGCACGAACGTCTCATCGGACACCGGCTCCCCGTCCACGCTGATGCGCTCTGTGACCTTGGATAGGTGCGGGCTCGTGTAGCGGCCGGTGCTGAGGCCGTGGGCGCGCAGGCCGGCCTCGATCATCCGGGCAGTGGACGTTTTTCCGTTGGTGCCGGTGATGTGGATGATCGGAAAGGCCTTGTTCGGCTCCCCCAGCACATCCATGGCGCGGAACAGCGGTGCCAGCCGCGGCTCCATCTTGTTTTCCGGCGCCCTGCCCAGCAGCTCGGCGTAGACGCTCTCCACAGAGAATTCGTCACTCATGTCCTAGGCCTCCACTTTTTCGACGGCGATCTGCAGTTCTGAGTCGTCCCCGCTGGAGGACAAGCCGAGTTCCACCGTAAGCGTTTCGGTCACCACGAGGTTTTCATGGGCCTTGAGGGCATCGACGAGGTTCATGGGCGCCGAGATCGTGGTGCGGATCCGGTCGCTGACATTCAGCCCGGCGTCCTTGCGCGCCTGCTGGATGGAGCGGACCATGTCCCTGGCCAGGCCCTCGGCCTCAAGTTCGGGCGTCACCTCGGTGTTCAACACGACGAAACCGCCGGTGGGCAACACTGCGGCAGCAGAAGACGCAGTTGCCGAGCCGCCGTCGGACGCTGCCACAACGGTCTCCAGTGTGTATTCCTGCGGCTCAAGCTCGAGGCCGCCGGCAGTCACAACGCCGGCTTCTGAGACGGACCAGTCGCCGGACTTCGACCCCTTGATGGCCTGCTGGACATTCTTCCCCAGGCGCGGTCCGGCGGCACGGGCGTTGACCACAAGCTTCTGTTCGATGCCGAACTCCTCCGGGGAGGCACTGGCGGCGTCGAGCATGCGCACCGAGCGGAGGTTCAGCTCATCGGCGACGACGGCGGCAAACCCTTCCAGCGCGTCCGCGCCGGGTGCCACCACAGTGAGTTCCTGCAGCGGCAGGCGCACCCGCAGGTTCGCGGCCTTGCGCAGGGAGGAGCCGGTGGAGCAGATCTGCTGGACCCGGTCCATGGCCTCGACGAGTTCGGCGTTGGCAGGGAACAGCGCGGCATCGGGCCAGTCTGCAAGGTGCACGGAGCGGCCCCCGGTCAGGCCGCGCCAGATTTCCTCGGTGACGAGCGGCAGCAGCGAAGCGGCCACCCGGCACACGGCCTCAAGGGCGGTGTAGAGCGCGTCGAAGGCATCGACGCTCTCGTCGAAGAAGCGCTGGCGGCTTCGGCGGACGTACCAGTTGGTAAGCATGTCCAGGTAGCTGCGGAGTTCGTCGCAGGCTCCGGAAATGTCGTAGGTGTCCAGCTGTGCCGTCATGTTGCGGACCAGGTCGCCGGTGTTGGCCAGCAGGTACTGGTCCAGCGTGTCCGTGTAGCCGTCGTACCGCAGCTGCGCGTCGTAGCCCTGACCCCCCTTGGCGGCGTTGGTGTACAGCGTGAAGAAGCTGTACACGTTCCACAGCGGCAGGATGACCTGGCGGACGCCGTCGCGGATGCCCTGCTCGGTGACCACGAGGTTGCCGCCGCGCAGGATGGGGCTCGACATCAGGAACCAGCGCATCGCGTCGGAACCGTCGCGGTCCAGCACCTCTGAGACGTCGGGGTAGTTCCGGAGGCTCTTGGACATCTTCTGCCCGTCGGAGCCGAGCACGATGCCGTGGCTGATGACGTTCCGGAAGGCCGGGCGGTCAAAGAGCGCCGTGGACAGGATGTGCAGCATGTAGAACCAGCCGCGCGTCTGGCCGATGTACTCCACGATGAAGTCGGCAGGGTTGTGGGTGTCGAACCAGGCTTCGTTTTCGAACGGGTAGTGCACCTGGCCGTACGGCATGGAACCGGAATCGAACCAGACGTCCAGCACGTCCTCGACGCGGCGCATGACGGACTGGCCCTCTTCCGGGGTGCGGGGGTCGTCCGGGTTGGGCCGGGTAAGCTCGTCGATGAACGGGCGGTGCAGGTCCACCTGGCCGTCCTTGTTCCGCGGCAGGCGGCCGAAGTCGGCTTCGATGTCGGCGAGGGAGCCGTAGACGTCGGTGCGCGGGTACTCGGGGTCGCTGGACTGCCAGACCGGGATGGGGCTGCCCCAGTAGCGGTTGCGGCTGATGGACCAGTCGCGGGCGTTTTCCAGCCACTTGCCGAACTGGCCGTCCTTGACGTTCCCGGGAATCCAGTTGATCTCCTGGTTCAGTTCGGACATGCGGTCGCGGAACTTGGTGACCTCGACGTACCAGGAGGAGACGGCGCGGTAGATCAGCGGGTTGCGGCAGCGCCAGCAGTGCGGGTAGCTGTGCTCGTAGCTGGCCTGGCGGACCAGGCGGCCCTGGGCGCGGAGCACCTGGGTGATGGGCTTGTTGGCCTCGAAGACCTGCAGGCCGGCAATGTCGTGGAGGTCCCCGTGCTTGAACAGCGGCAGGAACTTGGCACCCTCATCCACGGAGAGAACCACCGGGATGCCGGCTTCCTCGCAGATCGCTTGGTCGTCCTCACCGTAGGCAGGCGCCTGGTGGACGATGCCGGTGCCGTCGGTGGTGGTGACGTAGTCGGCGACGAGGATCTGCCAGGCGTTCTGAGTGCCGTACTTTTCCGTGTCGGCGAAGTCGTGCCAGAGGGGCTCGTACTTGAGGCCCGCAAGCTCTGCCCCGGTGTGCGTGGAGGTGACAGCGGCGGCGGCGGCAGCGGGGTCGTCGTACCCCAGGTCCTTCGCATAGGTGCCCAGCAGGTCTTCGGCGAGCAGGAATCTGCCGGCCACCGGCGCCTCCGCCGAGGCAGCCTTGATGCCGTTCGGCCCCGCGGGCAGCACGGCGTACGTGATGGAAGGCCCGACGGCGAGCGCGGCGTTGGTGGGCAGTGTCCAGGGCGTGGTGGTCCAGGCGAGCGCCTGGACGCCGGCCAGCTGCCGGGAGAGCTCCGACTCCCCTGCCTTGATGGGGAATGTCACCGTGACGGTCTGGTCCTGGCGGTTCTTGTAGACGTCGTCGTCCATGCGCAGCTCATGGTTGGACAGCGGCGTCTCGTCCTTCCAGCAGTACGGCAGCACGCGGTAGCCGTTGTAGGTCAGGCCCTTCTCGTGCAGCTGCTTGAAGGCCCAGAGCACCGACTCCATGTACTCGACGTTGAGGGTCTTGTAATCGTTGTCGAAGTCTACCCAGCGGGCCTGGCGGGTGACGTACGCCTTCCACTCGTTGGCGTACTTCATGACCGAGGCGCGGCAGGCGTCGTTGAACTTGTCGATGCCCATGGCCTCGATCTGGGTCTTGTCCGTCATGCCCAGCTGCTTCATGGCTTCCAGCTCGGCAGGCAGCCCGTGGGTGTCCCAGCCGAAGCGGCGTTCGACGCGCTTGCCGCGCTGGGTCTGGTAGCGGCCCACGAGGTCCTTGGCGTAGCCGGTCAGCAGGTGGCCGTAGTGGGGCAGGCCATTGGCGAAGGGCGGACCGTCGTAGAAGACGAACTCGTTGCTGCCGGGCGTGCCGCCGGGAAGGTCAGCGCTGCGCTGGTCGATGCTCGCCTGGAAGGTGCCGTCCTCGTCCCAGTACTTGAGGATGCGCTCCTCGATCTCCGGAAACTTCACGGAGGTGGATACGCCGGAGGTGTTGGCGCCTGACGGGGCGGCAGAGGCCTTGGGATAATAGGTCATCTCGACATCCTGGGTTGAGCTGGTGAACAAGGATCATTCAGGATGCGAGGACGGCCCGTGCTCTGTTGCCCGGCTTTCGCCGTCCAACGCGCCGGTACCGCGGTACCACCTCACTTACCGGCGCTGAAGCAGGCTCCCGAAGGAGCTGTTCCGGCACCGGCCGCTCATTGACTGCTGTGACGGGCTTACCCGTCCGGTTCTACTGACCCTGCTGCCTGCATTCCCGATGCGGCAGGGCGTTCTTCCGGAAGCTCGCCGGTGATGGCCGGGTCAAAGCTGCTGGCACCAGTCTAACGGCTGTGGTTCCGGACTCCCTAACCCATGGGCTCCCCTTAGCGGGCCTCCAAGCCCCCGTCATGCCTAGACTCATTCCCATGAACGTTCCCGGCTCCGGACCGGCCCCAGGAGGGCATGCTTCCGCGGGTCCGGCCGCCTCGGAACACGTGTCGTCAAAACACGGGGTCTCGCAGCACGGGATCCCGCAGCGCGGAGCCCGGAAGCATGGTGCTCGGAAACACGGTGGCACGATCGCGTGGCGGCTGTTGGCGATCGCCGTCCTACTGCCCGTTGTCTCCCTTTCGATTCTTCGAGCGGTTCCTGAAACCTGGCCCACCCCGGTGGTCCAGCTTCTGGCTTTCACCCCGTGGCTGGTGGTGCCGGCCGTGCTGGCACTCGGCCTGGCGCTGGCAGGAAGGCGGCTCTGGCTCATTGCCCTGGCCGCCGTGGTGCTGGCCGCCCACCTGTTCTGGCTGTTTCCGCTCGACGCCGGGCGGCCGGTGCCGGATTCCTCTGTCCCTGGCACCCCGATCAAGGTCCTGAATATCAATTCCTACTTTGGTGAAGCCGACGCGGCGGAAATTGTCCGGCTGGTCCGGGAACATGGCGTGGAACTGCTGGCCGTGCAGGAGCACACCCAGGGCTTTGAAGACCGGCTTCTGGCTGAGGGGCTCGAGCGCCTGCTCCCTCACAAACTCAGCAACCCCAGGGACGACGCGTCGGGCAGCGCGCTCTTTTCGGCCCACCCGATGGAGGCCACGGGAATCCTGCCGGACACGCCCTTCGGGATGCCGACCGTCCGGCTCACCATTGGAAAGGGGGAGGCCGCCAGCGTCCTCGAGGTCACCAATGTCCATGTGTTTCCTCCGGTGGCCGGCCGCGCGGCTCAGTGGCGAAGCGACCTTGCAGCACTGGGGCGGCTGGCTGCGGCGGGAACCGCCGGCGCACACCGCCTGCTGATCGGCGACTTCAACGCCACCTTCGACCACGCCGAGTTCCGCGCGGTGCTCGACGGCGTTGCGGACCGGAAGCTGGTGGATGTGGGAACCGCCGCGGGCCGGCGGCTGCTCCCCACCTGGCCGATGGACGGCCTGCCGCTGCCGGGAATCGCCATCGACCACCTCGTCACGAGCCCCCGGATCGCGAGCTCCGGTTATGCCGTGCACCGGGTTCCGGGCACCGACCGTGCCGCCGTCATGGCCACCTTGGAAATCCCGGCCAGAGGTTAGGCAGTACCCTCCGTCAGCCCTGCTTGCGGATGAGCTTGTGGTTTGCCGCCTGCGCGACGGGCCGGATGACGATCTGGTCCAGGTTCACATGGTGCGGGGCACAGACCGCATAGCGCACCACATCGGCCACGTCCTCGGCGGTGAGCGGCTTTTCCACTCCCTGGTAGACCTTCTCGGCGGCCTGCGCGTCGCCGAGGCGTCTCAGGGCGAATTCCTCGGTCTGCACCAGCCCGGGCGCAACCTCGATCACGCGGACGTTGTTTTCGACTTCCTCGAGCCGGAGCGCATTTGTTATGGCGTGCTGGGCGAACTTCGCGGCGTTGTAACCGGCGCCGCCCTCGTAGGCCACGAGCCCGGCCGTGGAGGTCAGGTTCAGCACGGTCCCCTCGCCGTGTTCGCGCAGCATGGGCAGGAACGCGCGCGTAAGTTTCATGGTGCCGAGGACGTTCACGCGGTACATCCATTCCCAGTCGTCCGTCTGGGCCTGCGCCACGGGATCCGCCCCGCGGGCGCCGCCGGCGATGTTGATGAGAGTGTCGATCCCGCCGCCGGCGGTCACCTCGGCCAGGATCCGCGCGACGTCCCCGTCCTCGGCGATGTCGCCCGGAATACTGACGGCGCCCGTCTCGGCTTCCAGCGCGGCCAGCCGTTCCTGCCGCCGGGCCACGGCGTAGACCGTCCAGCCTTCGCCCCTCAGGGCACGGACAGTCGCTTCCCCGATGCCGGTGCTCGCGCCGGTAACTACAGCCGCCTTAGTGTTCGGTGCTTCTGCGTTCGATGCCCCTGTGTTCGATGCCTCAGTCATGGCACCACCCTAGCGGCTCGGTAGCGGCGCCCTGCCTAGGGCGTCCCTAGGACGTCATCTTCTGGAGGTAGTCCTGCAGGACCCGGGCGTGGTTGACCTCGGGGTCCTTGGCGCCGTACAGCAGCGTCACCCTCGGATGCTTGGCCGCCAGCTCCAGCAGCTGCCCCACCGCCGGGTTCTGCTCCAGCTCCGCTTCATACTGCGCACGGAAGTCGGCAAACCGCTCCTGCATATGGGCGAATTCCTGCCTCAGGGGCGGCGACGGCGCAACTTCCTTGAGCCACAGTTCGAGGCTCGCGCGTTCTTTGCTGACGCCGCGCGGCCAGAGCCTGTCCACCAAAACCCGGCAGCCGTCGTCGTCCGCGGGCTCGTCATAGATGCGCTTGACCACAAAGGAAGCGCCTGCTTTCTTCATAGGCGCATGCTACTGCACAGCAGCCGCTGCAAAACCGCACCAGTGGGTCATGAAACAATTGCTCCATGGCTGAAGCAAATCAGGGTACAGACACGCCCACCACCGCCCCTATCAACGTTCCGGACAAGCCCGCCCTCGAAGGGCTCGAAGCTGCCCTGACGCAGCGCTGGCTCGAAGAAGGGACCTACAGGTTCAACCGGGAGACTACGCGGGAGCAGGTCTACTCGATCGACACTCCCCCGCCGACTGCATCCGGTTCGCTGCACGTGGGCCACATGTTCTCGTTCACCCACACGGACGTGCAGGCCCGCTACATGCGGATGACCGGAAAGAACGTCTTCTACCCCATGGGCTGGGACGACAACGGGCTGCCCACCGAGCGCCGCGTCCAGAACTACTACGGTGTCCGCTGCGATCCGGCCATCCCCTACAACCCTGACTACCAGCCGCCGGCACAGCCCGCGAAGAACCAGCGCGATTTCGACGTCGTCTCCCGCCAGAACTTCATCGAACTGTGCGAGGAGCTCGCCGTCGAGGACGAAAAGGTCTTCGAGAACCTCTTCCAGACGCTCGGCCTGTCCGTGGACTGGAACCTGACCTACCGCACCATCGACGACACCTCCCGCGCCGTATCCCAGCGCGCCTTCCTCGCCAACCTCGCCGCCGGCGACGCCTACATGGCTGAAGCCCCCACGCTGTGGGACGTCACGTTCCGCACCGCCGTTGCGCAGGCCGAACTCGAGGACCGGGAAGTGCCCGGCGCGTACTACCGCTACCCGTTCTTCACCGCCGAGGGCGAGAAGATCTTCATCGAGACCACCCGTCCCGAACTGCTCGCCGCGTGCGCTGCGCTGGTGGCAAACCCCGACGACGAGCGCTACCAGCCGCTGTTCGGCAAGACCGTCAAGTCCCCCCTGTTCGACGTCGAGCTGGAGGTCAAGGCCCACCCGCTGGCCAAGGCGGACAAGGGCTCCGGCATCGCCATGGTCTGCACCTTCGGCGACCTGACCGACGTCACCTGGTGGCGCGAGCTTCAGCTGCCCACCCGGGCCATCGTGGGACGCGACGGCAGGATCCTCGCCGACACCCCGGAGTGGATCACCACCGAGGCAGGCCGCGAGGCGTACGCCGCCATCGCCGGCAAGACGGTCTTTTCCGCCAAGGAGGCAGTGGTGGAGCTGCTGACGGCGGCCGACCTGCTGGACGGCGAGCCCAAGAAGATCACCCACCCCGTGAACTTCTTCGAAAAAGGCGACAAGCCGCTCGAGGTTGTCACCTCCCGCCAGTGGTACATCCGCAACGGTGGGCGCGACGAGGACCGCCGCGAACGCCTGATCGGCCGCGGCCACGAGATCGATTTCCACCCGTCCTTCATGCGCTCCCGTTACGAGAACTGGATCGCGGGCCTGAACGGTGACTGGCTGGTTTCCCGCCAGCGGTTCTTCGGTGTCCCGATCCCGGTCTGGTACCCGCTGGACGCCCAGGGCAACCCCGACTACGACTCCCCCATCCTGCCCTCCGACGAGCAGCTGCCGGTGGACCCGGCCGCTGACGCGGCACCGGGCTTCGACGAGGCGCAGCGTGACCAGCCCAACGGGTTCACCGGTGACGCGGACGTGCTCGACACGTGGGCCACGTCCTCCCTGACGCCGCAGATCGTGGGCGGCTGGAGCCGTGACGAGGACCTGTTCAGCAAGGTCTTTCCGTTTGACCTCCGCCCGCAGGGCCACGACATCATCCGGACCTGGCTCTTCTCCTCCGCAGTACGGGCCGATGCCCTGCAGGAGACCGCGCCGTGGAAGCACGCGGCCATCTCCGGCTGGATCCTGGACCCGGACCGCAAGAAGATGTCCAAGTCCAAGGGCAACGTGGTGGTCCCCACCGACGTCCTGAACGAGTATGGCTCCGACGCCGTCCGCTACTGGGCGGCTTCCGCCAAGCTCGGTGCAGACACCGCGTACGAGATCGCGCAGATGAAGATCGGCCGGCGTCTGGCCATCAAACTGCTGAACGCCTCGAAGTTCGTCCTGAACCTGGGAGCCACGGAGAACTCGGTGGTCACGGCCGACCTCGCAGCCGTGACCAACCCCCTGGACCGCGCCCTCCTGGCCCAGCTGTCCGACGTCGTGGCCCAGGCCACCAAGGCGTTCGACAACTACGACTACGCCCGGGCGCTGCAGATCAGCGAGTCCTTCTTCTGGCAGTTCACCGACGACTACGTGGAACTCATCAAGGACCGCGCGTACGGCGCTGCCGGCGCCTCCGAGCAGGCCTCCGTGCTGGCTGCTCTCGCCACCACCCTGGATGCGCTGCTGCGGCTCTTCGCACCGTTCCTGCCGTTCGCCACCGAGGAAGTCTGGAGCTGGTGGCGCACGGGTTCCGTGCACCGCGCCGCATGGCCGGCGCCGCTGGAGATCACCGACGGCGACACCGCCATGCTGGGCACCGTGGGCACCGCACTCAGCGGCATCCGCAAGGCAAAGTCGGAAGCCAAGGTCAAGCAGCGCACCGAGGTCCTGTCGGCGACGATCGCTGCGCCCGAGGCGCTGGTTGCCCAGCTGCAGGCCGGTCTCAACGACCTCAAGGCTGCGGCGAACGCCCGGGAGATCACGCTCGAGAGCAGCGCCGGCGAACTGGCGGTCAGCGACGTGGTGCTGGTTCCCGCAGAGGAGCCTGCCCAGGCCTGACGTTCCACGTCTGTTTTTGGGCAGGTTTTTGGGCAAAGGGGAAGCCCCATCAGCGTTTTGCCGTTGGTGGGGCTTCGACTTTTCGGCTGTCTGGTGACATCTTTGACAGTCTGGCAAGATCCTCGGAAATTTCAGGTCTTCCTACCTTGTCACAGGTAGCCTGCTTCTAACTTTGCCGAAGGCTGCGTTAGATGCATGTCACTGAATCTTTGGTTCTTGCGTCCCTCTTCTTTCGAAGTGGGTAAGAACTATTGTTGTCCTCCCCCTGGGGATGCGCAAGAGCCCCGGACGAACTACTGTGTTGTAGTTTGCCGGGGCTCATATGGGCCTTGGTAACGCCCTTGGACACAGGGCCCGAATCAGTCGAAGGCGGGGCTTTCGGTGCGGCTGCGCTTGATCTCGAAGAAGTGCGGGTAGGACGCCAGCGTCACGGACGCATCCCACAGCCGGCCGGCTTCCTCGCCGCGCGGGATCCGGGTAAGCACGGGGCCGAAGAAGGCAGTGCCGTTGAAGGCCACCACGGGGGTTCCGACGTCCTGGCCCACCAGGGAGATCCCCTGCTCGTGGCTCGCACGGAGCTGGGCGTCGAACTCGTCGGACTGCGCCACCTGGGCCAGCTCCGCGGGAAGGCCGCACTCGGCGAGTGCCTTGTTGATGACGATCGAGAAGTCCATTTCGCCGCCGTCGTGGATCTGGGTGCCCATGGCGTCGTACAGGGGCTTGACCACGTGGTCGCCGTGCTGTTCCTGGGCCGCGATGATGACGCGGACCGGGCCCCATGCCTTATCCATAGCTTCGCGGTATGCGGGTTCGAGTTCCCGGCCCTCGTTCAGCACGGAAAGGCTCATGACATGCCACTCTGTGGAGATGTCGCGGACACCTTCCACTTCTCCGATCCAGCGCGAGGTAATCCAGGCGAAGGGGCACAGGGGGTCGAACCAGAAATCTGCCTTGTTGGCGACGGTTTCAGACACAGCGAATCTCCTCGAAATAGTCGTCAGGGCGTGGCGTGCTCGGCACACCTGTAGTGCCGGGGCACTCCAGAGGCACAGCGGAGTACTAGGCGGATTTATTCCGCCGCTTGGCCACGACGTCGTGCGCGATCATCGTGGGCTGCGCCTTCTTGGCCACGACGTCTGCCGTGATCACCACGCTCGCGATGTCGTCACGGCTGGGCAGGTCGAACATCACCGGAAGGAGGACTTCCTCCATGATGGCGCGGAGGCCGCGGGCGCCGGTGCCGCGTTCGAGCGCCTGGTCGGCAATCAGGTTCAGTGCGGCGTCGTCGAACACAAGTTCCACGCCGTCGAGCTGGAACATCTTCTGGTACTGCTTCACCAGGGCGTTCTTGGGGGTCGACAGAATCTGGATCAGTGCCGACCGGTCAAGGTTGGAAACCGTGGTGATTACCGGGAGACGCCCGATGAACTCGGGGATGAGGCCGAACTTGAGCAGGTCCTCAGGCATGACCTCGCCGTAGGAGTCTGTGTTGTTCTTGACTTCGTTCAGCGGCGCACCGAAGCCGATGCCCTTGCGTCCTGACCGGGAACCGATAATCTCCTCGAGGCCGGCGAATGCTCCAGCCACGATGAACAGCACGTTGGTGGTATCGATCTGGATGAATTCCTGGTGCGGGTGCTTGCGCCCGCCCTGCGGCGGCACGGACGCCACGGTGCCCTCAAGGATCTTCAGCAGCGCCTGCTGCACGCCTTCACCGGAAACGTCACGGGTGATGGAGGGGTTTTCGCTCTTGCGGGAGATCTTGTCGATCTCATCAATGTAGATGATGCCCTGCTCGGCCTTCTTGACGTCGTAATCCGCCGCCTGGATGAGCTTGAGCAGGATGTTTTCGACGTCCTCGCCAACGTAGCCGGCTTCTGTGAGGGCGGTCGCGTCGGCGACGGCGAAAGGGACGTTGAGCCGGCGCGCGAGAGTCTGTGCCAGGTAGGTCTTGCCGCATCCGGTCGGGCCGATCAAGAGGATGTTGGACTTCGAGATTTCGACGTCGTCGTGGTGGACGCCGTCAGCCAGGCTGCCGCTCTTGGGTGCGTGGCCTGCCTGGATCCGCTTGTAGTGGTTGTACACAGCGACGGCGAGGGACCGCTTGGCGGGCTCCTGGCCGATGACGTATTCCTGCAGGAAGTCAAAGATCTCGCGGGGCTTGGGCAGCTCAAAACTGCCCAGATCGGCTACTTCCGCGAGTTCTTCTTCGATGATCTCGTTGCAGAGTTCAATGCACTCGTCGCAGATATAGACGCCGGGCCCGGCAATGAGCTTGCGCACCTGCTTCTGGCTCTTGCCGCAGAAAGAGCACTTGAGCAGATCCGTGCTCTCGCCAATCCGAGCCATATGTGAACCCCTTAGTATCTTGCTGCGAGTGCAGCTCTGCACCGGTTGTTTGAATCACGGCCATCGAATCGTCATCCGGCCGTGATTACATCCACTCTAGGTCACATTCGGCCTGAGAGGTGGAAACCGGCCGCCGGTGCGCTTTAAAAACTCCAAACCGCACCCGGCGCCGGGGACCTCAGCTGCTACCTGGCAATCGCCTGAGGCTTGATCTTCCGCGAATCCAGCACCTGGTCAATGAGGCCGTAGCTCTGGGCCTCTGCCGCGGTGAGGATCTTGTCTCGCTCGATGTCGTTGTTGACCTGCTCCGGCGTCCGGCCGGAGTGCTTGGCCAGCGTGTCCTCCAGCCAGGAGCGCATCCGCATGACCTCGGCGGCCTGGATTTCCAGGTCGGATGCCTGGCCTCCCTGGCCACCGGACAGCGACGGCTGGTGGATCAGCACGCGGGCGTTGGGCAGCGCAAGCCGCTTTCCGGGCGTTCCTGCCGCGAGCAGGACAGCCGCGGCGCTGGCAGCCTGGCCGAGGCAGACGGTCTGGATCTCCGGGCGGATGTACGTCATGGTGTCGTAGATCGCCGTCATGGCGGTGAACGAACCGCCCGGGGAGTTGATGTACAGGGTGATGTCACGGTCCGGGTCCGTGGATTCCAGGACCAGCAGCTGGGCCATGACGTCATCGGCGGAAGCGTCATCCACCTGGACGCCGAGGAAGATGATGCGGTCCTCGAAAAGCTTCGTGTAGGGATCCTGGCGCTTGAAGCCGTATGGCGTGCGCTCTTCGAACTGCGGCAGCACATAGCGGCTGGTCGGCAGGTTGCCGGCAGTCGAGCCGAAATTGTAGTTCATGATGTTTACTCCTGGATTCAGTTCGCTGTGCGTGCCGGTTAGTTCTGGGCCGTGCCGCCGCCGCCGGAAACTGAGCCGGCGTGTGCGGAGATCTTGTCGAAGAAGCCGTATTCCAGCGCTTCAGTTGCCGTGAACCACTTGTCACGGTCATTGTCCTTCAGGATGGTGTCCACCGTCTGGCCGGTCTGCTCGGCGGTCAGTTCGGCCATGACCTTCTTCATGTGCAGGATCAGTTCCGCCTGGATCTTGATGTCGGAGGCGGTGCCGCCGATGCCGCCCGAGGGCTGGTGCATCAGGATACGCGCGTTCGGGGTGGCGTAGCGCTTCCCCTTCGTTCCGGAGGACAGCAGGAACTGGCCCATGGAGGCAGCAAGTCCGGTGGCGACGGTGACGACGTCGTTGGGGATGAACTGCATGGTGTCGTAGATGGCCATGCCTGCCGTTACGGAACCGCCGGGCGAGTTGATGTACAGGTAGATGTCCTTGTTTGGGTCCTCAGCGGACAGGAGCAGCAGCTGCGAGCAAATAGCGTTTGCGTTCTCATCGCGGACCTCGGAGCCAAGCCAGATGATGCGCTCTTTCAGCAGTCGGTTGTAGATGTAGTTGTCCTGGGCTGCCGGATCGACAGTTGCCATGCGGGGTGCCCCTGCTTGCTGTGACATATGTACTTACCTCTCGCTGGTGACGGTGACATCACTGAACTTCACTACTTGGACACTAACCGCTTTCACCGACGATTTGTTCGTCGAAATCGCGCTGTTCGCTGTCGGCGCACGATGACCCGTGCGTGCTGCGAAGCCCTCTTTTCCGATGCGCCCGGGTTAAGCGGAGCGGCCCCCGGATCAGTGATCCGGGGGCCGCTTTTCGGCTGTTGCGACGCTGGCGTCAGGCGCCGTCAGCCGTTAGAACTTTGCGGCTGCGGGATCGTCGCTAGGAGCGATCTCGGCGGCCTCTTCAGCCTCTTCGGCTTCGGCAGGAGCTTCTTCCTGGCCGGCGGGGCGGACGAAGTCGCTCAGGTCAACCTTGTTGCCCTCGGTGTCAGTGACCTCGGCCTGGCCGAGGACGACGGCCAGCGCCTTGCGGCGGCGGACCTCGGAAACCATCATGGGGACCTGGCCGCTCTGATCGATGATCTGGGCGAACTGGTTCGGGTCCATGCCGTACTGGCTGGCGGTGGTGACGATGTAGTCGATCAGCTCGTTCTGGCTGACGCCCACTTCTTCCTTCTCGGCGATGGCGTCGAGGATGATCTCGTTCTGGAAGGCACGCTCCGTGTTGGCCTTGACCTCGGCGCGGTGCTCCTCGGTGTCGTGCTCTCCCTCGCCGTGCGAGTTCTCAGCCGTAAAGTGCTGCTCAAGCTGCTCCTCGACGACCGATTCCGGAACAGGAACCTCGACGAGCTCCACGAGCTTGTCCAGGACCTTGTCGCGGGCTTCGACGCCCTGCTCGACGACCTTGGAGTCGGCTGCCTGCTTGGCGAGGTCCTCGCGCAGTTCGGCGAGGGTGTCGAATTCGGAGGCCAGCTGGGCGAAGTCGTCGTTGGCTTCAGGGAGTTCGCGCTCCTTGACGGCCTTCACCGCTACCTTGACCTGGGCGCCCTGACCGGCGTGGTCACCGCCGACGAGGGTGGTGTCGAAGATGGCGTCTTCCTCGGCGCTCAGGCCGGTGACTGCCTCGTCCAGGCCCTCAAGCATGGTGCCGGATCCGACCTGGTAGGACAGGCCCGATGCGGAATCGACCTCGGCGCCGTCGATGGAGGCGGTGATGTCGATGGTCAGGAAGTCACCGTCGGCTGCCGGGCGGTCCACGGACTTCAGCGTGCCGAAGCGGCCGCGCAGTTCATCCAGGGCCTTGTCGACGTCAGCTTCAGAGGATGCGGCGGCAGCCACCTCGACCTTGATGCCCGCATAGTCCGGGAGTTCGATCTCGGGACGGACGTCGACCTCGGCGTGGAACTTCAGTTCGCCGTCAGTGGCGGTGGGGTCCGGAACCTCGGTGATTTCAACCTCGGGACGGCTCAGCGGACGGATGCCGGATTCCTGCACGGCAGCCTGGTACCAGCCGTTGAGGCCCTCGTTGATGGCGGTCTCCAGAACGTAGCCGCGGCCAACACGCTGGTCGATCAGCTTGGCGGGAACCTTGCCCTTACGGAAGCCAGGGACCTGGATCTGAGAAGCAACAGTCTTGTATGCCTCATCGATGCTGGGCTTCAATTCCTCAAAGGGGACCTCAACATTGAGCTTGACCCGCGTGGGGGTGAGGTTCTCGACAGCGCTCTTCACGGTCTAAGTACTCCTGGTTTGGTTGGATGATGTTCTGCAAACGCGATTTTCTGCCCAAGCCATCGGCCTAGGCCGCAGAGTCGGGGTGACAGGATTTGAACCTGCGACTTCCTGCTCCCAAAGCAGGTGCTCTAGCCAAGCTGAGCTACACCCCGTAACGCACAGGACAGTCTACGTTCATACCTGCCGGCTTTGCACATTTGACACCGGGGGGATGAATTAGGTTTAGTTGTATCCGGCTTGAACAGCCAGCCTGAAGATGTGCAGCGGAAACGCTGACTTCCCTCGGGGACGTAGCTTAATGGTAAAGCCTCAGTCTTCCAAACTGATTACGCGGGTTCGATTCCCGTCGTCCCCTCTGCGCAAGGGCCCCTCGGTGAGGGGCCCTTTTTCGTTCCTGCTTTTCTGCCTGCGCATCTGCAGCAATCCAACATCTGCGGCAATCCAGGTTGGGCAAGCACCGAAATTGTTACGGGATCAGGACTGCTGGCATGCCGGGCACCAGTACAGCTTGCGGCCGGAGTGCCCGGCCAATTCCACGGGTGTGCCGCAGACGCGGCAGGGCTGTCCATGGCGCCGGTACACAAAATGCGCTTCCTCATTCGGCGGCAGCGAGCCCTGATCACTCCAGTAGCCCGGCGTCGTGGTGATGATCCGGCCGTCGCGGACGCCGTCGGCCATCACCGCAGCGGTGTCGTCCCAGAGGCGTGCGGCATCGTCCGCGGAGAGCGCCCGGCCGGGCAGCAGCGGATCGATCCGCTGCCGGAACAGCACTTCAGCGCGGTAGACATTTCCGACGCCGGCAATCACCTTCTGGTCCATCAGCAGCGTCGCGACGGGGGTTCTTCGTGTGATGACCCGGTTGACGAAGTCCTCGCGGCCGCCGTGGCCATCCTGGGCAGGACCCGTGATGGGGGCAAAACCCGAACCGGAGACCGAAATGGCGAGCGGCGCTGAACTGTGCAGCGGATCCGGTCCCAGCCTCCGCAGTACAGCCGCAGCTTCCGCTTCCGTAATCGCGGCGCAGGTGGTGGCGCCGCGCAGGTCTGCCCAACCGTGGTTGCTGGCCAGGCGCACCCGCACCGCTCCCACCGGTTCCGGCGGGCCCGTATAGACAGGAGCATCTGCAGAGGCAGGCGCATCCGCGGAGGCAGCCTCAGGGGACACAGCGGAGGCGGGCGTCTCGCGGGGTACTTCCCGCTCCCCCACGCGGCGCGGCGCCCCGATGCTGGATGCCCCGTTGAATTCACGGTCGCCGCCGAAGTCCCATGCCCCGTACAGGCCGAGGTGGACGTGGAGCACAAGGCTGTGCTCGAAGCGCAGGAACAGGTGCTTGCCGTGAGCGTCCGAGCGCACCAGCGTGTGGCCGTCCAGCAAGGCCGCACCGGCGGAGAAGCGGCCCTGCGGGCTCGTGACGGCAAGCCGCCGGCCCGCGAACACGTCACGGAACTGGCGGGCGAGCCGGTGGATGGAATGCCCCTCGGGCACTACTCGACGACCTCGCCGGTGGTCTCGTAGGTGGCAATCTTGCCGATGCGGCGGATGTGGCGCTCGTCGTTGCTGAACGGTTCCTGAAGGAAGGCCTCGATGAGTTCCGTCGCTTCCTCGACGCTGTGCTGCCTGCCTCCGACAGCCACCACGTTGGCGTCGTTGTGCTGCCGGGCCAGGACCGCGGTGGAGTGGTTCCAGGCAAGCGCCGCGCGGGCCCCCTTGACCTTGTTCGCGGCGATTTGTTCGCCGTTCCCGGAGCCGCCAAGCACGATGCCCAGGGCATGCAGGCCTGCCTGCTGGTCGGCCACAACGGCGAGCGCCGCATTGATGCAGAACGACGGGTAGTCATCCAGGGCGTCGTATTCCCTGGGTCCGTGGTCCACCACGTCGTAGCCCTTGGCGGACAGATGGCTGACCAGGTGGGCGCTCAGTTCCATCCCGGCGTGGTCAGTGGCGATGTGGACCCGCGGGAACGCAGGGGTTGTGGTCACGGTGGCTTCCGTTCAGTCATGAGCTCCGGGGCGCGGCCGGGCTGTACAGATCAAAATCGACAGCTCCCAGCGTACTAGGTGCGGGTACGGTCATGACGCTGTGTTTACGCGTCGCCCTCGCCCTCGGAGGGAGAACGCCCGTCCTTCCTGGCGCGCGCGGCAATGCGTGTGAGGACTTCGGCGAGGCGGGCGGCCGAGTCGGTATTGCCGCCGCTTACGGCGAGGCGGTGGCCGTCGGTTTTGCGGACGACGACGGCGGGCCCGCTGCTCACCAGTACGGCGGCGGTTCCGCCGTGATTGCGGTAGCCCCAGCCGCCGTAGTCGGCTGCGCGGACGTCTGCGGGGGCTGCTGCCGAGATCGCCTCCGCGGGAACATCCACGACGCGCAGTATGCCGGCAACGAAAACCCGCAGGCCGCTGCGGTCGGCCGTGACGCGGGCGAACAGGAAGGCCGCGCCGAGGATGGCAGCTGCCACCAGCAGGGCACCCAGCCAGGGGACGGCAATCGCGATGAGGGAAGCCGGGAAAAGACTGGCGATTCCGATCATGACGAAGACGGAGCTGCGGGCGTGCACCCACAGCCTGATCGAATCGGTGGCGAGTTCGGGATCAAGCTCCAGCTCCAGGGCCTGCTGCAGCGCCCGGTCGTCCTCGGGTGTCCACTGCTGGTCGGCCTTGAAAACGAATCCCATGATGACGCCGAGCGCGAGGGCCGCGCCGCTGCCGGTGGACAGCACGATGAAGTCGACATGCGATTCCCGGGCGTCAGCCTCGCCCGCCTGCCCCACCAGGCCTGCCGCGAGGACTGTGGTGACAAAGAGGCTTAGAGTGAGCCCGGCGCCCATCATGATCCGCCGCATGACGGTGGGCCGCGAGACCGGCACGGCCTGCAGGAGCACCAGCCAGCCTGCCGCAATGATCATGGCGGCGCCAACCCCCACATAAGCCGCGAAGGGGGCGAAATTGATGCCGCCGCCGTCGTTCCATTGGACCGCCAGCGGGTCCGGGAGGTCAGGGCGCAGCAGCACGGCACTGAGTGCGAAGGCTGCGGCGAGCAGCACGGGAAACCCGATCGCGAAGCGCAGGGCCTTGACGTCCACCGAATCGAGGAACTTTCCCATGCTTTAAAACTACTCCCGCCGGGGCGCCGCCGGGACTGGAAACGCGGTCCCTGCTGCTTGCCAAAGACCGGCCAACTGAAACAATGGCTTCACAGTAACGACCCTCACCCTTTGGAGGCATACCCTTGCCAGGCATGAACCTGACGCGCACTGAAGCGCGCGAACGCGCCGACCTGATCGCCGTCGATTCCTATGACGTCAGCCTGGACCTCACGAGGGGAGAAAACGTCTTCGGCGCCACTACCACCGTCAGGTTCAGCGCCGCGCCGGGTTCCTCCACCTTCATCGACGCCGTCACCGAGACGGTGCACAGCGTGACGCTGAACGGGCGCGAGCTTGATCCGGCGGAGGTTTCCGACGGCATCCGCATCCAGCTGCCGGACCTTGCCGCGCAGAACGAACTCACCGTGGTGGCAGACACGCCCTATATGAACACGGGCGAGGGGCTGCACCGCTTCGTTGATCCGGTGGATGGCGAGGTGTACCTGTACACCCAGTTCGAGGTGCCGGACGCACGCCGCATGTTCGCCGTGTTCGAACAGCCGGACCTCAAGGCCACCTTCACCTTCCGGGTGACGGCCCCGTCACACTGGGATGTCGTCTCCAACTCCCCCACCCCGGTTCCGGTGCAGACTTCCCCCGGGGCCGACGGCGGTGCCCGCTCCGTCTGGGAGTTCCCGCCCACCCCGAGGCTCTCCTCCTACGTGACCGCACTGATCGCCGGCCCCTACCAGTCGGTGCGCAGCGATGTCACCAGCGCCGACGGCCGCGTCATCCCGCTCGGCGTGTTTGCCCGCAAATCGCTGATGCAGTACCTGGACGCAGACAACATCTTCGAGCTCACCCGCCAGGGGTTCGAGTTTTTCGAAGCGCAGTTCGGCTGCCCCTACCCGTTCGAGAAGTACGACCAGCTCTTCGTGCCGGAATTCAACGCCGGCGCGATGGAAAACGCTGGCGCGGTGACCATCCTGGAGGGCTATGTCTTCCGCGGCAAGGTCCCGGAAGCCCAGGTGGAACGCCGGGCCATTACCGTCCTGCACGAACTGGCGCACATGTGGTTCGGCGACCTGGTGACCATGCGCTGGTGGAATGACCTGTGGCTCAACGAGTCCTTCGCCGAGTACATGTCCCACCTCGCCGCCGTGGAAAACACCAAGTTCCAGAGCGCCTGGACCACCTTCGCCTCCGTCGAGAAATCCTGGGCCTACCGCCAGGACCAGCTCCCCACCACGCACCCGATCTTTGCCGACATCGACGATCTCCACGACGTGGAGGTCAACTTCGACGGCATCACCTACGCCAAGGGCGCATCGGTACTGCGCCAGCTTGTGGCGTGGGTTGGTTCCGAGGAGTTCATGGCCGGGGTCCGGGAATACTTCGGCAAGCATGCCTGGGGCAACACGGAACTGGCGGACCTCATGGCGGAACTGGAGAAAGCCAGCGGCCGCGATCTGGACCAGTGGGGCCGGCTTTGGCTCGAAACGGCCGGAGTCAACACGCTGCAGCCGGAGCTGGCGGTGGATGCCGACGGCACCATCACGGACTTTGCCATCCTGCAGTCCGCCATCGCCGAACAGCCCACCCTGCGCCCGCACCGCCTCGCCGTCGGGTTCTACGACGTCACTGACGAAGGAAGGCTGGAGCGCACGCACCGTGAGGAGCTCGACGTCGACGGCGAACGCACCGCGGTGCCTGCCCTCGCCGGCCTGCGGCAGCCGGACCTGATCCTGCTCAACGACGACGACCTCGCCTACGCCAAGGTCCGGCTCGACGGGAAGTCCCTGGCCACCGCCACGGCACACCTTAAGGACTTCAGGGAAAGCCTGCCCCGCACGCTCGTCTGGGGTTCCGCCTGGGACGCAGCCCGCGACGGCGAGACGCCGGCCCGCGGCTACGTGGACCTGATCCTTGCCAACATCGCCGCTGAAAGCGATTCGTCGGTCATCCTGGTCCAGCTGCGCCAGCTGGCCACCACATTGACCTTCTATGTTGCGGAGGAGCACCGCGAAGCCACGAACGTGTCGGCCGCGGACCGGCTCTGGGACCTGGCTGCTGCCGTGCCGGGCGGTTCCGACGCGCAGCTGCAGTTCGTGAAGTCGTACGCCCTGCTGGCACGGAGCGAGCAGCAGCTGGACACCATCGCCGGGCTGCTGGACGGTTCCGCCACACTCCCCGGCCTGACGGTGGACCAGGACCTGCGCTGGGAGCTCGTGGCGTCCCTCGTGGTGGGCGGGCGGATCGGACAGGAACAGATCGACGCCGAACTGGAAAAGGACAACACCTCCAACGGGCAGAATGCTGCGGCGCTGGCCACGGCAGCCATTCCCACGCCCGAGGCGAAGGCAGCGGCCTGGGACTCGATTGTTGTCAAGGGCGACCTCTCCAACGCCATCCAGGCTTCGGCCGTCGCCGGGTTCACGCGCGTGCTGGACACCGCACTGCTGGAGCCGTACTCGGAAAAGTACTTCCAGGCGGTACCCGGGATCGTCGCGGAGCGGACCCACGCGCTTGCCCAGCAGATCGTCGTCGGGCTCTACCCGGCCCAGCTGACCGCCCAGGCGACCATTGACCGCACCGACGCGTTCCTGGCGGCGCTCCCGGAGGAGAGCGCGGCGCTGCGCCGCATGATGCTCGAAAACCGCGACGCCGTTGCCAGGGCGCTGCGCGCCCGCGCGGCCGATGTCTAAGCTGGCGGTATGGCCTTTGACGAGCATCACTATTCCCTGACTGTTCGCTGGACCGGCAACCTTGGGACGGGCACGTCGTCCTACCGGGACTATTCCCGGGACCACGACATCGAAATCGCGGGGCTGCCGGTCCTCAAAGGTTCAGCTGACCCCACGTTCCACGGCGACCGTTCGCGGTTCAACCCGGAGCAGCTGCTTCTCACGGCGCTCGCGCAGTGCCACATGCTGTCCTTCCTGCATGTGGCCGTGAAGCACGGAGTTGTGGTTGTGTCCTACGAGGACAATGCCGGCGGGATGATGAGGCTCAACAGGGACGGCAGCGGCCAGTTCGAGACCGTGACACTCCGGCCGCACGTGGTGTTGGCTGACCCCGCGCATGTCGCGCTTGCCGAGGAAATGCACCGGCAGGCCAACGCGGTGTGTTTCATCGCCCGCAGCGTAAATTTCCCGGTGTTGCACGTTCCCATTACCACATCCGCGGCAGACCAGCCGCCCGCTCAGTCCGGCTAGGCTTAAGAGGGAACAGAGACCCGCCGCCGCTGCTTCGCAGTCGGAATATGCGGCTGCACCGTCGGAAAGGCGGCTGCGCTACAAGGCCACCCGGTAAGCAACAAGGAGCATCCCTACTGATGTACAGCATGTTTACAACGCCTTCGGCCTCGCTGGAGCCCGCGGGCTTCAACGTCGCCGGAATCGCGATCAGCCTCGGCGCAGGCATTCTCCTGTGGCTGCTGGCAACCTACGTGATCTCCAGGATCACCAAGCGCGTCGCCAGCGGAACAACGCTGTTCAAAAAGCCCCACTTCCGGTGGGTCGCTCCCGCGCTGCGCGCCTTGGACCATGAGCGCCGCGCCCAGCGGGCCAGGACAATCGGGTCGCTGCTGAACAGCGTCGTGGGCGTGGTCCTCGCCGTCATTACCAGCATCTACGTGCTGAAGAACCTCGACGTCGACGTCGCGCCGCTGCTGACCAGCGTGGGTATCTTCGGTATCGCCATCGGTTTCGGTGCCCAGCAGCTGATCCGTGACTTCCTGGCCGGCATCTTCATCACCATCGAGGACCAGTACGGCATCGGCGACATCATCGAGACCAGTGAAGTGGTGGGCGTGGTGGAGTCCATCGGCCTGCGAATCACCCGGGTCCGGGATGAAAACGGAGCCATCTGGTACCTCCGCAACGGCGAAATCCTCCGGGTGGGCAACCGCTCGCAGGGCAATTATGTGGCTCCCGCCGAGGAGCCGGGCGCCGGGCCGCTCGAAGCGGAAGCTCAGCACGGACCGCAGCAAAAGGCCGGAGAATAGCCATGACCCTTCCCACACCATCCGAACCCAACGCGCCGCGGCAGCTGATGCGCAACGATCCGTTCAGCCAGCCCGGGTACACGGACAACTTCTACGACGCCGTGGGCGGCCACGAAACCTTCGTGAAGCTCATCGACGTGTTTTACGACGGCGTGGCGACCGACCCGCTGCTGCGGCCGATGTATCCCGAAGAGGATCTGGGCCCGGCGAAGCGGCGGTTCCTGATGTTCCTGGAGCAATACTGGGGCGGGCCCACCACCTACGGCGAAGAGCGCGGACATCCGCGGCTGCGGATGCGCCACATGCCGTTCCGCGTGACGCCCGCGGCGAAGGACCGCTGGCTGCACCACATGCGTACTGCTGTGGACTCGCTGGAGCTGCCGCCGCTGTACGAAGGCACTCTGTGGGATTACATGGAACGCGCTGCACTTTCCATGGTCAACAGCCCGACGGATTCCTGAGTCCGGGGTAGCCCGGACCAGTTTCGCTAAGGCAGGCCGGCGCCTGTCCTGGCCAGGACGTGCCCGCGGCTGCCGCTGAGGCGGAACCACCGGCCGGCCCGGTACAGCCGCTGCTCGTCATCGCCCAGGAAGCCGAGCGCGAGGGCTGCGAAGGCGGCACCGGCGGGCAGCCCGGAGCGGCCTTCAAGTTCCCGTCCCCATACTGCGGCGCGGGCGTTGTTCACGATCAATGCGCCCGGCTTGTCCGGCACAATGCCCGCCACCTCCGAAATGCCGGCCTCGGCGGCCTGCCGCAGCTCGTCATCGGGAACGGAGCCGATCAGCTCCCAGCCGCCCCGCGGCGCTCCAACGCCCGCCCATGATTCGGTGACGGTCGACGGCGGAACCGGCAGCTCGGCGTCGTTCTCGCCAGCCCGGGCGAGCCGGTCCAGGACGGCCGCCAGAGGCACCGTGACGTCGACCGATGACGGTTCGGCAAGGCCCATGGTCCGCAGGCCGAGGATGGTGGGCGTGGACTCCCCCAGGATCCGGGGTCGAAGGACGCAGACGTAGGCGGCCAGGACCGGCCCTGCGGCCTGGAGCCGGATGGCGCCGTCGTCGATGGATTTGGCGCGCGTGGCGAAGGTGCGCAGGTCGGCCAGATCGCGGGGGTCTGCGAAGCGGAAGGACTGGGTGAGGAGATCAGACACATCTAGAACACTACCGGGTGGGTCCGGTTGAGCGCTGCCGGGGCGACGTCTAGAGTCAAACCATGACTGAAGCGGACGCCGGATTGCAGGAACTTCCCACGAATGACCCCACTACTTCACTGATCGAACTGCTTAATCTTGGTGAGCTTGAGGGCGCCCGCACGGACGAAGACATCTTCATGGGCCCGTCCCAGCGGCAGCCGCACCAGCGGGTGTTCGGCGGCCAGGTGCTGGCCCAGTCCCTCATTGCGGGAATGCGCACCGTCGATCCGGACCGTCCGGTGCATTCGATGCACGGCTACTTCCTCCGTCCCGGCGACGCCGACAAGCCCATCACCTTCGGCGTGCAGCGGCTGCGCGACGGCCGGTCCTTTTCGGCACGGCGGGTGCACGCCTACCAGGAAGGGACGCCGATCCTGTCCATGATTGCCTCGTTCCAGGCGGAGGACGAAGGCGTCGAACACCAGTCGGACATGCCGCCGGGGATTCCGGATCCTGAATCGCTGCCCAGCACCGCCGACCTGCTGGGGAAGTTCGACCATCCTGTGGCGCGGCACTGGGCCTACGAGCGGCCCTTTGACATCCGCCACGTGGACCCGGCCCTGTACGTCGCGGCCACCGGCAAAAAGGAAGCCCGCAACGCTGTGTGGATGAAGACCTTTGGCCCCCTGCCGGACGACGCCAACCTCCACCGTGCAGCCCTGGCCTACGCCAGCGACTACACGCTGCTCGAATCAATTCTGCGCAAGCACGGGCTGAGCTGGATCACGCCCGGGATGAGCGTGGCCAGCCTGGACCACGCCATGTGGTGGCACCGGCCGGTGCGGGTGGATGAGTGGCTGCTCTATGTCCAGGAATCGCCCAGCGCCCAGGGAGCGCGGGGGCTGGCCACCGGCAAGATTTTCAACCGCGACGGACAGCACGTCGCTTCCGTGGCCCAGGAAGGCATGGTCCGCGTGCCGACCGACCTGAAGAGCAAGGTGGCCGGGGCTTTCCAGTCCAAGGTCCTGCAGCATCAGATGCGCAGGGGCTGAGCAGCCCCGGCATCCCCGGGCCCGGCGCCCCGTGTTGGCCCGGGCACGCGAAAGGCCGGTTCCGTTCGGAACCGGCCTTTGCCGTTGGAGCCTAGTGGTGCAGGCTCATGACCTAGTCGCGGGTCAGGCGGCGGTGCGTGACTCGGTGCGGTTTCGCGGCGTCGGGGCCGAGGCGCTCCACCTTGTTCTCCTCGTAGGATTCAAAGTTGCCCTCGAACCAGTACCACTTCGACGGGTTCTCGTCGTCGCCTTCGTAGGCCAGGATGTGGGTGGCGACCCGGTCCAGGAACCAGCGGTCGTGCGAAACCACCACGGCGCAGCCCGGGAATTCGAGCAGGGCGTTTTCGAGGCTGCTGAGGGTCTCGACGTCGAGGTCGTTGGTCGGTTCGTCGAGGAGCAGCAGGTTTCCGCCCTGCTTGAGGGTCAGCGCGAGGTTCAGGCGGTTGCGCTCACCGCCGGAGAGGACACCCGCCTTCTTCTGCTGGTCCGGGCCCTTGAAGCCGAAGGCGGCGACGTAGGCGCGGGACGGCATTTCCACGTGGCCGACCTGGATGAAGTCCAGCCCGTCGGACACGACCTCCCACAGGGTCTTGTTGGGGTCGATGCCGCCGCGGCTCTGGTCCGCGTAGGAGATCTTGACGGAGTCGCCGATCTTCAGCTCGCCGCCGTCGAGCGGCTCGAGGCCGACGATGGTCTTGAACAGGGTGGACTTACCCACACCGTTCGGGCCGATGACGCCGACAATGCCGTTGCGGGGCAGGGAGAAGGACAGCCCGTCGATCAGGACACGGTCATCGAAGCCCTTCTGCAGGTTCTTGGCTTCCAGGACCAGCCCGCCCAGGCGCGGTCCCGGCGGGATCTGGATTTCCTCGAAGTCCAGCTTCCTGGTGCGGTCGGCCTCTGCGGCCATCTCCTCGTAGCGGGCCAGACGGGCCTTTGACTTGGTCTGGCGGCCCTTGGCGTTGGAGCGCACCCATTCCAGTTCCTCGGAGAGACGCTTGGCCTGCTTGGCGTCCTTCTTGCCCTGGATCTCGAGGCGGGCGCGCTTCTTCTCCAGGTAGGTGGAGTAGTTGCCCTCATACGGGTACAGGTGTCCGCGGTCGACTTCTGCAATCCACTCGGCCACGTGGTCAAGGAAGTACCGGTCGTGGGTGACGGCCAGGACTGCTCCGGCGTAGGTGGACAGGTGCTGTTCCAGCCACAGCACGCTCTCGGCGTCGAGGTGGTTGGTGGGTTCGTCGAGGAGCAGGAGGTCCGGCTTCTGCAGGAGCAGTTTGCAGAGCGCCACACGGCGGCGCTCACCGCCGGACAGCAGCGTGACATCGGCATCGGCAGGCGGGCAGCGGAGGGCGTCCATGGCCTGCTCGAGCTGGGAATCAAGGTCCCAGGCGTCGGCGGCGTCAATGGCTTCCTGGAGGTGACCCATCTCCTCCAGCAGGGCGTCGTAGTCGGCGTCCGGGCTGGCCATCTCCTCGGAGATTTCGTTGAACCGCTGGATCTTGCCGTAGATCTCGCCGACGCCTTCCTGGACGTTGCCCAGGACGGTCTTTTCCTCGTTCAGCGGCGGCTCCTGGAGCAGGATGCCGACGGTGTAGCCCGGGCTCAGGCGCGCCTCACCGTTTGAGGGGGTGTCCAGCCCGGCCATGATCTTGAGGATGGTGGACTTACCGGCACCGTTGGGGCCAACCACGCCGATCTTGGCACCCGGGAAGAACGACATGCTGACGTCGTCAAGAATAAGTTTTTCGCCAACAGCCTTACGGGCCTTGGTCATTGTGTAGATAAATTCCGCCATGGTTCCAAATCTAGTGGGTTGGCGGTGATATCTCACATTCCGGGCTCAGCCGGCGGCTCCCACGAAGCACTTCCCGCTCGCGAGGACGGGCAGAACGGTCACGGTTACCTTGCCATCACGGATCTGGCCTATGACGCATTCCCTGCCCTGGACTGCTGCGGCTTCGACGGAATCGACGTCCAGCCCTGTCGGGGTCCGGCTGGCAGAGACCTCAAGGGTGGCGGCAGGGAATCCGGCCGCAGTCAGTGCCTGCGTGATCTGCTCGGTTCCAGGCTTCGGGGTACCCGAGACGACAGCTCCCAGCGCGTCGGTCATCTTCCTTTGGGCCGTGGCCAGCGGCCCTCCCGCTGCCGCAGACGGGGTTGCCCCTGCTGTTAAGGCTGCCGCGCCCGGGGGCGTACCGGACTGAACTGCTGCTGCGGACGAAACTGCCCCCGTGGACCGCTCCTGTCCGGCATTCGCACTAGCACCCGCTCCTGGCTCGGGGGAAGCTCCGGAACTGCATGCTGCCAAGCCCGCGAGCAGCAGCCCTGCGGCTACAACGCCGAGGGAGATCCTGCCGGTACGGAAACGGGCTGAGCCCCGGGAACTGCCGGCGTCGGGAACGGCCTTGGACGTAGGGGATGCCTCGGGTGGGGTCACGCTGCCATTCTGCCATGCGGCACCGCAGGGGGTACGGTGCCGCACGTCCCGGCGGTCAGACTGCAGCTCCGGTGAGCTCCCCCGTGTCGGAGTCGAGCTGGAGGGTTTCACCGGTTGTGTCGTCAACGAAGACGCTGGCCGCAGAGTCGTCGTCGGCCCCTTCGTCGTTATCCGGCGGGTCATCGCCGTCCGGCGGGCCCGGCTCGAAATTGTGGCCTCCGTTGCCCTCCTCGGCCGCGCCCGCCGCAAGAACCGGCTGGCTCCCGTTGCCGGCGTTCCGCGTGAAATTCGCGGAACCCCACATCAGGTCGTGCCCAATTGATTCGGCGTCGATCTCTACAGCGTGGTAAATCCTGCCCTCCTTTTCCCAGCTGCGCAGCTTCAGCCGTCCGACGATGATGACGCGCTGTCCCTTCTTGACGCTGCAACCCATGTTTCCGGCCAGCTGCCGGTAACCCTGGACGGTGAACCAGTTGGTGTGGCCGTCCGCCCACGTGTTACTGGCGCGGTCGTAGCGGCGCTGGGTGGACCCGAGGCGGAAGGAGGCGGTGGCGACGCCGCCGGGTGTGGTGGAGCTCTTGATCTCCGTGGCCACGAAGCCCCGGACCGTAATGTTGTCACTCATCTTGGTGTCCTGTCTCGAAGTGTCTTGCCCTAGCAGGCACTTCCAGCATCAACCGCCGACGCGGCCACCGGGAGGTACGCAGTGCTGTATGTGGATAACCGAAACCTTCCGTTTGGTGCCGCCGTCGGGCCAGCAGGCAATGTAGACTTTTTGAGGCACCCGGAAAGCCGGGAAACCAGTTGCCTCAGTAGCTCAGGGGATAGAGCAGCGGCCTTCTAATCCGCCGGTCGGGGGTTCGATTCCCTCCTGGGGCACGGCCAAAAGCGGCTCTGACCTGCACAAACGCTGGTCAGGGCCGCTGCCGTGTTGTAAGGGAAGCGCTGCATCCACCGCTCTTACCCAGGGGGCTGGGAGGGCTTGGCGGTGGCTTCAATTACGGCGCGGAACGCGTACCTGCGTCCGTGCCCGGTCCCGACGTTGCAACGAACTTCCAGTCGAAGGACCCGTTGCCTCGGAGGGTCAGCCGAAGGAACCCGTGAGTGTTGCTGAACCGCTTCACGATGTACGACGGACTGCTGGTGAAGGAGCGGAGACCGATACCGCCCGTGGAAACCTGGAAGGCGGTCATCCCGTCACTGACGCACTGGTCAGCGTTGTTCACCGGACATGACCGTTCGTAGTTGTGTTGCGACCCTGACAGGGTCAGGCGGACCCGGTGCTTCCACATCACGTCGATCCACGGCTTGTGGTTAGTGGCCCGCTTATGTTCCTTCGTGTTTGACGTGAAGTACGGTTCGTGGTGCACGACTGCCAGGTGCTTGCCCGCCGCCTTGGCGGCAGCGAGGTCGTTGTCCAGCCACGTCGTCAACGCCCGAGCCTCCGAGGGGTTGTACCGCCAGTGCGCGGACGACAGGAACGCGAAGTGCCAGTTGCCGAAGTCCTTCGAATACGGTTTCCCGTTCCCGATAAACCCTCGCTGCTGGTTGATTGCAGCCTTCGCCGGGGCCCCCTTGCATTGGCCATTCATGAAGTTGTCGAGGTCTTCGTTGCGGCCGGGTTGCCAGTCGTGGTTGGGGGCGGACACCCAGTACAACTTGGGCTTCGTGCCACCCCACAGCGGCGTCCAGTACTTCACGTAGTCAGCACAGTACGCGGTGTCGTACTGGAAGTCCCCGAGCCCCAGGAACGCGTCAATTTCGTTGTTCTTCACGAGACGGGTGATCGCCGCACCGTTCCGACCGGACGGGCTATCAGGCTCATAGGTCTTGGGCCCGTTCATGTCACCGACAGCAGCGATCCGGACATCGCCCGCAGCGGCCGCGGGCTTGCTGGGGGACGGTGGCGTACCCGTCGCGAGAGTCGTAGTTGGCTGCGGCACTCCCTGAGGAGTATTCCCGCCGCCGATAGCAAGTGACGCGGCCAAAAGGCCAGCGACGCCCAAGAGGAGAGCGGACGTTCCAGCGATAACACGATTGCGGCGCATGGGGTTCGCCTCCCTTCGTGGGGCCGATGTGCACTACTGCGGGCAAATTCGGGGTACTCCCTTATGTCTACTTCCGAGTCTAGAACAACCCCGGGACGATCACAGGACATTCCGGTTCCGGTCAGCGCGCACGGGACCGCCACACTGTTACGTCCAGCCGCTGCCGCAGGACGCCGCGCACCGGACTAATGCAAAGCATGCTTACTAACTTGCGGAAATTTGCATAGGATCGATATGTAGGACCCGGCAGACTGATGCCCACGTTCACCGGGCCTTGGACGCCCGCACCCGCGGAAACAACAAGTGGTAAGGAGTCACCGACATGGCGCAGAGTGGATCCGAGCGGGACCCGTTGGAGCAGGACCGGCCGGGACGGCCGGCTCCGGATTCAACCCCTGGCCATCCCCCGCCCGCTAATGGCCCCCGTTCGGCCGGCAGTGAAGGGCAGCCAAGGCCCGGCACGGCGGCGCTGCCGGACTACGACGCCACCTCCCGCCCACCCGCCGGAGAGACACGGCGCCCTGTCACGCGGGCGGGCATGATCTGGGCGGCAGTCGCGTCCGCCCTGGTCGTGCTCGTGCTGCTGATCATCTTCATCCTGCAGAACCAGGTACTGGTGCAGGTCAAGTTCTTCGGCTTGGAAGGCGTCGTGGCCCTCGGCCTCGCCCTGTTCATCGCGGCAGTCGCAGGCGGCGTGCTGGTGGCCATGGCCGGGGCGGCGCGGATCATCCAGCTCCGTGCGGCAGATCACCGGCGTCGTGTTGCCGAGACGCGCAGGCGCTGAGATAGCAGTACAGCGCCGGCACCGGATGATCCGGTGCCGGCGCTGTTCTTTGGTTGCGGCGCATACAACCGACGCGGTATCCAGGGCCCCCCGGCCGACACCGCCTCAGTGAAGCACCGCTCAGGCGAAGGGCAGCACGAGTTCCGCGTACCGCTCCTTCACAGTTTCGAGGACGGCGTTACCGTCGGTTTCCCAGATCTGCTGGTTGAAGATCTCAACCTCAATGTCGCCGGTGTAGCCGGCGTCCCGGACCCAGGTGCCGATCGTCGCGAAGTCGATGACGCCGTCGCCCATCATGCCGCGGGACAGCAGCGCGTCCGCGGCGATCGGCAGATTGAAGTCGCACACCTGGTAGGAGGCAATGCGGTTTTCGCGTCCGGCCCGTTCAATCTGCGCCCTCAGCTCCGGATCCCACCACACGTGGAAGGTGTCGACGGCGACGCCCACCGCCGTGGAATCGTACGGCGATGCCAGGTCGAGGGCCTGCCCGAGCGTGGAGATCAGGGCGCGGTCCGCCGCGTACATGGGGTGCAGCGGTTCGAGCACCAGCCGGACACCGTGCTCGACGGCGAACGGCACCAGGTCCTCCAGCCGGTCGGCCACGCGCCGGCGGGCGGCCACCACGTCCTTCTCCCCCGGCGCCAGGCCGCCCACCACGAGGAACAGTTCCGAGGTTTCGAGGGCCACCGCCTCGAGGACAGCGGCCCGGTTGTCCGCGAGCGCCGCTGACTGGCCCTCGGGATAGGGAGCGGTGAGGAAGCCGCCGCGGCACAGCGAGGACACTCGCAGTCCTGCGTCC
Source organism: Arthrobacter sp. NPDC093125 (assembly GCF_044754225.1). Classification (NCBI taxonomy): domain Bacteria; kingdom Bacillati; phylum Actinomycetota; class Actinomycetes; order Micrococcales; family Micrococcaceae; genus Arthrobacter; species Arthrobacter sp. NPDC093125. The sequence continues at coordinate 29,557 of NZ_JBIVOQ010000005.1, read as the reverse complement.
TTGATGAGCCGCGCAGCCTTGTCAAGACCGGCATCGGCCACAATGTCCCGCCATGGGCCGATGGCCGGGATCCCCGCCTGTACACATCCTCCGACGGCTTCGGCCAGTGTCCATTTCTTGGTGGTGGCGCTGTTCAGTGACAGCCGTGAGTAGTCGCTCATACTCCCACCCCGTTGATCCGCAGGTAGTCGGACATCCGGAAGGCCGCCAGGGCGGGATCCTTCAGGAGGCCGGCCTGGTCTGCGAGTTCGAAGGTCCTGGCGAGATGCACCACCGAGCGGCCGGAGTGCAGGCCGCCGACCATCTGGAGCCCCGGCTGCTTGCCGTTGAGCCAGGACAGGAACGCGATGCCTGTCTTGTAGTAGAACGTCGGGGCACTGAAGATGTGCCTGCCGAGTTCCCGGGTGGAGTCCAGGATGGCCCGCCCCTTGGCGGCGTCGCCGGCGTCGTAGCTTTGAAGGGCAGCCGACGCTGCCGGATAGATGGCGGCGAAGATGCCCAGGAGGGCGTCCGAATGCCTGGTGCCGTCGCCGTCGATCAGTTCCGGGTAGTTGAAGTCGTCCCCGGTGTAGAGGCGGACACCTGCCGGAAGCGCCGCGCGCAGGGCAACCTCGTGGTCTGCATCCAGCAGCGATACCTTGACCCCGTCGACTATGTCCGCATGCTCACGGATAAGCGACAGGAACGTCTCGGTGGCAACGGAGACATCGTGGGAACCCCAGTACCCGGCCAGGGCCGGATCGAACATGGTGCCGAGCCAGTGCAGGATGACAGGCTGGTCCGCTTCCCGCAGCAGGGTCGAGTAGACGTGCAGGTAGTCATCGGCTCCGGCGGCCACCTTTGCGAGGGCGCGGGACGCCATCAGGATGACCTTCGGCCCTGCTTCGCTCACGACGGCGGCCTGCTCGCGGTAGGCGTTCAGAACAGCTTCGATCCCCGCACCGCCGGAGGGAAGCGCAGCAAGATCGAGCTGGTCCGTTCCCGCGCCGCACGACACAAGGTCACGGACCGATTTCCCGGCCGTGGCGGTGCCGCCGGCGGAAACAACGGATGCGGCCTCCGCGCCGGTGCGCTTAATGAGCTGCTGAGTGGCATCCCAGTCCAGGCCCATGCCGCGCTGTGCAGTGTCCATGGCGTCTGCAACCCCAAGACCGTAGGACCACAGCTCATGGCGGTAGGCGAGGGTTGCTTCCCAGTCCAGCCTGGCCGGGGCCCCGGGGGTGTTTTCGGCAGTGACCTCGGGAACGACATGGGCTGCGGCGTAGGCACGCCGTGACGTGATGGGAGCGGCAGGTCTGGCCCAGGAGGGTGCCGCCTGCAGGCGGTACTCGCGGGTGCCGCCGTCGAAAGTGGGAAGGATCAGGGACGTCATCAGAGCGTAATCTCCGGAATGTCGATGGTGCGCCGCTCGTCATTCGACTGCAGGCCGAGCTCGGCAAGCTGGACCCCGCGGGCGGCGGACAGCAGGCCGAAGCGGTGCTCGCGGCCGGCTACGACGTCGCGCAGGAATTCCTCCCACTGCAGCTTGAAGCCGTTGTCCAGCTCCGCGTTGGCAGGAACCTCCTGCCACTGGCTGCGGAAGGACTCCGTAACCGGAAGGTCAGGGTTCCAGACGGGCTTCGGCGTGTGGGCGCGCTGCTGTGCCACGCACTTGTTCAGGCCGGCGACGGCGGAACCGTGGGTTCCGTCGATCTGGAACTCCACGAGTTCGTCCCGGTAGACGCGGACCGCCCAGGAGGAGTTGATCTGGCCGATTACGGGATCCCCCGCCGGGGTCTCCAGTTCGAAGATGCCGTAGGACGCGTCATCGGCCGTGGCCTCGTACGCCTTGCCGATCTCGTCCCACCGGGTAGGGATGTGGGTGACGGTCTTGGCGTTGACGCTGGTGACCTTGCCGATGATCCCTTCCAGAACGTAGTTCCAGTGGCAGAACATGTCGGTGGTCATGCCGCCGCCGTCTTCCTTGCGGTAGTTCCAGGAGGGCCGCTGGGCTGCCTGGACATCGCCTTCGAATACCCAGTAGCCGAATTCGCCGCGGATGGAGAGGATGCGGCCGAAGAATCCTTCGTCAACGAGCCGGCGCAGCTTGACGAGGCCGGGCAGGTACAGCTTGTCGTGGACCACACCCGCCGTCACGCCGGCTTCCTTGCCGATGCGCGCCAGCTCGATCGCTTCCTCCAGCGTCTCGGCCGTGGGCTTTTCCGTGAAGATGTGCTTGCCCGCCGACATGGCCTTCTTAAGCGTCGCAGCGCGCAGGCTGGTCATGGACGCATCAAACACGACGTCGACCGTCGGGTCGTTGATCACCGCGTCCAGGTCGGTGGTCCACTCGGAAACCTTGTGCATCTCAGCCAGTTCCCGGATCTTCGCCTCGTTGCGTCCGACCAGGATCGGCTCGACCTGAACTTTCGTGCCGTCTTCGAGTGTAAAGCCGCCGTTGTCGCGGATGGGGAGGATGGAACGGAGCAGGTGCTGGCGGTAACCCATTCGTCCGGTGATGCCGTTCATGGCGATGCGGATCGTCTTTGTTTCGAAACCCATGTGTCCTCTTCGGATAGTGGTGAAGCCCGAGTAATCGGGAAACGCTGATCGGGAAAGCAATCTCGGGAAAGCGCATTCCCGCTGCACCCATCATGCACAGCAGAAGCACGAGTTGGCAAGCGCTTTCCCCTCATCGTTTGAACTGCAATAATGTCTACATCGGCGAAGTTGCCGCATCTGGGGCCGTTGAACAGGAGAAATTAGTGGCTGCAAGCACGCTGACCGAAGTGGCCCGGCTGGCTGGGGTATCCCCCGCTACCGCATCCCGCGTCCTCAACGGCTCCGCCCGGACCCCCGGCCCGGACATTGCTGAGCGCGTCAGAAAGGCCGCTGAATCGCTGGGCTACATCCCGAACGCCCAGGCCCAGGGCTTGGCGAAATCGAGCTCCGGCCTGATCGGGCTGATCGTCCACGATATTGCTGACCCCTACTTTTCGGCCATCGCCCGGGGCGTCCAGGCGGCTGCGCGGGAGCAGCACAAGATGCTCCTGCTGGCCACCACCGGCGGGACGCCGGAAGAAGAGCGTGCCGCCGTCTCGGCCTTCGCAGCGCGCCGGACCGACTCGATCGTCATCGCGGGTTCCCGCTCCACCCGGGTCCAGGACCAGGAAGGCAATGCGGGGCTTGCCGCCGAGCTTGACCGGTATTGCCGCAACGGCGGCCGCGTGGGCGTCGTAGGGCACCCCATCGTCGGCGCTTCAGAGCCCGAGGGATACCACGTGGTCCGCGTACCCAACGGGGACCTTGCCGCGGACCTGGCCCGCAACCTTGCCCGGTCCCACTCGGGCGACTTTGTGATTATCGGCGGCCCGGAGGGGCTGCTCACGTCGGATGACCGGGTGCGGGGCTTTCAGCGCGGCCTGGAGGAAGCCGGGCTGCCGCAGGCGGAAGTCCTCCGCGCGGGGTTCAACCGCTCCGGCGGCTACGAGGCAGGACTTGAGCTTGCCGGCCGCATCTCCTCCGGCCGTGCTGCAGGCTCCGGAGCCCGGCGGCTCTGCATCTTCGCCGTCAATGACGTGATGGCGATCGGTGCCGCGGCAGCAGTCCGTTCGAACGGCCTGCGGATTCCCAGGGATGCTTCCATCGCGGGATTCGACGACATCGAAACTCTGCGCGACTTCCGGCCTGCCCTGTCCACCGTTTGGCTCCCGCTGGAGGAGATGGGTCGGCTGGCGGTGCCGTCCCAGGCTGGCGGTACGGGCGAAAACCGGCAGTCCGACGGCGGCAGTTCAGTTCCGGTCACGGGCAAGGTCATGCTTCGCCGCAGCACCGAGGCCGTGACGGAGGCTGCGGCGTAGCCCGCTGGGGAAGCCCCGTCCTGCAGCCGGTACCCGCCGGGGATGCCGTGGACAACCGCGTCATTCACGCTGGCGCAGAAGACTCCCGGGAACGGCACGAACGCCCGGAGCGGTGCGTCCGGCGCGGCCATCGGTTCCGGCGGCTATGTTGGCTGCATGGCGAATGAGGAGGTCCTGGCCGCGATCCGCGCGTCCCTCCGTTCTTTGCGGGACCCTGTCCGGGGCGCAGCGGCGCAGGCCTACCTGAAGTCGTCCATGCCTTCCCTGGGCGTGCGCGTGCCTGAGGTGCGCCGGATCGCCAGGACCGCTGCGGCGAATCATCCTTTTGGTTCCGCCGCCGAACTGCGGGCCACGGTGCTCGACCTCTGGCGCGGGGCCGAGTTCCGCGAAGAACGCTATGCGGCCATCGACCTCACCGGGCTGCGGATGGCGGCCGGGGACCTCCGGATGCTGCCGCTCTATGAGGAGATCATCCGCACCGGCGCGTCCTGGGACCTGGTGGACGGGGTGGCCCACCGCATCTGCGCCTTGCTTCAGGAGCACCGGCAGGAACTCACGCCTGTGCTGCTCACGTGGAGCAGCCACGAGGACTTCTGGTTCAGGCGGGCGTCTATCACTGCCCAATTGGCGGCGAAGTCCAGCACCGACACAGCCCTGCTCGCGCGGGTCATCGAAACGAACATGGGCGACAAGGAGTTTTTCATCAGGAAGGCCATTGGCTGGTCCCTGCGGGAATACGCCAAGACGGATCCTGACTGGGTGAGGGATTTCGTCAAGCACCACGACCGGTCCCTCAGCCCGCTGTCCCGCAGGGAAGCCCTCAAGAACCTCCGGTCAGATGACGGGACGGGTGGTGACCGGCTGGTCTGACTTGCTGAACAGCATCTTGGTCCTGGGATCCAGAAAGATCAGGTATAGGGCGAACAGCAGGGCGATGATGGCGGCCGCGTTCCGAGCCAGTGCAAGGGCGAGCCCGAGGTCCTCGGACTGGAGGTAGGGGAACACCTCCAGCTGGTCGGAAATGGCGTACACCATGAAGAAGGACACGATGAAGTAGAGCGCCTTGACCTGCCAGTCGTCCCGGATGCCGGTCACCGCAAACAGCGGGATCAGCCACACGACGTACCAGGACTGGATCATCGGAGCGAGCACCACGACGGCGGCAAAAGCCAGCGTCAGCCGGCGCATGATCCGGTCGTGGTCACCCTTGAAGATCTGCCACGCCACGATCCCGACGGCGAGCAGCTTGCCGGCGTCATAAACCCATTTGGCCAGGCCCCAGCCGTCCAGGCTGAAGGCATTGGCGATGGAGGCAACCACCAGCCCGAGCAGCCCCACCGGCGCGTACCAGATCCAGACGCTGCCGGGAGCCGAGAGCCCGTTGATCCAGCCGAAGCCAAAGCCGTTCACCAGGCTCATGGCGTACAGCAGGGCAAAGCTAAGTCCGGCGGTCATGCCCCAGAAAACGAACTTTCGCATCCACCCCGCATCCTTGCCGGCCCACAGCAGCCCGATAAACGGCAGGAACACCACGGTGATGGGCTTGACGGAGATGGACAGGGTAACGAGCACTATTCCCAGGAGCACGCGGCGCGTGGCGCTGTAGTAGAGCCCGGCGAGGGCGAGTCCGATCATGAGTGCGTCGTTGTGGACACTCGCGATGAAGTTCGTCAGGAAGAGCGGGTTGGCGGCGGTGAGCCACAGCGCCCGGTGCGGGTTGACGCCGTGAAGCTCCGCGAGCTTGGGCACGTAGATGATGCAGAGGACCACGCCCACCAGGGCGGCCAGCCGGAAGAGCATGATGCTCGCCTCGGGGTGGACGTTCGTGGACCAGACAACGAGCTGTTCGATCCACAGAAAGAGCTGCCCGTAAGGCACGGGCGCCTCGGTCCACATCTTGTCCGCGCCGAGCTGGAAGTAGTTGGAGAGCGCCGAGATGCCGTTCTCGTAGGGGTTGAATCCCTCCACCATCAGACGGCCCTGCCCGATGTAGGCATACACATCGCGGCTGAAGAGCGGAACCGTGAACATCATGGGCAGGCCCCAGGCAGCTACTGCCTGGAGGGTGGCCTTGCGGGCAGCCGGGCCCCAGACGCGGACGCGCTGCCCGAGCCGCAGCCACGCCCGCACCAGCAGCATGCCGCCGACTGCGATGAGCACGATGGAAAGGGCAACCCCAACGGCCTCGGTGCGCATCCAGATGAACAGCGGCAGCCGCCGCAGCTCGGATGCCGGGGCGAGCCAGCCGACGCCGAGCGAACCGATCACAAGGAAAAGCGAACCAACGAAACCGGAAAGGAGGGGAGACCAGGGATTGTCCACTTCCGCCAGGTCCGGGTCCGTGGAAGTGCCGGTGGCCCTCTCCTCCGTCTCGGGCACAGGCGCCGTCATCTCAGGCTTGTCCAATCTCTTGTGGGCGTGCAGCCTCTATCTGCTGCCGGATATGCCCGGCCAGAATGGAGTGCGGCGGCCGCTCCAGGCGGCGCCACGTACCCGGAAATCTTAGCACCGGACCGCTCCCCGACCACGAAACGGTAGGCTGAACGGGTGCCTATATCTAACGAACGCATCGTCTGGATCGACTGCGAAATGACCGGTCTCGACAGTGTCAACGACGCCCTGATCGAAGTCGCCGCCCTGGTGACGGATTCCGAACTGAACATCCTCGGGGACGGGGTGGACGTTGTCATCAAGCCCGACGACGCGGCCCTGGCCCAGATGAATGACTTCGTCCGGGACATGCACACCCGCTCCGGTCTCCTGAACGAGCTTCCGGCCGGCAAGACGCTCGCCGAGGCCGAGGAAGCAGTCATGGCTTACATCCGGAAGTGGGTTCCGGATGTGCGCAAGGCACCGCTGGCCGGGAACTCGGTCGGCACGGACCGGGTCTTCCTGGCCCGGGACATGCCCGCCGTCGTGGAGCACCTGCACTACAGGGTCATCGACGTAAGCACCATCAAGGAACTGGCCCGGCGCTGGTTCGCCCGCGCCTACTTCCAGGCACCGGCCAAACTCGGCGGGCACCGCGCATTGGGCGACATCAAGGACTCCATCGATGAGCTCCGCTACTACCGGGAGGCGGTCTTCGTTCCCGCTCCGGGCCCTGACAGTGCCACCGCCCAGGAGATTTCCCGGCGGATCGCCGGCCAGCCCGCAGTCATCGACCAACTGACGCAGGGCGCCGCAGGAAAGCAGGAGGCTTCCGGCGGAGCGCTGCCGGCCGAAGCGGAACCGGCTTCCTAGGGCGCCTGAGACGTAATCTGCACCACGTTTGGAGGAATTTTTGCCAAAACAGGCAAAAGTGGCAAAAGCACCCCCAAACAGCAGGTAAACTATTTGACGTTGCCTTTGCAGCCGGCGGTGAAAACCGCAGGGACTGTCAGGCACATGGTGGGCGTAGCTCAGTTGGCAGAGCGCCTGGTTGTGGTCCAGGAGGTCGCGGGTTCAACCCCCGTCGCTCACCCTCACGAAGGATGGCATGTGATGCCGTCCCATCACAAAGGCTGCACCGGATATCCGGTGCAGCCTTTGTTTGTTTCCACACCACGCCGGTCTGCGTCCGGCGAAGTACCAAAGGAACCCTCCGCCATGACTGTTCTGCCGATCACCATCTGGGGCGAGCCAGTTCTGCACCGCCGGGCCGCCGAAGTCGAAGTCTTCGACGACGAGCTCCGCCAGCTGATCGCCGACATGTTCGAAACCAACGACAAGGCAAACGGCGTCGGCCTGGCAGCGCCTCAAATCGGAGTGGGCAAGCGGATTTTCGTCTACAAATACGAAAACGAGGATGGCGCCCCACCGAGCGGCGTGCTGGTCAACCCCGTCCTCACCCTGTCCAAGGTTTCCGGGGCCCTGCCGGATCCGGACGAGGAAGTTGAGGGCTGCCTCTCCTTCCCCGGCGGCCAGTACCCCCTGAAGCGGGCCGAATGGGCGCGGGTCAAGGGGTTCGACGGGTACGGGGAACCGGTGGAGTTCGAGGCCACCGGATGGTTCGCGCGGGTGATGCAGCACGAATACGACCACCTCGACGGGAAACTGTACGTCAACCGGCTCATCGACCGCTATGCACGCAAGGCCATGAAGCAGGCCAAGAAGAGCGGCTGGGGTGTTCCCGGTCTGACCTGGATGCCGGGCGTAGATCCGGACCCTTTCGGTCACTGATACCCGGTGGCCCTCCCCCGGCTCTAAGAAGCTGCACGGGCGGGAGCCGCGGCTTACTTGGATCAATGCCCTACCGGGCGATGATGGTCTGCTGGCTTGGACAGGTGTCAAGGACACGGTCCATGGCATCCTTTTCGGCCTGCGTCACCCAGAGCCTGTACGCGGCTTTGACGGAGATCTGCCGGGCTACGTAGTGGCAGCGGAGTGCTTTGTTGCCGGGCAGCCAGCTGGCCGCGTCCGAAGCGCTCTTTTCCTGGTTTGCCGGCCCGTCGGCGGCGATGAGGTTGATCGGATCGTTGGCCAGGCTTTGACGTTCCTGGAGTGTCAGCTGCCCGGCGCCCTTCTGCCACGCGTCCCCCAGCGCCACCACATGGTCAATCTGGACCGCCTTGCTGGAGTCGGCGCCGCGCGTGAACGTGAGGCGCGCGCCGGTGTAGGGTTCGTGGAACGTCCCCGACGCGACTTTGCACCGCGAGCCTTTGGAGAAAACAACGTCGTTGAGGTCACGGCGCAGAATGTCGTTACGGGTGTCGCACCCGTTGCGGTCAGCGTCGAACCAGGCCTGGCCGAAGGCTGACCTGTCGTAGTCGTTTTTGGGCGCCCGCCCCTTAACGGGCAGGGACTCCAGCGCCGCGGCGGCACTGCCGGAGGGCACCGCCCTGGGCGGCTCCACAGGTTTCATCCAGGCGGGGTTGAGGACCGGCGCCGCGCTGGGACCTGATATCTGCGGTTCGACGGCGAGGAACTGGCCGGCCGTGAAGAACCAGATGATGCCGGCAACAAGAAAAACGCCGGTAATGGCCAGCAGGGCCCACGCCTGACGCGATCGTCTGCGGGCCCGCCGGTAACCGCTCCAGCTGACGGTCATCCGGGCCAGCTCTCAAGGGCATGTGGAGGTTGCACCCTCGAAGCCTAGGGCAGGCCTCCGACATCCGGGACGATACCCACAATGTTGAGGACAGGTGCCCTGTGCAGGAGCAGTGTTACTGCTCTCTCATGACCCGCCGCAGATCTTCATTGGCCAGTTCGAGAAGGCGCTCCAGCTGGGAGACCCGCTCTTGACCGATCTCGCCGGCGGCATGTGCTGTTTTTGCCTCGTCGAGCAGGCGCTGTGCCTCTTTTTGGTTAGCCCGCGCCACATCGAGGGCGTGTTCCAGTGTTGTCTCGTGCTGGAGTGTCCGGTCTTGTTCCATGGGACAAGTTTGGCCCCCTTTCCCGGCTGATTCCAGAGAACCAGCCGGGAATTTAGGGAGCCATGTTTCCGCTGGTACGCGGCGGACCAGCGGAAACGCCGCTGTTAGACGGAGGCTGCGGCAGCCAGTACCGGAGCGGCGTCCTTCACGGAGTCCTTGGCCGGGAAGGTCGGCGGGTTGACCCCAGCCATTTCCTCCATGACGCGGACTACCTGGCAGCTGTAGCCGAACTCGTTGTCGTACCAGACGTAAACAACCAGGTTCTTGTCGTTGGCGATGGTGGCCAGGCCGTCAACAATGCCGGCACGGCGCGAGCCCACGAAGTCGGTGGAGACCACTTCAGGGGAATCGATGTAGTCGATCTGCTTGCGCAGGTCCGAGTGCAGCGACATCTCGCGCAGGAAGTCGTTGACCTCGTCCTTGGTGGTGCCGCGTTCCAGGTTCAGGTTCAGGACAGCCAGGGACACGTCCGGGGTGGGCACGCGGATGGAGCTGCCGGTGAGCTTGCCCTGGAGTTCCGGCAGTGCCTTGGCCACGGCCTTGGCGGCGCCGGTTTCGGTGATCACCATGTTCAGGGCGGCGGAACGTCCGCGGCGGTCGCCCTTGTGGAAGTTGTCGATCAGGTTCTGGTCGTTCGTGAACGAGTGGACGGTCTCCACGTGGCCGTGGATCACACCGTACTTGTCGTTGAGGGCCTTCAGCACCGGAGTGATCGCGTTCGTGGTGCAGGAGGCCGCCGTCACGATCTTGTCCGAGTCGGTGATGTCGCGGTGGTTGATGCCGTGGACGATGTTCTTCAGGTCGCCCTTGCCCGGCGCCGTCAGGAGGACCTTGGCCACGCCCTTGCTCAGCAGGTGCTGGCCAAGGCCTTCGGCGTCGCGCCAGCGGCCGGTGTTGTCGACCACGAGGGCATCGTTGATGCCGTAGGCGGTGTAGTCGATGGTGGCGGGGTTGTCCGAGTAGATTACCTGGATCCGGACGCCGTTGGCCGTGATGGTGTTGGCCTCGGTGTCCACCTTGATGGTGCCTTCGAAGGAGCCGTGGACGGAGTCGCGGCGCAGGAGGCTGGCACGCTTGGCCAGGTCGTTGTCAGAGCCGCGGCGCACTACGATGGCGCGCAGGCGCAGGCCGTGCCCGCCGCCGGCCTTTTCGATGAGGAGGCGAGCGAGCAGGCGGCCGATGCGGCCAAAACCGTACAGCACGACGTCGGTGCTGGTGCGGTCGTCTGCCCCGCGCTTGCCGACAATCTCAGCCAGTTCGGCGCGGAGGAATTCCTCGAGAGTGAGGTCGCCGCCGTCGGACTTGTACTTCTGGTTCAGGCGCGCGATGTCGATCGCAGCGGCACCCAGGTCCAGGGTGGCCAGGGTGTTCAGCAGCGGGGCCGTCTCCTCCAGGAGCAGCTCATCCTTGCTCATCCGGCGCGCGAAGCGGTGCGCCTTGAGGATGTTCATGGTGGACTTGTTGATCAGGCTGCGGCCGTGGATCGAGGTAACCACGTTGTTTTCCCGGTACAGCCGGCCGATCACGGGGATCATGGCCTCGGCGAGTGCCTCCCGGCCCATCCACGTATCAAGACAAGAATCTGACGTCTGGCTCACAGAACTACCTTCCTTGGTTCAACCGGCTACGTCCTCGTAACCGGAAGTCGGCCACCCGAAGTTCTCCAGGGGCACTGGCACCGGCAGGGTTTCGGTCCTCCCCGGGTGCCTGATTGACGCGGCAAAGAAAAACCGCCGGCTGCGAACGCAGATCCCGGCGGAAGAACTTCTACGTTCAGGGTCTATTCTAGGGCTCGCAGCGCGTCCGGATGGCCACGGGTGCCGTGAAATCACTCACACCGGTCCGGAGCGGGGTGAGTGGATGGGTTGACCGATACGCCGGGTTCTGTGTTCCCGCACCGTTGCCGGGGCGGGAGTAGCGGCCATCCATCTACGAACGCCGTTGCCGGCGCCCTCCAGCGGCCTACCCGGGCACTCGGGCGAGCAGCCCTCAAACGTGCCCTGTCTGGCCTTGCTCCGGGTGGGGTTTACCTAGCCTTCCCGGTCACCCGGGAAGCTGGTGGTCTCTTACACCACCGTTTCACCCTTACCTGCATCGTGCCGCTTTCAAATCGGCGCGAGGCAGGCGGTCTGTTTTCTGTGGCACTGGCCTGCGGGTTACCCCGAGTGGGCGTTACCCACCACCCTGCTCTGCGGAGCCCGGACGTTCCTCGAGCCACTTGCGTGACGCGCGGCCGCCTGATCAACCCATCCGCTGTCCATTCTACGGGCAGCGCAGAGGCTGGCGGCCCGGGGCCTATCGTCAGGGCACAGGCCTATCATCAGGGGATGGACGAGTCCGCATTGACCCGGCGCCGTCTGCTTCAGCTGGCGGGGGCCGCCGCCGGCATGTCCGCGGCCACGGCCTGCACGCCGTTCCCTCCGTTTCCGGCTCCCGTTCCCCTTCCCGGTTATACGCGTCCGACGGCGGCTCCCGGACCGGGCGGCCCGCCCAGGGTCGTGGTCCGTACCGGACAGTTCGATTCCGCCTACCGGCCCGGCGTCACCACCCACTGGTCCCTGGCAGCCCCCCATCAGCGGGACGGGGCGCAGCTGCCGCTCGTGCCCCTGGCAGTGTTCCTGCACGGCCTTGGCAGCAGCCACGGCTTCCTCCTCGAGGGCCTTGCCGCTCACGAGGTGCTGCAGGGACACATGGACGGAGGCGGAACTCCCTTCGCAATTGCGGCCGTGGACGGGGGCGACACCTGGTGGCACGCGCGCAGGGACGGCAGCGACACGCAGTCGATGCTGGTACGGGAATTCATTCCTTTCCTCGGCGGCGAGGGCTTCGATCTGGGGCGGATCGGGCTCTTCGGTCTGTCCATGGGCGGCTTCGGCGCCCTGCTGCTGGCCTCGCAGGCCCGGCTCCCCGGCATTAGGGCCGTCGCCGCGATGAGCCCGGCCGTCTGGGCCGACTATGACGCACGGATGGAAAGCGCCTTCGACAGCCCCGCGGATTTCGCCGTGAACGACGTTTTCGCACTCCGGCCCCGGCTGGCGGCCATTCCCAAACGCATCGACTGCGGCACGGACGACGAACTTGCGGCAACGGTCCGGGACTACGTCAGCGCACTCCCCGGCCGGGTGGAAGGCGGGTTCCAGCCCGGCGGGCACGACTCCGTCTACTGGCGCTCCGTCCTGCCCGAAGTGCTGTCCTTCCTGGGCCGCAACCTGGGCTGACCCCTGAAACAGGTCCGGCCTGCGGGGCACCGGTAAGATCGTACGGTGCTGATCCTGCTTCCCCCGTCTGAAGGCAAGACTCCTGCGACCCGTGGCAACGCCATGGACTGGACCTCCCTGAGCTTTCCGGACCTGAACCCCTGCCGCGCCAAGGTCCTCGACGCACTCGGATCGGTGAGCGCGCACGAGGACGCCCTCGCACTGCTGGGCGTGGGAGCGTCACTGCAGTCCGACGTCGAACGCAACACCCGGCTGCACGCCGAACCGGCGGCGCCGGCGCATCAGGTGTATTCCGGCGTGCTGTACGACGCCCTCGGCTACAAGTCCATGACGGCGCCGCAGCGGCGCAAGGCGGATGAATCGGTCCTGGTGATATCCGCCCTCTGGGGCGCCATCCGTTTCGGGGACTCCGTGCCCGCATACCGGCTGTCGATGTCCGCGTCTCTGCCCGACGTCGGACGCCTTGCCTCCTTCTGGAAGCCGCAGCTGACGGACGCCCTCGCCGCCGCCACGGCCGGGCAGCTGCTGGTGGACTGCCGCTCCAGCACCTATGCCGCGGCGTGGACTCCCCCGCCGGCGTCGACGGTGGCGGTGAACGTGTTCACCGAGGTGCACGGCGTGCGCAAGGTGGTCAGCCACTTCGCGAAGCACACCCGCGGTGAACTGGCACGGCACCTGCTGACCCGGCGCGGAAAGGCACCGGAAACGCCCGCGCAGCTGCACAAGGCCGCCCGCGAGAAGTGGAACGCCGAACTTGTCCCCGGCACGGCGCGCAAGGCGCACGCCCTGAACGTCATCCTGCCGGGCTAAACCGGCGGGTCAGACCCACTCTGCGGAGCGCACCAGGATGCATCCGGAGTCGGGGCAGAAGACGATGTCGTCTTCGGCGGCGGCCTTGATCTCTGCCAGGTCGCCCGGGCTCAGCTGCATGCCCGAGCCCTCGGAAGTCCCGTGGAAAAGCCTGGCGGCGCCCACTCCGCGGCGGGCGAGAGTCTTTTCGTAGACCGCCACCAAACTGTCATCCAGCCCTGCGGCAAACTCCGCCCTGCGGCCGCGCACAACGGTCTCCTCAGCGGTAATCTCTGCCAGCTGCTCGTCCAGTTCCGCGCGGATCCCGGCGAATGAACCCTGGATGTCATCGACGATTTTCTGCTGTGCCGCCTGGCGCTCGCGCAGGGAGTCCAGCCGCTCCAGCACTTCGAGCTCCACGTCCTCGAGGTCGGACCGCCGCTTATTGAGTGATGCGATGTCTTTCTGCAGCGCCACCAGGTCCTTGGACAGGCCGGTTCCGCTGTTCAGCCTGGCTTCGTCGCGCTCAATGCGCCCCGCCACCTGCTCGACGTCCGCCTCGGCGCGCTTCAGCTCCGCTTCGGCGTCGTGGACGGCGAGCTTGGCGGCCCCCAACTCACCGTTCGCCACGGAGAGGGCGGCCTCCAGATCGGTGATCCGGGGATCTGCTTCCAGGCTGCGGCGGCGGTTGGCGAGGGACCTGAGCTTGGCGTCCAGCCCCTGGAGTTCGAGCAACTTAAACTGTTCCGCCGGTGCTGCCTTGGCCACGATTACCTCCGCTTGATCCCATCCGGCCTGCGCCGGGCACCCCTGCAGGGGCTTTATGAACTCTAGTCCCCGCCGGGAGTGAGAATGAAGTCCCACGGATCGCTGTTGGTGCTGCTGACACGGATCTCGACATCCAGCCCCTGGTCGGTGAGGACATTGCCCAGCGCGTCCGCAGCAGCCGGAAGCCACAGCCATTCACTCGCAAAGTGAGAGACATCGATGAGGTAGGGACGGCCGTTGACGGCGGCCTCGCGTGCCTCGGACGCCGGATGGTGCCTTAGGTCGGCGGTGACATAGAGATCGGCGTTGCTGGCCCGCACTTCATCAAACAGGGAATCACCGGCGCCTCCGCAGACAGCAATCCGGCGGACCAGTCCATCCCTGTCGCCCGAAACCCTCACTCCGCCGGCGACGGAGGGCAGGATCCCGTACACGCGGGCGGCGAAGTCGCCCAGGGTCATTGCCTCGGCGAGGTCACCGACCCGGCCGATGCCCTCCTCCGGAAGCCCGTTGGCGGCAGGAGTCAAAGGAGCGACGTTTTGGAGCCCCAGGGCATCGGCCAGGACGTCGGAAACGCCTCCGACGGCGGAATCACCGTTCGTGTGCACCGTCAGGAGTGCGGTACCGGATTCGATGAGACGGTGGACCGCCTTGCCCTTCGGCGTGTTGGCGGCGACAGAGGTCACGCCTCTGAGCAGCAGCGGGTGGTGTGTGATGAGCAGTCCGGCTCCCCACTCGATCGCCTCGTCGATGACCTCAAGCGTAGGATCAACGGCAAACATGACCCGGCTGACCGGCGCCGACGGGTGGCCGGCAACAAGGCCCACCTCATCCCACTCCTCCGCCAGTGACTCCGGCCAGAGCTCTTCGACGGCGAGCATGAGCTGCCCGAGGGTCGGCGCCTCTCCGGCCTCGGGAAAGTCCGCGGACTCCGCTGGCTCTTCTGCAACGCCGCTGTTCACAGGTTCCATACTCATATTTTTACCCTATAGGCGCCGCTGGCCCCCTTCGGTGTCCGGGACGTAACGTAGCCGGGGAATCATCCGCGGCCCTCAACCATTGAAGAGGACATGAAAACTTTTGTGCTTGGCGGAGGCTGCTTCTGGTGCCTGGACGCCGTCTATCAGAAGACCAGAGGCGTAACCTCTGTGGTTTCGGGTTACACCGGCGGCCACGAACGCCACCCGGACTACTACTCCGTCTGCTCCGGAACCACCGGCCACGCCGAAGTCGTCGCGGTGAGCTTCGACGAAGACGTCATTCCGCCTGACGTCATCCTGGACATGTTCTTCGCCCTGCACGACCCCACCACGCTCAACCGCCAGGGGTACGACGTCGGAACGCAGTACCGTTCGTCCATGTTCTACGAGACCACGGAGGAAAAGATTCTCTTCGAGGAAGCGATTGAACGGAACCAGGCGCTCTGGTCGCATCCGATAGTCACAGAAGTCAGCCGGCTTCCCGTGTTTTATCCCGCCGAACAGATCCACCAGAACTACTACGCAAAGTTCCCTGAGCAGGGCTACTGCCAGGTGATCATCAACCCGAAACTGGCCAAGGCCCGGAAATATTACTCTGCATGGCTTAATGCTTAGCTACGTGCTGACGCCCTCGTTAGGCTGACCAAAGTATTCCCTCCTGAGAGATAGGCGTAAGTACATGGCACGGATCTACGACGATGTAACGCAGCTGGTAGGCGGCACCCCGCTCGTCAGGCTCAACCGCCTGACCGAGGGCCTGGAGGCCCAGGTTGCCGTCAAGCTCGAGTTCTACAACCCGGCCAACAGCGTCAAGGACCGCATCGGCGTCGCCATCATCGACGCAGCGGAAAAGTCCGGCGCCCTCAAGCCCGGCGGAACCATCGTCGAAGGCACCTCCGGCAACACCGGTATCGCTCTGGCCATGGTGGGTGCTGCGCGCGGCTACAAGGTGATCCTGACCATGCCGGAAACCATGTCCACCGAACGCCGCGTCATGCTGCGCGCCTTCGGCGCCGAGATCGTGCTGACCCCGGGCTCCGAGGGCATGCGCGGCGCAGTGGAGAAGGCCAAGGAAATTGTGGCCAGCACCGAGAACTCTATCTGGGCCCAGCAGTTCGCCAACGAGGCCAACCCGGAAATCCACCGCAAGACCACGGCAGAGGAAGTCTGGGAGGACACCGAGGGCAAGGTGGACATTTTCGTCTCCGGCATCGGCACCGGCGGCACCATCACGGGCGTCGGCCAGGTCCTGAAGGAGCGCAAGCCGGACGTGCAGATCGTGGCGGTTGAGCCCAAGGACTCTGCCATCCTCAACGGCGGCGCCCCCGGCCCACACAAGATCCAGGGCCTCGGCGCCAACTTCATTCCGGAGCTGCTGGACACCAACGTCTACGACGAGGTCCTGGACGCCACGCTGGAAGACTCCGTGGCCGTGGCCCGCGAGCTGGGCGTCAAGGAAGGCATCCTCGGCGGCATCTCCTCCGGAGCCATCGTTTGGGGTGCGCTGGAACTGGCAAAGCGCCCGGAGAACGCCGGGAAACTGATCGTGGCAGTCGTTTGTGACTTCGGTGAGCGTTACATCTCCACCGTCCTCTATGACGACATCCGGGGCTAGACCTTAGCCTGCCCGGCCCCGTTTCCTGTAGAAAGAGATTTGTGGCCTTCTTCGCAAGACTTAAGGAAGACCTCGACGCCGCCCGGTCCCATGACCCGGCGGCTCGAGGTTCTTTCGAGAACTTTTTCGCCTATTCCGGGCTTCACGCCATCTGGGCACACCGGCTGACGCACAGGCTCTGGCAAAACCCGTCCCTGCGCTTTCCCGCACGCCTGATTTCACAGCTGGCGCGGTTCCTGACCGGCATCGAGATCCACCCGGGCGCGACCATCGGCCGGCGTTTCTTCATTGACCACGGCATGGGCGTGGTCATCGGAGAGACGGCCGAAATCGGTGAGGACGTGATGATCTACCACGGCGTCACGCTCGGCGGCCGGTCCCTCGCGAAGGTCAAGCGGCACCCCACCATCGGCGACCGCGTCACCATCGGTGCCGGCGCCAAGGTCCTCGGCCCCATCACCATCGGACGGGACAGCGCAGTGGGGGCGAACGCCGTCGTCGTCAAGGACGCCCCGCCGGAATCCATCGTTACCGGGGTCCCGGCAACCTGGCGCCACCGCGACGCCCAGCGGGAAACCACGCCGGCCGTGGATCCCGCCGAGTACTACATCGAATACCGGATCTGAGCATCTGCCGTACGGCGCAGGGAAACCCTGCACCGTACGGCTTTTAACGGCTGAGTACCGGCCTCGCCCGAAACATCTACCCAAACACGAAGCGGCCCGCCTTCCCCGAACTTACGGGAAAGGCGGGCCGTTTCTGCGTCAGACCCGGGTGTGGCTAGTGGGTGTCCACAGCTTCGATTTCGGACTTGTCCTCGCCCCACAGCGTGTGGAAGGTTCCCTCGGCGTCGATCCGGCCGTAGGTGTGCGCCCCGAAGAGGTCCCGCTGGCCCTGGATGAGGGCAGCCGGCAGCCGCTTGCGGCGCAGGCCGTCGTAGTAGGCGAGCGAGGAGGAGAACACCGGCACCGGGATGCCCAGCTGGACAGCGGTGGACACCACGCGGCGCCAAGCCGGCAGGACCTCGGCGATGGCCTTGGTGAAGGCCGGTGCGAACAGCAGGTTGGCCGGCTTTTCCTCGGCAGCGTAGGCCTTGGTGATTTCCTTCAGCAGCTCTGCGCGGATGATGCAGCCGCCGCGCCACAGGGAGGCGATCTCGTCGAGCTTCAGGTCCCAGCCGTATTCCGTGGCTGCCGAGGTCAGCATGTCCAGGCCCTGGGCGTAGGAGACGAGCTTGGACGCGTAGAGCGCCTGGCGGACGTCCTCGACAAACGTCTCGGGGATGTCGGCGTTGGCTTCTTCACCGGCGAGGAGCTCCTGGCCCAGCTTGCGCTGGTCGGCCTGCGAGGACAGGGCGCGGGCGAAGACTGATTCGGCGATGCCCGACGTCGGGGATCCCAGCTCAAGGGCGGAGATGACCGTCCAGCGGCCGGTTCCCTTCTGACCTGCGGCGTCAACGACGACGTCCACGAAGGGCTTGCCCGTGCGGCTGTCCACGTGGCCGAGGACCTCGGCGGAGATTTCGATCAGGAAGGAGGCAAGCTCGCCCTTGTTCCACTCCGCAAAGATCTTGGACTGCTCGGCCGGTTCGATACCTGCACCGGAGCGCAGCAGGTCGAAGGCTTCGCCGATAACCTGCATGTCGGCGTATTCGATGCCGTTGTGGACCATCTTGACGAAGTGGCCGGCGCCGTCGGTGCCGATCCAGGCGCAGCAGGGCTGGCCGTCGACGTTCGCGGCGATCTTTTCCAGCAGCGGGCCGAGGGCGTCGTAGGACTCCTTGGAACCGCCGGGCATGATGGAGGGCCCGTTCAGGGCGCCTTCTTCACCGCCGGAAACACCGATGCCCACGAAGTGCAGGTCCTTCTTGGCCAGGGCGGCTTCGCGGCGGCGGGTGTCCTCGTAGTGGGAGTTGCCGGCGTCGATAATGATGTCCCCTGCCTCCAGCAGGGGTTCAAGCTGCTCGATCACGGAGTCAACCGGTTTGCCGGCCTTGACCATGATGAGGACGCGGCGCGGCTTCTCGAGGGAGTTCACCAGTTCCTCAAGGGATTCGGTGCGGACGAAATCGCCCTCGGAACCGTACTTCTCCAGCAGCGTGTCGGTCTTTTCGACCGAGCGGTTATGCAGTGCAACGGTGAAGCCGTTACGGGCCAGGTTGCGTGCAAGGTTGGCACCCATGACCGCAAGGCCGGTGACACCGATGTGAGCAGACATCAATACTCCAATTCATTGTTGTGCAACAAGTGCAGTGGGAGTCCCGCACGCCCGGCGGAACACGCGTTGGGGAGGTGACTCTGAATAAAGCATATATATTCGCGGCCACCGGGAAAAGCGGGGGTCCACTTCGTGGAAGGCAATGCCGTCACAAAGAGTCTAAGACGAGGGCGCCCACCCGTGGGGGCCTGCCAGCCACGATTGCCGGTCACGCTTGCCGGACAGGCTTGCTGACGGGAGAGCCGCCGTGCCCCACTATGCTTACCCATATGTCGACCAGCCTCCATCACCGCGCCGTCGAGAACCTGGGCACCAGGATCGTCAGCGGCAACCTGCCTGCGGGCCACATCATGCTCGCCGAGCAGCTGGAGGATGAGCTTCAGGTCTCCCGGTCGGTGGTCCGGGAAGCGGTACGGGTGCTGCAGTCGCTGGGACTCGTGGAGACCACTAAGCGCGTGGGGATCAGGGTCCTCCCGCCGCACCGCTGGAATCCGTTCGATCCGCTGGTGATCCGCTGGCGGCTTGCCGGTGACGGCCGGGGCGCCCAGCTGCGTTCACTCGCCGAGCTGCGGGCCGCCGTCGAACCCGTGGCCGCCGAGCTGGCGGCGGTCAATGCCCCCGCCGAGCTCCGGCAGGAGCTGCTCGACGTGGCCCTTGCAATGCGCGACGCCGGCAAGGCCGGTGACGTGCCACGCTTCCTGGAGCTGGACATCCACTTCCACTCCCTCCTGCTGAGCGGGTCCGGCAACGAGATGTTCGCCAACCTGGTGGGGCAGGTGGCTGAGACGCTGACCGGCCGGACCGTGCACGGCCTGATGCCCGACCGGCCCCGGGACCTCACACTGCAGTGGCATCTGGACGTGGCCGAAGCCATCTTTGACGGCAATGCCGCGGAGGCCCGCGAGGCGTCGAACAGGATCATGCGCCGGACCATCTCCGAAATGGAGCCGGTCTGGGTGGAACAGCCGCGGGTTTTCGTGCCGGTGCAGCGGCGCCAGCACTCGGCCTAGAAAGTCCTTCCCACAATGCTTCCGGCGACGCCGCGCCGGAAGCCCAGGGGAAACTTAGCCCGCCCGGAAGTCGAGCAGCACCTTCCCGGATTCTGCGGCATTCCGCGCCACACCGAAGGCGTCGAGTGCACGTTGCACAGGGAACTCGTGGGTGATCACCGGCGCGATCTGCAGGGAACCGTCGGCCAGGGCCTCGATCACTTCGTCGATCTCGTTGTTGAACCGGAAGGAGCCCCGGAGCTCGAGTTCGCGGGTGATGGCCAGCGAAATCAGCACCGGTTGGGGCCCGGCGGGCAGCAGTCCCACCATGACGACCGTGCCGCCGCGCACCGCTCCCTGGATCGCTGAGGCCAGGCCATGGTGGTTGCCGGAGGACTCAATGACAACATCCGCTTCGACGGCGGCGATCGCCTCGGCGTCAGCGCCGGTGAGGACTTCATCCGCCCCCAAGGCCGCCGCTATTTCCAGCGGTTTGGCATGCATGTCGACGGCGACGATCCGCTCGGCGCCTGCCCGTTTCAGGACCGCAACCGCGAGGGCTCCGATGGGGCCGCAGCCGATCACCAGCGCAGTTTTGCCCCTGACGTCTCCAGCGCGGGACACAGCGTGCCAGGCGACGCTGGCCGGTTCGATCAGCGCCCCGGTCCGGAGGTCGAGGTTCACCGGGAGAGACCGCAGCATGCGCGCGGGAAGGTGCACATAGCGGCTGAAGGCGCCGTCGATGTGCGGGAACCGGGCCGCGCTGCCGAGGTAGGTGCAGCCAGGCGACAGGTTTGGCCTGGCTTCCGGGTACCGTGCGGCGCCGGCCGCCGGGCTGGCCGGGTGCACCGCCACCGGAGTCCCGGGAGGAGGTCCGCTGCCGTCCGCCGCAGCGTGAACCACGGAGCCCACGATCTCGTGGCCCAGCACCAGCGGCGCTTTGAGGACCGACTCCCCTGCGGCGCCGTGCAGCCAGTAGTGCAGGTCCGAACCGCAGATGCCGCCATAGGCCACTTCAACCACCGCTTCGTCGGGGGCCGGCGACCCGAGCGGCACGTCCTCCAGCCGCAGGTCGCCTTTGGCGTGGGCGACCACGGCCAACGTGGCAGTCGGGAGTTCTGTCTGGACTGTTACGGGCACCATCAGACCACCACCGTCATTCCGCCGTCGATGAAGATCGTCTGGCCGTTCACGAAGTCCGAGCCGCTGGATGCCAGCCAGACTGCAGGGCCGGCCAGGTCCTGGACAGTGCCCCACCGGTGAGCCGGCGTCCGGCCCAGGATCCAGGAGTTGAACTGCTCGTCATCCACGAGGTTCTGCGTCATCTCGGTATGGATGTAACCCGGCGCGATGCCGTTGATCTGCAGGCCCGAACCGGCCCACTCCGCCGTCATGGCCCGGGTCAGGTTCCGCAGGCCGCCCTTGGCGGCGATGTACGGGGCGATGGTGGGCCGGGCGAGATCCGTCTGCACCGAGCAGATGTTGATGATCTTGCCCCTGCCCCGGGGAATCATGTACCGGGCCGCCTCCCGGCCCACGAGGAACGCGCTGGTCAGATCGGTCGAGAGCACGCGCTCCCAGTCCTTCACGTCCAGCTCCAGCATCGGCACGCGGTGCTGGATACCTGCGTTGTTCACCAGGATCTCCAGCGGACCGACGTTCTCCTCGACCCATGCAATGCCCCGCGCGGCCTCGGCATCGCTGGTGACATCGAACGCGCAGCTGTGCACGCGCCCCGGGGCATAGTCCGGGGCCATCGCCGCCTCGGCATCCTTGAGCCGTTCGGCATTGAGGCCGTTGAGCACCACGGTGGCATCGGCGTCCGCCAGAGCCCGGGCCAGGGCGTTGCCGATTCCCCTGCTGGAGCCGGTGACGAGGGCGGTCCGCCCGGTCAGGTCAAAGAGTGATGTCATGCTGTGTTGTCCCTCCGGCCGCATCAGCTGCGGCCCTGCTGCTGAGATTGGAAATTGTTTGGCGCACAACGGCGAGGTCCCGATCGCCGAGCCCCTGCCGCTTCAGTTCGGCGTAAAGCTCGACGCCGGCCGTCGCCATGGGGACGGCCGCACCGGCCGCCTCGGCTGCTTCGAGGACGAAGCACAGGTCCTTGTGCATGAACTTGGCGGGCCCGGTGGGAGCATAGTCCTTCTGCAGGAGCCGCGGACCGACGATGTCCAGCACCCGGCTGCCGGCCAGTCCCCCGGCCAGGACCTCATAAAGCGCCGCCGCATCCATCCCCGAGCGTTCGGCGAGTTCGGCCGCCTCGGCGAGCGCCGCCGTCGTGGTTCCCACAATGAGCTGGTTGCAGGCCTTTGCCAGCGATCCAGCGCCCAGCGGGCCAAGCAACCGGACCGTGGTGCCCATCGCCTCCAGCAGCGGGCGCACACGGATGAAGTCTGCTGCATCCTCTGCCCCGGCCATGATGGCGAGCGTCCCTTCGACGGCGCCCTTGGTGCCGCCGCTTACCGGAGCATCCACCACGGCAGCGTTCCCGCCACTGGCTTCCCGGACCCGGGCCCCGAACGCCCGGACGCGGGCGGGTGAAACGCTGCTCATGACGGCCAGCACGGTGCCGGGAACGGGAGGAGCAGCGGCCCAGCTGGCCAGGAGCCCGGCCGCCGCTTCTTCGATCGCGTCGAGGTCGGGCAGCATGAACACAATGACGGGTTGCCCGCGGAGGGCTGCAACATCATTCGCCCGTGCTCCGCCGAGCTGCTCAAAGCGGTCCAGCGCGGGGGCCGAGCGGTTCCAGGCGGTGACGGCCCAGCCCTTCCTGACGAGGTTGGCCGCCATGGGCTCACCCATCAGGCCCAGGCCCACAAAGCCTGCGTTCTGTATATTCATCTGCAGCGCTGCCTCACTTCACTGTGGTCGAACAGTTCTCTATTTCGGCGATCTGTTCAGTATTCTAGCCATCATTCAGTATGATGAACAACATGACGACTCCTACTACCGTCGCAATCGCCGTCCCGCTCGAAGCAGAGCTGGTGGAGCGCATCCGCGCCGTTGACCCATCCATAACCGTCCTCTACGACCCGCAGCTGTTGCCGCCGGAGCGCTTCCCGGCCGACCATGCGGGCGACCCCGACTTCAAGCGCACGCCCGAACAGGAAGAGCGCTACTGGGACATGTTGGCCAGGGCCGAGGTCCTGTACGGCTTTCCCAATGAAAGCCCGGCGGGCCTGGCCCGCATCGCCCGTGACAATCCCCGCCTCCAGTGGATTCATGCCATGGCCGCGGGCGCAGGCGGAGCGGTCAAGGCCTCCGGTCTGGATGCCGAAACCTTGGGCAAGTTCAAGGTGACCACCTCCGCAGGCGTGCACGCCCTGCCGCTGGCGGAGTTCGCGGCCCTGGGAATCCTCAATGGCTTCAAGCGCACCGCGGAGCTCGCCCAGGACCAGGCCGCCAAGGTGTGGCCGGAGCTCCGCACCCCTACGCGGCTGGTCAACGGCTCAACCCTTGTGGTGACCGGGCTCGGCGAGATCGGCCTGGAAACGGCCCGCATCGCACGGGCGCTGGGCATGAAGGTCAGCGGCACCAAACGGAATGTGGAACCCATCGAAGGCATCGAGCAGGTGGCCGGCAACGACGGCCTCGCCGGGCTGCTGGCTTCCGCTGACGCCGTGGTGAACACGCTGCCCGGCACGCCGTACACAGAAAAGCTCTTCAACCGGGAGACCTTTTCGGCCATGAAGCCCGGGACCGTCTTCGTCAACGTGGGCCGCGGCACCGTGGTGGACGAAGACGCGCTGCTGGAGGCCCTCGGGAACGGGCAGGTGTCCTACGCCTGCCTGGACGTGTTCGCTGTTGAGCCGCTCCCCCGGGACAGCCCGCTCTGGAACCATCCGCGCGTGATGGTTTCGCCCCACACCTCCGCCCTCAGCGCTGCCGAGAACCGCCTCATCGCCGAACGCTTCTGCAGCAACCTGCGCACGTTCCTCGACGGCGGCGAACTCCCCCACCTCGTGGACACCGTGCACTTCTACTAAACCGCCTGCCGCAGGACACCCTGCAGCGGAACACCGGAGAGCCGGGCAGCCCCAGGGTTGCCCGGCTCTTTCCTTTTGCGCCCCACCCCTGGCGCGAACGTACACTTCTGGCCCCAACCGCCGGGGCGGTTAGGGCCACAAGTGTACGTTCGCGCTTTGTGGGTTAGGCGGCGTCCTCGAT
The DNA here is from genome assembly GCF_044754225.1 of Arthrobacter sp. NPDC093125. Lineage (NCBI taxonomy): Bacteria > Bacillati > Actinomycetota > Actinomycetes > Micrococcales > Micrococcaceae > Arthrobacter > Arthrobacter sp. NPDC093125. Next base: position 5,621 of record NZ_JBIVOQ010000005.1, on the reverse strand, counting down.
CAGGAGGAGGTCGCGGCCTCTGGTTTCAGGGGTGAAGAAGGTGGCGGCGAAGGATATCAGCGCCAGCACCAGGGAGTACACCGCCAGTACGATCCAGGAGTACCCGGTCGCCGCCAGCAGCGCAGCACCGACCAGCGGCACCAGACCGCCGGCAAGCACCGCCGAAAGCTCGCGGCTCAGGGCGACGCCCGTGAAGCGGTACTGGGAACCGAACAGTTCAGGCAGCAGGGGGCACTGCGGGCCCAGCATGGACTGCACGCCAAGGGCGATGCCCACCACCATGACCGCCCACACCAGGGTCACATTGCCCAGGGTGACGAGGTAGAACGCCGGGAAGGCAATGACAGCCTGGAACAGCGCCCCGTACCGGTAAACGGGAACGCGCCCGAAGCGGTCGGAGAGCACGCCGAAGGTGACAACCATGACGGCGGCGAAGCCTGCGGCGATGAGGAGACCCACCGGACCGATGAACTTGTCCCCCGGGAACACCCCGGCCGGCGCTGCCAGGAAGGCAACCAGCAGGGCGGAGTAGATGGAGGAGTTGCCGTTTTCACCCATGCGCAGGCCGATGCCCACGAGGACGTTCTTCTTGGAGTGCTTCCAGAGCTGGCCCACCGGGTTCTTCACCACGTTCTTGTGCTTCTCGAGCTCCTGGAACACCGGAGTTTCCTTGAGCTTGAGGCGGATGAAGACCGCCACGGCAATCAGGACGACGCTCGCGAGGAACGGTACCCGCCACAGCCAACCCTCCAGGACGGCCTTGTCGGCCATGGCAATCAGTGCGAAGGTGCCCGCCCCGAGGAGGGTGCCAAGTTGAATCCCCACGAAGGGAAGGGAAGCAAAGAAACCACGACGGCGGCGCGGAGCGACTTCGGAGATCAGCGTCGTTGCGCCGGCCTGCTCAGCTCCCGCACCCAGGCCCTGGACGATGCGCAGCACCACCAAAAGGACAGCTCCGAGCATTCCCGCCTGTTCGAATGTGGGCAGCAGGCCGATGGCGAAGCTGGCAGTGCCCATCAGGCCGATAGTCAGGATCAGGACCATCTTCCGGCCGAAACGGTCCCCAATATAGCCAAAGACGATCCCGCCGAAGGGCCGGGCGGCGAAGCCGACGCCGTAGGTGGCGAACGAGGCGATGAGCGCCCCCTCTTCGCCCAGCGGCTTGAAGAACAATGGTCCAAAGATCAGCGCCGAAGCAAGACCGTAGATGTAAAAGTCGTAGTACTCCAGAGCGGAGCCTACGGAGCTGGCAAGAGTTGCCCTTCGCAGCTGTTCCGGTTCGACGACGGCGCCGTCCGCATCAGCCAGCGGTGTATCAGTACGAGTTGTCACAAGCACTCCCTCAAAAACACTCAGGCCCCCGTTGGCCTTGGTGGGATAGCAGCAACGCCTATGGCGTCGATCACTATGCTGAACAGCGTACAGTAAGTTGAACGGCTCGCCAACGGGTTCCGAGTGTTACGTGCAGGGAGCTCGGTAATTGAGGGCTCTCCGGCCTAGCCCATGGGATTGCCGAGGGACCTCGCCAGCTCCTTCAGTTCCTTCACCATCTGAGCGCCCTGCTCCTCGGAGTAGGTAGCCTTCAGGGCTGTGACAGACAGTCCGAGGCTGGGACCATGGGCACCGTGGGTGGGAACCGAAACGGCCAGGCAGACTACTCCGGTAGTGGACTCCTCGTCCTCAAAGGCATAGCCCTGTTGGCGGATGTCCTTCAGCTCGGCCTTGAGTTCAGCGCCGGTGCGCAGCGACTTCGGCGTGAGCACGGGGAGTTCGGCGTCGTCCGGGAACATGGCGTCGATGTCATGGTCGTGCAGCCGGGCGATCAGGACCTTGCCGACAGCACAGAGAGAAACCGGCATCTTGTCACCGATGTTCGAGGTGAGCCTGACGGCCGGGTGCCCCTCATAGCGGGCAAGGTAGATGACGTTCGTGCCATCGAGCATGGCGATCCGGACCGTCTCACCCGAAAGCGTTGGAGCCTGTTCGCAGAAGCGGTAGAACTCCTGCACCTCATCCAGCCTGCTCAGGTAGGCAGCACCAAGTTCAACGAGCTTTCGGCCCAGCGTGTATTCCGCCCCCTGCCTGCTGATGAGCCGGGCCTCCTCCAGGGCGAGCAGCAGGTTGGATGTCGAGGACTTGGGGATGCCCAGCTCCCGGGCGAGGTCACTGAGGGTAAGCCGTCCTGTAGCCGAGGAAGCCAGGGCCTCCATCACGGCGGCAGCCCTGGTGACGGCGGGGGCCGGCGACGTGCTGCCCAGTCCTTCGTTAGCGCGGGAGGCGCGGGAATCGGCCATGATTCTCCTTTGATTGGGGCGCAGACGTCGCGGCTGGATTGAATGGGCAACCAGAATGCTCACCCTTCATCCAATGGGTGGCGTTCATTTGGCTGAACCCTTCCCATCATAATGGCTGAAGCCGCTGGCGTCGGGGTACGCACAGCCGTACCGGAGGGGCAACGGAAAGCGCATCAGGCCAGGGCGCGGAAATGTGCTTCACTCCACAGCCTCTTTGTTTCATGTTTGCCAAGCGTTCACGGTATATTCGAACGCGAGCCTTCCACCGCGGCATCCCCCAATAGTCGCGGTGGAGGGCTTTTCCAATCTTCGGACTTTTCAGGCGGCTGCTCCGCTCCCGGGGCTCTACACCTACGCGGCATCCGGGACAGCATCCCGCAGCCTCCAGCCGCCACCCAGCCCGTCCCGCAAAACTTCCATCGTGGTCAGCGCCGAGTCGGCGTTCCTGCCCAGCCTCGCCTGAAGGCGCCAGACCTCCACATCCACCCGGCTGCGGCCCAGAGGCATCCGCCGCCCGGCTTCCCACCAGTTGACGCGTTCGAACCACCTGACCGGCTCTGCGCTGACCATCCATTCGCGTCCGCCGCGGATGACAGCGGCAGGCTGCCCGTCTGCTGCAGTCTTCACCAGTACATGTTCCATGCGGGAAGACTACGAACGGGCACTGACACTTTTGCCGTCGGCGCGGTTGCTCCCCTGCCGCCGGCCTCGTTAATGCACTTGAGGCCCACCTATGCGCGGAGTCAAGCCGGCTTCAGCGGCGCTCAGGGCCAAACAAGCAACGGCGCCAAACAGTCAGCAGCGCCAAACAAAAACCCCGCCGCCCTGGCATGTTGCCTGGACGACGGGGTTCATTCTCTGTGGGTCCTACCGGGATCGAACCGATGACATCCACGGTGTAAACGTGGCGCTCTACCAGCTGAGCTAAAGACCCAATCGCTCGTTCCCGCTGTGAAGCACGCGAACCAACGAACATAGACTCTACCGGAACAGCGCAGGTAATTGCCAATCCTGGTCAGGGCGGGGACACGGACGGCAGTTCAGCGGCGAGCCATGCCAGCGCTTCACTTACGCCGGCCGCCAGTTTGATGGTGGCTAGATCGTCACCGCGGGTTTTGCCCCGGTTTATGATCACCACCGGCTTGCCCTGTTTGGCGGCGTGCCGGACAAAACGGAGACCGCTCATGACACTGAGCGAGGAGCCTGCGACGAGCAGAGCGCCCGCCTCGTCCACCATGGAGTAGGCGCGTTCCACCCTCTCCTTGGGGACGTTCTCACCGAAGTAGACAAAGTCCGGTTTCAGCACACCACCGCAGGCCGGGCACTGGGCGACCACAAAGCTCCCGATGAGCTCGGAATCATCCACGGTGGCATCGGCATCAGGCGCGATCTCCACCATCCCGGATTCCATTGCGCGAGCAAGGAACGCTGGGTTGAGCTCTTCGAGCAACCCTGCGAGCAACTGCCGCGAGTAGGTGCGGCGACAGCCGAGGCAAATTACCTGATCAAAGCGCCCATGCAGGTCCACCACGTTGACGCTTCCGGCATCCTCGTGCAGCCGGTCCACGTTCTGGGTGATGAGTCCGGTGAGCAGCCCGCGCCGCTCCAGCACCACGACGGCGGCGTGCCCGGCATTCGGGTCGGCCCGCCGCAGGTGTGACCAGCCGATATGGTTCCGCGCCCAATACCGCTGCCGGTTCCGTGCGTCCCCCACGAATTCCTGATAGGTCATGGGCGAGCGGGGCGGGGAATCAGGCCCGCGATAATCGGGTATTCCGGAGTCCGTGCTGAGTCCGGCTCCGGTCAGGAGCGCCAGTCGCAGCCCGGACAGTACGTCCCGGATGTCCGCCAGGACACTGAGCTCCGCCTCGGAGGGCGCCGTGCCCGGCACGGGCGGCAGGCTGGCAAAGCCTGTCAGGCCGGTGCCGGCACGCCGCTGGTCCACGGGTTCAGCCTTGTGCCAGTCCTGCCAGCACGCGGCGGTACTCGGCAAGGTCTCGCGCCTGGCCGCGGGGATTAACCACCACGTACCGTATTGTGCCTTCGCCGTCGATGATGAAGGTCCCACGGCCGGCCATGCCGCTATTTCTGTCAAAAACCCCGTACTGCCGGGCCACTGCACCGTGGGGCCAGAAGTCCGCCAGGAGGCTGAAGCTGTAGCCTTCCTGCTCGGCATAGGCGCGCAGGGCGTACTTGCTGTCGACCGAGATGGCCAGGACCTCGGCGTCTGAGTGTTCGAAGACTGAAAGGTTGTCCCGGATTTCGCACAGCTCGCCGGTGCAGATCCCCGAGAAGGCGAAGGGATAAAACACAACGACGACGTTGCGTCCCCGGAAGTCAGACAGCCGGACCGGTTCGCCGTACTGGTTTGCCAAGGTGAAGTCCGGGGCGTGCTGCCCTACGCGGGGCACCGCGGAGACAGCCGTGGAGTCCACGGTGTCCGTTGCCGTCACTTGTTCTTCCTGGTGACCAGGCGCGTGGCGCTCCAGTCCTTGGAGACTCCCGCGGAGGTGGTGCAGTGCAGCCCTGCTGTGGGTGCGGCGTCCTGGATGTCGGAGGGGGAAACGTAGCCGGGGCGTCCGGATTTGGGAGTCAGAACCCACACAACGCCTCCCTCGGTGAGCGTCGTCAGGGAGTCGACAAGGGTGTCAACGAGGTCACCGTCGCCTTCCCGCCACCAGAAGATGACAGCGTCCACGACGTCATGGTCTTCCTCTTCCAGCAGTTCTGAACCGGTCAGATCCTCAATGTCATCACGCAAGTCGAAGTCGACGTCGTCGTCGTAACCGAACTCCTGAATCAGATCCCCGCTCTTGAAACCCAATTTTTCCGCCACATTTACCGAAGTGGCGGCGTCGGCCTCACTCACGCGTTCCTCCTATGAATAGTGATATCGATTACTCCAAGCCAACACCCTTTGGGCGCGGGCTTCAAGCTGCGACCGCCGCAGCACGGCATATTGTGCGTCACACAACCAGTATGACGGGCAAAAACGTCCGGGACGTTAGGCGCGGCTACGCATCGGCTGGCCGTCACAGTTAGAGTGGCTGGTGACAGCTATGCCTGCAGGGCGACCCTTGGACGCATAGTTCAGTCACAGACGAGATAGAACCCTGCCCGGCGCACATGACCGGGCTGTTGTAACCGATATGTCGCACACGTCGTGTTCATGCCAGGCAGCTACCCTGCCGGACCTGAGGGCGCCGATGAATGCGCGCAAAGAGAGGTTGGACGTGGCTGCAGGAGAAGATACCTCCCATATCCTTAGCGGGTTGACTAACCAGCTGCCTGATCGTGATCCGGAAGAGACTGCCGAGTGGGTTGAGT
>NZ_JBIVOQ010000004.1:169651-432080 GCF_044754225.1 Arthrobacter sp. NPDC093125 | reverse complement strand
AACCAACAAACCCGCCACCGGGCTTGTTCGGGACAGGAACCGATAACTGAATACCAGAACACCACAGTTCTAACACCACAGTTCTAACACCACAGCCGCACCACACGGTGCGGCAACGTGTAACCACAGTTTTCCCCGACCCCCTGGGTTGCGGAGCAAGGGTTACGGCGGTCATAGCGTGGGGGAAACGCCCGGTCCCATTCCGAACCCGGAAGCTAAGACCCACAGCGCCGATGGTACTGCACCCGGGAGGGTGTGGGAGAGTAGGTCACCGCCGGACAACCATTAGAAAAAACGGTCGAGAGCCCCAACCAGCCATGGTTGGGGCTCTCCCGCATTTAACCCCCAAACCCTCCCGCACATTTCGCCCCCTATCCGGCAACCCGGCCCCTATCCCGCAACCCTCCCGCCGACCCTGCCGGAAATCCCCAAACCCTCCCGCAGCTCCCGCCGCTTTTCTGGTAACGCTCCCGCAGATCCTGCGCTTTTTCGGGCAACGGTCCCACAGACAGCCCTGCCAGCACGCCACGAGTGAGCCTCCCCGAACCCCCAGCAGGAGCGGCGGGATGTGAAGGAGCGTCCGGCCGGAAGCAGCGGGATGTGAAGGAGCGTCGGGCTGGAGGCGGCGGGATGTGAGGGAGCGTCCGGCTTGGAACACAACAGACACTGCCGGCGTTGTGTGAGGGGGACGTCAACCTGGACAGCCGGCCCCCCGGCACTTCGATCAGCCGCACACCCGGCTCTTTTATCAAAGGACATTTATGGCCCAGCGAACCATCGTCATCACCGGTGCCAGCGACGGCATCGGCGCAGCAGCTGCACGGAAGCTGGCCGAGGCAGGGGAGCGGATCGTCGTCGTCGGGCGTTCCGGCGAGAAGACGGCTGCCGTGGCCGCAGAACTGGGTGCAGACTACTTCGTCAGCGACTTCGCCAACCTGGCCCAGGTGCGCCAGCTGGCCGCGGCGCTGAGGGACAAGTACGACCGGATCGACGTGCTGGCCAACAACGCCGGCGGGATCATGGGCAGTCATGAGCTGACCGTGGATGGCCACGAAAAGACCTTTCAGGTCAACCACCTCGCACCTTTCCTGCTGACCACCGAACTGATGGACGTTCTCACGGCCAGCCGCGCCACCGTCATCAACACGGCAAGTGCGGCCAACGGGTTTGGCCGGCTCGACCTCAACGACCTCAACTCAGCGCGAAGCCACTCGACGAACCGCGCCTACGGCACAGCCAAGCTGGCAAACATTCTGTTCACCTCGGAGCTGCAGAACCGCTACGGGGCCGCTGGCATAAACACGGCCGCGTTCCACCCCGGCGTCGTCGCAACGAACTTTGCGGCGGAGTCCACCAGCTGGTTCCGCCACGCCTATAAGACGGTGTTGAACCGCTTCCTGCTGACCTCGGAACAGGGCGCCGACACGTTGGTATGGCTCGCGACTTCCACGCCCGGCCAGGACTGGGTGCCCGGCGCCTACTACGCCAAGCGGGCTATGGCGAAGGCCAACAAGCAGGCCTACGATGCTGAGCTCGTGCGCGAATTCTGGAACCGCAGCCTGGAGCTTGTCGGAGCCGGCGAACCTGCAACGGAGCGGTAGCGCCGGAGCTGGTCGGGCTTGTCGAGATTATGCGGTTTTGACAAGCTCAACCAGCGGGCCCCGAAAATGCAGTCAGTGCCTGAGCCTCAGCCCCTCCAGCTCGTCGATGGCGTCGGCTGAGCGGAGGATGGCGATCTCCAGGCCGGCAGCGGGTTCCGGGAACGAGAACAGGTAGCCCTGCAGGGAGTCACACTCAAGGTCCGTCAGATAGGCCGCCTGCGCCGCCGTCTCGACACCCTCGGCAGTGACCCTCAGCCCGAGCGAATGGGCCATGTTGATCATGGAACTGAGAATCGGAAGCTTTTCGGCGCCGGTCCGGATCATGGAGACGAAGGACCTGTCGATCTTCACCGCGTCCACGGGAAGGTCCTGCAGCCGCCCAAGCGATGAGTACCCCGTGCCGAAATCGTCCAGCGCCACGCGGACCCCTGCACGGCGGAGGTTTTCCAGTTGCCCAATCACGTGGTCGTCATGGTCGAAGAACACGCTTTCGGTCACCTCGAGCACCAGCTGCGCGGAATTCATACCGCAGGATTCCGCGAGCAGCAGCACCTCGTCCGCAAAGTCAGGCTCGCGCAGCTGAACCCCGGAGACGTTTACCGCGAGGGAGCGCACGGGCGACCCTGCCAGCCACGGGCGGAGCTCACTGAAGCTTTCCTGCAGCATGTGCATGCCGATGCTGGAAATGAGCCCGCTGCGCTCCGCCGTCGGAATAAAGTGCGACGGCGGCACCCGCTCACCGTCCCGATCCCACCGCGCCAGGGCCTCCAGTTGGGTGACCTCCCCAAGCGCCGGCGACACGATGGGCTGGTAGTTCACGGTGATCTCGCCGTTGTCGACGGCCAGGCGCAGGCCTGCTTCCATATCCGTCCGCTGGACCAGTGCCGTCATCATTTCCGGCTGGAACCGCAGGTACTGGTTCTTGCCGGCGGCCTTGGCCGCATACATCGCGACGTCGGCCCGGCGGAGCAGCTCGGACGCGGCAAGGACACCATCGCCCATCGATGCCAGCCCCAGGCTGAGGCTCGGCCGCAGCATCGCCCCGTCAATCCATACCGGCACATTCAGCGATTCCACGATGTCCGCCGCGACGCTCTCGGCATTACTGGACCCGGTGAGGAGAACCACGAACTCGTCACCGCCCAGCCGCGCCACGGTGTCGTCCGGACGCACGCAGGCCCGCAGCCGCCGGGCAACCTCGATCAGCATCTGGTCCCCGGCGTGGTGGCCGAGGATGTCGTTGACCTCCTTGAAATCGTCGAGGTCCAGGAGGAGAACGTCGACGGCGGAGCTGCACTCGCCGTGCAGCGCTTCCGTCAGCTGCTCGTGAAAGAGCTTGCGGTTGGCCAGCCCGGTCAGCGGGTCCTGGAAGGCCATGGCCTTCAGTTGTGCCGCCTGTTCGGCGAGTTCCGCCATCGCCTGTTTGGCCTGCTCCTGGGCGCGGCGCCTTGGCGTGACATCACGGAAGCTCCAGACACGGCCCACCACTTTGTCACCAACCTTCTGCGGCCGCGAGTAGCGTTCGAAGGTGCGCCCGTCGAGGAACTCCAGAACATCGTGGCTCTCCGCATCGGGATGCGCGTACAGCTCCTGAACCTTTTCGAGGAAGGTCCCGGGGTCGGAGAGCTGGCCCAGGACATATCCCATGACAGCCTCATCGTCGTGCGTGGCGAGCAGCTCACGGGGGATCCGCCACATCGCGGAGAACTGATCGTTGATTCCGGCGATCCTGCCGTCGATGCCGACCACGAGGATGCCATCCGCCGTCGACTCGAGCGTCGCGCTGAGCAGCGACATCGCTTCCCTCAGCCCGTCATCTGCCTCCTGACGATGGAACGTCGGCCGGAAAGACGCAACCAGGAACGTCCCGTGCCCCGAATCAACGGGCCCCATATCAACGTCCCCGGAAGCAAGCAGCGAACTGGCCACCTCGCCCTGGAATTCGCTGCCGTCTTTGCGGCGGCCAAGGGCATCAAAGGGTAACGGGGCAGCAGAACCGGAGCACCGGCTGATGCGCAGGGCGGCGATGTACTGTTCCAGCCCGTTGCTGAAAGAGTCGGGAAGGATGAGCCGGTGATCCTGGCCCACCAGGTCATCTCTGGTGTAGCCGAACACTATCTCTGCGGCCCTGTTCGCAAGGCTGACAGTACCGTCCTCGGCGATGACCAGGACAGCATCCGGCAGCGCGTCGAACACCGCGCGGAAGCCGGCATCCGGACCGTCCTGCCGGGCAGGCAGCAGCGGAGCATCCATCAGGCACCCTCCGCATGAGACCGCGAATTCTTCATTGAACGACTTCCCCCTTGCGGGAAATCATAGAGTCCTTGCCCGGGCAGGCTCTACCCCAAGCTGGCTGCAGATACAGCCGCAGGCCGGGCGCCGGTGCCCAGTCCCCGCACTTCCCAGCCCGCCGCCTCCCAGTCCGCGGTGTCCAGGACGTTGCGCGCATCCAGCACCGTCCGCCGTCGTACGAGCTGCCCGACGGCAGCAGGTGACAGCGAGCGGTATTCGTCCCACTCGGTGAGCAGCAGCACGAGCTCGGCGTCCTCGAGCGCCCGCTTCGTGGACGGCTCGAAGCGCAGCTGGGGATAGCGCATCCACGCGTTGTTGATGGCCTTCGGGTCAGTGACGGTCACATGCGCTCCGGCCGCCGCGAGCTGCAGGGCGACGTCGAGGGCCGGCGAATCACGGATGTCGTCAGTGTCCGGCTTGAACGCCGCTCCCAGCACTGTCACCGTCCTGCCGGCGAGATGGCCGCTGCACAGCTCGCGGGCGGCCTCAACGGTCCGGCGGCGCTGGCCGCTGTTCACCAAATCCACCAGACCCATCCACTCGTCGAGTGCTTCCACGCCATGATGCGCGGCCTGCGTCCTCAGGCTCCGGATGTCCTTGGGCAGGCAGCCGCCTCCGAAGCCGGGCCCGGCGTGCAGATAGCGGTTTCCGATGCGCGGGTCCAGCCCCATCGCCTCGCTGAGTTCGCTGACGTCCGCGCCGGACACGTCGCACAGTTCCGACATGGCATTGATGAAGCTGACCTTCGTGGCCAGGAATGCGTTCGACGCCGATTTGATCAGCTCCGCGGTGGCGAAGTTGCAGACCAGCCGCGGAATGCCCGCGAACAGCAGGGGTGCGTACACGGTGTCCAGCAGCGCAGTCACTCCCTGTGAGGCGCCGCTTCCAGGAGCGAAAGCGGCATCCTTGCCGCCCGGCACGCCGTACACCAGGCGGTCCGGCACCAGCGTGTCCTTCACCGCCGTTCCCTGGCGCAGGAACTCCGGGTTCCAGCCCAGCAGCACGTCCGGTCGGCCGGCGAGGATCCTGCCGATCATGTCGACGGTGCCTACGGGCACCGTTGATTTGCCGACGACGGCGGCCCCGCGGCCCAGGTGCGGAAGGAGACTTTCCGTCGCGGAGACCAGGTAACTGAGGTCGGCGCCGCCGGAGGTCTTGGACTGCGGCGTACCCACGCAGAGGAAATGGAGCTGCGCGCCGGCGGCATCCGCGAAGTCGGTGGAGAACGTGAGCCGGCCGGTGGCGCGGCCATCCTCCAGCAGTTCATCCAGGCCAGGTTCAAAGAAGGGCGCGTCCCCGCCGCCCAGGTTCTCCACCTTGGCGGGGTCCACGTCGATCCCCACCACGGTGTGGCCCATGGAGGCGAGTGTTGCGGCGTGCACCGCACCGAGGTAGCCACAGCCGATGACGGAAATTTTCACAGTGCAACTCCTTCATGGCTGGCGGCCTTGGTTTCGAAAGGCTCAACGAGCGGCGGAATGTCGCTGGTTGAGCTTGCTGGAATGTCGCTGGTTGGGCTTGTCGAAACCGGCTGGCCAATGACTTCCCTGTAGTGCCGGATCAGGTCCCCGCACAGCGCCGGCCACGTCCGGCCCTGGACCGAAGCGTGTGCCGCCGTCGCGAACGCGCGGCGCTTGGCGTCGTCGCCCATCAGGTCCATCACGCGGCTGCGCAGCCCGGCGAGATCGCCCGGCTCGTAAAGCCAGCCCGTCCGGGAGTTCTCCACCAGGTCCAACGGGCCACCACGGCCGGTGGCCACCACAGGCACCCCGGACGCCATGGCCTCCTGGATCGTCTGGCAGAAGGTTTCAAATTCACCCGGGTGCACGAACAGGTCGAAGGACGCCACCGCCCGGGCCAGCTCTTCACCTCCGAGGAACCCGGTGAAAGCGGCGCTGGGAATGGCTTCTTCGAGGGCGGCGCGCTGCGGCCCGTCGCCCACAATCACGAGCCGGGTTCCCGGCACGTCGGCCAGCACGGCCAGGTCCTCCACCTGCTTCTCGACGGCGAGCCGCCCCACATAGCCGATCAGCCGTTCACCGCCGGGTGCCACGGAAGCCCGCCAGCCGCCGTCGCGCTTTTCCGGGTTGAAACGCGCGGTATCCACACCGCGCCGCCACATGTCCACCCGCGGAATCCCGCGGCCGCGCAACTGGTTCAGCGCGAAAGTGGACGGCGCCAGCGTCCGGCCTGCCAGCAGATGGATGTTTTCCACCCGGTTCCAGGCCCAGTTCTCGAGGAATGGAACACCGTAGCGTGCCGCGTAGCTCGGGACCTCGGTCTGGTAGATCGCCACTGTGGGGATGCCCAGCTGGGAGGCCGCCTGCGCTGCCCGCCAGCCAAGCACGAACGGCGACGCCAGATGGACCACGTCAGGGGCGTAATCGGCAAGGATTCTCTTGACCCGATATACACCACCCAACGCGACCCGGACGTTCGCATACCCTGCCAGCGGCACGGAGGGGAGCCGGTGCACAACCGCGCCGTGAACAACATCGAGAACATCGGTGTCCGTCGTCGACGGCGCGATCACCAGCACCTCATCACCCCGCTCCTGCAGGTGCTCCAGCACCCGCAGGATGGAGTGCGTGACCCCGTTCATCAGCGGCAGGAATGATTCGGCGACTATTGCGATCCTCACCACTCCACCGTGATCGCGGAGTCTGACGCCGCGGGGGAGCAGGCGTAGCCGGGAGGGAAAGGTTGGGTTAACAGGAGTCTGGGTCTGTCGGTTCCAGCTAGTGCTGCTCCAGGATGCGGCGGGCGTCCCGCTGGGCTTCGAGCTCCTCCGGTGTGACCGTCTGCCCGGCCAGGTAGCCGGCTCCGGTGATGAGCTGCCGGAGCTCAGCGACTGTGCGGGGCGTGGCAACACCCAGGTGGGCCATGGCATGGCAGTTGGGACACAAAGGCACCAGATCGGCCACGGGGTCGAGCTGGTAGTCGCTGCCGAGGAGTTCCGGCGGGACGAGGTGGTGGACTTCGATGAAGCCGGCGGCCGCCTCGCCGTAAGTGGACTCGAAGGAGAGCCCGCAGGCGGCGCAGCTGGTGCCATGGTGGGCGATGCAGATCCGCTGCGCCTCGGCGCTGCTTTCGAAGCGGTTTACCTGTACCCGGCGGGTGACCTGCTCGGGGTAGCTGCCGGGGATGAGGTGGCCGGGGGATGACGGCCGGGACGGGCCATAAAGGCGCCAAACGGCACGGATCTTCACCTCGAGGAGTGGCTCCAAAACCGTCACCGGCCGCGTGGGTGCGACCCATGGAATGTCCGGCATGCAGTCTGCAAACAGCGCTGGCGGCAGCTCGTCCCCGGAGGGGATGAGGGCATCGAAAGCAACAGCGATGTGCCGGGCGTCGGTGTGCGAGGGACCGCCACCAGCCCCGTGCGCGCCAGGTTCCGGTTCTCCTGCAGCGCCGGGCTCTCTGTGGTGCGCGCCCGCAACGAGGGTCCCGTGGCCCAGCAGGCCGCAGCGCGTCCGGCCCTGCAGCCACAGCCACACCTCGGTGCCGGCGGGCATCTGATCCGGTGCCGTCACGGTCCACGCGGTCAGGAACTGCCCGGTTTCACCCACGTGTTCGACGGCGGCCGCATAGTTCCAGCCGTCCCTGCGGTCCGGGTTCCACGCCAGGAAGATCGCTGCCATACGCCTATTCTTACAGCGATCCGCCGGGGTGGCCCTGTTGTCTTCAGCGGTAGATGCATCCGCTGCTGTGCCTGTTGCTGTATCTGCAGTTGTGCCTGCGGCGCTGCTTGGGGGGCCTGTCGCCTGCAGAAGGAGCCGGGTAGGGTCGAGGCCATGACAACCGAACCCGGCCCGGCCCGCTCCAGCACTCCGCCCGTACCGCCGTCGTCCGTCCCTGGAGCCTCCGCCAAGGGGACGCTGGTCATCGCCGGACGCGGGAACAGGCATCACGAGGTGGTGGTGGTCGGCGGCGGCAACGCCGGCATCTCCCTGGCGGCCCGGCTCCGCCGCTACGGCGTCCGGGACATCGCCGTCGTCGAACCCAGCGGCAGGCACCTCTTCCAGCCCCTGTTCTCCCACATTGGCGGCGGAACTGCCGAGGCGGCGGAAGCCGTCCGTGCGCAAGCATCGGTGATGCCGGACGGCGTCACCTGGATCCAGGACAGCGCCGCGGACATCCGGCCCGAAACCAATGCCGTGGTCCTTGCCTCCGGCTCCGAGGTCACCTACGGCCACGTGGTGGTCTGCCCCGGCCTGCAGCTCGACTGGCACAAGGTGCCCGGCCTGGCCGAGGCGATGAACTCGCCGTATGCCTCCTCCAACTACGTCTACGAACTGGCCTCCAAAACCTGGAACCTGCTCAAAGAGCTGCGCAGCGGGACGGCCGTATTCACCATGCCGTCAGGTCCGGTCAAATGCGGCGGAGCCTCCCAGAAACCGATGTACCTGGCGTGCGACTACTGGCGGCAGCAGGGCGTCCTGGACCAGATCCGGGTGGTGCTCGTAGTCCCCACGGCCACGGTTTACGGTGTTCCCGGCGTGGACGAGGAGCTGAACCGGAAGATCAACGAGTATGGCGTAGAACTGCGCTGTAACAGCGAAGTCGTAGCTGTGGATGCGGAGGGGCGGACGGTCCGGGTACACGACTCGCAGGCGGACCGGACGGAGAGCCTGGCGTACGACGTTCTGCACGCTGTGCCGCCGCAATCCGCTCCGGACTGGCTGAAGGCCACGAGCCTTCCGGCAAAGGGTGAGAGTGGCGGATTCGTGGAGGTTGATCCCGAGACGCTGCGCCATACCCGCTACCCGAACGTGTGGTCCCTCGGTGATGCAGCGGGCACGAGGAATTCTAAGGCCGGCGCCGCCCTTCGGAAGCAGACCACCGTGCTGGCCAAGAACCTGAAGGCCGTCCTGAGGGGAGGGGAGCCCAAAAGCAAGTACAACGGCTACTCGGCCTGCCCGTTTACCGTCTCCCGCTCAACAGTCGTGTTCGCCGAGTTCGACGACCAGTACAGGCCAATGCCTACCCTTCCGAAAATTCATGTGGCCAAGGAACGGCGCTCGACCTGGATCCTCGAGCGTGATCTTTTCCCGGGCATCTACTGGAACCTTATCCTCAAGGGCCGTGCCTAGTGGCCCGCCTGAGGCACTGGGCCGCTTAGAGTACGGACCTCTAAAGAGCCCTGGCTGGGCACACGACGGCGGCCGCCTCACCGGTTCGGTGAGGCGGCCGCCTCCGTGTTGTCGGGTGTTTAGGTGTTTTGGACGTGGTCCCTGGCGTCGGTGGCGCTGGTCTTGACGTCGGTGACGGCGGTTTGGCCTTCGTCCTTGACGTGGGCTGCGGCGTCGGTGGCGGTGGCCTTGACGTTTTCCATGGCCTCCTGGGCGGGTTCCTTCATGCCCTGAGCCATGTCCTTGGCCGCCTCGGTGAGCTGCGTGGTGACCGGTTCCGCGGCGCTCTTGAGGGCTTCGGCTGCTTCGCGTTCCTTCTGGCTTGGCGGGATCAGGGAGGAGACGAGCAGTCCGGCGCCGAAGGCGATCAGGCCCGCGGCCAGGGGGTTGCCCTGGGTTTTCGCGGCGGCCTTGTGCGGCATGTCGCCGATCGTTTCGCCGGCGGTGCTGAGGGCGTTACCGGCGGCGTCGGTGGCCTGGTGGATGCCGCCGGAGGTGCTGTGCGCGGCGTGGTGGACGCTGCCGGAGGCGCTGTGGGTGGCGTGGTCGGCTGCTCCCATGACTTTCTCCTTCACTCCGAAGACGGCGTCTTTGACCTTGGTGGTCTGGCGGTGAACGATATTTGAGGGGGTGACTTTGTCCGCGACGGCGTCCACGTTGGTGCCCAGCCGGGCGCGGGTGGCTTCGATGTCGGCGCGGATGGCGTCCGGGTTCTCGCTGCTCATTTAGTGGCCTCCGTTGGGTTTGAGAGTGGGTGGGATTTCCTGGACGGTTTCGACGGTCTGGGGCATGCCCTTGATCTTCTTGAGTTCCTTCTTGCCGATGGAGGCGAGGACCGCGGCGATGATGCCCCAGATCAGGGCGACGACGACAGCGGACCAGCCCAGGCCCATCAGCTCGCCCAGGGCGTACCAGAGGGCGATGGAGAGGAACAGGAGCACGAAGTGCCCGGCCACGCCGGCGCCGGCGAGCATGCCGCCGCCCTTACCGGCCTTCGTGGCGGACTGCTTCGCTTCGGCCTTGGCAAGCTCCAGTTCCTGGCGCATCAGGGTGGACAGGTCCCGGGTGACATCGCCGAGCAGGTCACCCAGGGAGTTTGAGTCCGCCTTCGCGTGCGCGGCGGTCGGAGGTGTCTCCGGCATCTGGCTGCTCACAGGGGACGACCTCCACCCTCGGCGTACGGGTCTTCCGCGTCATCCAAAGGAGCCCCTGGGGTGGAACCTGCCGAGAAGGTCGGCGAGGCGGTTCCTGGTGTACCCGGACGGCCGGGCTCACCGACGCCTGGTTCTCCATACACCGGGGTGCCCGGCTGTCCGACTGCCGTTTCTTCGTAGCCAGGTTCCCCATAGGCCGGGGCACCGTAGGCCGGCTGTCCGTAGGCAGGCCGCGCCGTTGTGGTTTCGTCATAGAACGGTTCGCCGATGCCTGCGCTCACGGCGCTTTCCGTTGCCGGGGACTGCAGGGGCTGCGGCGGAACGGTGGTTCCTGTTGCCGTCGTAGTGTCCGGGGCGCCGGCCTGGAGGCTGCGGCCAAGACGTCCGGCAAGCAAGCCTGCACCGGCTGCGAGGAGCAGGAAGGTGCCGGGGCGCTGGCGGGCGAAGGACTTGACCTCGTTCAGCAGTGAGCCCGGATCCCGGTTGTCCAGCCAGGAAGCGACGGATTCGGAGCGTTCGGCGGCCTGGCGGATGAGGTCGGAAGCAACGCCCTGCTGCTCCGGGGCGTCGGCCATGGAGCGCAGCTGCGAGGAAATAGTGCGGATGCCTTCGGCGGCCTTCTGCTGCTGGGCCCCCGCCTGGTCCGTCAGGCCGGACTTGGCCTGGTTGAGCAGGTCCTTGGTGTTGGTCTTGACTTCGGACGCCACATTCGCGGCCTCGGCCTTGGCGGTGCCTGCCACGTTCTGGGCTGCACCCTTGGCCTGGCCTGCGACGTTTGCCGCTTCTTCCTTCGCGGCTTCCTTCTTGGTGGAGGCCCCGCCTTGCTCGGCGAATGTCCCGGTTGTTCCTGTGGTACCCGTTGTTCCTGCGGTGCCGTAAGGGTCTGCGGCGTACGGGTCAGCGGCCTGCGGCCATTGGTTCTCTGTCATCTTCGCTCTCTCTTTCCGAAAGGGTCAGCTGCTGTTCAAGAACCAGCGTTGCTGGCATGCAATGGTAAGCATGTTTACTAAAAAATAGTAAGCATCCTTTGCTTTTTTCTCCACTTATCTTCTGAAAATGGCCGGCACCCCCTTTCTCACCTGCGCTTATAGTGCTCAACGTCGGGCCCCGGCGCTTTTGCTGACCAGTCTGCCGAAAGAAAAAAGCTAAGCAAGCTTGCCAATCTGTTAGTAAGCATGCTTAGGGTGTATCTGTGAGGTTCAGCGACAACGACCTCTCCGGCAGAGCCCAGCGGCCAGGAAGCGGGGTGGCAACGGCCAGCCCGACAGGGTGCTGCGGGGCCCGCCGCCACAGTCCGACATAGCCCAGTGCACCAGTAGTCAAGATCCAAGGAGACAGCATGCTCACCAAGGAACACATCGACGATCTGCTCAACAAGGACGGCAACATCCTCTCCGCCGACGGAGACAAGATCGGCTCAATCGGCCAGATCTACGCCGACGATGACAATGGCCAGCCCACCTGGGTAACGGCGCGCACAGGCCTCTTTGGTACCTCCGAGTCTTTTATCCCCCTCGAGGGTGCCCGCCTTGAAGGCAGCGACATAGTCATTCCCTACACCAAGGACCAGGTAAAGGACGCGCCCCGAGTGGATACCGACGGGCACCTGGAGCCGTCCGAGGAAGACCGGCTCTATGAGCACTACCAGCTCAACGGAACTTACCGTGATACCGCAGCCGGTCGAGACGGCGACGAACTGGGCGGGCGCGAAGGCAATGCCGAGCGTGACGCCGCCTTCGCCGCGGGACGCAGCGGGACCTATGCCGCAGCGGGTGCGGCGGATACCGTAGGCCACGACACCTCGGGTCACTCGACTGATGACGCCATGACCCGCTCCGAAGAACGGCTGAGCGTCGGCACCGAGAGGCAGGCGACGGGCAGGGCCCGGCTGCGCAAGTACGTGACCACAGAGAACGTTACGCAGACCGTACCGGTGCAGCGTGAGGAAGTCCGCTTGGAGCGGGAGCCGATTTCTGACGGAAACATCAGTGCGGCAACGAGCGGGCCTGACATAAGTGAAGCCGAACACGAGGTGGTTCTCCACGAGGAGCGGGCCATCGTGGACAAGGAAACGATTCCCGTGGAGCGCGTGCGGCTGGACACGGAGACCGTGGCCGACGAGGTGACCGTCGATGAGCAGGTCCGCAAGGAGCGCATCGAGGCGGACGGCGTTGACGACATTAACCGGCGCTGAGGCGGACAACACTGGGGGCCGGCACCTTGCCGGCCCTGAGGGGCGGTAATGCCGGAGCGCCGCTCCGGGCCGACTCACGTTTGAAAGGGAGAGGCGGAACTGATGGTCCCGAATGCTGACGCGGAGCAATGGGGTCCCCACCAGTTGCTGTCGATGGCTGCCCGGCTCATCCAACGCCGCCAGGACCAGGCACTGGCCGACCTTGGCCTGACCCATGCGGCCGTGATTGCCCTGCAAGGCCTAACGTCCGGTCCGCTGAACCAGGAGCAGCTGGCGGAGGAAATTCACGTCCGAAGCCAGTCCTTGGGGAGGGTCCTGGCGCGCCTTGAGGAGGCAGGTTTCGTCGCCCGCAAGTCCAGTTCCCTGGACCGGAGGAGCAACGATGTGTCAATCACGGAGGCAGGGTTGCGTGCTTTGGCGGCGGCCCGGCAGGTGGAGAAGGAAACGCTGCCACCGGACGTAGTGGAGGGCACCGTCCTGAGTCGCGAGCTCGCACGGGTGATCAGCTATTTTCCCGGCTCGCCCCGGCTTGGTTCACGGCCGAGGAAGAAGCTCCCGGAAGAGGCGGACACACAGGGCACCGAGACCCAGGGCGCGGACGCCCAGGGCGCGGACGCCCAGGGCGCGGACGTGGAGGGCTCCGATATTCAGCAGGTGGAACCCCGCAGGCCGGAGCCAGGGGAACCTGCCGTGCCGAATGAATCTGGGACTCCTGCAGAGCCGCCGTCAGAGCGGATTGACGGCGCTCCTGGCGAGGCGGCTGCGGAGACTGCAAGGCGCCTGAACGGCACCCGGGAAAATTGAATCCAAGCACGGTGACGTTGTTCCCGCACAACCATGTGGAAGTGCGGGAACAACGTTTTTTGTGCCTCGTTCCACTCTGATCATGAATTCGAGGTGAGGCTGCTCTGGGCCATTTGGTTGGGCCAGCTGCCGATGCGTGCACGCATCGGGTCCGGCCAGTTGCCGATCACACGCCCCATGGGGTCGGGCCAGTTGCCGATGCGGGAGCGGCGGGAGTAATCGGAGGCAACAGAAAACGGGGTGCGGTTGGACATGGCAATTCTCCTGACTGAACGTGGAATCCTTACGCCGAAGGCGGCGCAAGGGCGGTCTTATCTGCCTGAGTGCAAGCAGAGCTGACCTGTTCAGTCGGGGGACGACCCCGGATCGGCGGCGGGACCGGACGGCGGCGTCACCGATACGCCGGCGGCGAGCATGCCGGCGGCGGGGGACAGCCCGTTCCAGGTCTCAGCGATATCGGCCGCCGTGTGTGAGCCGGAGCTGTCTGAGCCGGAGGAGGAGCCCGACTTGCCGTGGGTTGCCGCAATATTCAGCCGCTCTGGGGCGGCATGATCATTCCAAAGCCCCCGGGCCGGCGCCTTAATGGCGCTCACCAGAGGGCGGGGGGAGGCAGTCATTCGCAGCTGGGCGAGTGTCTTGAACGGCGAATCTGTGTTTTGAGTCGCCGCCAGGTTTGAGGCGCCTGGAACCGGGCTTGCTGTGCCGGAGAGCGTCGAAGTCGGAGCAAAGCTGGAAGCTTCTGCCGATGGCGTGACTGCTGCGGCACGGGATGGAGGAACCGCCGCGGACGGACTCTTAGCGGCGGGCTGTGCGTTGTCCGGGCCGAATGTTGCCGGCACGGGGGACTTCACCGTCGGTAGCGTCTTGGGGACGGTTGCGACAGGAAGGTTCGGGTTACGAAGCTGTGGCAGTTTGACCGTCGGAAGCGGCAGCGGCTTGGTCACGGAAGCAACGGCGTCGTCCACAGCTGCAGCCGTGTGGTCGACAGTGGCGACGACCGGTGCTGCGGTCTTGGTGATGGTGGAGACGACGGGTGTTGCGGTCTTGGTGAGCGTGGAGACGACGGGTGTTGCGGTCTTGGTGACGGGTGCCGCGGTCTGTGTCACGGTCGAGATCACCGGCTCGGTTGCCTGAGCTGCAGTGGAGACGACGAGTGTTGCGGTCTTGGTGATGGTGGAGACGACGGGTGTTGCGGTCTTGGTGATGGTGGAGACGACGGGTGTTGCGGTCTTGGCCGCGCTGAAGACGGCGGAACCAGCCGGATCCTGCCCGGCAGGCAGGACCCGCGCAGTTTGCAATGAAGGAGCATCTGAGAGTCCGAGGTCCAGGGCGGTTTCGGAGACGGCTGCCTTGGAAGGGTCCGTTGATGCGTGCGCGCTGCCCGCACCCCACACAAGCCACGCCAGTGCAAGCAGGGCCGAGACCAAAAGGGCGCGCAGGGAAACCGCGCGACAATAGCGAAGCAAGCTGCCCATTCCGTTTCACCCCCAGAGCAATGCGTGATCAGAATATGCCCGGGGGAGGAACACGTCCAGAGAAAATTTATTCGCATGCTTAGCATCGGCCACATATCTGCGGAAATTCAATCAGATTTCGCAAGCTGCGGAGTCCGCTGCGGTTGAAACGCGACGCCAAACTCGATACAGCCTAAAATTGGTTTAAGAGGTGTTGAAGCAATGGCCGGGTCGATCGTTGTTGTCCTGATAATTCTGGCGATCATTGCTGCCGTGGCGATTTTTGCGACGGTGAGGGCGGTCCTGCGCGACGGGCGGGGCCATGCACCCATCGAGCCTTCCCAGCGGCCCTGGACAGCTGGAAACCTGCCCAGCCAGCCGTACTCGCTGATCCGCTTTTAAGCAGATTCGCTTTTGATCCTGACCGCCCCCTTTAACGAGCTGGTGCAGCCGCCAACGAACGTGCGTCGGCACCTGCACCAACCGGTAGTACGAATTTTCAGATTAGATATCTACTCATTCGCGGCTCCTATTTCCCGGGCGTTCGCTTTCCGGGTTTATTTCCGGTCCTCGGCTGTATGCCGCGAGAACATCCAGCCGGCGGCAATCATGAGAACACCACCCACCATCATGGTCCAGTTATCTGTCATGTTCAGCGACAGGAAATTGGCCGCCGAATCCACTCCGACACTGAGCCCGTAGATGCTGAGGATGATGTACAGCGCACCGGCGCCCATGAGGAACCTGCGCGCACCCATTTCACTGCGGGACATTGCCCAGCCGGTTCCGCCAATAACCAGCTGCACAATGTTGAGCAGCATGGATACCTGGAACAGGCCAAACAGCATTGCGTGCGAATCAGGCCCAAGGAACATCAGTTCGCCATACCGTGCAGTGATGCCCGGGATGAATCCCAGAACACCAACTGCCAACGCGACAATACCAACACCCATGCCGGCATTCTGGACGTCCGTCCGACCAAAGTGAACGCCATGTGCATGTGGGGATGCGGTAGTCATTTTCTGCCTCCAACCACTGATTGCGGACACCCTAATTTTACGTCTGCCCACCTTAAAAAGCGCTGGCCGCGATGCCGCCAGCGACCCCAGCAACCTACCTGCCCATTTGTCTTCTCCGCGGGTTTAGCCTGTCGAAAACAGGCAGCCGAGGGCTCACATGGCACGATGGGTCACGATGAAACTGCGCGCTGATCAGACCGGAGACCGTGGCCTTCCGATGCCCTTGTGGCTGCAGGGCGGGCTGGAGTCAGCCCAGGCAGCGATCATTTCCGCGCTGGTGGTGATTGCCCCCATTGCCGCGGTGTGGGCTACTTCCGGCTTTCGGGAGACCCACGTCGACGTCCTGGCACGCTTGGCCGGCCAGGCCTGGCTGGTCATTCACGGGGTGCCCCTGTATCTGACCGCTGTGGCCGACGGCGCTGCGGCGCGGCCGGAGACGGGCACGCTTTCGCTCGTTCCGCTCGGCCTGACACTCATTCCGTTCCTGCTGGCCTGGCGTGCCGGGCGCCGCCTCGCACGGGCCTCGTACACGGACCAGCTGTGGCAGGCACTGCTCGGCTCATGGCTTGTCTATGCCGCATTCGGCATCACCACCGGCTTTGTCTGCCGGACCGATGACGTCGAGGTGTTTCTCTGGTGGGCCGCGCTGTTCCCGCTCGTTCCCTTCGCACTTGGCATGGTGATCGGTGCGCGGCGCGAGGCAGGCTCCTGGAGCCGGCTGATCGGCGTCGAAGCCGTTGACTGGATTGCCCGGACAAGCCAGCATTCGCGCTGGGCCGGATCGTACCTTGCGTCTGCAGCCAAAGCCGGTTTCGTGGCGCTCATGGGAATGTTGGCGCTCGCCTCAGCCCTGCTCGCGGTGGACCTGTTCATCCACTGGAACCTTGTGGTGGCCGTCTATGAAGGGCTCGACGCCGGGGCTGTAGGAGGCGCGGCGCTCACCATCGCGCAGCTCGGCTTCCTTCCCAACCTCGCCGTCTTCGCGCTCGCCTGGGTGTCCGGCTCTGGATTCGCCCTCGGTGCCGGCTCGCAGGCGGGAGCCCTGGCAACCGCGGTCGGGCCGCTGCCTTCTATCCCCGTGCTTGCGGCGATTCCCGCCGGGCCGCTGGATTACGGCGTCGTGGCCCTGGTGGTGCCGGTGCTCGCGGGCGTGTTGGCCGGCTGGTGGTTCCTGCGCGAGGGTGAGAACCACTTTGATGAGTGGCTGTCCATCAAAGTCCGCGTACGCTGGTTCACGGCCGCCGCCTCCACCCTGGTGCTGGGCATCATCGCAGGAGCGGCGGCCGGCCTGCTCGCCGGCGCGCTGGCTTGGATCGCCCATGGTTCCGCCGGCATTGGCCGCCTGACGGATATCGGCCCCAACCCGCTATGGACGGCGGTGTGGGTGGCAGCGGAAGCCTGTGTCGGCGTCGTTATTGGATACGCAGCCGGGCCGTGGCTGGAACGCCGGCAGCAGCTGCGCGAAGCGGATCTCGGGACAACGACAAGTAAGTAAATTCCGCGGCAAGTAACGCCGCACGCGCGCGCTACCGGCCCGGCTGGAGCTGACCCGGGAGTGAATTTTCGAGCTGGACCCGGCAGTCGGTGCTGGCCTGGCTCGTCAGGGCATGGCGGGCGCACTCCTGGTAGTCGCGCACCTGATTGAAGAACAAAGCCGAAACGAGCACCAGCAGTACCATCACCGCAGAGACGGCCAGGCCGCAGATGCTGCCGATCAGCACCAGCTTGGACTCCTTGAGCCGAATTGCGCGGACCAGCACGATGATCCCCAGAACGATCCCGGCCACGGTCAGGATGGCTGCCAGCCACAGATAATTCAGATCCAGCTGGAAAACGAAGAACGCGCCCAGCACCGCCACGATGAACATGCGGAACAAGTTGTGCGTTTTCAGCAGCGAGGTCTTGGCGTCCTCGCTGAGCGGATGTCTGGTCCGCTGTGACCCGTCTGGGTTCGGAGTGGGGTTCATGTTTTCCAGCCTACGCGAGCAGCCACATAAGCTTGGGCAATGCGCATCGTGGTCCTCGTCTCCGGAACCGGCTCCAACCTCCAGGCTGTCATCGACGCCGTCCAGGCGGGGGAGCTGGACATCGAGATTGCAGCGGTCGGGGCGGACCGGCCCGGAACGTACGGCGTGGAGCGTTCGGCCGCCGCAGGAATCGATACCTTCGTGGTGGACTTCAAGGCCTACGCCGACCGGGCTGCCTGGAACGCCGCCCTGACGGATGCCGTCGCGGCCTATCAGCCGGACGTCGTGGTGTCCTCGGGGTTCATGAGGATTGTGAGCCCGGAATTCATTGACGCCTTCGACGGCAAGTACCTCAACACCCACCCCGCGCTGCTGCCGTCCTTCCCCGGTGCCCATGGAGTGCGGGATGCCCTGGCCTACGGCGTGAAAGTCACGGGCTGCACCGTGCACTGGGCTGATGCCGGAGTGGACACCGGCCCCATCATCGCCCAGGAGGCCGTAGCCATCGAGGACGGCGACACCGAAGAAACCCTCCACGAACGCATCAAGGTGGTGGAACGGCGGCTCCTGGTCTCCACGCTCGCTGCCCTCGCCGGGGAGCACGCTTAGTTCTCCTGGGCAGACAGTTGCGGCGTAAGCTAGGGGCACTCGCCGGCATGTGCCCAATCGATGATGGACTTCACTTCTTCCGGGCTCGCGCTGAACCATTCGCTGCCTGGAGCGTCATCCAGTTGCCGGCCGCGATAAAACAGGACCGCGTGCACCAAGCGTTCGAGTTTGAGGGGCGTGTTGCTTCGCCGAACATAGGCCACCACGGGTCGCTCGGGCATCGCAGTTCCCTGCTGGTCGCTGATCCGGATCTTGGCGTCACCCAATGCGGTCATCCCGACCTTGACAGGCCACCGCTCGTCACGGCGATATTCAGCCAATAGCCGGTAGCTGGGGAAGTAGTAGACGTAGACGCTTCCCGACCCTGTTCCCTCGACGACCGTATCGTCGGCTAGGTCGAGCTCTTCCGTTTCATCGTCGATCGAAGAACTGCCGTTCGCCTCAACATCTACCCCGGGCGGCATGATCCATCGCCAATATCCGTACGCCCCGGTGGGTTCAAGCAGTCCCGCATCAACGAGGTTCCGGAGCGCCTTTTTCGTGGCGGACGTAAGACTGTGGGCGGCTGCCCCACCATTCTCAGAGTGATATTGCTCAACCACCCGCATCAGCTCCGAGCGGCGAAACACCCGCATTTTCAGCAGTTCCCTGGCCAACTCGGAGATTACGTTTGGCGTGAGCGGGAGGCCCTGGTACTTGTACGGGGTGGTCTCCGGCATCTCCGTTACTGTCGTCTCGTACGGAGTCATCAGGCCTCCCAACATGGCCGGAGACAATCCCCGGTCTTCCCTCCAGAGGCTAGCGGCACCCTCCGACATTGAGCAGCCGTGCTGGGTGCGCCCGTTCCCAGGTGCTTCACTGGAGGGAAGCATAGGGAAGGGAAGCCACGCTACTGGAGGCGGCGCTGCCTGGTCTCGGGGGAGAAGAACATCATCCAGAGCACGGCGAGCAGGACCAGGCCGCCCGCGAGGGCGAACGAGGTAGCCAGTCCCAGCTCAGGCCAGAAGTAGTTGGCGAAGATCAGCGGCCCGAAGCCGGCTCCAAGCCGCGAAAACGTGGACGCCCAGCCGAAACCGCTTCCGCGCAGCTCCGTCGGATACAACTCGGACACGTAAGCGTAAAGGACCGGAATGGCCACCTGCACCACGAAGCCGAAAACCAGCAGCCAGAACACGGCCGCCGTCGGAATATCCACCACGAAGGCCACAATCACCAGCGTCAGCGCGGACAGCGGGCCGGTGACGGCCAGTAGCCATTTGCGGCCCATCCGCTCCACGAGCAATGCGGCCACGACCACGCCAAGGAGCCCGACGGCGGCCATCCCCGCAGTGGTCAGGAACGCCTTGTACTCTGCGAACCCGGCGCCGATCAGGATCCGGGGCATCCAGGTCAGGGACAGGTAATAGACGAGGAGGATGCTGAAGAACAGGCCCCAGGCGGCGGCCGTGATCTTCCAGTTGAAGGCCCAGACGCCCCGCAACTGCTGCCAGGCGCTGCCGGCGGAGAGGCGGGGAACGGACTGGGCATCGGGCAGGCTGTAGGCGCGCTGCTCCGCGCCCGTGGCCTCGACCAGCCCGTCGATGACCTTGGCCGCTTCCTCGCGCCGGCCCTTGCGGATCAGGAACAGCGGCGACTCCGGCACGCTGCGCCGGACCCAGAACACCAGCAGGGCAGGCAGCACCATGACCATCATGGTCAGGCGCCAGTCGGCAAACGCCGCCACAAGCCAGGCGGACACGAACCCGCACAGCGCTGCCCCCACCGGCCACCAGCCGTCCATGGCCGTGAGGACCCTGCCGCGCTGCTTCCGCGGAGTGAACTCACCCACCAGCGCATAATCCACCGGAATGCACCCGCCCAGGCCAAACCCGGCCATGAACCTGAAGATGCAGAACCAGAAGAAGTCAGGGGAGAACGCGCCCAGAACAGTGAAGAGCGAGAAAATCAGCAGTGTCGCCGTGAAGGCCTTCTTGCGCCCGATCGTGTCCGCGATGGTGCCCCAGACGAATGCTCCGAGCGCCATGCCGATCAGGTTGGCCGTGCCAATCCATCCGGCCTCGCCTGGGGTCAGTTGCCAGTGCGAGGACAGCAGCGGGATCAGGATGCCGTTCAGGGTCACGTCCCAGGCATCAAACATGAAGCCGAGGCCACCGATCAGAAAAATCCGGCCCTGTACTTTCCAACGCCACGGCAGTTCCTGGACTACCTGTTCGCCGCTTGGCACAGCGGTGTAAATGTTCATCTCGGCCTCCTGTTAAAACCTTACGTTGCGGCCGGCAGGGCGCCTGCCGTCTTCACACTCGAGCCGTCAGGAAGCCCGGCTTCCGGGACGCGATAAACTGGCTGTATCCCCACCAACCGCGGCATGCTGCCGCGCGATACGACGGAGACTTTTGTGACGCTGACGCAGCTAGACCGTGTTCCCATCCGCCGGGCCCTGATCTCGGTCTACGACAAGACCGGTCTGGAGGAGCTCGCCAAAGGCCTGGATGCCGCAGGCGTCAGAATCGTTTCCACCGGCTCCACCGCCAAGAAGATCGCCGCAGCCGGCATCCCGGTCCAGGAGGTCGAAGAGGTCACCGGTTCCCCCGAGATGCTGGATGGCCGCGTCAAGACCCTGCACCCCCGCGTGCACGGCGGAATCCTCGCCGACCGCCGCGTTCCGGCCCACATGGAAACCCTCACCAACATGGAAATCGAGGCATTCGACCTCGTCGTGGTGAACCTTTACCCGTTCGTGGAGACCGTGAAGTCCGGAGCCTCCCAGGACGACGTGGTGGAGCAAATCGACATCGGAGGCCCCGCGATGGTGCGCTCGGCCGCGAAGAACCACGCTGCCGTCGCCATTGTGGTGGACCCAAGGTCTTACGGCGACGTGGTCCGCGCCGCCGCCGAGGGCGGCTTCGACCTGAAGACCCGCCAGCGGCTCGCCGCGAAAGCGTTCGCGCACACCGCCACCTACGACAACGCCGTGGCTACGTGGACCGCCAGCCAGTTCCTCGATGAGGACGGCGACGGAGTGGTCGACTGGCCGGCCTACGCCGGCCTCGCGCTGGAACGCTCCGAGGTGCTCCGCTACGGCGAAAACCCCCACCAGCAGGCCGCGCTGTATGTCGACAGGGCTGCCCCCGCCGGCATCGCCCAGGCGGACCAGCTGCACGGCAAAGCCATGAGCTACAACAACTTCGTGGATGCCGACGCCGCACTGCGCGCTGCCTACGACTTCGCCGAGCCGGCCGTCGCCATCATCAAGCACGCCAACCCCTGCGGTGTGGCCGTGGGATCCGCCGGTGCCGCCGACCCGATCGCCGACGCCCACGCCAAAGCCCATGCCTGCGACCCCGTCTCGGCCTTTGGCGGCGTCATCGCCGCGAACCGCACCGTCACGGCCGGCATGGCGCAGACCGTCGCCGGAATCTTCACCGAAGTGGTCATTGCGCCGGGCTTCGAACCGGAAGCCGTGGAGATCCTTTCCAAGAAGAAGAACATCCGCCTGCTCACCCTGCCTGAGGGCTACGACCGCTACCCGACCGAGATCCGCCAGGTCTCCGGCGGCGTTCTGGTCCAGGTCACCGACAAGGTGAACGCCGACGGCGACAACCCGGCCAACTGGACCCTCGCCGCCGGTGAAGCCGCCGACGACGCCACCCTTGCCGACCTCGCCTTTGCCTGGACCGCCTGCCGCGCCGCGAAGTCCAACGCGATCCTCCTCGCCGCCAATGGTGCAGCCGTTGGCATCGGCATGGGCCAGGTCAACCGCCTCGACTCCTGCAAACTTGCCGTTGAACGCGCCAACACCCTTGGTGTCACCGTGGAGTCGGATGTCGAAGGTGCCGGTGGTGCCTCCAATACCAGCGCTGATGCAGCCCCGGATCGGGCCCGCGGCGCCGTGGCGGCCTCGGACGCCTTCTTCCCGTTCGCGGACGGCCTGCAGATCCTGATCGACGCCGGCGTCCGCGCCGTGGTTCAGCCGGGCGGTTCCGTCCGGGATGACGAAGTCATCGCCGCGGCCAACGCTGCCGGCATCACCATGTACTTCACCGGCGCACGGCACTTTTTCCACTAGTCCCCACCGCCGCCCTGACCTCGCTGCGCTCGGCCAGCGAACCGGGCGGCGTGGGCCCAGCAAAGGTGGCCGGCACTAGAGAAGTAAGCCCGACGGCGGCTGCCCCCTTGGGGGAGCAGCCGCCGTCGGGCTTTTTGCTTGCGTCAGCCGTTGTCAGATCCGTTTTCAGGTTCCTTGTCCGGGTCCTCGTCCGGGCCGGGCAGCCGGATCTCCCGCGGTTCCGCCCCGGCCATGCGCTCCGGGGTCCAGTAGGCCAGAATTTCCTCCGGGGTCTGCACCGACTCGGCGTGGCTGACAGGATCCTCCGGAGGCTCCGTGCCTCCGTTAGGCCGCGGCCGATGCACGGTTGTAGACCTGCTGGATGATTGCGCCCCAGTAGGGACCGTACATGGCGGTGGAGCGGCTGCCGTAGCCGTAGCTGTTGACCGAGTTCTGGTATCCCACCTGCGTGGATGCGCCGTTCTGGAGCAGCCATGGGCCGCCCGACGCACCGCCGGTCATGTCGCACGGGATGCCCTGCGTTTTGAACTGCGGGTTGATGGCGTCATTGCCGGCTTTCCCGTAGCAGCTGACCAGGGTCTGCCCGGTGAACGGGGTCGCAGCCGGGTAGCCAAACGCCTTGTACGTCAGCCCCCTTGGCTGGCTGAACGCAACCCCTACGGCCCCGGCCACATCCGCGAGGTTCTTGGCGCCGACTTTCTCGACCACAGCGAAGCCCGTGTCGTACTGCATGTTGCCGCTGGCGGTCCACTCCTTAGGTGCGAAAAGT
Source organism: Arthrobacter sp. NPDC093125 (assembly GCF_044754225.1). Taxonomy (NCBI): domain Bacteria; kingdom Bacillati; phylum Actinomycetota; class Actinomycetes; order Micrococcales; family Micrococcaceae; genus Arthrobacter; species Arthrobacter sp. NPDC093125. The sequence continues at coordinate 409,019 of NZ_JBIVOQ010000004.1, read as the reverse complement.
GCCTTGGCCGGCCATTTGCCGAGGGGCGCTGCCCCGTCCTTGTAGGCCGGCACAAAAATGAAGTTGGAGGCGAAGGCGCCGGGGCCCGCGTTAAGGCAGTGGCCGGCGGTGGAAACGGTGCTCTTGTTCGCCGCAGTGACCGAGCTGCCGGAGCAGACGTAATTCAAACCGTTCAGAGTGAAGAAAACCTTGCCGATGTGGTTGACCGGCTTTTCGTTCGTGTGCAGAGCTGTGGTTTTCGTTCTTCCGGACGTGCCGGCGATCTTCGTGCTTGAGCCCCTGTCCGTGATCCCGTCGAGGGTCTTTCCCTTGTTGATCTGGCGGGCGGCCGCCTTCTCGGCGAGGACATCACCGGGGATGGCGGACCGCATCCGGTCCGACGTCCAGTAGCTTGCGGCGGTGAGACTGGCGACTGTGGTGCTGGCGATCCGGGGCCCGTCCGACTCCTGCGGCGTTCGCGGCGATGCCGTTGCTCCGCCTGCTGCCGACAGAGTCAGCAGCAGTCCCGTTGAAAGGCTCAGGAGGCTAGTGGCCAGAGACTTCTTGCTCGTCATTGTGGTCCTACCTGTCGGGTGGGCGGACGGGGGACCGCCCGCTGGTGGAGGTTGAGCCTACCCGGAGATGACAAGCATCAGTAAAAGCCAAGTCCTGTTATGCAGCCCAGGTAGGGGTAGTGCTGTTCTGCCCCTGCCGCGGGGGATATCGGTTACGTTCAGCCGCCGGAGCGGTTATTCATATGAGCCTAAGATAGGGGCAAGTGCCGCCCGGAACAATGGAGACCCGTCCCTGGTTTCCTGCCAGCGCGGTCACGGAAGCCTGATCCCGTGCCCCAGTAGGGTTCCTCCGGTCGACCTCGGGTAAGTTAAAGGTTGGTGAAATAGACCGGATTCCATATACAAGCCGACCTTCAGGGAGACGCCCGAGCATGGCCAAAATTATCTATACCCACACCGACGAAGCGCCGATGCTGGCTACATATTCGTTCCTGCCGATCGTTGAGGCCTTTGCCTCGACCGCAGGTGTGCAGGTGGAGACCCGCGACATTTCGCTGGCCGGTCGCATCATCGCCGTCTTCGGCGACTACCTCACGGAGGAGCAGCAGATCGGCGACGCACTGGCTGAACTCGGTGAACTGGCAAAGAAGCCGGAAGCCAACATCATCAAGCTTCCCAACATCAGCGCTTCCGTGCCGCAGCTGAAGGCGGCCATCGCCGAGCTCCAGTCCCAGGGCTACAACCTGCCGGACTACCCGGACAACCCCTCCTCTGACGAAGAGACGGCCATCCGCTCGCGCTACGACAAGATCAAGGGCTCAGCCGTGAACCCGGTCCTGCGTGAAGGCAACTCGGACCGCCGCGCCCCGCTGTCCGTGAAGAACTACGCCCGCCAGAACCCGCACTCCATGGGTGCCTGGACTGCGGAGTCCAAGACCAACGTTGCCCACATGGAAGCGGACGACTTCCGGTCCAACGAGAAGTCCGTGGTCATCCCGGCAGACGGCACCATCGAAATCCAGCAGGTCCGCGAGGACGGCACCGTCAAGGTCCTGAAGAAGGCCTTCCCGGTCCGTGCCGGCGAAGTGATCGACGGCACCGTCATGCGTGCTGCCGCGCTGGACGAGTTCCTCGCCGCCCAGGTTGCCCGCGCCAAGGAAGAAGGCGTGCTCTTCTCGGCCCACCTGAAGGCCACCATGATGAAGGTTTCCGACCCCATCATCTTCGGCCACGTGGTCAAGGCCTACTTCTCCGAGCTGTTCGACACCTATGGCAAGCAGCTTGCAGCCGCCGGCATCAGCCCGAACAACGGCCTCGCCGCCATCCTCAACGGGCTCGAGGATCTTCCCGAGGACGTCCGCGAAGGCGTCCAGGCCGCCATCAAGAAGGGCCTGGAAGAAGGCCCCGCGCTGGCCATGGTCGATTCGGACAAGGGCATCACGAGCCTCCACGTCCCGAGCGACATCATCGTGGACGCCTCCATGCCGGCCATGATCCGCAGCTCCGGCCACATGTGGGGCCCGGACGGCAAGGAAGCCGACACGCTGGCTGTTCTGCCGGACAGCTCCTATGCCGGCATTTACCAGGTGGTCCTCGATGACTGCCGTGCCAACGGCGCCTTCGATCCCACCACCATGGGCACGGTTCCGAACGTAGGCCTGATGGCCCAGGCGGCCGAAGAGTACGGCAGCCACGACAAGACCTTCGAGGTCCAGGCTCCGGGCAAGATCCAGGTGGTCGATGGCTCCGGTGCAGTCCTGCTTGAACACGAAGTTGGCCCCGGTGACATCTGGCGTGCCTGCCAGACCAAGGACCTTGCCATCCGCGACTGGGTGAAGCTGGCCGTGAACCGCGCCCGCGCTTCCCAGACTCCCGCGGTGTTCTGGCTCGATGAGACCCGTGCACACGATGCCAAGCTCATCGAGAAGGTACGTGAGTACCTCAAGGAGCACGACACCGAGGGCCTGCAGATTGAAATCCTGTCCCCGGTCAAGGCAACGGCGTTCACCCTTGAGCGGATCCGCAAGGGCGAGGACACGATCTCCGTCACGGGCAACGTGCTCCGCGACTACCTGACCGACCTGTTCCCGATCCTGGAACTCGGCACCAGCGCCAAGATGCTGTCAATCGTTCCGCTGATCAACGGCGGTGGCTTGTTCGAAACCGGCGCCGGCGGCTCGGCTCCGAAGCACGTGCAGCAGCTGCTGAAGGAAAACCACCTGCGCTGGGACAGCCTGGGTGAATTCCTGGCGCTTGCCGTCAGCTTCGAACACCTCGCCAACACCACGGACAACAAGCGGGCCCAGATCCTGGCCGACACCCTTGACCGCGCCACGGGAACCTTCCTGCTGGAGGACAAGTCCCCGAAGCGCAAGGTCGGCGAGCTCGACAACCGCGGCAGCCACTACTACCTGGCGCTCTACTGGGCCCAGGAACTGGCCAAGCAGAGCGACGACGCCGAACTGGCCGGCTCCTTCGCCTCGGTCGCCGAAGCGCTGGGCTCCAACGAGCAGGCCATCGTTTCCGAACTGCTGGAGGTTCAAGGGCAGCCTGCCGACATCGGCGGCTACTACCGTCCGGACTCCGAGAAGGCCGCTGCAGTGATGCGTCCTTCGGCAACCCTGAACAAGGTTGTCGCCAGCCTCGGCTAGGACGAACTGAACCGGTCCTGAACCGGATTCATACCTGGAAGCGCCCCGCCACTTTTCAGTGGCGGGGCGCTTTGGCGTTACAGTTCAGCTCCCGGTGCCGCGATTAGGCGGTGCCGCGATTGGGCGGTGTGCCGCGTGCGAGGAGCCGCACGAGCGGCGGCCGCACCTCGGCTTCAGGTGCTAGCGGTCCGGGGTGTCATCCCGCCCTGTGCCGCCCAGCCTCGTGTCGTTGCGGGGCTCGCCTTCTTCCGTGTCGCCGTAGGGGGCGTCCACTGCCATGTCCGGATCCGCTTGAACGGGCCTCTCGGTGGCGGCGGTGTCATAGGCATCGCCGGACTCGTAGGTACGGCCGGGGGTGGCATCCATTCCGGGCCCGGCGGCGTAGCCTGTGGCGGCGTCCGCGTTGCTGTACTCCCCAGCGTTGCCGTATCCATCAGCCGGGTCTGCACCTGCACCGGGCGTCGTCATCCCGTCTCCGACCCTCGTGCCCTCGCCGGCCATGCCTGTCCCGGCCCCGCCGGCCCCGCCGGGCGGCACGAGGTCCGGGGCGCCCATGCCTGCGGCCCCGGCTGTGCCCACGCCAGCGGCCCCGGCTGTGCCCACGCCAGCGGCCCCGGCTGCGCCCATGCCAGCAGCTCCCATGCCGCTCGTTCCACCCTGGCCCTCGACCTCGCCGTCGCGGACCGACTCACGCCATGCGCCGGTTTCCGAGCCCTCGCTCTCGATGAATTTTTTGAACTTCTTCAGATCCGACGCGACTTGGCGGGAATCCAGGCCAACGGCAGCCCCGATCTTCTCCATTGCAGATTCGGGTTCCCAGGTGAGTTCGACGTTGACCTTGGTCTGCTCCGGTCCCAAGGACTCGAACCAGACAGTTCCAGCATTTCGGGGTTCGTTCAGGCTCTCCCACGTGACGCGCTGGTCCGGCTCCTGGACGGTGATTTGGGCGTCGTACTCCCGTTTGACGCCGCCAATACTTGTTTCGAAATGGACTGTGGTGTCATCGAGCTGCCGCACGGAGTCGACGCCGCTCATGAAATGAGGGAAGTCCTCGAACTGGGTCCATTGGTTGTAGGCCTTGCTGACGGGGACATCGACTTCGATGGACTCCTGGACAGTAGCCATGCGCTGTTCACTCCTTCAGGCAGCGGGCGTGCCCGCGGTGATGGTCTCTGAATGTTTGGTGGAACACCTCCAACGTAGTCGGAACGTCGGAGCATTTGAAGAGACCGGGGGAGTGCTATGAGGCACTGCTAATGCCGTTATCGGGGGACTACTAGTCCTTGTCCCCGGAGCCCTTGTCATTGTCCTTGTCCTCGTCCCCGTTGCCTTTGCCGGAGCTTTCCCTGCCCTTTTCGCCTGCATCAGGAACAGGAGTCGGCGCGGGGGCAGGGGCCACAACCACCGGTGCAGTGACCGGGGAAGGGGACTGCTTGACAGCGTCTGCTGCGGCCTTGGCGGCTGCGGCCTTGGCAGCTGCTGCCGCGGCGGATTTCTTGGCAGCCTGTGCGGAGGCGAGACCCGTCCTGACGGAATCGATGGCCACAGTAATGCTTTGGTGGCGCTTGAAGGAAACCTGGCCGGCTGCAGCCGCGGCATCGAGTTCCGACGACAGTTGCTCCAGGGACTTCAGAGCCTTGGCCGGATCGTTTCCGGCAGCCGCCTTCGTTACGGCGAGCACGCGCTGCTGAAGCTGGGAGGCCGCGTCGGTCTCCAGCTCCGGTGCCGTGCCTCCGCAGGCGACGAGACCAAACGCAAGCAGGCCAATGGCGAGGGTTGCGGAAGCGCGCGCGGGCAGGGCGGAACGCAACCCGGCGAACGAAATCACGGTTCCACACTCTTTTGCAGTTCCACGAGGTGATCGCCCAAGGTGCCGGTCACTGTGGGGTAAGTGACGACGTCGGGCGTCGCCGGTGTGGTGACGGCGAAGGTCACCGCCGTTGCTGCGGCGAGCAGGGCAGCGGCTGCGGCAGCTGACGCCAGCCATATGCGCCGGGTGCGCCGCCGGGGGCCGCCAGGCGCACGGGTTTCCTCCGAGCCGACGACGGGTTCGGGGGCTGTGGAGTGCGCCCCGGCAGGCGGGACGACGGCGGACTGCCGTGCGGCCGCTTCGTGAAAGGCCACCTTCTGCGTTACGGTCGACGGCGGCCGGGACGGCAGCGCCGGGAGGATGCGCGTGTGCTCCTCAGCAACTTCACCGGGCACGGAATCCGGTGACACCAGCGCACGGCGCAGGGCGGTTTCGAGGTCGGCTGCACTGGGCCGTTCCTGCGGCTGGATGGCAGTCATAGAGGAAAGAAGGTGCTGCCATTCCTCGGGCAGGTCCTCGGGAATGACAGGTGCGCGGTGCAGGCGGGCAACTGCCGACTCGACTGCACTGCCCGGAAATTCCACCGTGCCCTTGATGCATTCGAGCAGCACAAGGCCCAGCGAGTAGATGTCCGTGGCCGGCGAGAGCGGGGAGCCCATCGCCTGCTCGGGGCTGAGGTATGCGGCGGTTCCCACCATTGTTCCTGTAGCGGTGAGCCGTGTGCCGTCCACGATCCTGGCAATCCCAAAGTCCGTCAGCTTGGGCCGCACCGGCTCACCGGGGCGGACCTGAACGAGAAGGATGTTTGCAGGCTTGATGTCACGGTGAATGATGCCCAGCCCATGCACGTAGGCCAGGGCGTCGGCAATTCCCGCCCCGATCACCGCGAGTTCTTCCAGTGGAACCGGGCTGTGGCGCAGCCGGCCCCGGAGGTCCTGACCTTCCACGAGTTCCATGGTGAGGAAGGGCCTCGGCTGGTCGGGCACACGGGTGTCCACTCCGGCGTCGAACAGCGTCACAAGGCTTGGGTGGTTGAGCGTCGCGAGAAGCTTGATCTCCGCTTCCTGCCGCTTGAGCTCGTCGGCGTCGGCAGCCTGGGGAGCGAACAGCTTCAGCGCCACATCCCTGCCGAGGTTTTCGTCGCGGGCCGTGTAGACCGAGGACATGCCTCCCCGGCCTATAACTTCTCCGAGCCTGTAGCGCCCGTCCAATACATCAGCCGTAACGCTGCTGGGCGAATCATCCAAAACGTGCCGTCCTTATCCGCATTCGGTCCCGTTAAGGGTAATACGCGGCCGGAGCGGCGGACGCCGCGGCAGTTCCTGGCGCCACAGTCCGTGGAGGCAGAACCCTGCCGGCGGTCCGCTCCTGGTGAGGCTTGAAGACCCCTCCAGGTCGGACCACCGGCACTGATTCGCTTACTCAGTCAGGCGTTGCGCCTTCCTTGTTCTGGCGGCTGGCTTAGGCCTTCTTCCGCCGGACGGCCATCAGCACGCCGATCGCCAGGAGTGCCAGGGCGAAGGGCAGCAAGCCGGTGTCAGCTCCGGTATTGGCGAGCTGCTGCTGACCGCCCGTCGACTGCCCGGAGGCCATCGCGGTGTTTCCGACGTTCTGTGCCGTGGCTGCCTTTGTTGCATCCGCGGTCAGGGAACCGGCAGGAAGGACAGCGATTCCGGACCCACTACCGGTGGCGGCGCCGTCGTTTGTCCCGTTCGCACCGGTGGTGCCGTCGTTGGTTCCGGTTCCGCCGGTGGTGCCGTCGTTGGTTCCGGTTCCGCCGGTGGTGCCGTCGTTGGTTCCGGTTCCGCCGGTGGTGCCGTCGTTGTCAGAGCCGGTGCCCGAGCCGTTACCCGGATCGGTTACCGGGGGAGCCGTACCCGAATCGCTGCCGAAGCCGATGCCGAGATCGACTCCCAAACCAACGGTGGAGCCGGCGCCGGAACCGACACCGAGACCGACGTTGCCGGCACCTGCGGCGGCTGCAGTGTTATCGCCGACCAGACCCGTTCCCCCAAGGCCGAGATCGACGAGGGCGTCGGCGCTAGCGCCCGTTGCGGTGCCTGAGGTGTTGCCGAGGTTGGCCGCCACGACCGCGTCAACGGCAGTGCCGGTGCCTGTGGCGTTACCGAGGTTCACGTCGAGGAGGGCGTCGGCGGTGGTGCCGGTGCCTGAGGTGTTGCCGAGGTTGGCCGCCACGAGGGCGTCGGCGGTGGTGCTGCCGGTGCCTGCGGTGTTGCCGAGGTTGGCCGCCACGACCGCGTCAACGGCATTGCCGGTGCCTGTGGCGTTGCCGAGGTTCACCTCCACGACGGCGTCCGCCGTGGTGCCGGTGCCTGCGGTGTTGCCGAGATTGACCTCGACGAGGGCGTCGGCGGTGGTGCCCGTGCCCGTGGCCGTTCCCGCAGGATCGCCCAGGTTCACGTCGACAACCGCGTCGGCCGTGGTGCCGGTGCCTGCGGTGTTGCCGAGATTGACCTCGACTAGGGCGTCGGCGGTGGTGCCGGTGCCCGTGGCCGTTCCCGCAGGATCGCCCAGGTTCACGTCGACAACCGCGTCGGCCGTGGTGCCGGTGCCTGCGGTGTTGCCGAGGTTGGCCGCCACGAGGGCGTCAGCGGTGGTGCCGGTGCCTGCGGTGGTGCCGAGGTTGGCCGCCACGAGGGCGTCAGCGGTGGTGCCGGTGCCTGCGGCGTTGCCGAGGTTGGCCGCCACGAGGGTGTCAGCGGTGGTGCCGGTGCCTGCGGCGTTGCCGAGGTTGACGTCGAGGAGGGCGTCGGCGGTGGTGCCGGTGCCTGCGGTGTTGCCGAGGTTGGCCGCCACGAGGGCGTCGGCGGTGGTGCCTGTGCCTGCGGCGTCGCCGAGGTTGACGTCGACGAGGGCGTCGGCGGTGGTGCCAGTACCAGTTGTGGCAGCTGTGGCGTCACCGAGCGTGATGTCGGCAGCCGCCGCGACTTGCGGGGAACTCGACGCCGTTGGACCACCCAGCAGGCCCAACGACGCCGAGGCAGTGAGGTCCGCTGAAGCGGATTCGGAACCGAGGGTAACGGTGCCGGTTGCGGTGGTGTCCGCGCTGGCCGCTGTGGCTCCCAGCGCGATCAGCCCGCCGGCAAAGAGGGTGCCTAGAAGGCCCCTGCGAAGTTGCTGATGCATTTTGATGTCTCCTGAAGAGTTGTTTTTGGGCGGCCGAAAGCAGCCCAGTATTGGCCGTATTTCTGCAAGAAAGGTGCAGGGGGCGGCCAATTAGTCAGGAGAAGAGCCGGGTTCCAAAGCAATCGGCGAGGGGACATGCTGAAGAGGGCCGCTGACAGGGAGAAGACCTGCTGACGGAAGATGCTGGAACGGGCTCGTGAGCCACGCGGCGGAAACGAAGGGACCGCCGGAAGACTGTCCATTCCCGGATCCGGACCCCGGGGGAGGAGTCGGAAGCAGGGGGCCGAGACGTTTGTTGTCCCCGGCAGGTGTCCCCTCATTGCCGGACAGCGCAAAGAGGGACTGAGCAGCCATGGCGGGGCCAGATGCGGCGAGCAGAGTGGAGTTGACCGAGGAGAACCCGTCTCGAATTCCGGTATTTCCAGGAGTCGTATTGGCGGTCGACGCAGCGGACTGCGTTGCACTGACACCCTGGTTGGAGGAACCGGAGCTTGGAGCTGCCGGGAGGGCTTCGAGCACATCCACCGCAGCCACCGAGTCAATTTCCTCGCGGACCTCCTGAACCGGTGCCACAGGCTCAATGAGCGACGGCGCGCGTGAGACCACATCAGAAATGGACTTAAGCGGCGGTGCCAAGACTGGTGCTGCCTCAGCTACCGGTTCAGCAACGGTCTGTGTAACAGTTTCCGCCACACGGTCGACTGCCGCATCCGCCAGAGACGCCACGGGGGCGGTTACCTGCGCCGGAAGGATTTCCGACGACGTCAGAGTGTTGGCTGCTGCCTCCACTGGGGCGACGATTTCGCTAACGAGAGAGGGCACGTATTCTGCGGGAGCAGGCGCAGCGCCAGAGGGAACTGCCCTGGGAGGGGCTGCAAGAACCGGAACGGTAGACACATCCGGTTGGGCCGCGGCGACTATCGAGTCGATAGCCTTCAAAGCCTGCTTAGTGAGGCGGGGGTTATCCGTTCCGTTGCTTGCCGAAGCAGCCGGGGCGGTGATCCCGCCGAGCAGTGAATCCGGGCCCTGTTGGGGGCTCGCATCGGCGGCGGGAGCGGAAAAGGACAGCCAAGCGACGGCGGCTGCTCCTGCTATGAGGACCGGGCGCAAGGGGCGGAGCGCAGACCATGGCGACATACTGCTGGCCATGCTCGACACCCCCCGGTTTGCGAACAATTCGACGATCGTCTACAGCCTAAGCCTCGCGGAAAGCCGGAGTCCAGAGCCGTAGCAATATTTGTCTATCGAATTTACAGGACGCCGCCGAGCGGAATGCTCAGTGCGCGTCGTTGGGGTAGCCGACGCCCAGCTGTGCCCGAACGCCGTCGAAGAGGCGCATGATGTTCAGTGAGTCTTCCAGCGGCATGACCGGGCTTTCCGTCAAACCCTGCTGGATGCAGCGCGTCACCTCACGAAGCTCGTAGGCAAAGCCGCGGCCTGCAACCTCGAAATGCTCCGTGCGCAGCGGTTCACGCCCGATTCCAATGACCAGCTGCTTCGGGTTGTTGATCGAGCCGAGCGACTGCAGGTAGCCCAAGCTCCCCGCTACGGTTGCAGTCCTTGGTCCGTGGGCCAGTAATGAGGACGTCAGCTGCGCCTGCGCTCCCTGGCGGTACTCCAGGGTCAGCGCATTCTGGGCGTCCACGCCGTCGTCGTTAAGTGCACCCGTGGCACTTACAGCCTGCGGGAAACCCAAGGTGCCCAGCGCCCACAGCAGGGGATAAACGGTCAGATCGAGGAGGGCGCCACCTCCGTCCCTAACTGCCCACAGCCTGGCGGTAGGGGAATAAGGGGCGGGGAAGCCGAGATCCGCCGTGACCCACTGCACGGTGCCGAGTTCGCCTGACCCTGCAATGTCGAAGGCCCGCTGCATGCTCGGGAGAAAGCGGCTCCACATGGCTTCCATTAGGAAGAGCTTCTTTTCCCGGGCCACGGCTATCAGCTCGGCCGCCTCACGGGCATTGATTGTGAAGGCCTTTTCGCAAAGAACATGCTTGCCCGCGTTGAGGGCAGCGAGCACCATCTGGTGGTGCTGGGCGTGGGGCGTTGCAACGTACACCACATCGACGGAGTCATCAGCGAGCAGACGCTCGTAGCCCTGTTGTCCGGCGTCGTCGCCGTAGGCCACAGAAAAGCCGAACTCGGCGGCAAACGCATCAGCCGTTTCCTGCTTGCGGGAACTGACTGCGTACAAATTGGCATCAGCCAGCAGGGCAAGATCCTGGGACACCAGTGAGGCGATTCGTCCGGTCGCGATGATTCCCCACCGCAGGGGAGAGCCGGTCGCGGCTAGCGGGTCTTGGTTCGGTTGGCTGAAGAGCCACGGCTTTGCAATGGGCGACGTCATTTCGCCATCCTCTCACCCGGGCGCAGGAGGGTTCGGGAATTACGTGCCAACGGTGCGGGAGGGCTCGGGAATTACGGGCGAAAGGTGAGGGAGGGTTGGGTCAGGAGCTGCGAAAGGTGCGGGAGGGTCGGGTCAGGAGGTGCGGAAGGTGAGGGAGGGTTGGGTCAGGGCAGAAGAGCCCCGGCCCTCCCTTGGGGGAGCCGGGGCTCTTCAGCGGCAGCGTCTGTAGCGTTACTGGTTTGTCACGCTACAAGCTAGGCGTTACTACTTGGTGATCGGTCCGAGTACCGGATCGTCCACGTAGGCCGTCTTGACGTTCTCCTTCGTCACGATGACCGGCTCCAGCAGGTAGGCCGGAACGGTCTTGACCTTGTTGTTGTAGGACTTGTCATCGTTGATCTCAGGCGTCTTGCCCGCCTGGATGTCCTTGACCATGGTGATCGCGTGCTCAACGAGCTTGCGGGTGTCCTTGTTGATGGTGGAGTACTGCTCCCCGGCCATGATGGACTTGACGGATTCAACCTCGGAGTCCTGCCCGGTGATGACCGGAACAGGCTTGCCGTCGGCCTTGACGGACGTCAGCACGGCGCGGGCCAGAAGGTCATTCGGGGACAGTACGCCGTCCAGGGGAGCCCTGCTGTAGGAGCCGGCGAGGAGGGTATCGGCGCGCCGCTGTGCGTTTTCTGCCTTCCAGCCCTGGGTTACGGCCTGCTCGAAGGAGGTCTGGCCGGAAAGCACCTTGAGCGTGCCGTCGTCGATCTTCGGCTTCAGGACGCTCATGGCGCCGTCAAAGAAGACCTTGGCGTTGGCATCGTCGGGGGAACCGGCAAAGAGCTCGATGTTGTAGGGGCCTTCGGGCTTCTTGGCCTTCATGCCGTCCAGCAGCGCCTGGCCCTGGAGTTCGCCGACCTTGAAGTTGTCGTAGGCCACGTAGTAGTCCACGTTCTCCGTGTTCAGCAGCAGCCGGTCGTACGCAATGATCGTTGCGCCGGAGTCCTTGGCCTGCTTGAGCTGCGTGCCCAGCTGCGCACCGTCGATGGCGCCGACGATGATGACCTTGGCGCCCTTGGTGATCATGGCGCTGATCTGGTTCTGCTGCTCGGATACGCCGCCGTTGGCGAACTGGACGTCCGGCTTAAAGCCGGCCTCGGTCAGCCCGTCGTTGAACAGCTTCTCTGCCAGAACCCAGTTCTCACTGGTCTTCTGGGGGAGTGCGACGCCGATGGAGGAGTCCTTGGGGAACGCCTCGCCGCCGCCTGTGCCACCGCCCGTTGTGCCGGTTTCTGAGCGGCCGCAGGCTGTCAGCGCCAGTGCCGCAATGGCAGCGACCGCTGCCGCCTTTCCTGCCTTACCAATCATTCGCATTTGCTTGGTTCACTTTCTATAGGGGTGGAAATGTTCCGGGAGCCGTGGCTGCTCAGGCTTCCCGGGAGATGGTTTCTTTCGTGGAAGTAACTTCGTCAGGCTGGAGCGGGGTGCCGCCGCTGGGGCGGTTGAAGTTCTGCGTCAGCATGCCGATGATGGACCGCTTGCCTTGGCTCTTGTTGTAGACGTCGAACGCGACGGCGATCAGCAGGACCAGGCCCTTGATGATCTGGGTGAGGTCGGCGCCGACGCCGAGGAGCTGCAGGCCGTTGTTCAGCACCGCCATGACCAGGCCACCGACGATCGAGCCAATGACGGTGCCTACGCCGCCGGTCACTGCTGCGCCGCCGATGAACACAGCCGCGATGGCGTCAAGTTCCCAGCCCACGCCGTCGAACGGGCCGGAGGCCGTGGAACGGCCGACGAAGATCATGCCCGCGAGGCCGGCAAGGATGGCCATGTTCATCATCACCAGAAAGTTGACCTTCTTGGACTGGACGCCGGAGAGCTCGGCGGCGTGGCGGTTGCCGCCCACGGCATAGACGTGGCGTCCGACGACGGTCTTGGAGGAGATGAAGCCGTAGATGAGAACCAGGACCGCCAGAATCAGGCCCGGGATCGGGAAGGAGGTGCCGGGGCGGCCCGTGGCGAAGAGGTACGTTGCGTAGAGGATGGCGCCGCAGATGAGGACCAGCTTCACGGCCACGACCCAGCCCTCGGGAACCTCGGCGCCGAGTGCTTTGGCGGTGCGGCGGGCGCGGAGTTCACTGAAGACCACGAAGGCGACGCCTGCGATGCCCAGCAGCAGGGTGAGGTTGTTGTAGCCGGTATTGGGCCCGACCTCGGGCAGGTACCCGGAGCCGATGTACTGGAAGTCGGAGGGGACCGGGATGGTGTTGGACTTGCCCACGAACTGGTTGAAGCCGCGGAACAGGAGCATGCCGGCCAGCGTCACGATGAAGGCGGGAATGCCCACATAGGCTGTCCAGAACCCTTGCCAGGCACCGATCAGCGCTCCCAGTGCGAGGCCGAGGAGGATGCCGGCGTACCAGGGGATGCCCCAGTCGCGGATAGCAAGCGCCACGGTGACGCCCACGAAGGCAGCCACGGATCCGACCGAAAGGTCGATGTGGCCGGCGATGATCACCAGCACCATGCCGATGGCCAGGATCAGGATGTAGGAGTTGCCGTTGAAAAGGTTGATCACATTGCCCGGGGTGAGCGTGCGGCCGTCGGTGGCGATCTGGAAGAAGACGATCAGTGCAACCAGGGCGAAGATCATGCCGAATTGGCGGGTGTTGCCGCCAAAGAGCTTCTTGAGGGCGTTCATTTTGTCAGTCCTTGTGTCTGGAAGGTTCTGGAAAGCTCCAGAAGGTCAGGCGGATTTTCTGGCGGAAGTCATGAGTTTCATGAGGCTTTCCTGGCTGGCTTCGTCTTTGTTCAGGACACCGGTGATGGAGCCTTCGAAGATGGTGTAGATGCGGTCTGAGAGCCCCAGCAGCTCGGGCAGCTCTGAGGAGATGACGATGACCCCCTTGCCCTGGTTGGCCAGCTGCTGGATGATGCCGTAGATCTCGTACTTGGCACCGACGTCGATGCCGCGGGTGGGCTCGTCGAGAATCAGCAGGTCCGGGTCGGTGAACATCCACTTCGCCAGGACCACTTTCTGCTGGTTTCCGCCGGAGAGCTTTGCCACGCCTTCCTCCACGGACGGCGTCTTGGTCCGCAGGGACTTGCGGTACTGCTCCGCTACCGTGAATTCCTTGTTGGCGTCCACCACGAAGTGCCTGCTGATCTTGTGCAGCGCCGCCGAGACGGTGGTGGTCTTGATGTCGTCGAGAAGGTTCAGGCCCAGGGACTTGCGGTCCTCGGTGACGTAGCCGAGGCCGGCGTCGATCGCCTGCCGAACGTTCTTGAGGTGGAGTTCCCGGCCCTCCTTGTAGAGGCTGCCCGTGATGTACCGGCCGTAGGAGCGGCCGAACACCGAGCGGGCCAGCTCCGTCCGGCCGGCGCCCATCAGGCCGGCAAAGCCCACGATTTCGCCGCGGCGGACGAAGAAATTGGAGCCCTTGCAGACCAGACGATCCGGAATCTGCGGGTGACCGACGGTCCAGTTTTTGACCTCGAACAGGACATCTCCGATCTTGGGCTGATGGTCCGGGAAGCGGGATTCCAACGTCCGTCCCACCATGCCCTTGATGATGCGGTCCTCGTCCACGCCGTCGGCCTTCACGTCCAGTGTTTCGATGGATTTTCCGTCGCGGATGATGGTGATGGAGTCCGCGATCTGCTCGATCTCGTTGAGCTTGTGGGAAATGATGATGGATGTGATGCCCCGGCCCTTGAGCCCCAGCATGAGGTCCAGCAGGTGCTGGGAGTCGGACTCGTTCAGGGCTGCGGTGGGCTCGTCCAGGATCAGCAGTTTCACGGACTTGCTCAGCGCCTTGGCGATCTCCACGAGCTGCTGCTTGCCGACGCCGATCTCCTTGATGGGAGTATCGGGGTCCTCGCGCAGCCCCACCCGGGCGAGCAGTTCCCGGGATCGTGTGCGGGCCTCAGCCCAGTCGATCACGCCGCGCTTGACCGGTTCGTTGCCGAGGAAGATGTTCTCCGTTATGGAGAGTTCCGGGATCAGGGCGAGTTCCTGGTGGATGATCACGATGCCGGCGTGCTCGCTGGCGCGGATGTCCCGGAACTGCTGGACCTCGTTCTGGTAAACGATGTCGCCGGTGTAGCTGCCGTAGGGATAAACGCCGGAGAGGACCTTCATCAGGGTGGACTTGCCGGCGCCGTTCTCGCCGCAGATCGCGTGAATCTCGCCGGCCTTCACCCGCAGGTTCACATCGGACAATGCTTTAACGCCCGGGAATTCCTTGGTGATGTTGCGCATCTCGAGGAGTATCGGATCTTTGTGCGTGGTCTCGGACGTCATCTGCCCTTACGCCTCCAATAAAAAGACTTCGTTGTCTGCCCTGCAAGCCGCAGGGCCGTCTGATGAAAAAGTAAACTGGATCACAGCCATTGTCGTCAAGTCTTTAACGCAACAGCCACATAACGAAAGAGCTAAGAGCGCCGTATTCCGGAGTGCTGGAAGACCAACGCGGCGGCTCCCAGCGCCTCCGCACGGTCGCCCAGGGAGGACATGGTGAGGGTGGTTGTCTCCCCGATGACGGGAACGGCATGGCGTACCAGACCTCTCCGGATAGGGTCCAGCAGGAGGTCGCCGAGTCCAGCCAGCGGCCCGCCGACAACGATCACCTGGGGGTTGATCAGGTTGGCCACGTTGCCCAGGGCGCGGCCAACGGCGAGCCCTGCGTCATCCACCACGCGGAGCGTTGCGGAGTCTCTCGCGAGTGCCTTGCGGACGATGTCCTCGGGCGTTATCGGTGTTTTTTCGCCGCGGCTGAGCAGTTCGATCATGGTGGTGGTGGAGGCGATGGTTTCGAGGCAGCCCCTGTTGCCGCAGCGGCAGATCAGGCCGTGTTCATGGATGGTGGCATGGCCTATTTCGCCCGTGATGCCGACGCTGCCGTAGTACGGGGCGCCGTTGAGGATGAGCCCGGCACCGATGCCCGAGCCGATCTTCATGAACATCAGGTTGCTGATGCCGCTGTGCGGTCCCCACGTGACTTCCGACAGCGCGCCCAAATTGGCGTCATTGTCGATGAAGACGGGGATCTGCAGGGTGTTTTCGAGGTGCTCAAGGATGTTGATGCCCACCCACTCCGGGAGGATGGCGCCCTGCGCCACCGTGCCGGTCCGGCGGTCGATGGGACCGGGAATCCCGACGCCGGCACCCACTATGGCGGTCCGCTCCACGCCGCTGTCGGCAAGCAGCCGGGCCAGCAGCGTGACGGCGGCCTCGATGCCCTGGTCGGCGTGGTGGCCCAGGGGGAGGAGGACGGATTCCTCAGCGATAATCTCGTAACTCAGGGACGCAAGCACCACGCGCAGGTGCCGCCGGCCAAAGTCGATGCCCACGGCCACGGCGCCGTTGCTGTTGAGCCGGACACTGAGCGCGCGCCGCCCGGAGCTGGTGGTGGGCTCGGTTGATGCCAGCCCGGAATCCTGCATGATCTTGACGATGTTCGACACTGTGGCGGTGGAGAGTCCCGTTTGGCGGGCAAGTTCCGCCTGCGTCGCAGGGCCGCTCAGCAGGCATTCGATGATCCGCTGCTGGTTCAAGTGCCGCAGGGCGGATTGCGACCCCGGGTTTCTGGTTCGGCTCCTCGTTGAGCTCGATGTTGAGGGCATGCTTAGAAGACTGCACCATGCACCTCTTGTAGTCAAGAAGTTAACGCAAAGATGCGGTTGTTCCGTTCCAGGGAGTGGCGGACAATACATCCCGTGTATGCGGCCAAGAGGTGCAAATGGCCCGGCGAACCCACGAGGGCCGGGGCTACGCTGAGGAGAACCACAGTCCGGGGGATGGCCGGACCTACACAAGGATTCTTGAGGTGATTCACGGTGTTGCTGGCGCTGATGCAGGCAAACTCCACAGTCATGGACATCGGGCAAAACTGCAGCGCGGTTGATGAGGCAGCCCGGGAGGCCGCGGCCGCGGGCGCCGGCGTTCTGCTGACGCCGGAGCTGTTCCCGGTGGGCTACGCGCCGCTGCGGGTCCGGGCCGAACTGGACCCCGACACCCTTCCGGGCATCCGGGAACATCTGGCCGGCATTGCCCGGCGCCACGGCATCGCGCTTGTGTACAGCCTCCCGGTCGTGACTGCCGGGCAGTGGCATATCTCCGCCACCCTGGTCAGCAGCCAGGGGGAGGAGCTGCTCAGCTACTCCAAGGTCCATCTTTTCGGGCCGGAGGAGCGCAAGGCCTTCAGCGCAGCCAAAGAAGCCCCCGCCGTCGTACTCCTGGACGGAATCAGGACGTCGCTTGCCATCTGCTACGACGTGGAATTCCCCGAGACGGCACGGGCGGCAGCCGCCCGCGGCGCTGAACTGCTCCTCGTTCCCACGGCACTGGCGCACGGATTTGAGGAGGTGCCCCAGATACTGCTGCGGGCGCGGGCCCTGGAAAGTCAGCTGACCGTGGCCTATGCCAACCATTGCGGGGCGGAAGAGGCGTGTGAGTTCCTTGGGGGAAGTGTGGTTGCCGCCCCTGACGGTTCACTGCTGGCGGCCGCAGGGTCCGGGACGGAACTGCTGTTCGCCGAAGTGAGCGCCGAGGCGGCCGGGCGCGCCCGGAACGCTGTGCCTTATCTGGCCGAGCGGCGGCCGCGTGTCTATCGGGCGTGGGAAGAGGCCCTTGGGCAGGAAAGCAGCCGGGAGGCAAGCCGGGAAAACGGCGGGGAGCTCTAGGAGGCTCCTTCCGTACCCGGAGTCGTGCCGGCCGGAAGCAGTGCCTCGACGTACTGCAGGGCAATCCACAGCTCCGCCCGCACCTGCGCCTCGTTGAGGTCGGTGCCCAGCAGCTCCGCCACGGCATTGATCTGCCGCCGGACGCTGTTGCGGTGCAGGCCGAGCACCTTCGCCGTGGCGTCCCAGCTTCCGTTCTCGCCCAGCCACGAGCGCAGCACCGCCAGTTGCGCGTCCCGGCGCTCCGGCTCTTGCTCTAGCAGAGGCTCCAGCAGCCGGCCGGCCAGCATGGCGCCGGCTTCCCTGCCCAGCAGCCCGGCAACCGTCCAGGACACCTCATCCACCCGAACGCTCCTGCCGGTGTTCACGACCCGGGAGCGGAGCGAGCCCGCACGCTGGTAGGCCCCGGCCAGCCCGGCCAGTTCCGTGGCGTCCCCGATCACGAGGCGCCAGCCGAGCTTCTCCACCTCGCCCAGCAGGGCATCGTCCACTTTCAGCCTGGTGACGGCGGCGAAGCCGTAGTCCGTAATTTCCACGAGCTTGGTGTCGAAGAGCCGGCGCCACTGAAGCAGCTCGCGGACGGGGCTTTCACCGGCGGGCCACGCGGCCGGCTCAGTCTTGATGCCCTGCACCACGCGAAGCGGTGCCGAGCGCGTGGAGGAAGTGCTTTGGGCCAGCAGGTCCCGCAGCTGGTTGATGTGTCGGGTACCTCCGGTGGCCAGGCTGTCCGGGTGCAGCAGCAGCGCGGTGGCCAGCTGGCTCGGTGCCAGCGACCCGCTGGTCCGCTGCCGCACCAGCAGCTCCAAAAGTCCGACGGCGGCCGACACTACGTTGTTTTGGGACGGCGTGAGCGGCTGGTCGGCTCCGAGGATCAGGGCGCCCAGGTTGGCGTCGCGCGTGCTGCGCAGCGGATGCCCGAAGACCAGCGCGGAGCCGGGAACGTCGAACGAGTCCATCTCCACGCGGGGCCCGCTGCCGCCCAGCAGGCGGCTGAGGATCGGCTGCAGTGCCGGCAGCTCGACGCCGGTGCCGGCCCGGGCGCGGACCCGGCCGTCCGCCCCGACCAGCACCGCCCACACCGGGACCCGCTGGGTCAGGGCAGCGAGGAGTTCGTGCTCGGGCCGGGCCGAAAGGACGGCCCGCATGAGCTGTCGGTTCGTGTCTGCCAGCTGCCTGAAGAGCTTGGCATTGTCCGATTCAAGCAGCTGCGAGAAGGCGAGGCCAATGGCCGCGAACGGAACCGTGCCGGGGACCTCCACCAGGGTCAGGTTATGGCGAACGCAGGCGTCAATCAGGGCTTGCGGCACGGCGTCAAAGTAAGGCTCCAGGCCGAAGCCCAGGGCGGCGACACCCGCTGTGACCAGGCGCTGCACATAGGTGTCGGCCAGGGGCAGGTCCTCCGGCTCATCCGCGAACGGCAGCCCCGCCGTGAGGAGGAACTCGCCGTCGAGCAGGTACGGGGTCGGGTCCTCCAGTTCACTCGGCTCAACCCAGCGCAGCAGGCCGGAACCGTTACCGCCGTCGTGAAGGATTTTCAGCCCGGGAGGAAGTTTCTGAAGGAGCTGGTCAAGTGTCACCACGCTGAGCCGCTCTCCGGTTCCGTAATCCGGCCCCGTCGCTGCGGCATCCGCTGCGGAAACCCCGCCGGGTTTTTGTGCATTACGTCTCATGCCCAGCAACTATAGGTCATTTTGCACAACCCTGAGAGGTGGCTCACACGCCTAGTCTTGGGCAAGGGGAAACGACAACTACTCACGAACGGACGTCAACGATGACTGTGCCCACCTACACAGAACAGCGGCCAGCGGCGCCAAGCCGGCGCACGGGCCTGGGTGCCCAGCTGCTGCGCCGCAAGCCGATCGGACAGATGGTCAACGAAGCCGAAACAGGACACGGCGGCACCCGCCTGGTCCGCAGCTTCGGCGTGCTGCAGCTGACCATGATCAGCGTTGGGGCCACGCTGGGCACCGGAATCCTGGTGATCCTGGGAGAATCCGTTCCGATGGCAGGCCCGGCCATCTGGATTTCCTTCGCGATCGCAGGGGCCGCTGCCTTGCTGTCCGCGGTGTCCTACGCCGAAATGGCGGGACTCGTGCCGGTGGCCGGTTCCAGCTATTCCTACAGCTATGCCACCCTGGGCGAGGGCATGGCCTGGATCTGCGGCTGGTGCCTGGTGCTCGAATACGCAGTCTCCGTAGCCGCCGTCGCTGTCGGCGCGGGCCAGTACGTGAACGAGAGCCTGGCCATCTTCGGGCAGGTCCTGCCGGAAGCCGTCACCCAGCCGCCAGGCGACGGCGGAGTCATGAACATTCCCGCCATGATCATTGTCCTGCTGGCGATGGTCCTGCTGGTCCGCGGCGCCAAGGAAAGCGCATGGGTCAACACCGCCATCGTGGTGATCAAGGTGGCAATCCTGATCTTCTTCTGCGCCGTGGCCTTCACCGCGTTCAACGCCGGAAACTTCGCCCCGCTCCTGCCGATGGGCGCGGCCGGCGTCTCCGCAGCCGCCTCCACTGTCTTCTTCTCCTACATCGGCTTCGACGCGGCCTCCACGGCCGGCGAGGAAGCCAGCAACCCCAAGCGTGACCTGCCGCGGGCGATCATGCTCTCCATGCTGATCGTCACCACCATCTACGTCCTGGTGGCGGTCGCCGCTATCGGAGCCCGCCCGTGGGGCTGGTTCGACGGGACCGAAGCCGCCCTGGTCAAGATCCTTGAGGAGATCACCGGGCAGCCCTGGGTGGCACTGGTCTTTGCGGTGGGCGCCGTCTTCGCCATCGCCAGCATTGTCCTGACGGTCCTTTACGGACAGACCCGCATCCTTCTCTCCATGGCCCGCGACGGACTGGTGCCCGGCATCTTCGGCCGCGTCTCGCAGCGGACCGGAACGCCCGTTGCCGGCACCCTGATTGTCGGCATTCTCGTCGCGCTGACAGCAGGCATGGTTCCGTTGGGGGCGCTCGCAGACGCTACGAGCATCGGCACGCTGTTTGCCTTCGCCCTGGTGAACGTCGCCGTCATTTACCTGCGCCGCACCCGGCCGGAACTCAAGCGGACGTTCCGGGTGCCGCTGTTTCCCCTCACGCCCATCCTCGGCGCCCTCATGTGCGCGTACCTCATGGCCAACCTCGGCGCTGACACCTGGGTGACCTTCGGCGTCTGGATGCTGGTGGGACTCGCAGCCTACTTCGGCTACGGACGGCGCCATTCCAGGGTGGCTTCCCTCAGCGACCAGGAATACCGTGAATTGTCCAGCCGCGAACTTTCGAACACACCGACTTCGAGTACACCGTCAAACCCCGAAACCATGAAGGCAGACCTGCCATGACAACCGCTACCGAACTGCCGGCCTCCGATCCCTCGAGCACGGCACCCTTCGCCCCGTCCGCCGGCGCCGCCACGGCCGTTGCCGACCGGCCGGACCTGGCACCCGTGACCATGCTGAACCCGGATTTCCCGTTCAGCTACGACCGCTACCTGGCCCACCCGGACGGCCTGGGATCTGTCCCGCCTGAACTGCACGGCACTGAAGTGGCCGTGATCGGCGCCGGATTGTCCGGCCTCGTGACCGCCTACGAACTCATGAAGCTCGGGCTCCGGCCGGTGGTCTACGAGGCGGACCAGATCGGCGGGCGTTTGCGCACCGCGGCCTTCCCGTCCGCCCCGGGCGTGGTGGCAGACCTGGGCGGCATGCGCTTCCCGGTTTCCGGCAAGGCGTTCTACCACTATGTGGACCTGCTCGGCCTGGAGACGCAGGACTTTCCCAACCCGCTGGCGCCGGCAACCTCCAGCACCGTGATCGAACTGGCAGGAAAGAAGCACTACGCAAGCACGGTGGCGGACCTGCCGCCGTTCTTCCGGGAAGTGGCCGAGGCCTGGAAGGCGGCCGTGAACGACGGCGCCCGGTTCACTGAGATGCAGGACGCCATCCGGGCACGGGACACAGTCCGGATCAAGGAACTGTGGAACGAACTGCTGCCGCTGATGGACGAGCAAACGTTCTACGGCTTCATTGCCGCCAGCGAATCGTTCAAGCAGGCAGGTTTCGCCCACCGTGAGGCCTTCGGGCAGGTGGGGTTCGGCACCGGCGGCTGGGACACCGACTTTCCCAACTCCATCCTTGAGATCCTGCGCGTCGTCTATACAGACGCCGACGACCAGCACCGGCTCATTACCGGAGGAGCGCAACGGCTCCCCGAGGCACTGTGGCACCACGCGCCGTCGGGCATGGCCCACTGGCCGGAGGGGACCTCGCTGGCGTCCCTGCACTCCGGCTCGCCCCGCGGGGCGGTGGAGCGGATAGGCCGCGACGCCGGCGGCGACCTGCGCATCCGTGAGCGCTGGGGCCGTGAAGCCGCCTACCCGGCGGTGGTGACCACCTGCCAGTCATGGCTCCTGTCCACGCGGATCCACACCGAGGAAGCGCTGTTCCCCGCCGAGCTCTGGACGGCCATTGAGCGCTCGCACTACATGCAGTCCTCGAAGACCTTCGTAATGGTGGACCGGCCGTTCTGGAAGGACATTGATCCCGCCACGGGCCGGGAAACCATGTCCATGACCCTGACGGACCGGCTTAACCGCGCCACCTACCTGCTGGACAACGGACCGGACAAGCCCGCGGTGATCCTGCTGTCCTACACCTGGAACGACGACGCGCTGAAGTGGCTCGCGCTCGACGCCGACCAGCGCGTTGAGCTGATGCTGCACTCGCTGGAACAGATCTACCCGACTGTGGACATCGCCAGCCACATCGTGGGCCAGCCGATTACTGTGTCCTGGGAGGCGGACCCGAACTTCATGGGAGCCTTCAAGGCGAATCTGCCCGGGCACTACCGCTACCAGCAGCGCCTCTTCACCCATTTCAAGCAGGACGAACTGCTTGAGGCGCAGCGGGGCATTTTCCTGGCCGGCGACGACATCTCCTTCACCGCCGGGTGGGCAGAAGGCGCCATCACCACTGGCCTCAATGCGGTATGGGGCGTCGTGAACCACCTCGGCGGTTCCTCCTCGGCTGCCAACCCCGGCCCCGGCGACCTGCTCGACGAGCTGGGCCCGATCAGCCTGGACTAGCCCAACCCCAACCAGGTAGCACATGGGGCCGTTCCCAGCGCTGGGAACCGCCTCTGCTGCTACTTAGTTGGGTCGGCGTGCATTTCGCGGTGCGCTTTCGCCAGGTCGCGGTAGTGCGCTGCGTTTCGCTTCACGCCGTCGAACTCCTCATCCGTGAGTTCACGGCGCACCTTGGCCGGGACCCCGGCCACGAGGGAGCGCGGAGGGACAACGGTGCCCTCCAGCACAACGGCGCCGGCCGCCACGAGCGAGCCGGTGCCGATCACTGCGCCATTGAGGATGGTGGCACTCATCCCGATGAGGCAGTCATCCTCGACGGTGCAGCCGTGCACCACCGCGCTGTGCCCGACGCTGACCCGGGCCCCGACGCTGCAGGGAAAGCCGGGGTCGGCGTGCAGCACCACGTTGTCCTGCAGGTTGCTGCCTGCGCCGACAGTGATGGCGGCCGTATCAGCCCGGACGGAAACACCGTAAAACGCGCTGGCGTCCTCGGCGAGCGTGGCGCAGCCGATGACCGACGCCGTCGGAGCGACGAAAACCGAGGGGTGGATGTCCGGCGAGTCACCGGCGAAAGGGTAAATGGGAGCCATGCCACCCAGCCTAAAGCACGCCGGACGCGCCGAAAGCGCGCCGCACACGGGTCCACTCGGCGTGATTAACCAACCGTCCGGGAGAGTGCTTCGCCAAGCACGCGGGCGCCTTCCGGGAAGGCGCCAGGGTTTGGCCCTGCGTAGTTGAGCCGGATGAACGGTCCTGCCGGTTCGGCGGGAAACCATTCCGTTCCAGCGGCGATGATGACACCTGCTCTCTCGCATTCGCGGGCGAGCAGTTCGACGTCGGTTCCGTCCGGCAGGCGGGCCCAGAGGTTGAGTCCGCCCTTCGGAACATGCTCAATGTGGGCCTGCGGTGCGTGTTGCAGCAGGCTCGTCAGCAGAAGGTCGCGGCGGGACTGGAGCTGGTGCCGGAGGCTCCGCAGGTGCGTCTGCCAGCCCGGCTGCGTGACGACGTCGAGCGCCGCGGCCTGGAGGAGGCCGCTGACGTACATCGACTCAGCTCCCCGGTCGGCAAGGATCCGCTCGCGGGCAGGTCCGCGGGCGATGACGGCGGCAATCCGGATGGCAGGGGAGACGCTCTTGGTCAGCGACCGGAGGTAAACAATGTGGCCCGAATCGTCCTGCGCGGCCAGGGGAAGTGGGGTGGTGTTGATGCCGAAATCGTGCGCCCAGTCGTCCTCCAGGAGGAACGCGCCGTTCTCACGCACCACGTTCAGAACCTGTTCGCCGCACCGGGCGTGCCACTGCGCTCCGGTGGGATTTGCATAGCTTGGCTGGGCATAGAACATCCGTGCTCCGGTCTCCCTGAAGGCGCGGGCCAGCTCGTCCGGGTCCGGGCCCTCGGGACCGCTGGGCACAGGAATGACCCGGACGCCTGCCTGCGCCGCCGCCAGGATGGCTCCCCAATAGGTTGGGGATTCCACGAGCAGTGGCTGCCCGTGGCCGACGAGAGCCCTGAAGATGGAGCTGAGTCCGCTTTGGCTTCCCGGGAGCACAACGACGTCGCTCGGCGTTGGCGGGGTGATGCCGGCCGGCGTGAAGGCGCCGAGTTCGTGGGCGAACCAGGACTGGAGTTCGGGGAGCCCGGCGGCCGGAGGGCGGGACAGCGCTGCCTCGCTCCGGGCCGCCCTGGTAAGCGCTGCGCGTACCAGCCGTTCCGGCAGGAGTTCGCGGTCCGGATAGCCGGAATGGAACGCGATGACATCGTTCGGAGTGCTGCGCATCGCCGTGGAGGCCGGTCGAAGAGGCGCCTGAGGGGACCGCAGTGCGGCCGTTTGCCAGCCGTAGTCCGAGGGCTGCGCGGTCCGGACAGCACGCACGAACGTCCCCACCCCGGGCCGGCTCTCGATGACACCTTCCCTGCTCAGGGCGTGCAGTGCCTTCTGAACGGTCACGGGGCTGACCTGGTAGTCGGCCACGAGCGAGCGGGTTGAGGGCAGCCTCGAACCCGGTGCGGCTCCGGCGATCCATTCCCTCAGCTGCGAGGCAATTCGCGAGGTGCTATCGTTGTTCATGAGAGACAATAGTAGCGCTATCGTGCCCGTTCGCCCAGTGCTATCGCCGGAAGTGCGTCCCGGAGTAACTGCCGCCGGACCGACTGCTACTGAACCGACTCCCACTGAACCGACTCCCACCGGACCGGAACCCGCCAGACGGGCACGCAGCGGATTGTGTTGGGGCCTCCTTGGTGTAACGGCCTTTTCGCTGACTGTTCCGCTGACGCGTCTGGCGGTGGAGGGGCTGTCACCCTTGTTCATTGGGTCCGGCCGCGCCGTCGTTGCGGCTCTCCTGGCCGCCGCAGCGCTGATCGTGACGCGGCAACGCCTTCCGCGCGGCGGGCAGTGGGTGCGGCTGGCGGTGGTCGCCGGAGGGATCGTGATCGGATTCCCGATGCTGACGTCCTTTGCGTTGACGGCCGCGGACGCCAGCCACGGAGCAGTCGTGATCGCCCTGCTGCCCGCCGCGACTGCCACGATGGCGGTTCTCCGCGGCCGGGAGCGTCCGCAACGGGCCTTCTGGTTTGCGACAGCCGCGGGAGCCTTGGCCGCCATCGCTTTCGCCTTCCTGCAGTCCGGTGGCTTCGGCCAGGTGCACTGGACGGACTTGCTGTTTTTCGGTGCAGTGCTGGCAGCGGCCGTGGGCTACGCCGAAGGGGGACTGCTGGCCCGCGAGCTCGGCGCCTGGCAGACCGTATCCTGGGCCCTGGTCATCGCTTCGCCCCTGATGCTTGTTCTTATGGCCCTCTCCGTCTCCGGGCAGCAGCCGGGCACGATCGTGCCGTGGGCGACGCCCGTGCAGTGGGCGGCCTTTGCCTACCTTGGCGTCATCAGCATGTTCCTGGGCTTTTTCGCCTGGTATCACGGACTTGCCATAGGGCCAATGGCACGGGTCAGCCAGGTTCAACTTGCCCAGCCGGTGATGAGCATCTGCTGGGCGGCGCTCCTGCTGGGCGAACACCTGACGTGGGCCACTGTTATCGGCGGACTGGCTGTCATAGCCTCCGCCGGCATGGCCGTCCGTGTGCGGCTCAACCGGCCGCCCGCCACGTAACCCGCGCGTACCAACGATCACGAATCCTCCCCACAGCCATCGAAACGGAAAGAGCCTGATGTACACCCCAGCACACTTCGCCGCCAGCCCCGACGCCATCACAGACCTCCTGACCAGACCGGCAGCCGCTAACCTCGTCACCGCCACGGCGCAGGGCATCCTCGCCACCATGCTGCCTCTCATCTACGAACCTTCCGCCGGCGAACACGGCGCGCTGCACGGGCACCTCGCACGGAACAATCCGCAATGGTCCGCGCCTGCACTCGGTGAGTCGCTGGTCATCCTTCAAGGCGCCGACGCCTACGTCTCGCCGTCGTGGTACGCCTCAAAGCGCGAGCACGGACGGGTCGTGCCGACCTGGAATTACTCCACCGCCCACGTATACGGCGAGCTCGTTGTCCACGAGGACGCAGCCTGGCTTGGCAATCACGTCAGGCAACTGACTGACGTCCACGAGGCAGGCTCGGACCGCCCGTGGTCTGTGGACGATGCCCCGGAGCGGTTCATTTCCGGGCAGCTGCGTGCCATCGTCGGCGTCGAACTGATCATCAGCAGGATCGAGGGCAAAACCAAGCTCAGCCAGAACCGGACAGACGCCGACATCAGCGGTGTCATTGCCGGGCTGCAGGCGGTTGGACAGCCGGAGATCGCGGCGGAGGTGGAGCGGGCGCGGCGGGAACGCCGCGGCTGACGGGCTCCATGCATCAGTAAGACCACACGCATCGGTCCCCACTGAAACGGGCCAGCCCGGTACTAGGGAAGGACGACGGCGATGGGCGCGCCGGGTTCGGCCACGCGCTCAAGCTCCCGTACGACGTCGTCCGCCTGGTCCGCCGTGAGCCCCGTCAGGGACTCGACCGCCCAGACGGCGGGAAATGTGTTGTCCGCGAAGGGCAGACGGTCGGGCTGGGCCACCGACACGCTCAGCCGGCGGGCGACGGCATAGCGGACGTTCCCGTCGAAGGGATCCACGCCCGTGTAGTGGATCCCGGCCTGGACGAACCGGACGCCGTCGTCGCCCGGGCCGCAGCACACATTCAGGACTGAGTGCCGTCTTTGGGTCTTGAGCAGGGCGATGAAGGGTTCCAGTGAGGTGTCTGTCAGCAGAGTCATCGTATTAACCAGTCTCAGTTAAGACACCCGCCGCTGGGAACCTCAGGCTGAAGCTTTTCAGCTGCATGCCGCTGAGCTGAAAACCTGCGTCAGTTAAATACAACCGTCCGGTTGCCGTCCAGAAGCACACGGTGCTCGGCGTGCCACTGCACCGCCTGGGCCAGCGTGCGGCCTTCCACGTCGCGGCCCATCTGCACGAACTGCTCGGGGGTGCGGGCGTGGTCCACCCGGATCACTTCCTGTTCGATGATGGGCCCTTCATCCAGCGCGGCGGTGACGTAGTGCGCCGTCGCGCCGATCAGCTTCACGCCGCGGGCGTGGGCCTGGTGGTACGGCCTGGCGCCTTTGAAGGACGGGAGGAAGGAGTGGTGGATGTTAATGGCTTTGCCGGTCAGTTCCTCGCACAGCTCATCAGAAATGATCTGCATGTACCGGGCCAGGACGGTCAGTTCAATGCGTTCCTCGGCGATGATCTGCCGCAGCTTGTTCTCGGCCTCATCTTTCGTCTCGGGAGTCACCGGTATGTAGTGGAACGGGATGCCGTAAAACTCTGCGAGCCCGGCCAGGTCGTTATGATTTGAAACGATGGCGGGAATCTCGATGGGCAGGGTGCCGGAACGCTGCAGGAACAGCAGGTCGTTCAGGCAGTGCGCGGACTTGCTCGCCATCAGCAGTGTGCGGACCTTCTGACCGGCGGGGCTGAGGCTCCACTGCATGCCGAAGGCCTCGGCCACGGGCTCCAGGGCGGCCTGGACCTCGCTGCGCTGGGCGGCGGTGGTGGCCTCGACCCGCATGAAGAAGGTTCCCGTGGCCTGGCTCCCGTACTGCTGGGAGTCAGTAATATTGCAGCCCGCCACGAGCAGGGCACCGGCCACGGCGTGGACGATGCCGGGGCGGTCCGGGCAGGACAGGGTTACTACGTATGCTTTGGCGGGCTGGTCTTCAATCACGAAGAACAGCCTACCCGCGCGGCGGCGCCGCTTTTGATAATGTGGTGGCGTCGCAACTGGCGTTTGGGTGGCTAACCACCAGGGAGCGGCATTCACGAAGACCACGGATCGTACGCCTGGGCCGAGGGTCATGTTTTGCCGGTATTGCTGCGCTTCTCGGAGAGCAGCCGCCTTGTGTGCGCTGCGGCGCCCTGATATAGACCTGCGCCCGGAGTTTTCCGGATCGTGGTCATCGAGGGGCGGAGCCGCGCGCATGCCGGTAGCCTGACCTTAGCAGTGCCCATCCCTAGCCAGGAGATCCTCGTGACTACTTCACCGACTTCCCTCAGCACTTCCTCCGACGTCAGCAACCAGCCGCTTGCCGAACTCGACCCCGAGATCGCCGCGGTACTGGACCAGGAGCTCGGCCGCCAGCGCGGCACCCTGGAGATGATCGCCTCCGAAAACTTCGCACCGCGGGCAGTGATGGAAGCCCAGGGCTCCGTCCTGACCAACAAGTACGCCGAAGGTTACCCGGGCCGCCGCTACTACGGCGGCTGCGAATACGTCGACATCGCCGAGCAGCTGGCCATCGACCGGGTGAAGGACCTGTTCAGCGCCGAATACGCCAACGTCCAGCCGCACTCCGGCGCGCAGGCCAACGCCGCAGCTCTCTCCGCCATGATCACCCCGGGGGACAAGATCCTGGGCCTTTCCCTGGCACACGGCGGACACCTGACGCACGGCATGAAGCTCAACTTCTCCGGCAAGCTCTACAACGTGGCCGCCTACCAGGTGGAGCAGGACAACTTCCGGGTGGATATGGACAGGCTGCGCGAGCAGGCCATCGCCGAGAAGCCGCAGGTCATCATCGCCGGCTGGTCCGCCTACCCCCGCCACCTCGACTTTGCAGCCTTCCGCTCCATCGCCGACGAAGTCGGCGCACTGCTCTGGACAGACATGGCGCACTTCGCCGGCCTTGTTGCAGCAGGACTGCACCCGAGCCCGGTGCCGCACTCCGACGTCGTCACCTCCACCGTGCACAAGACCCTCGCCGGTCCCCGCTCGGGTGTGATCCTGGCCAAGCAGGAGTGGGCCAAGAAGCTCAACTCCAACGTCTTCCCGGGCCAGCAGGGCGGACCCCTCATGCACGTCATCGCTGCCAAGGCCGTGGCCTTCAAGATCGCCGGCACCGCCGAATTCAAGGAGCGCCAGGAGCGCGTCCTGGAAGGCGCCAAGATCATTGCCGACCGCCTGAACCAGTCCGATGTTGCCGAGGCCGGCGTCTCGGTCCTCACCGGCGGCACCGACGTCCACCTGGTGCTGGTTGACCTGCGCAACTCGCAGCTGGATGGCCAGCAGGCCGAGGACCTCCTGCACTCCGTGGGCATCACCGTCAACCGCAACGCCGTGCCGTTCGACCCCCGCCCGCCGATGGTCACCTCAGGCCTGCGTATCGGCACGCCTGCCCTGGCCACCCGCGGCTTTGGCTCGCAGGAATTCACCGAGGTTGCAGACATTATCGCCACCGCGCTGAAGGCCGGCTCGGCCACCGATGTGGAGGCCCTGCAGGCCCGCGTGGACAAGCTCGCCGCCGACTTCCCGCTGTACCCGCAGCACGAGCAGTGGTAATCCGTGACTGAAACTGCAAAAACCGCGCAGGTCCTTGATGGCAAGGCAGCTGCCGCCGCCATCAAGGCCGAATTGACCGAACGCGTGGCCGCACTCAAGGCCAAAGGCGTTACACCGGGACTGGGCACCATCCTCGTCGGTTCCGATCCCGGCAGCACGTGGTACGTGAGCGGCAAGCACAAGGACTGCGCGGAGGTGGGCATCACGTCCATCCGCCGCGACCTGCCCGAGGACATCAGCCAGGAAGACCTTCTGGACGTGGTCCGCGAGCTGAACGGGAACCCGGACTGCACGGGCTACATCGTCCAGCTGCCGCTGCCCAAGCACATCGACCAGGACACCATCCTGGAGGCCATGGATCCGGACAAGGACGCCGACGGCCTGCACCCGATGAACCTGGGCCGGCTTGTTGCCAACATCAGCGGTCCCATGAAGTCCCCGCTGCCGTGCACGCCCAAGGGTTGCGTGGAGCTGCTGGCCCGCCACGGCATCGACCTCAAGGGCAAACGCGTCCTGGTAGTTGGCCGCGGCGTCACCATCGGCCGCCCCGTGGGCCTGCTGCTCACCCGCAAGGACGTCAACGCCACCGTGGTCCTGGCCCACACCGGCACCGTTGACCTGCCCGCGGAACTCCGGCAGGCCGACGTCGTGATCGCTGCAGCCGGCGTGCCGCACCTGGTCAAGGCGGAGGACCTGAAGCCGGGTGCAATCGTGCTCGACGTCGGTGTGTCCCGTGTGGACGACGGCTCCGGAAAGGCGGTGGTCACCGGAGACGTACACCCCGACGCCGCCGACGTCGCCGCCTGGCTGTCCCCGAACCCGGGCGGCGTGGGTCCGATGACCCGCGCCATGCTGCTGTCCAACGTGGTGGAAAGCGCAGAGCGCCAAGCAGGCATCTAAGGCTCAACCAGCGTCAAAGCAACGCGGGGTCACGTACAGTGGCCCCGCGTTGCTGCGTTTCTTGAGATCCGGCTATTCCTTTGCTCCGCGGCGCGGGCTAGCGTAATGGGGTGCCCGAACTCCACTCTTCCGAACAAACGTCCCGAAAGCCCGTGTCCGGCGAAGAAGCCAGGTCCGCAAAAGATCCGGCACCTGGCCCTGGCGAGTACGTGATCGCCGCGGAGAACCTGACCAAGACCTATGGCGACGTCACCGCCGTCGACGGCATCTCCTTCAGCGTTCCCGCGGGGGAGGCGTTCGGGCTGTTGGGGCCCAACGGCGCCGGCAAGTCCACCACGATGAAAATGATCGGCGGCGTGTCCCAGCGCACCTCGGGCAGCCTGACCATCATGGGCCTGGACCCGGAGCAGCACGGTCCGGAAGTCCGGGCGCACCTTGGCGTGGTGCCACAGCAGGACAACCTGGACGAGGAGCTCAAGGTCCGGGACAACCTGCTGGTCTACGGGCGCTACTTCGGCCTGCCCATGAGCTACCTCAGGCCTAAAGCTGACGAGCTGCTCGAATTCGCGCAGCTGACGGACAAGGCGAAGTCCAAGGTGGACGCCCTGTCCGGCGGCATGAAACGCCGCCTCACCATCGCCCGATCGCTCATCAACGAACCCCGCATCCTGCTCCTGGATGAGCCCACCACGGGCCTTGACCCGCAGGCGCGGCACATCCTCTGGGACCGGCTGTTCCGGCTCAAGGAACAGGGCGTCACGCTGATCCTGACCACCCACTACATGGACGAGGCAGAGCAGCTGTGCGACCGGCTCATCGTGGTGGACAAGGGCCGGATCATGGCGGAAGGCTCGCCGGCCAGCCTGATCCGGAACTATTCCACGCGGGAAGTCCTGGAGCTGCGCTTCGGGTCGGAGCGGAACGCCAGCGTTGGTGCGGAACTGGAAGGCATCGGGGAACGGCTGGAGACCCTGCCGGACCGCGTCCTGATCTACACCCAGGACGGCGAGGCGGCCCTCGAGGAAGTCTCCGCCCGCGGCCTGCGCCCGCTCACGTCGCTGGTGCGCCGGTCCTCCCTGGAGGACGTCTTCCTCCGGCTTACGGGCAGGAGCCTCGTTGACTGAGCCGCTGCCCCCAAGAGGCACCCTCTCAACGGACGTTCCAGCACGTCCGACGGCGCGGCCTCCTTTGCGTGCCCACGCGCCGGAGGTTTCTGCCGCGAGGGCGCGGCGCTGGGGCGCTTTCTACTTCGCCGAGCATGTCCTGCGGGTGATGAAGGGCTACGGCTGGTCGATTTTCCTTTACAGCGTGGGGCAGCCCGCGGCCTACCTGTTTGCCATGGGCGTGGGCCTGGCCACCCTGGTGGAGGCGAACGGCGCGGCAGTCTTCGGCGGGGTCAGCTACCTGACCTTCATTGCGCCGGCCCTGCTCATCTCCGCCGCCGTGATGACCGCAGCCACCGAATTCACCTTTCCCGTGATGGACGGTTTCAAGTGGCGGCGGGTCTACTACGGGCCGCACGCATCGCCGCTCACTCCGGAACAGATCGCGGCGGGCCAGATCATCGCCGTGACTGTGAGGTTCTTCCTGCAGTCCGCGGTCTACTTCGCCATCGTCGCGATGTTCGGCGCCTCGCCCAGCGGCTGGGGGTGGGGGTCCGTCCTCGTGGCCACGCTGGCCGGGTTGTCGTTCGGGCTGCCGCTGATGGCCTACGCGGCGACCATCAAGGACGACAAAGGGCAGTTCGCCATGGTCATGCGCTTCATCGTGATGCCGCTCTTTCTGTTTTCCGGAACTTTCTTCCCGCTGGACACGCTGCCGCTGCTGGTCCGCTGGGTCGGCTGGATCTCGCCCATCTGGCATGGAACAGAACTGGGGCGCGTCCTGAGCTACGGCTATGAGGAGCCGCCGGTCCTGACAATCATCCACATCGTGTTCCTGCTGGGCCTGGCCTGGTTCGGCTGGGTGCTCACCAAGCGGCAATTCGCCAGGAGGATGGGGCAATGAGCGTCCTGACGCAGGGCCACAGCGTTACCGAGGAGGCGCGGAACCGGCGCTTCGGCCCGCTGTACTCCCGCAACGCCCGGGCGGTGATCGGGCGGGGCCTGATGGCCACCAAGAGCAGCAACTGGCTGGTCATGCTGTCGGGGTTCTTCGAGCCGGTGCTGTTCCTGCTTTCGATGGGCATCGGCATGGGGGCGGTGGTGGGCTCGGTCGCGGGGCCAGGCGGGCAGGAGATCAGCTATGCCGCCTACATCGCGCCGGCACTCCTGGCGGTCTCGGCCATGAACGGCGCCGTGTACGACTCAACGTGGAACGTGTTCTTCAAGATGAACTTCGCCAAGCTCTACCAGGGCATGCTCTACACCTCCCTCGGCCCGCTCGATGTGGCGATGGGGGAGATCTTCCTGGCGCTGCTGCGCGGCCTGCTCTACGCCACCGGGTTCACGGCCGTGATGGGGCTGATGGGACTCATCACCACGCCCTGGGCGCTGCTGATGATCCCCGCCTCCGTGCTGATCGCCTTCGGCTTCGCCAGCTTCGGCATGGGCCTGACGAGCTTCATGAAGACCTTCCAGCAGATGGACTGGATCAACTTCATCATGCTGCCCATGTTCCTGTTCAGCGCCACCTTCTACCCGCTCAGCGTCTACCCGCAGTTCATCCAGTGGCTCATCCAGGCCATGCCCCTGTGGCACGGCGTGGAGCTGCTGCGCCAGATCAGCGCGGGCACCTTCACGCCGGCCACGGCCATCCACGTCGGCTACTACCTGGTGATGATCGTGCTCGGACTGATGCTGACCACCGGCAGGCTCAGGAGCCTGTTCCTGAAGTAGCTGCTTTGCTGATGGATGCCCTGCTGTTGGTTGCCCTGCTGTTGGTTGCGGACCCGCGGGTGTTCGCCGCCGGTGGAAGCGTTCAGGGGCACCCCGTTGGGTTTGAGACAATAGCTGCATGCAATCTCTGGGCAGCTCCAAATCTTCCTCCAACCCGGCTCGGGGCGGATTGTTCCGCATCAGCGGCCCTGGCCTTCTGGTCCTGATCACCGCCTTCCTGGTCGCCGTCATCTTCGCGGCCAACCAGAACGACGTCGTCGGCTGGGTGGTCGCTGTCATCGCGCTGTTCTGGCTCCTGCTGGCATCGTTCGTGGTGTTCAGCATCCAGAAGGCGGCAAAGAAGGCCGGAGCGAAGCTGAACGAAGCGCAGCATGCCTTCAACGCTGCCGCCGGCCGTGCGCCGGGGCGCGGCTCAGCAGACCACGGCGGAACCCGCCTGGTGTACGAACGCGGCGAGGCCGAGGAAGTCCGGGACATGAAGCTGGACCACTCCTTCAAGATCGTCCAGGTGCAGGTCCGCGTCGTGGAACAGGAGCGGGCCAAGGGAGCCGCCGCCGACCAGGACACCATCCGGCGTGCCCTCGAAACCATCGAAATAACCGCCACCAACGCCAGGGACATGATTAAGTCGTCGGGCGGTTCTGGTGAACCCGTAACCGGAACCATCATCGACTAGAGTGGAGCGGGTGAGCTCGGCATTGAAGAAGGACCACCTTCGCATCGCAACAGTCAACGTCAACGGCCTTCGGGCTGCCTACAAAAAGGGCATGGCTGAGTGGCTGGCGGACCGCGAAGTGGACATCCTCACCCTGCAGGAAGTCCGCGCTCCGGACGCGATTGTCCGCAGCCTGCTGGGCGACGGGTGGCACATCCTGCACGCAGAGGCGGAGGCCAAGGGCCGCGCCGGCGTCGCGATCGCATCCCGTGAGGAGCCGCTGGTAACCCGCGACCACATCGGGGACGACTACTTCGCCACCGCCGGCCGCTGGGTGGAGGCGGACTTCCGCCTCTGGGACGCCGAGGGCAATGCCTCCCAGCTGACCGTTGTGAGCGCCTACGTGCACTCCGGCGACGTGGGGACTCCCAAGCAGGTGGACAAGTACCGCTTCCTGGACGCCATGACCACGCGGCTGCCCGAGCTGGCCAAGCACAGCGACCACGCCCTGGTGACCGGCGACCTGAACGTGGGCCACACCGAGCTGGACATCAAGAACTGGAAAGGCAACGTCAAGCGTGCCGGCTTCCTGCCCGAGGAGCGTGCCTACTTCGACCGCTTCTTCGGCGAGGAGATCGGATGGAAGGATGTTCACAGGGGCCTGGCGGGTAACGTCAACGGCCCCTACACCTGGTGGTCCCAGCGTGGCCAGGCCTTTGACAATGACTCTGGCTGGCGCATCGACTACCACATGGCCACCCCCGGACTCGCAGCAGCTGCCGTGTCGGCAGTCGTGGACCGGGCGCCCTCGTGGGACACACGTTTCTCTGACCATGCACCGCTGGTAGTGGACTACCGGCTCTAGTCTTAAGGCCTCCGACGAATGACCTCCACCCCCATCGTGACCGACGGCTCTGCTGCCGGACAGCCCGCCGCCAACCTCCAGCCGAACGGCAAGAGCGGACAGGACGCCGGGATCCGCCACCGCATCCTGTCGGGGATGCAGCCCTCCGCCGACTCCCTGCACCTGGGCAATTACCTCGGGGCACTCGTGAACTGGGTCCGCATGCAGGAGGAATACGATGCCGTATTCTTCATCCCCGATCTGCACGCCATCACCGTTCCGCAGGATCCCGCCGAACTTGCCCACCGGACCCGCGTCACTGCCGCGCAGTACATTGCGGGCGGAGTGGACGTCAACAAGTGCACCCTGTTCGTCCAGTCCCAGGTGCCCGAACACGCACAGCTGGCCTGGGTCCTGAACTGCATCACAGGCTTCGGCGAGGCATCCCGCATGACGCAGTTCAAGGACAAGTCGCTGCGCCAGGGCTCGGATTCCGCCAGCGTGGGCCTGTTCACCTACCCCATTCTGCAGGCCGCGGACATCCTGCTCTACCAGCCGCATGGCGTACCTGTGGGCGAGGACCAGCGTCAGCACGTGGAGCTCAGCCGCGACCTCGCCGCACGGTTCAACACCCGCTTCGGCAAGACCTTCACCGTTCCCGAGCCGTTCATCCAAAAGGAATCGGCGAAGATCTACGACCTGCAGCTTCCCACCGCCAAGATGTCCAAGTCCGCGGATTCGCCCAATGGCCTGATCAACCTGCTCGACGAGCCGAAGGTCATTGCCAAGCGGATCAAGTCCGCCGTGACCGACGCCGATACGGAAATCCGGTTCGACCGTGAGACCAAGCCCGGCGTGTCCAACCTGCTGACCATCTACTCGGCCATCACAGGGCAGACCGTGGACCAGCTGGTGGCCGCCTACGAGGGCAAGATGTACGGCCACCTCAAAGTGGACCTGGCGGAGGTGGTGACGGAGCGCCTGACGCCGATCCGCGACCGAGCGAACGAACTGCTCGGCGACCCGGCGGAGCTGGACCGGCTGCTGGCCCACGGTGCTGACAAGGCCCGCGAGATCGCCTCGGCCACCCTCGCCGACGTCTACGCCAAGGTCGGCTTCCTGCCATACGCGGGAGCCCGCTAAGACGATGCCCGTCAACAGGAGAGACGGCGAAGGAATGAGCCTTGGGGTCATCCTGGGCTTCCCGCCCGGTATTGCCGAGGAACTGCAGCGGTGGCGTGCGTCCTTCGGGGACCCCATGGCCACGGTCATCCCGGCACACATCACGCTCGTCACCACCACGCCCACGGACGACTGGGAGGCCGCACGGGACCACGTCCGCGAAGTGGCGCGGACCCAGGCACCCTTCATGGTGACAATCGCCGGCACCGGCTCCTTCCGGCCGGTGTCCCCGGTGGTCTTCATCAACGTGGAGGAGGGGTTCGAGGAATGCGTGGAACTGCACGAGAAACTGCAGGCCGGACCGCTGGCCCGTGACCTGCCTTTTGCCTACCACCCCCACGTGACGATCGCCCATGACGTCGCCCCGGAAAGCCTCGATGAGGCCGAAACGGTCCTGAAAGACTACAGAGCAACCTTCCCCGTGGTTAGCATGGGACTTTACGAGCACGATAGCGACGGTATCTGGCAGCTACGGGAAGAACTTGACTTTGGCACCGAATCGGACGACCAACGGGAACCGCTCCGAGCAGCAGACGCCGGAGGGGCAGCCGCTTCCCACTGAGCAGGCGCGCCTGAAGCTGGAGATCATCCGCAAAAAGGTGGAGTGGGGCAAGACCCGCCGATCGGGCAAGGGCTTCGTACCCCAGCTCATGGCCATGTTCCAGTGGCTGCTCGCCCGGCTGAACGCGTTCCGGCCCATGCGGGCATGGCAGCACTACACCCTGCAGCGCGGACCGCTGCTTAGCGCCGGTATTGGCTTCAACATGTTCTTTTCCATCACGGGCCTGCTTACTACTGGTTTTTCCGTTGCCGGACTGTTGCTTCGGGGCCAACCCGCGCTCCTTGACAGAATTGTGACCAGCGTGTCCGCAGCCGCGCCGGGACTGCTAAAAACCGACGGCCGGGAAGGACTGGTGGCCCCCGAGGAGCTGCTGAACCCCGACGGGCTTGGTTGGACGGCAGTCATCGCTGCCGCGGTGACTGTGGTGACGTCTCTGCGCTGGATAGGCGGAATGCGCGGTGGTCTGCGCATTGTGCATCAACTGCCTCCGGAGAAGCTGAACCCCGTGGTCCGCATGGTCAAAGACGCGGGAATACTCCTGCTGCTTGGAATCGCTCTCGTGTTCAGCGCAGGAGTATCGCTGGTCTTCGGCACGGCGGCCGGCTGGGTAACCGAACAACTCCGGCTCGATCCGCTGCTCTCCTGGCCCTTGACCACATCCATCAAAATCGGCGTGCCACTGCTGCTGGGATGGGTTACGGCCATCATCATGTTCCGGTTTGCCGGGGGACTTAGGCTGTCCCGCCGGGCACTGCTGGAAGGGACTATCCTGGCGGGCGTGGGTACCGCTGTCCTGCAGGTCTTCAGCACTGAACTGCTGGCCGGCGCCGGGCGCAACCCCATCCTGGCCCCGTTTGCCATCATCATTGGGCTGCTCATCTGGTTCAACCTGGTCAGCCAGGTCTACCTGGTGGCCGCCGCGTGGTCAGCCATCCGGGAAGAGGACCTCCGGGCCGCTGGGGGCATGAAAACCACCGGTTGGGGGCCACGCCAGGTGCAGCCCGGAAAGACCCCGGTGGAACGGAATCGCGTCGCCGATCATCCCAGGCCCGTGGGTGTCACTGCGCGGCGTCGAGGTACTGATCGGCCCACGCCGCAATAATTTTCGCTGCCCGTGCTGCCTGGCCCTTTCCGGTGAGCAGGTGGTCGCTGCCCTCAAGCGAAACGAAGCTGCGCGGATGACGCGCGGTCTGGAAAATCGTGCTGGCGTTCTCGATGCCCACCGTGTTGTCCGTGGGGGAGTGCAGTACCAGCAGGGGCCTGTGCAGCCGCTTGATGCAGTCGGTGAGGTCGGCATTCTCCAGATCCTCAACAAAGTGCCGGCGGATCTCCACGCGCTTGCCGCCGAGGTCGACCTCCGCGCTGCCCTCGCTGAGGATCTTGTCCAGGGCGGCATCAAAGACATGGGCCACATGCTTCGGTGAGAAGGGGGCGGCCACGGTGGCAACGGCGTCGAGCTCGGGAATCTCGGAGGCGGCGGCAAGAACGGCAGCGCCGCCGAAGGAGTGTCCCACCAGCAGCGAGACGGCGCGGCCCTCTGTGCGCATGAACTCGGCGGCGCGCACGGTATCGGCCACCTTGTGGCTGAACGACCCCTCCGACCATTCACCTCCCGAGCCGCCCAGGCCCACGTTGTCGAAGCGGAGCATGCCGATCCCGTGGTCCGCCAGCGCTTTGCACATGCGGGACGCCGCAGGGCTGTCCTTGCCGAGGGTGAACCCATGGGAGAACACGCCCCAGCCCTTCACCGCCCCCTCCGGGGTGTCCAGGATGCCGGAAAGCAGCTCGCCGGTGGAACCTTCGAAGGTGACTTTTTCGGAGCGGGACATCTGTTCCTCCTCGGTGGTTTGCTGGAAAAACGACGACGGCGCCGCTCACCGTACGTTTCCCGTACGTGGTGAGCGACGCCGTCGTCCGCGTGAGCCTAATCAGATCTTGCGGGACAGGATAGCCTGCTTGACTTCAGCAATGGCCTGGGTGACCTGGATGCCGCGGGGGCAGGCTTCCGAGCAGTTGAAGGTGGTGCGGCAGCGCCACACGCCTTCCTTGTCGTTCAGGATCTCCAGGCGCATGTCGCCGGCATCATCGCGGGAGTCGAAGATGAAGCGGTGGGCGTTGACGATCGCTGCCGGGCCGAAGTACTGGCCGTCGGTCCAGAACACGGGGCAGGACGAGGTGCACGCGGCGCACAGGATGCACTTGGTGGTGTCGTCGAAGCGCTCCCGGTCCTCGGCGGACTGCAGGCGTTCCTTGGTGGGCTCGTGCCCCTTGTTGATCAGGAAGGGCATGACTTCGCGGAACGACTGGAAGAACGGCTCCATGTCCACGATCAGGTCCTTCTCCACCGGCAGGCCCTTGATGGGTTCAACCGTGATGGGCTTGGACGTGTCCAGGTCCTTCAGCAGGGTCTTGCAGGCAAGGCGGTTGCGGCCGTTGATGCGCATCGCGTCGGAGCCGCAGACGCCGTGGGCGCAGGACCGGCGGAAGGAGACGGTGCCGTCCACTTCCCACTTGATCTTGTGCAGGGCGTCCAGCACACGGTCCGTGCCGTACATGGTCAGCTTGAAGTCGTCCCAGCGGGCGTCTTCGGAAACCTCGGGGTTGTAGCGGCGGACGCGCAGCGTGATGTCGAAGGTGGGGATTTCCCCGCCGCCGCCGACACCGGCGGGCAGTTCGATCTTGGAGGCTGGCTCAGCAAGTTCAGCGGACATTTTTAGTACTTCCTCACCATCGGCTCGTAGCGTGTAAATACGACCGGCTTGGTGGCAAGCCGAATCCCGGCGACGCTCTCCCCGGATTCCGCGGGAGCGTGCTCGTCCTTGTACGCCATGGAGTGCTTCATGAATTTTTCGTCGTCGCGGTCCGGGAAGTCCTCGCGGAAGTGGCCGCCGCGGGATTCCTCGCGGTACAGGGCAGCTACCGTCATGACCTTCGCCAGTTCCAGCAGGAAGCCGAGTTCCACGGCCTCAAGCAGGTCAAGGTTGAAGCGCTTGCCCTTGTCCTGCACGCTGATGTTCCGGTAGCGCTCCTCGAAGGAATCAATGTCCTTCAGCACCTGGTTCAGGGTGTCAGCCGTGCGGAACACCTGCATGTTGGCGTCCATGGTGTCCTGGAGATCCTTGCGGATCACGGCCACCTTTTCGTTGCCGGTGCCGTTGCGGGCGATGTTCAGCAGGTCCACGGTGAAGGCCTCCGGGTTTTCCGGGAGTTCCACGTAGTTTGCCGTCTTGGCGTATTCGGCGGCGGCGATACCGGCCCGCTTGCCAAAGACGTTAATGTCCAGCAGCGAGTTGGTGCCGAGGCGGTTGGAGCCGTGGACCGACACGCAGGCCACCTCACCGGCGGCGTACAGGCCCGGAATCACGGTGTCGTTGTCCTGCAGAACCTCGGTGTTGATGTTCGTGGGGATGCCGCCCATGGCGTAGTGCGCCGTCGGGAACACCGGAACGGGCTCGGTGTAGGGCTCCACGCCGAGGTAGGTGCGGGCGAACTCGGTGATGTCCGGCAGCTTCGCGTCGATGTGCGCCGGCTCAAGGTGCGTCAGGTCAAGGAGCACGTAGTCCTTGTTCGGGCCGCAGCCGCGGCCTTCACGCACTTCGTTGGCCATGGAGCGCGCCACGATGTCGCGGGGCGCCAGGTCCTTGATGGTGGGGGCGTAGCGCTCCATGAAGCGCTCACCCTCGGAGTTACGCAGGATCGCACCCTCACCGCGGGCGGCCTCGGACAGCAGGATGCCCAGGCCGGCGAGGCCGGTCGGGTGGAACTGGAAGAACTCCATGTCCTCCAGCGGAATGCCGCGGCGGAAGGCGATGCCCATGCCGTCGCCGGTCAGGGTGTGCGCGTTCGACGTGGTCTTGAAGACCTTGCCGGCGCCGCCGGAGGCGAACACCACGGACTTGGCCTGGAAAACGTGCAGTTCGCCCGAGGCGAGGTCGTAGGACACGACACCGGCAACGC
Organism: Arthrobacter sp. NPDC093125; assembly: GCF_044754225.1. NCBI lineage: Bacteria > Bacillati > Actinomycetota > Actinomycetes > Micrococcales > Micrococcaceae > Arthrobacter > Arthrobacter sp. NPDC093125. The sequence continues at coordinate 369,110 of NZ_JBIVOQ010000004.1, read as the reverse complement.
GCTTCTGCTTGTACGCCGTGCCGTCCTCGCGCACTGCGTCCTCTTCAACGGTGAGCAGGTCCAGGACGTAGTACTCGTTGTAGAACTCAACGTTGTGCTTGACGCAGTTTTGGTACAGCGTCTGCAGGATCATGTGGCCCGTGCGGTCAGCCGCGTAGCAGGCCCGGCGGACGGGAGCCTTGCCATGGTCGCGGGTGTGGCCGCCGAAGCGGCGCTGGTCAATCCGTCCCTCGGGCGTGCGGTTGAACGGAAGGCCCATCTTCTCGAGGTCCAGAACTGCGTCGATGGCCTCCTTGGCCATGACCTCCGCGGCGTCCTGGTCAACCAGGTAGTCGCCGCCCTTGATGGTGTCGAAGGTGTGCCACTCCCAGTTGTCTTCTTCGACGTTGGCCAGGGCTGCACACATGCCGCCCTGGGCTGCACCCGTGTGGGAGCGGGTGGGGTAGAGCTTGGTCAGTACTGCTGTTCGCGCACGCTGACCGGATTCGATCGCGGCGCGCATCCCGGCGCCACCGGCACCGACGATGACGACGTCGTACTTATGGACCTGCATACCAGACGCTCTTTCTCTCAAAATTCGCAATAAAACAACGGGCGGGCTGAGGCCGGCTCCGCAAACAGAAGCCCGCCGGACGGGGCGGGCGGCCGCTGTACGCTACGCGGGGCAGAAGCCGCCGGGGAGCTGGACGCCGTCGACGACCGGGCACGGGTTGAAGGTGAAGATCACCAGCGTGCCGAGGATGATGATGACGGCCGTGGCGGCGTAGAGGACCATCTTGAGCCAGAAGCGCGTGGAGTCCTTCTCGGCGTAGTCGTTGATGATGGTGCGGACGCCGTTGGTTCCGTGCAGCATCGCGAGCCAGAGCATGGCCAGGTCCCAGAACTGCCAGAACGGGTCGGCCCACTTACCGGCAACGAAACCGAAGTCGATGGCGTGGATGCCCTCGCCCACCAGCAGGTTGACGAAAAGGTGCCCGAAGATGAGGACTACCAGCACCACGCCGGAGAGACGCATGAACAGCCAGGCGGCCATTTCGAAGTTGCCGCGGGAGCTGCCGCCGCGGCGGTACTTCGGAGCGATCTTGCCGGACTCGGGCTTGCCGCTGATCTGCCCGCTGCGCGGGGACTGGATCTCAGTTGCAGACATGGCTTAGTGACCTCCGAGTGCGAGGGAAAGGTGGCGGATGGAGAAGGCCACCATGGTGACGATCCAGAGACCGAGCACAACCCAGAGCATCTGGCGCTGGTACTTGGCACCCTTCTTCCAGAAGTCGACGGCGATGATCCGCAGGCCGTTGAAGGCGTGGAATACGATCGCTGCGACCAGGCCCGTTTCACCCAGGGCCATCAGGGGGTTCTTGTAGGCACCGATCACCGCGGTGTAGGCCTCCGGCGACACCCTCACAAGCGAGGTGTCCAGCACGTGGACCAACAAGAAGAAAAAGATCACAACACCGGTAATGCGGTGTCCAACCCAGGACCACATGCCTTCACGGCCGCGGTACAAGGTGCCAGCTGGTTTCGTCGGCACTGAATAAACCTCCCTGCAACACAGCGGCGCTGGCACGGGATCCATGCGGGGGGAACGCCTGCTGTGAGAGCACTCGTAGCTCAGGCCTAAATCTAGGCTTCGCTCACAGCTTATTCAATTCAGGCATTCCTTAGCGGCCGCATACTGTACGGTTTTACGCTTTTTTTGAGACAAACGCCACATTCGGTCGCCAATGAGTCCGGTCCGCTTTCGCTTTAGCGGGGGCCCTTGAGGGTCGTCAGCTAAAGTAGGCCCTGATGAGTAACGACAAAGTGACAAGCCAGGATTCACCTCTCAGCCGTTTTATTGCTGTGATTCCTGCGGGCGGCGTGGGGACCCGCCTCTGGCCTCTGTCACGCGCAGCAGCTCCCAAGTTCCTTCACGACCTCACAGGTTCGGGAAGCACGCTCTTGCGTGCAACCTATGACCGGTTGGAGCCCCTCGCGGGCAACCGGGTCCTCGTTGTCACCGGAAACGCGCACCGCGAGGCCGTCTGCCGCCAGCTGCCCGAAGTCCAGGACGGCGACCTCGTACTGGAAAGCGAGCCGAAGGACTCCGGCGCCGCCATCGGCCTGGCCGCCGCCATCCTGCACCAGCGGGATCCTGACATCATCATGGGCTCGTTCGCGGCAGACCACGTGATCAGTCCCGACGACCTCTTCCAGGAGACGGTGCGGGAAGCCATCCACACCGCCGCCGCCGGCAAGATCGTCACCATCGGCATCAAGCCGACGCACCCGTCAACCGGGTTCGGCTACATCCGCTCCGGCGCCTCCCTCCACATTCCCGGCGCGCCCAACGCCCAGGCCGTCGTCGAGTTCGTGGAAAAGCCGGATGAGGACGTCGCGCAGCAGTACGTGGACAGCGGCGACTATGTCTGGAATGCCGGCATGTTCGTGGCGCCCGTGTCCCTGATGCTCAAGCACCTGGAAGCGAACCAGCCGGAACTCTTCACGGGCCTGCAGGAAATTGCCGAGGCCTGGGACACCCCGCGCCGCGACGAGGTCACCGCCCGCATCTGGCCCACTCTGCCCAAGATCGCCATCGACTATGCAGTGGCCGAACCCGCAGCGGCAGCCGGGGACGTCGCCGTCGTGCCCGGCTCCTTCCGCTGGGACGACGTCGGCGACTTCGCCTCCGTGGGCCGCCTCAACAGCGCCAAGGAAGTTGACGAGGTCACCGTCCTCGGTGAGGGCGCGCGCGTCTTCACGGAAAAGGCCAGCGGCGTGGTCGTCTCGGACACCAAGCGCGTCATTGCGCTGATCGGGATCAAGGACGTGGTGATCGTGGACACGCCCGATGCCCTGCTCGTCACCACCAAGCAGCATTCCCAGCGGGTGAAGCAGGCCGTTGACGCCCTGAAGGCCAGCGGCGACACCGACGTCCTCTAGCAACCCGTAATGCGGCGACTGCGATGCCATGATTCGTCTGCGGCTCGCTAGAGTTGTGATGTGCGCAATTACACTACTGAAGCCGAGCCGACCGTGGCGGTAGGGCCGTGGCTCGAACCGCTGCTGCCGGAACTGATCGAATTCCGACGGGACCTGCACGCGCACCCCGAGCTGTCCTTTAAGGAATTCCGCACCACGGACAAGCTCGTGGAGCGCCTGGAAGAGGCGGGACTTCAGCCGCGCAGGCTTGAGGGCACCGGTCTTACGGTTGACGTTGGCGATGGCCCCATTGCCACTGCTCTGCGCGGCGACATCGACGCCCTGCCGATCATCGAGGAAACAGGCCTGCCGTTCGCTTCGAAGAACCACGGTGTGACGCACGCCTGCGGCCACGACATCCACACCACCACCATGCTGGGGATCGCCCTTGTGCTGCACCGCATGCACCAGGAAACCCCGCTGGGCGGCAGCGTCCGCATCATCTTCCAGCCCGCCGAGGAAACCATGCCCGGCGGCGCCCACGCCTGCATCGAGCAGGGCGTCCTCGAAGGTGTGCCGCGCATCCTGGCACTGCACTGCGACCCGCGGATCAACGTCGGCAAGATCGGTACCCGCATCGGGGCCATCACCTCGGCCTCGGACACCATCAAGATCGAACTCAGCGGCCGGGGCGGCCACACCTCCCGCCCGCATCTCACTGAGGACCTGGTGTTTGCCCTCGCCCAGATCGCAGTGAACGTTCCGGCCGTGCTTTCGCGCCGCGTGGATGTCCGCAGCGGCGTGTCCGTGGTCTGGGGTCACATCAACGCAGGGTCGGCGCCCAACGCCATTCCGGGTACGGGCTACATGGCCGGCACCATGCGCTGCCTGGACCGGGACGCCTGGCACAGTGCGGGGGAACTCCTCGACGAAGTGGTGCAGCAGGTGGCCGCGCCCTACGGGGTGGACGTGCACCTCGAGCACACCCGCGGCGTGCCGCCAGTGGTCAACTCGGAGCACGAGACAGCCCTGATCGAGGCTGCCGCCCGCGCCGAGATCGGCGAAGGCGCAGTGGTGCTGACCCCGCAGTCCATGGGCGGCGAAGACTTCGCCTGGTTCCTCGCTGAGCTGCCGGGCGCCATGATGCGCCTCGGGACCCGGACCCCCGGGGGAGAAGAGTACGACCTCCACCGGGGCGATTACATCGTCGACGAGCGCGCCCTCGGCTACGGCATCCAGGTCCTCACCGCCGCCGCCCTGCGTACCATCCGCGACCTCTAACCTCCTCCCGCCTGAGGGACCACCTCAAACGCGAACGGACACTTAAGCCCCCGCTCTGAGCGCGAACGGACACTTAAGCCTCCGCTCTGAGCGCGAACGGACACTTACGGCCCCGCACGCTCTGCTTTTAAGGGCCACAAGTGTCCGTTCGCGCTCGGCTGTTAGGGCCACAAGTGTCCGTTCGCGCCGAGTGGTGGCCGGGCGGTGCTACTCGTAGGTAACAAGTTTTCAACAATCTTCGGTTTTCGCCCCGGACCTGTTACCCGACGTGGTGCAGGCCACTACAGTGGCTTGCATAAGTGCGCTTTGGCGCAGTGCTGCGAAACCATCAGTGATAACAGAATTTCAGTGTGGACCATTAGAAACGGACACTTACTGACTCTCCGTTCGCGGCGCCTCTCTCTTTCTTCCTGGAGGAAATTTGAAGAACTCAATGCTTGCAAACATCAAGCCCGGTTCAATTAAGCGCGGTTCACTCAGGCACGGTTCAGTGGCCGGCGTGGCTTCCCTCGGTGCGGCGGCGCTGCTGCTTACCGGCTGCGGTCCCGCCCCCGAAACCGGCAGCCCCACGGCAACGGCAAGTGACTACTCCGGCTGCATCGTCTCCGACTCCGGCGGATTCGACGACCAGTCGTTCAACCAGTCGTCCTATGAAGGGCTGAAGAAGGCCGAGAAGGACCTGGGCATCAAGGTCCAGCAGGTCGAGTCCAAGACCAACAACGACTTCGAGCCCAACCTGCGCGCCATGGTCACCGCAGGCTGCGATCTCACCGTGACTGTGGGCTTCCTGCTGGGCGATGCCACGAAGAAGCAGGCCGAAGCCAACCCCAACAGCCACTTCGCCATCATCGACTTTGGCTACGCAAAGCCGATCGCCAACGTCAAGCCGATCATCTACGACACGGCCCAGGCCGCGTTCATGGCAGGCTACCTGGCCGCCGCCACCTCGAAGACCGGCACGGTGGCCACCTTCGGCGGCATCAAGATCCCCACCGTCACCATCTTCATGGACGGCTTCGCGGACGGTGTGAAGTACTTCAACGAGCAGAAGGGCAAGGACGTCAAGCTCCTCGGCTGGGACAAGGCCAAGCAGGACGGCAGCTTCACGGGCGACTTCGAGAAGCAGGACAAGGGCAAGCAGCTCACCCAGAACTTCCTGGACCAGGGCGCGGACGTTGTCATGCCTGTCGCCGGCCCGGTCGGCAAGGGTGCCGGCGCTGCCCTGAAGGAAGCCAAAACCGCGGGCAAGGACGTCAAGCTCATCTGGGTTGACTCCGATGGCTTCCTCACAGCTCCGGACTACAAGGACATCATGCTGTCCTCGGTCATGAAGCAGATGGGCGACGCCGTCGAGACAGTGGTCAAGGAAGACAAGGACGGCAAGTTCAGCAATGAGCCGTACATCGGCACGCTGGCCAACAACGGCGTCCAGCTGGCACCCTTCCACGACCTCGATTCGGCCGTTCCGGCAGAGGTGAAGTCCGAGCTGGAACAGATCAAGAAGGACATCATCGACGGCAAGCTGAAGGTCGAGTCCGCCGCCAGCCCCAAGGCGTAACTTCCTCCGCTAAAGCGCCACCACCCGGATGGTCACCTGACTGCACGGGAGGTGGCGCTTTTCGTTGGGCAAATGTCCGGCCCTCCCATGACTGCAGGCACTAGGCTGGTGCTCTGCAGCCACATATCCCGTCCGGCGCGCATTCCGGACGCAACGAGATTGGTCAGAGTTTTGGAACTTGAACTCAAGGGGATCACCAAACGCTTCGGCTCCCTGCTCGCCAATGATCACATCGACGTGGTTGTTGAACCCGGACAGATCCACTGTCTGCTGGGTGAAAACGGGGCGGGGAAATCCACCCTGATGAATGTTTTGTACGGGCTCTACGAGCCCACCGAAGGCGAAATCCTGATCGACGGCGAGCCCGTGGGTTTCCGGGGACCCGGTGACGCCATGGCGGCGGGCATCGGGATGGTGCACCAGCACTTCATGCTCGTTCCGGTATTCACGGTTGCTGAAAACGTGGCGTTGGGAGCTGAATCAACCAAGGCAGGCGGGTTCCTGAATTTGGAGGAGACCCGCCAGAAGATCAAAGAGATCTCGGACCGCTACGGGTTTGACGTCGATCCGGACGCCCTAGTGGAGGATCTCCCGGTGGGCGTGCAGCAGCGCGTGGAGATCATCAAGGCCCTCGTGCGCGACGCGAAGGTGCTGATCCTGGATGAACCGACGGCGGTACTCACTCCGCAGGAGACCGACGAGCTGCTGGACATCATGCGCCAGCTCAAGGACAGCGGGACGTCCATCGTCTTCATTTCGCACAAGCTGCGCGAGGTCAAAGCCGTCTCGGACACCATCACCGTGATCCGCCGCGGCAAGGTGGTGGGGACTGCCGAACCCGGAGCGTCCACCACGGAACTGGCGTCGATGATGGTGGGGCGTGCGGTAAGCCTCACCCTGGACAAGGCGCCGGCGCAGCCGCAGGAAACCACCTTCGAGGTCAGGAACCTCACGGTCATCGCGCCGAACGGTCACCACACGGTCGACGGCATCAGCTTCAGCATCGCCCGCGGTGAGATCCTCGCCGTCGCCGGTGTCCAGGGCAACGGCCAGACTGAGCTCACCGAGGCCATCCTCGGCCTGCAGGAACGCGTCGAAGGCTCCATCCTGCTCGACGGAAAAGAACTGGTGGGTCGCAGCGTCAAGGAGGTGCTGCGCGCAGGGGTGGGGTTCGTGCCGGAGGACCGCAAGGTAGACGGCCTCGTGGGAACGTTCTCCGTGGCCGAGAACCTGGTCCTCGACCTGTACGACAAACCCCCGTTCGCCAAAGGCATCAGCATGAACCCGGCCAAGGTCCTGGAGAACGCCACATCCCGGATCGGTGAATTCGATGTCCGCACCCCCTCAGCCGCTGCCGCTGCGGGAACCCTGTCAGGCGGCAACCAGCAGAAGGTGGTGATGGCGCGGGAGCTCTCGCGGCCACTACGGCTCTTCATCGCCTCGCAGCCCACCCGCGGGGTCGACGTCGGTTCCATCGAGTTCCTGCACCGCCGGATCGTCGCGGAAAGGGACGCCGGTACGCCGGTCATGATCGTCTCTACCGAACTGGACGAGGTCATGGAGCTGGCCGACAGGATTGCCGTGCTCTATAAAGGCAAACTCGTGGGCATTGTGCCTGCCGGTACAAGCCGGGACGTCCTGGGCCTGATGATGGCCGGACTCTCACCCGACGAGGCGACGCACACTGACCAGGCGCACCATCACGCACACCGCCCCGCACCCCACAGTGCAGAGTCCACGCCGACCGCTCCCGCCGAAGGAGGCGACCATGACTGACCAGCACCCCACGGATGGTAAGAAACCCGACGGCGAACATCCGGATGGGCGCGGCAGGCACGCGGAGAGGCACGACGCCGATAAACACGACGCCGACAGGCACCACGCAGAGAAGCACCACGAGCCGAAACCCGCCGACGAGGAGACCGCTGCAGTGGTGTCGCTCGACACCGCCGGCGGGGCCATGGAGCCGTCAGCCGTTCCTGCTACGGCCCAGAGCGGCAAGATCCAGGTCGGCCCGGAAACCCTCGTCCGCCGGATCTTTACCGGCAGCGGCATGGTGTCCGTCCTTGCGGTGCTGCTCGCACTGATCCTCGGCGGGCTGCTGATCGCCCTGACGGACAAGCAGGTTGGAACCACATCCACCTACCTGCTGGCCCGTCCCACCGACTTCCTATTCGCCGTCTGGAACGCGGCCACCCGCTCCTACGTGGCCCTGTTCCAGGGTTCCGTGTTCAACCCGCGCGGGGCCGGCATCGGCGGACAGCTCGCGCCGCTCATGGAAACACTCACCATCGCCACTCCGCTCATCACCGCCGGTCTCGGCGTCGCCTTGGCGTTCCGTGCCGGGCTGTTCAACATCGGCGCCCAGGGCCAAATCATCATGGCCGGCATTCTCGCGGCCTGGGTTGGTTTCGCCCTGCACCTTCCCCTCGGCCTGCACCTGCTGCTGGTCCTCGCGGCCGGAATCATCGGCGGCGCGTTCTGGGGCGGCCTGGTGGGGTACCTCAAGGCCCGGACCGGAGCCCACGAGGTCATCGTCACCATCATGTTCAACTACATCGCTCTGTACCTGCTGCGGTATCTGTTGAACACGCCGGCGTTCCAGCGGCCGGGGGAGACCAACCCGATTTCCCCGATCCTGGACGCCTCTGCCGTCTATCCGCAGATCTTCGGCACCCAGTACCGGCTCCATTTGGGGTTCCTGCTGGCCATCGCCGCGACGGTCTTCGTCTGGTGGCTCCTGAACCGCTCAACGGTGGGCTTCGAGTTCCGGGCCGTGGGCGCCAACCCGAAGGCGGCCCAGACCGCCGGCATCAACGTTTCCCGCTCGACCATCCTGGTCATGGCCATCGCCGGCGCGCTCGCCGGCCTGTCCGGTGTGGCGCAGGTGGCGGGCACGGAAAAGGTCCTCACCGACGGAGTCGCGGCCACGTACGGTTTTGACGCGATCACCGTCGCATTGCTGGGACGGTCGACGCCGTGGGGGACTTTCGCTGCCGGCCTGCTGTTCGGCGCCTTCCGCGCCGGAGCAGTGCAGATGCAGATCCAGACCGGAACCCCGATCGACATCGTGCTGGTGGTCCAGTCCCTGATCGTGCTCTTCATCGCGGCGCCGCCGCTGGTGCGGGCCGTCTTCGGGCTGAACCCGCGGCGCAGGAAGCAGGCACCCGCCGGCAAGGCCAGGGCGGCAGCAACCACCGGAGGTGCAGCATGAGCACAACAGCTACGTCGCCCCAGCCGGGAAAACCCCAGCCGGGAAAACCCCAGCAGGGAAAGGCAGGGGCGGGAACCCCCAAGTCGGCTGAGGAACGCCGGCAAGCCATGTCGGCCAAGCCGGTCACGTGGAAAACGCCTGTCCTCCTCGCCGTCTTTGGCGCAGTCGCCTTCATCTTCTTTGGCCTCATGGGTCCCGGCCAGACGGCGCGCTTTGGACTCTCCACCAGCGGTGATTTCTTCCAGCTGCCCGCCCTGGCGGTCCCGGGCGTCCCGGGCGGCATCGTCCTGTCGGTCCTCATGCTGGGCCTCGCCGGTTATGCGGTGTACCTGAAGACGAAGGACCGGCCCGCGCCCCGCTGGCTGCCTGTCTCGTTCATTGTCCTCTTCGTGGCCGCCTTCCTCATCTGGGTGGTAGCAGGGGCCCGCACCCCGAACATCTCCCTTGCCGGCCTCATCGCGGGATCGGTGACACTGGCCGTGCCGCTGGTGTTCGGTTCGCTCTCGGGCGTCCTGTGCGAGCGGGTCGGCGTGGTGAACATCGCCATCGAAGGCCAGCTGCTGGGCGGTGCCTTCACCGCCGCCATGGTAGCCACGATGACGGGGAACCCCTTCGTCGGTCTGCTGGCCGCCGCGGTGGCCGGCGCCGTCGTCTCCATGGTGCTGGCACTGTTCAGCATCAAGTACCTGGTCAACCAGATCATCGTGGGCGTGGTCCTGAATGTGCTGGTCTCCGGCGTGACGGGCTTCCTGTTCAGCACCGTCATGCAGGCGGACAAGGCAGCCTTCAACTCCCCGGGCCGGCTGCCCATCATCGACATTCCGGTGCTGTCCAGCATCCCGGTGCTGGGGCCCATCCTCTTCAAACAGTCCGTGGTGGGCTACCTGATGTACATCGCGGTGATCGTGGTGTGGATCGGGCTCTTCAAGACCAAGTGGGGCCTGCGGGTCCGCGCGGTCGGCGAACATCCCCAAGCCGCCGACACCATGGGCATCAAGGTCAACGCCACGCGCTTTTGGAACGTCACCCTTGGCGGGGCCATCGCAGGGATTGGCGGCTCGTTTTTCACCCTGGTGGCGATCGACAGCTTCACCAAGGAGATCTCGGGCGGACGCGGCTTCATCGCCCTGGCAGCCCTGATCTTCGGCCGTTGGAACCCCATCGGTGCCTTCTTCGCCGCCTTGCTGTTCGGTTTCGCGGACAACCTGCAAAGCATCGTGACCATCATCGGCACCCCCGTGCCGAGCCAGTTCATGGCCATGCTGCCGTATCTCGTGACCGTCCTGGCCGTGGCCGGGCTCGTCGGCAGGTCGCGCCCGCCGGCCGCCAGCGGCATCCCGTACGTCAAGGGCTGACGGTGTACGATTCCCCGCCGCGCCAGCCCGCCGGAGCCGGCCAGTCCGACGTCGACTGGGCGGCCTTGAAGGCCGCCGCCGTTGATGCCATGCAGAAGGCCTACGTGCGCTATTCAAAATTCCCGGTCGGTGCAGCCGCCCTCACCTCGGACGGACGGATCGTCAGCGGCTGCAACGTCGAAAACGCCAGTTACGGTCTGACTCTGTGCGCCGAGTGCACGTTGGTGGGCAACCTGCACATGACCGGCGGCGGACTGCTGCGCGCCTTTTATTGCGTCGACGTCGGCGGCAACGTCCTGATGCCCTGCGGGCGCTGCCGCCAGCTACTCTATGAATTCCGGGCTCCGGGGATGGAGCTCATGACCACACAGGGAATCAAGACCATGGACCAGGTGCTGCCCGACGCATTTGGCCCCGAACACCTGGAGGGAACCCCGTGAATTTCATGGCAAAGGAAACGCAGGCGTTCGACGCCGTCGACATCATCCGCATCAAGCGGGACAAGGGTGTCCTCACCCCCGAACAGATTGACTGGACCATCGATGCCTACACCCGCGGGGTGATTGCAGACGAGCAGATGGCCGCCCTGAACATGGCCATCCTGCTCAACGGCATGGACCGGGCAGAGATTTCACGATGGACCGCTGCCATGATTGCCTCGGGCGAGCGGATGGACTTCTCCAGCCTCAGGCGTCCCGACGGCGGCGTGAAGGCCACGAGCGACAAGCATTCCACCGGGGGCGTCGGGGATAAGATCACCCTCCCGCTGGCGCCGCTTGTGGCGGTGTTCGGGGTGGCCGTGCCGCAGCTTTCCGGCCGTGGCCTCGGGCACACGGGCGGAACGCTGGACAAGCTGGAATCCATTCCGGGCTGGCGCGCCGCACTGAGCAACGAGGAGATCCTGGCGCAGCTCCAGGACGTCGGTGCCGTGATTTGCGCCGCCGGCGCCGGGCTGGCCCCGGCGGACAAGAAGCTCTACGCGCTCCGGGACGTCACCGGCACCGTGGAGGCCATTCCGTTGATCGCCTCCTCGATCATGAGCAAGAAGATCGCCGAAGGCACCGGCTCGCTCGTGCTGGACGTCAAGGTGGGCAGCGGTGCCTTTATGAAGGATGAGGCCCGTGCGCGCGAGCTGGCCGAGACCATGGTGGCCCTGGGCAAGGACGCGGGCGTGAACACCGTGGCCCTGCTGACCAATATGGACACACCCTTGGGGCTGACCGCGGGCAACGCCATCGAAGTCGAGGAGTCCGTCGAGGTGCTCGCGGGCGGCGGCCCGGAAGACGTCGTCGAACTGACGGTCAGGCTGGCGGAGGAGATGCTCGCCTGCGCCGGTGTGGAGGACGCAGACCCGAGGGCGGCGCTCAAGGACGGCCGCGCGATGGACGTCTGGAACCGGATGATCGAGGCGCAGGGCGGGAATCCGCGGGCCAAGCTGCCGGTGGCGAAGGAATCCGAAACCATCTATGCTCCGGCAGATGGCGTTATCGTGGGACTGGACGCCCTGGCTGTCGGCGTGGCTGCGTGGCGGCTCGGAGCAGGCCGGGCGCGCAAGGAGGATCCGGTCCAGGCAGGAGCGGGCATCCGCCTGCATGCCAAGCCCGGCGCCGCCGTGCGCGCGGGGGAGCCGCTGATGACCCTGCTCACCGACACTCCCGAGAAGTTCGCCCGCGCCAAAGAGGCGCTCGAAAACGCTGTCACCGTAGCCCCGGACGGATCCCGTCCGGCACAGCAGCTCATCATCGACCGCATCGCCTGACGCCGTGCAGGCCATCAATGACTTCATCCTTGCCGCAGCGGGGCAGCCGTGGGTCCTGTTCATTGTCCTGGCCTGCTGCTTCATTGACGGTTTCTTCCCTCCGATCCCCAGTGAATCGGTGGTGGTGGGGCTGGCCGCCGTCGCTGCCACGGCGGATGTCCCCAACCCGTGGCTCCTTGCGGGAATCGCGGCGCTGGGCGCGTTTACCGGGGACAACACCGCCTACCTGATCGGCCGGAGCGTCGGCACGCAGCGCTGGCGCTGGATGCGGGGGCCCCGGATGCAGCGGGCCTTCCGCTGGGCCGGGGGCGAGCTCAGGAAGCGCCCGGCATCCCTGATCCTCGTGGCGCGGTTCGTCCCGATCGGCAGGGTGGCCGTCAACCTCACCGCGGGAGCCACGCACTATTCCCACGTCCGCTTCGTGGCGCTGACCGTGCTGTCCGCAACTCTGTGGGCCGGCTACTCGGTAGCCATCGGGCTCTTCTTTGGCCAGTGGTTCGAGGAAAACCACTTGCTGGGAGCCGCCATCGCCATCGTCTGCGCGATCACCCTGGGCATCATCGTGGACATTGTCATCAGCAAGCTGCGCGGCGGGATCCCCGGGCCTCTCGCGGAGGACTGATTTTCGCAAGGCAGGCGTAGCGGACTATGCTCCGCGCGTGGGACACTGAAAACTGTTTAGCGTCACCGACTTTTTTCTCATTGCCGAGGAGCAACACCCGCGTGGAGTTTATTAATGAGGCCGTGCTCCATGCAGCGGGTCAATGGTGGATATATCCCATTCTGCTTGTGTTTTTCTTCGTGGACGGCTTCGCAATGGTCGTGCCCAGCGAGACGCTCATCGTCGCCTTGGCGGCCTTCTCCCGGCACAGTGGCGAGCCCAATCTCTGGATTTTGGGGCTGACTGCACTCACGGGCGCGATTGCCGGCGACAACATGGCGTACCTGCTGGGCCGGAAGATCGGCCTTGACCGCTGGAAGTGGATGCGGCGGCCGAAGGTCCAGAAGGCCTTTGGCTGGGCACGCTACGAGCTGGAGAAGCGCGGAGCCGTGCTCATTTTCACGGCGCGCTACATCCCCTGGGGGCGTGTCGCCGTGAACTATGTGGCCGGCACCACGGGTTTCCCGCACCGCCGGTTTTTCCTGCTGGATGCCTTCGCCTGCATCACGTGGGTAGGTTATTCCGTGGGCATCGGGATCGTGGCCAGCTCCTTCCCCTGGCTGCACCACAACCCGCTGCTGGGCGCGGGCATCGCGGTGGTCTTCGCCATCGTCCTGGGAATCGTCATCGACCACCTGCTGCGGTGGTGGCACAAGCGGCTTGGGCGCAATGACGTGCTCGATGACGTACTCCCAGGGTCTGGGCCAGCGCCGGAGGAGACCGGCGTTACGGAGCCGGAGCCAGGCTACAACGGACCGGGACCTGACGGGGCCGAGGCTGCAAGGCTGCCTGAACGTTCAGCTGAAGGGCACGACGGCGGACGGCTGGGCCGCGCGCTGCCGGTTTCGGTCACTGCGGAAGCCGAGCCGGGGCGCTGAAACGACCGGCGGCGGGCCGTTGGCGTTGCACGCGGTCCAACCCTAGAGTTGGTACGTGACTGAGCCAATCGTTGACGCCGCCCCTGCCCTTGACTTCGACCTGAAGAGCCTTCCCAAGGTATCCCTTCACGACCACCTGGACGGGGGTCTCCGCCCCGCAACCATCATCGAGCTTGCGGAAGCCGTTGGCCACACCCTTCCATCCACCGACCCCGCCGCCCTCGGCGAATGGTTCCGCGAGTCCGCCGACTCCGGCTCCCTGGTCCGGTACCTCGAAACGTTCGACCACACCGTCGCCGTCATGCAGACCAAAGAAGGCCTGTCCCGCGTTGCCAGGGAATTCGTGGAGGACCTCGCGGATGACGGAGTGGTCTACGGAGAGGTCCGCTGGGCGCCGGAGCAGCACCTCCGGAAGGGCCTCACGCTGGATGAGGTTGTCGAAGCCGTCCAGGAAGGCCTTGAGGCCGGCGTCGCCGCCGTGGCCGAAACCGGCCGCGCAATCCAGGTAGGACAGCTGATCACCGCGATGCGTCACGCAGAGCGCGGCCAGGAGATCGCCGAGCTCGCCGTCCGCCACCGTGACCGGGGCGCCGTCGGCTTTGACATCGCCGGCGCCGAGGACGGCTTCCTGCCAGCGCGCTTCAAGGATGCCTTCACGTTCCTGGCGGAAAACAACTTCCCGGCCACCGTGCACGCCGGCGAAGCCGCCGGCCTCGAGAGCATCCAGTCGGCCCTCGTCGACGGACGTGCCCTCCGGCTGGGCCACGGTGTCCGGATAGCCGAGGACATCATGGTGGAGTTCGAGGACCGCGACGATGCCGGTGGTTACAGCGAAGATGATGACAACATCGGACTGGTGACGCTCGGAAACCTCGCGAGCTGGGTCCGCGACCGCGGCATCCCGCTGGAAATCTGCCCGTCCTCGAACCTGCAGACCGGCGCGATTGCCGGGTTCGGCGAAGGGATCGACAGCCACCCGCTGGACATGCTCTACCAGCTGGGCTTCAACGTGACCATCAACACCGACAACCGGCTCATGAGCGGCGTGACCCTCACCGACGAATTCGAGCTGCTGGTGGAGACGTTCGATTACGACCTCGATGACCTGCTGGAACTCACACTCAACGCCGCCGAGGCTTCCTTCCTCCCGCTCGAGGAAAGGGAAGCCCTGGTGGAGTACATCAACGACGCCTACGCAAACCTTGGCTGAAACGTCCGCCGACGGGTTACCCGCAGAGGGGGTTGGGGAGCTGCTGGGTGGGCCCACGGCAGCAGGGGTCCCCAACCGAGCTTGCGAGGTGGGGGAGTTGCTGGGGGTTATCGCCGCGCTGCGCGAGCATTGTCCCTGGATGGGTGCCCTGACCCATGAGTCCCTCGTTGAGTATCTCCTCGAGGAGGCGTACGAAGTGGCTGATACCATCGAAACCGGCCGGGACGAAGCCGAGCTGAAAGGCGAGCTGGGCGACGTGCTGCTCCAGGTGGTGCTGCACGCCCGGCTCGCCGAAGAGCGTGGCACCTTCGCCTTTTCCGACGTCGCCCGCGGCATCACCGAGAAGATGATCCGCCGCAACCCCCACGTGTTCCGGCCGGACGGTTCCCTGCAGGAAACCTTCCCCGCCACCGTAGAGGAGATCGTCCTCAAATGGGACGCCGTCAAGAAAGCCGAAAAGCCGGAACGGACCAGCCACTTTGAGGGCATCCCCGACGCGCTGCCTGCCCTCGCCCGGGCGCACAAGACCCTGGACCGGGCAGAGCGCGCGGGCCTGTCCCCGCTGGTCGGAGAAGGCCCGCTGGTTGAGCTTGCCGAAACCTCGCTCGCCGAAACAATAGAGACCGAAGCCCAACTCGGCGAGCTGCTGCTCGGCGTCGTCGGCGCTGCACGCAACAAGGGGTTCGACGCCGAACGGGCCCTCCGGGGCGCTGTCCGGCGCTTCCAGGAGCAGGTCCCGCCCGGATCATGACGTCCGGGTTCTGGATAGGTTTCCGTAACGTGCGCCACTCTCGACTACGCTAGACCCTGACGAGGACGTCGAGATTTTTTCCCCTAAGTCCCCAGTAAATCGCCCACAAGGAGCACATCCATGGCGCTTATCGATGCCATCCACGCCCGCGAGATCCTCGATTCCCGTGGCAACCCCACCGTCGAAGTTGAAGTTCTCCTCTCCGACGGCCAGATCGGCCGCGCTGCCGTTCCGTCCGGCGCGTCCACCGGCGAGCACGAAGCCGTTGAACTGCGCGACGGTGACAAGGGCCGCTACCTCGGCAAGGGTGTCCAGAAGGCCGTTGACGCCGTCATCGACCAGATCGCACCGGCCTTGACCGGCTTTGACGCCACTGACCAGCGCAGCATCGACCAGGCCATGATCGACCTGGACGGCACCGCCAACAAGGGCAAGCTGGGCGCCAACGCCATCCTCGGCGTCTCCCTGGCAGTTGCCAACGCCGCCGCAGCCTCCGCTGACCTGCCGCTGTACAAGTACCTGGGCGGCCCGAACGCCCACGTTCTGCCCGTTCCGCTGATGAATATCCTCAACGGCGGCTCGCACGCGGATTCCGACGTCGACATCCAGGAATTCATGATCGCCCCGATCGGCGCCGAGACCTTCTCCGAGGGCCTGCGCTGGGGCGTTGAGGTCTACCACAACCTCAAGTCCGTGCTGCAGGAAAAGGGCCTCTCCACCGGCCTCGGCGACGAGGGCGGCTTCGCCCCGAACCTGCCGTCCAACCGCGCTGCCCTGGACCTGATCCAGGAAGCCATCAAGAACGCCGGCTACACCCCGGGCACCGACATCGCCCTGGCACTGGACGTCGCCTCCTCCGAATTCTTCAAGGACGGCGCCTACCAGTTCGAAGGCAAGGCCCTGAGCGCCGCCGAGATGAGCGCCTACTACGCAGAACTCGTTGCCGACTACCCGCTGGTGTCCATCGAGGACCCGCTGGACGAGAACGACTGGGAGGGCTGGAAGATCCTCACCGACACCATCGGTGACAAGGTCCAGCTCGTGGGCGACGACCTGTTCGTCACCAACCCCGAGCGCCTGCAGCAGGGCATCGACGCCGCCACCGCCAACTCCCTGCTGGTCAAGGTCAACCAGATCGGCTCGCTGACCGAAACCCTGGACGCCGTGTCCCTGGCACAGCGCTCCGGCTACACCACCATCACCTCGCACCGCTCCGGCGAAACCGAGGACACCACCATCGCTGACATCTCCGTCGCCACCAACGCCGGACAGATCAAGACCGGTGCCCCGGCCCGCTCTGAGCGTGTTGCCAAGTACAACCAGCTGCTGCGCATCGAAGAGGAACTCGACGACGCCGCACGCTACGCCGGACGCAGCGCCTTCCCGCGTTTCAAGGCCTAATAGCCGGATAAACGACTGCCCGGTGGCTATGGTGGAAAGACCATAGCCACCGGCTTCGTTTAAGGCCGGCTAGTCCAGCGTCCCGCGTTTTACAGGAGTGTCATGGCTACCCGCCGTCCCAAAGTTCCCCGGGTGACCCCGGCAACCCGGCAGCCCGAGACGGACTCCGGCGGGGGAGACGTCATCCTGGCGGACTTCGGCGGCCGCAAGCACGGCGAGACCGGAAGGGAAACCGCCGCCCAGGCCGGCGGAACGGGCCCGGCCAGGAGCAGCGGCGCGGCCCACGGGGCCGCCCCGGCAGCATCGGATCAAGGAAGCGGTACGTCCCGAGCCAAAGCCGCAGCCCAGGGTACCGCCAAGACCACAGCGCCCGGCAAGCCGACAGCCGCCAAGGGCACAGCACCGGGAGAGACAGCCCCGGGCAAAGCCGGCGGTGCCGCCGCGGCGGCTGCGGGGAAGAAGAGGTCCGGGTCATCCCCGGTAAACGGCGAGGACGAAAGCCTCGATCCGATTCCCGCCAAGGCCTTTTCGGGGCGCATGCTGGCGCTGGCCGTCGTCATGATTGCCATCACCATCATGCTGGCGCCCACGGTGAAGATCTTCATTGACAAGCGCGCCGAGATTGCCGCGCTGGAAGCTGACATCGCGGCCAAACAGTCCGCCCAAGATGATTTGAAGCGCCAGGTTTCACGCTGGCAGGATCCGAACTACGTCAAGCAGCAGGCCCGGGACCGCATTAACATGGTTATGCCGGGCGAGACCGGCTACTGGGTGTTCGGCAGTGACATGCCCGCCGGCGCAGCAGCCAGCGACCCCGGTGCAGCAGCAGTACAAGACCCCGCCAACGTGCCGTGGGTGGATTCCCTGTGGGAGTCCATCCGGCGTTCGGCAACAGACTAAGCGGCGCCCGCCGCAGGACTGCCCCAGGCATTGCTGGGCAGCCGGATCCGGGCAGGAAGGACGGCCGCGCCAGTGGAAGACAACACGGCATCTGCGCCGGAGGAAACCCGCCAGCCATCGGCACACGACCTTGAGGTGCTGAGCCGCCAGCTGGGCCGCCCTGTCCGTGACGTGGTGGAGATCCCGGCCAGGTGTGTCTGCGGCAACCCCCTGGTGGCCGCCACGGCGCCGCGGCTCAGCAACGGCACGCCGTTTCCCACCACGTTCTACCTCACGCATCCGGTGATCACTTCCGCTGTGTCGCGGCTGGAAGCGGCCGGGCTTATGAATGAAATGAACGAGCGTCTCACGGCGGACGAGCCGCTGGCCGCCTCCTACCGGGCAGCCCATGAGGCATACCTGCAGTCGCGCGCGGAGATCGGAGCCCGGTCCGGCATCGGGGAGGTGCCTGAAATCGACGGCGTGTCCGCCGGAGGTATGCCGACCCGCGTGAAATGCCTGCATGTGCTGGTTGGCCACTCACTGGCGGCCGGCCCTGGCGTCAATCCGCTGGGTGACGAAGCGATTGCCGCCATCGGTGAATGGTGGAGCGTTGACCGGTGTTACTGCGAAGGCGCCTGGGACACCGCCGGAGAAGCGCCCTCGCGGGACCTCAGCAGGCACGGGCCGCAGGGATTGCCTGCCATCGTGGGGCGGCCGGCCCCGGTACGGAAAACGAAGCAGGAGGCAGGCGAATGACCAGGGTTGCAGCCATTGACTGCGGTACCAATTCCATCCGTCTGCTGATCGCAGACGTCGACGGCGGGAACGGTCCGACGAAGCTCACGGACATTGTCCGGGAGATGAGGGTGGTGCGGCTCGGCCAGGGCGTGGATGCCACGGGGGAGCTCGCGCCGGAAGCGCTGGAGCGCACTTTCGCGGCCGCTGCGGATTACGCCGAGCTGATCCGGGAGTACCGTGCTGAGAAAGTCCGCTTCGTGGCGACCTCCGCGACGCGGGATGCCCGCAACCGCCAGGTCTTCGTGGACGGCATCCGGGGGCTCCTCGGCGTCGAGCCCGAAGTAATTTCAGGTGACGAGGAAGCGGCTCTCTCCTTCGCCGGAGCAAGCAGTGTGCTGCCCATGGCCGATGGGGACAGGGTGCTGGTTGTGGACCTTGGCGGCGGCAGCACGGAATTCGTGCTGGGAGGCGCAGGCGGAGTCATCGCAGCAAAATCCGTGGACATCGGTTGCGTCCGGCTGACCGAACGCCACCTCAAAAGCGATCCGCCCACCGCCGCTGAGATCGCCGCCGCGGAGGCCGATGTTGATGTCGCCATGGCCCAGGCGGGACTGGACGTTCCCCTGGAAAGCAGCACCGCCGTCGTCGGGGTTGCCGGTTCCGTGACGACCATTACCGCCCATGCGCTGAAGCTGCCGGAGTACCTGCCCGCCGCCATCCACGGCGCCGAACTGTCCATCCGGACTGTCGCTGAGGCGTCCGGTGACCTGCTCGCCATGACCCGTGCGCAGCGGGCCCGGCTGCCCTACATGCACCCCGGCCGGGTGGATGTCATCGGGGCCGGCGCCCTCGTCTGGCGCCGCATTCTCACCAAGATGGGCGAACTCACCGGGGGAGAGGTCATTACGGCCACCGCCAGCGAGCACGATATTCTTGACGGAATTGCCCTGAGCGTCCGCTGACCCACTGAGCTGGCAAGGCACCGCCCCACCGAGTATTGGATCTTGAATGACCAGAGCAACAGCCCGGCTTCGCCGGACCGTCTCGGCTCTGCTGTCGGCGGTGCTGGCCGGCGGCGTCGCTGCGGCAGCCATCGCCACGGCACCGGCAGCGCAGGCCGACACCTGGCGGGACAAGCAGTACTGGCTCAAGGAAGCCGGAATCACGAAGGCCTGGGAGGTCTCCAAGGGCGCCGGCGTGAAAGTGGCTGTGATCGACAGCGGCGTGGACGGCGACCATCCCGACCTGAAGGGCGCCATTGCCGGAGGACATGATGTCTCCGGTGCGGGTACGCCGGACGGGCAGAAGAGCATGGGGGCCAAGCCGGAGCACGGAACGTTGGTGGCCACCATGCTCGCGGGCCGCGGACACCAGCCGCCGCCTCCCAAGAAGTCCAAGGCCAGCGCCAAGCCCTCGCCCACTCCTTCGCCGTCGAAGACCAACCCGGACGGCATCATGGGCGTCGCACCGGAAGCCCAGATCCTCGCAGTATCCACCTGGCTGGGTTCGGAGAATCCCGGCGGCAAGAGTGACCAGGACCAGATTCCCGAGGCCGTCCGCTGGGCAGTGGACAACGGAGCCAAGGTCATCAACATCTCGCTGGGCAGCACGTCGCCGGAGTGGCCGCAAAGCTGGGACGCCGCCTTCCTCTACGCGGAGCAGAAGGACGTCGTCATCGTGGCTGCTGCCGGCAACCGGGTGGGCGGCAACGTCCAGGTCGGCGCGCCGGCAACCATTCCCGGCGTGCTCACCGTGGCCGGGCTGGACCGCAGTGGGATAGCCAGCGTCGATTCCTCATCGCAGGGCATCAGCATCGGCGTCGCGGCTCCGGCAGAAGACCTCGCCGGAGGACTTCCCGGCGGCAGCTACGCGGAATGGGCCGGCACCTCCGGAGCTACGCCGATCGTTTCCGGCGTAGCCGCCCTGATCCGCTCCAAGTGGCCGGAGATGAGCGCGGAGCAGGTGATCAACAGGATCGTGTCCACCGCCAAGGACGAGGGTGCGCCCGGGAAAGACCCGCTCTATGGATTCGGCATGCTCAACGCCGAGGCCGCACTGAAAGCGGATGTCGCCGAAACGCAGGTGAACCCTTTGGGATCCATCTCCGACTGGATCCGCGTGCACCGCCGCGGCAATCCTGCCACGCCGGCGCCGGCCCCTGTCGCGCCTCCCGAGAGCGAGGCGGCTGCCCTGCCCACGCTGCCGAAGGCCACTGTGCCGGTGGCCCAGGCCCCGTCACAGCTGGACAGTGCACTTCCGGCCGCCGTCGTCATCGGTTTCGGAACCCTTTTTGTCGTCATCATCGTTGCCGGCGCAGTGCAGCTGCGCCGCGCCTACCGGGCTTCGGCAGGCAGCGCCGACGACGCCGAAACAGGGACGTTGAGCAGGGTGGATCCCGGCGGCAGTCCCAGTTAGTGAAGATTTTCACAAACTGTTGTACTCTGGATGCATGGCAACCACCCCACAGCTCCAGGATCGTCCGCGTGTGCTCGTCGTCGGCGGCGGGTACGTCGGCCTGTACGTAGCCCTCAAACTGCAGAAGAAGATCGCGAACGCAGGTGGCATCGTCACCGTCGTCGATCCGCTGCCCTACATGACCTACCAGCCCTTCCTGCCGGAAGTTGCCGGCGGCAACATCGAGGCCCGCCACGCAGTGGTCTCCCACCGCCAGCACCTCAAGCAGACCGAGCTCATCCAGGGGCGCGTCACCTCGATCGACCACGCCAACCGCACAGCGGTGGTTGCACCCTCCGACGGCGGCGACCCCTTCGAGGTGCCCTACTTCGACGTCGTGCTGGCCGCCGGCGCCATCACCCGCACGTTCCCCATCAAGGGTCTGGCGGACAAGGGCATCGGCCTGAAGACCATCGAGGAAGCGGTTGCGCTGCGCAACAAGGTCCTCGACCGGATCGAGGTCGGCTCCACCATGACGGATCCGGCTGAGCGCGCCCGGGCACTGACCTTCGTGGTTGTGGGCGGCGGCTTCGCCGGCATCGAGTGCATCACCGAAATGGAAGACCTCGCCCGTGCGGCCGTCAAGAACAACCCGCGCGTCAAGCAGGAGGAAGTCCGCTTCGTGCTGGTTGAGGCCATGGGACGCATCATGCCCGAGGTCACCGAGAAGCAGGCCGAGTGGGTTGTTGAGCACCTCCGCAGCCGCGGCATCGAGGTCCTGCTGAACACGTCGCTGGACAACGCAGAGGTGGCCCTGAAGCTCATCAACCTGCCGGACAAGACGCTGGCCCAGGAATTCGAGTCCGACACCCTCGTGTGGACCGCCGGTGTCCAGGCCAACCCGATGGTCCGCTCCACCGACTTCCCGCTCGAGCCCCGCGGACGCGTCCGGGTCCTCCCGGACCTGCGCATCGCCGGCGATGAAGGCATCATCGAGAACGCCTGGGCCGCCGGTGACGTCGCCGCGGTTCCCGACCTGACAGGCGCGGGCCTGCCGGACGGTACCTGCGTCCCCAACGCACAGCATGCGCTGCGCCAGGCCAAGCGCCTGGCCAAGAACCTGTGGGCTTCCCGCTGGGACAAGCCGCTCGCGGACTACAAGCACAAGAACCTCGGTGCTGTGGCCGGCTTCGGCCAGTGGAAGGGCGTTGCCAACATCAACCTCCTCGGCCGCATCGGGCTCAAGGGCCCCCTCGCCTGGCTGGCGCACCGCGGCTACCACGGCATGGCCATGCCGACGTTCGAGCGCAAGTTCCGCGTGATCTTCAACTGGATCCTGAGTTTCTTCGCGGGCCGCGACACCACCCAGCTGCTGGACCTGGACAACCCGCGCGGTGCCTTCGTTGCCGCTGCCACCCCGGCTCCGAAGCCGGCAGCCGCCGAGGCAAAGCCGGCCGACGCCAAGCCCGTGGAGGCAAAGCCGGCAGATGTCCAGAAGAATGATTCGAAGGACCCTGTTGCAGCCAAATCCAAGTAGGCAGCAGTAACCGACGACGGCGGCCGTTCCCTTTTCGGGAGCGGTCGCTTCGTCGTTTGGGCTGCTTTCGTCCAGATGGCGTCCCGTTTTGTTTCTGCCGGGATGTCTAGACTGGCTCCATGACGGGTGAAAAGAATCTCCAGACCCTGTTGGCTGCGATGCACCCCGTGCTCCGCGACGGCGAGTATGTATATGTGCTTTGGCCCCATGGAAAGCCCCTTGTGCCGGGGATCGAAGCCGCAGTGCGCGAGGCCGAGGGCCTCACCGTGGTGCTGCCCCGGGCTGAGGCTGATGCCCACGGGCTGAAGTACGACTTCGTAGCCGCCTGGATCACGCTGGAGGTCCACTCGGCGCTCGAAGCCGTGGGCCTGACTGCCGCGGTGAGCCGGGCCTTGACGGACGCCAGGATCAGCTGCAATGTGCTGGCAGGATTCCACCATGACCATCTGCTCGTCCCCGTGGCAGACGCGGCCCGCGCCCTGGAAGTGCTGGCTGAGCTCTCCGCCGCCCACGCGGCCGAGCCCGAGCCGGTCCGTGAGCTGAGGCTGCGCAGCGAGAAGCCCGAAGACCGGGACGCGGTCATCGCGCTGACGGCCGAGGCCTTCTCCGTATCGCCCGTGACGGGATTGCCGGTGGAGGGCGAGCCGGTGGAGGTGGATCTGCTCCGCCGGCTTTTCGCGTCCGATGCTTATCTGCCGGAGCTCAGTGTTGTGGCAGAGCTCGACGGCGAAATCGTGGGCCACGTCATCTGCTCCCGCGCCCGGGCCGACGGCATCGAGCTGCTGGGGCTCGGACCCATCAGCGTGACTCCGCGCCTGCAGCGACACGGCATCGGCTCGGCCCTCATGCACGAAACCGTGGTCCGGGCCAACGCTGCGGGGGAGAGGGGCATCGCCCTGCTGGGCAGCACGGAGTACTACCCGCGCTTCGGATTTGTGCCGGCCTCGTCCATGGGGATTGAGGCGCCCGACAAAAGCTGGGGTGACCACTTCCAGTTCCTGCCGCTGGCGCTCTGGCCCGGCGGCGTGCACGGAACATTTCAGTACGCCGAGCCCTTCGCCGCAGTCGAAACCAACGCCGGCAGCGGAAAGCGATAGCATTGACCGGGCGCCCCAGTAGCCCAATTGGCAGAGGCAGCGGACTTAAAATCCGCGTGTTGTGGGTTCGAGTCCCACCTGGGGTACACATTTCACTGTCCGGGCGGCGCTGCCACGGGCGC
The DNA here is from genome assembly GCF_044754225.1 of Arthrobacter sp. NPDC093125. NCBI lineage: Bacteria > Bacillati > Actinomycetota > Actinomycetes > Micrococcales > Micrococcaceae > Arthrobacter > Arthrobacter sp. NPDC093125. The sequence continues at coordinate 345,371 of NZ_JBIVOQ010000004.1, read as the reverse complement.
TCCCTCACATCCTGGGGCTGATTGGCGGGCGCTCTTTCACGTCCCGGCACCCTTCGCCGGGCCCAGCGGCGCTGCATGGGGAAGGACTCTTGGCGGCCCGCGGGGCCTTTTTCCGGGAGTCTGCTATGAGGTGTCCGATATGCAACGAGTGTTATAAGGATGTGACCTTACTCACTTATGTTCGGCCGTAATTTGCACTAGCTTGAATTTATCTCAGGAACACACCTGACCAATCGCATCAAAGGCCGTTCGCACCTTTCGATCGAGGAGACTCTCAAATGATTTCACTCCCCCAAGGCGCGCCCCGAGCAGCTAAGCTAACAGCGCTTAGCATCGGCGTCGCCCTGTTGGCCACGGCTTGTGGTGGCAGCCCCACCCCGGGCTCGACCACAACCGCAGCCGGTGCGGGTGCAGGTATTGCCTGCCCTGCTCCCAGCGCCACTGCCGGAGGCGGCACGTCCCAAGCCACTGCGGACGCCGGTTCTGTTCCGGCAGCAACCACCACCACTCCCACCCCGCTGAAGATTGGATCGCTGCTGCCGACGACGGGGTCGCTGGCGTTCCTGGGCCCGCCCGAGATCGCGGGCGTTAACCTTGGCATCAAGGAAGTCAATGCCGCCGGCGGCGTCCTGGGCAAGCCGGTCAGTGTTGTCCACCGGGACTCCGGTGACACGAAGACCGACATTGCAACGCAGTCCACCACCGCACTGCTGGGCCAAGGTGTCAGCGCCATCATTGGTGCCGCATCCTCCGGCGTGTCCAAGACCGTGATCAACCAGATCACGGGTGCAGGCGTGGTGCAGTTCTCGCCGGCCAACACCTCTCCGGACTTCACCACGTGGGAGGACAAGAACCTCTACTGGCGCACAGCTCCGTCTGACGTGCTGCAGGGCAAGGTGCTCGGCAACTACATGGCAACCTGCGGAGCCCAGACCCTGGGCATGATCGTCCTCAATGACGCCTACGGCACGGGCCTGCAGAAGAACATCAAGGAAGCCTTTGAAGCAGCCGGCGGCCAGATTGTGGCCGAGGAGCTCTTCAACGAAGGCGACTCGCAGTTCAGCAGCCAGGTGGACAAAGTCATCGCCGCCAAGCCCGATGCGATCGCCCTGATCACGTTCGACCAGGCCAAGAGCATCGTGCCGCTGATGACCGGCAAGGGCATCAAGCCCACGCAGCTGTTCATGGTGGACGGCAACACGTCCGACTACAGCAAGGACTTCAAGGCCGGAACGCTCAAGGGCGCCCAGGGCACCATTCCCGGTACGTTCGCGAAGGAAGACTTCAAGAAGCAGCTCCTCGCCATCGATCCGGCCCTGAAGGACTACAGCTACGCTGGCGAGTCCTATGACGCGGTCAACCTGATCTCGCTCGCGGCGGAGGCCGCGAAGAGCACGAAGGGCACCGAGATCTCCAAGCAGCTCAAGGCAGTCTCGGAAGGCGGGGAGAAGTGCACCAACTTCGCGTCCTGCGTGACGCTTCTCCGCAACGGGAAGGACATCGACTACGACGGCCAGTCCGGTCCGGTGACCTTCTCCGAGCAGGGTGACCCCACGGAGGCGTTCATCGGCATCTACGAGTACCAGGACGACAACACCTACAAGCCGGCCCGGGAAGAATTCGGCAAGCTGTAAAGCCCCGTATTTCAGCCAGTTCACAGAAAGCCCCCGTCCTCTGGACGGGGGCTTTCTGGTGCCCGTGGGTTATCCGTTTCCGTGGCTGACAGGACCAGGCCCACCCGCTGGCCATCGCACCCGTGGCCGCTGCCGCGGGTACCCGTAACCCCGCGGTTCAGGCCCGGGCAGGGCACAGGGGAGGGCCGCCACCCGGATGGGTGACGGCCCTCGCGAGATACGGTTCTGCCGGCCTTAGACTTCGTCCGCCAGCGTTCCCAGATACAGCTGGATGACTTTCGGATCCTTCATGAGCTCCCGGCCTGTGCCGGTGTATGCGTCCTTGCCCTGGTCCAGGACATAGCCGCGGTCGCAGATCTGCAGGCAGCGGCGGGCGTTCTGTTCCACCATGATGACGGACACTCCTGCACGGTTGATCTCATGCACGCGCAGGAAGGTCTCGTCCTGCTTCACGGGGGAGAGGCCGGCCGAGGGCTCGTCGAGCAGCAGCACCGCAGGTTCCATCATCAGGGCCCGGCCCATCGCGACCATCTGGCGCTCGCCGCCGGACAGTGACCCCGCCCGCTGGGCGCGGCGCTTGCCGAGCTCCGGGAACAGGCTGGTGACGAAGTCGAACCGCTCGGCGAAGTCCTTGGGCCGCTGGAACATGCCCATCTGCATGTTTTCCTCAATGGTGAGGGTCGCGAACACATTGTTGTTCTGTGGCACGAAACCCACGCCCTGCGTGACCAGCTTGTTCGCCTTGAGCCCGGTGAGGTCCTGGCCCCGCACGACGACAGAGCCTGAGTGGACCTTTACGAGGCCGAACATGGCCTTGAGCAGCGTGGACTTTCCGGCCCCGTTAGGGCCGATGATCCCGATCAGTTCGCCCTTTCGGGCCTCGATGCTGCAGCCATTGAGGATGTTGACGCCGGGCAGGTATCCGGCCACCAGGTCGGTGACCTTAACCACCACGCCGTCGGCTGCTGCGCTGCTTGCGGCCGGGGCCGCGCTGGGGGCGCTCATGCTTTGTCCTTGTCTGTATGGATTGGTGACGAACCGCCGGCCTTGAGGTCGGGCACCACCGCGTCAACGGCGATGATGCCGGCGTCTTCGGTGCCGACAATCGATTCCTCATCCGCCACGAGTTCCTGCTCGAGTGCCTTGATGCCTTCCGTGTCGCCGAGATCCACGTCGTGGTGCGCGCCGAGGTAGGCGTCGATCACTGCCGGGTTCTTCATCACTTCACCGGGCGGTCCCTCAGCTACGATCTTTCCTTCGGCCATGACCACCACCCAGTCGGCGATATGGCGGACCATGTTCATATCGTGTTCCACGAAGAGGACGGTCATGCCCTCCGCTTTGAGGTTCTTGATGTGATCCAGCAGGGACTGGGTCAGCGCAGGGTTGACGCCTGCCATCGGCTCGTCGAGCATGACGAGTTTGGGACTGACCATGAGGGAACGCGCCATTTCGAGCAGTTTGCGCTGCCCACCGGAGAGGGATGCCGCGTAGTCGTCCTTCTTGGCGTCCAGCTTGAACTTCTCCAGCAGCATGTCCGCCTGCTGGGTGAGCTCCTTCTCCCGGCTGCCCCAGATGCCCTTGAAGAGTGCTTTGGACAGCCGTTCACCCGGCTGGTCGGAGCCGCCGAGGCGCATGTTTTCCATGACGGTCAGCTTGCCCATGACCTTGGTCAGCTGGAACGTGCGGACCATGCCCATGCGCGCCACCTTGTAGGAGGAGACGCCGGCGATGTTTTGCCCCTCAAACTGCCACTTGCCCGAGTTCGGGGTATCGAATCCGGTAAGCAGGTTGAAGAGGGTGGTTTTGCCGGCCCCGTTCGGGCCGATCAGGGCGGTGATCTTGTGCCGCGGAATCTCGAGGTAATCGACGTCGACGGCGTTAATGCCGCCGAAGCTGCGCGTCACGTTTTCGGCGACGACGATCGGGTCCCGCTTCTTGCAGCCGGGCGCGTTCTCCCCGGCGGCGATGGGGCGGGTGTCCGTCATGTAGTCGATGCCATCTTCCACTGCATTTTCGCTGTGCTTGCTCATGCGAACGCCAGCTCCTTCTTATTGCCAAAGACACCCTGCGGCCTGAAGATCATCAGCAGCATCAGGGCGATACCCACGAGAATGTAGCGCAGCTGACCGGCCTGGACTGTGGTCAGCCAGGTCACTGCACCGGATTCGATGAGGCCGTACAGGACGCCCTGCGTCAGGGAGAGCACGACCCAGAAGATCATGGCGCCGGCAACCGGCCCCAGGACTGTGGCCATGCCGCCGAGCAGCAGGCAGGTCCACAGGAAGAACGTCAGCTCAGTTCCGTAGTTGGCGGGCTGGACTGCCCCTCGCGGAAGGGTGAACACCATTCCCGCAAGTGCACCCAGAACGCCGCCGATGACCAGTGCCTGCATCTTGTAGGCGTACACGTTCTTGCCGAGGGAGCGCACGGCGTTCTCGTCCTCGCGGATGCCTTTCAGGACACGGCCCCACGGGCTGCGCATGAGGAGCCAGATGATGACGCAGCAGACTACAACCAGGCCCCAGCCGATGACCCGGATGAAGAAGTCGCGGTTGTTCATGCCGAAGTACGAGCCTTCAGGGAACGGGTTCATGGCGTAGAAGCTGCCTTCGAAGGCGGCCAGCCCGTTGGCGGAACCGGTGACGGCGGTGAGCTGGTTTGTCGTGACCACATACCGGACGATCTCGGCTGCGGCGATGGTGACGATGGCGAGGTAGTCGGCGCGCAGCCGGAGCGTGGGGATGCCCAGCACGAGTGCGAAGAGCACGGAGCAGACCACGGCGATCAGCAGGCCCACAAAGAAGGGAACGCCGAAGCTCAGGGTGGAGATCGCGAAGCCGTAGGCGCCCACCGCCATGAAGCCGGCCTGGCCGAAGTTCAGCAGGCCCGAGTAGCCGAAGTGGACCGCAAGTCCGAGGGCGGCCAGCGCGTATGCCGCCGTCGTCGGACTGAACAGTTCGCCCAGCGCGCTGGAAAGTATGAAACCGAAATCCATGGCTGGCTCCTAACCCACGCGCTCGCGACGGCCCAGGATGCCCTGGGGACGGAACAAGAGGACAACGATCATGATGAACAGTGCTCCCACGTATTTAAGGTCGGCGGCAAGGCCGAAGACGGTGGTCAGTTCGACGAAGATGCCGACGATGACTGATCCGATCAGGGCGCCGAAGACGGTGCCGAGGCCGCCGAGCGTCACGCCGGCAAAGATGAGCAGCAGGATCTGGGAGCCCATGTCGAAGGTGACGCCGGGACGGTAGTACGCCCAGAGGATGCCGCCAAGGGAAGCGAGCACACCGCCGACGATCCACACAAGGCGGATGACGCCGTCCACGTCGATTCCCGAGGCTGCGGCCAGGGCCGGGTTGTCGGCCACCGCACGGGTGGCCTTGCCCAGACGGGTCTTCAGGAGCACGATGCCGATCAGGGCGATGACGATGGCGCTGATCACCAGCGACCACAGGTTGTTGGGGGAGATGGACACCGGGCCGATCTGGACCTCCGCGCTTTGGGCGAAGGGGAGCTGCTGGGTGGCGCCGCCGAAGTTGAACTGGATGATGTACCGGACCGCCAGGGCAAGGCCGATGCTGACGATCATCATCGGCACGAGCCCGCTGCCGCGGCGCCTCAATGGCCTCCAAAGTCCCGCGTCCTGGGCGTAGCCGAAGAGGCCGCCTCCCAGGAGGGCGAGGATGATAGCGAGCCAGAACGGCAGGTTCATAGCGCTGAAGGCAAAAACAAGAACTGCACCGAGCGTGACCATCTCGCCGTGCGCGAAGTTGGTGAGGCCTGTGGTTCCGAAAATGAGCGAGAGCCCGACAGATGCCAGGGCGAGCAGGAGGCCGAAGCTCAGCCCGGCCACGAGGCGGTTGAGGAGGTTTTGGCCGAAGTCCTGTTGCTGGACCACGATGCCTTCACCGAAGGCAAAAATCACCGACAGGTTTGAGGTCTGGCTGAACGTGACGGTGCGCGGATTGGACTGACCCTCGGCGAGCTTGATGCCCTCCGGCAGGGTGGACTCGTCCAGTTCCACTTCATAGCTGCCCTGTGTCGGCACGGCTATGCGCCAGGAACCGTTGGCACCCGAAGTGGCGGTTCCGGTGAAATCAGCGTTCTTGGCGGTGATTTTCACACCTTCGAGAGGGTTGCGGGCATCGTCACGGAGGAAGCCGCTGATGCTGTTCCGGAACTGCTGGTCCGACGGGGGTGGTGTCGGGGAGGGGGTGGCGGCCTGGGATGCCGGCGCGGCTGCCAGCAGGAGCGCCAGGACAAGGGAGGCGATAGCTCCCATGGCCTTCAGCAGCCCGGCTGGCCGTTTGCGCGGCAGGCCTTTCGGTGTGCGTCTCAAATTCAAAACCTCCACAGGGGGTGGGCGGCGTGCGTCGTTGCAACCGCTGCGAACGGTGAAGATGACACGCGATGTAGCGCATTCTTGTGATATGTGTCACCTTGCACCGCTCATGTTACCGCGCGGTCAGTACAAACTTTGCCCGCAGAAGCCGCCGCTGCATAGCGATCGGATAACAACTCGAAGGGGCCCCACTGCTGACAAGTCAGTAGCTCTAACGAAAACTTTTGTTGTCGCTGAGTATTCCTAAACAATGGGTGAACGGGAGGGTGGTGTGGGCGAGAGAGTGCGGCCCCAGGTCACGATTGCGTGTCGAGGCAAGAGTTCACGGGAACTTTGCCTGCCGCTGGCGCGTGGGAATTGATAGTTTGAACTTAAGAAAAGATCCACCAACCCCTTATATGGAGGACACCCGCAATGGCACTTGGCGGAAACCCGATCTTCAACGGAAAGAACTTCCGTGAAGCCACCCAGGCACCGCCTGTTCCGCAGGCGTACGGGCAGAACCCGTATGGCCAGGGCGGCTACGGCCAGACGCCGGTCATGAACGCGCCCGGAGGCTGGCCGCAGCAGCCGAACATGACGGATGACCAGCTGCAGCAGATGTACAACCGCCCGGCGGCAGGACCCGCCGAAACCGGCCGGATGACCTACGACGACGTCATCGTCAAGACGGCAATCTGCCTTGCCGCGGTGATGGCTGGCGCCGCGGTCACGCTGTTCGTCAGCCTGCCCGTCGCGAGCATGCTGATGATCGTCGGCGCACTGGGCGGCTTTGTGCTGGCCATGGTCAACACCTTCAAGAAGCAGCCCTCGCCCGCACTCATCCTTGCGTACGCCGGCCTTGAGGGCTTCTTCCTCGGCGGACTGACACGCATCCTCGACGGCATGTTCCCCGGCGTCGGGCTGCAGGCCGTGATCGGCACCCTCTCGGTGTTCGCTGTGACCCTGCTGCTCTTCCGCAGCGGTAAGGTGCGCGCCACTCCCAAGGCCATGCGCTTCTTCATGATCGCCATGATCGGCTACGCTGTCTTTGCCCTCGTGAACATGGTGATGGTCTGGACCGGCGCGGTGCAGTCCCCGTTCGGCCTCAGCACGAGTTTTGAGATCTTCGGAATCCCGCTGGGCGTCTTCATCGGCATCCTCGCCATCGGCCTGGCAGCCTTCTCGCTGATCATGGACTTCACCAGCATCGAAGCGGGTGTCCGCAGCGGCGCCCCGGAGCGCTTCGCCTGGACCGCAGCGTTTGGCCTCACCGTCACGCTGGTCTGGCTGTACGTGGAAATCATCCGACTGCTCTCCATCCTCCGCGGCGAAGAGTAGGACGGTACGGCGTAACGCCGTCGATCGTCGATGTCCAACAAAAGCGGGCCCCGCCAAGCGGCGGGGCCCGCTTTTGCGTTCGGGCGCTTTAGCTGAGGCGCTCCACAACCACGGCCATGCCCTGTCCGCCGCCGACGCACAGGGTGGCCAGGCCCATCGTTCCGTCCATCTCGCGGAGCCCGTTGAGCAGCGTGGTGGTGAGGCGGGCGCCGGTCATGCCGAACGGATGTCCCAAGGCAATGGCGCCGCCGTGCACGTTGAGTCTCGCGGGGTCGATGCCGAGTTCCCTTGCGCTGGCCAGCACCTGGACGGCGAAGGCCTCGTTGAGTTCCACGAGGTCTATGTCGCCAATCCCGAGCCCGGCCGCGGCCAGGGCCCGCCGGATGGACTCCACCGGCCCCATGCCCATCAGTTCCGGTGACAGTGCGCTGACGCCCGTGGAGACGATCCGCGCCAGAGGTTCCAGGCCGAGCTCCCGTGCCCGGGAATCGCTCATGATGACCGTGGCGGCCGCGCCGTCATTGAGGGGGCAGGCGTTCCCGGCCGTGACCGTTCCATCCCGCCGGAACACAGGTTGCAATGCGCTGACCGCTTCCAGGGTGACGCCAGGGCGCGGCGAGTCATCCCGGTCCACGACCGTTCCGTCACGGCGTTCATACGGCGTGATTTCCCGGGCATAGAATCCAGACGCAATGGCGGCCTCGGTCCGGTTCTGGCTGAGCACGGCCCATTCGTCCTGGTCCGGCCGGCTGATGCCGTAGGAGGTGGCCACGTTCTCCGCCGTCTGGCCCATGGCGATGTAGATGTCCGGCATCCGGCCGCCGAGCCGCGGGTCCGTCCAGGGCGTGTTGGACTCGGCCCGCGCCGCCGTGCGGTGGCGGGCCGGTTCGAAGACGGGGTTGTGGTTGCCGGCGTCGGTTTCCCCGGCCCCGGCCCAGTTTTGGTAGCGCGAGACCGCCTCGACGCCGCCGGCGACGAACGCGTGGCCCTCACCCGCTTTGATCGCGTGATAGGCCATCCGGATGGTCTGCAGGCTTGAGGCGCAAAACCGGTTGATCGTGGCAGCGGGTACGTTGTCCAGGCCGGTGAGGATTGTCACCACGCGCGCCATGTTCGAACCGGCTTCGCCGCTGGGCTCGGCGCAGCCGAGATAAAGGTCATCCAGTCCGGATCCGCTGTCTCCGGAGGGGTCGAAGGACGGCAGCTTGGCCAGCGCGGCACTGACCATGGCGGCGGCCAGGTCATCAGGGCGTTCGTCTTTCAGCGAACCCTTGAAAGCGCGGCCGATCGGGCTTCTGGCGGTTGAAACGATGACTGCTTCCGGCATGCGCCAAGCCTACGCCCGCTGCTATGCCACCCGCATCGCTCCGGCGGAGGGCGTGACGGTGAAGAGGTCCGGGGCAGTGTAGCCCGCCTGGGCAAAGGCCTGTAGGACGGCGGCACGCACCCGCTGCTCTTCAGCCACCGGAGTCAGTGCGATCGCCGCGCCGCCAAACCCGCCGCCGGTCATCCTGGCGCCGATGGCGCCGTTCGCCCGGGCTGTCCCGACCGCAAGGTCGAGTTCCGGGCAGGAGATTTCGAAGTCGTCGCGCATGGAAACGTGGCTGGCGTCCAGCAGTGCCCCGATCGACGACGGCCCCTGGTTGTCCAGCAGCTCGACTGTCTGCAGCACCCGGTCATTCTCAGTGACAACATGGCGGACCCGGCGAAAGGTGACGTCATCCAGGAGGCCGCTTGCCTCGTCAAGATCTTCCAGCGCAACATCGCGAAGCGCCTTGACGCCCAGCACCTCAGCGCCGAGTTCGCAGGCCTCGCGGCGGGAGGCATAACCGCCGTCGGCGTGTGAGTGGGAAACCTTGGTGTCAATCACGAGCATGGCCAGGCCTGCTTCCTCGGCGGCAAACGGCACCAGCCGGACCGCCTGATCGCGGCAGTCCAGGAACACGGCATGCCCGGCCGCCCCCCGCAGGGACGCTGACTGGTCCATGATCCCCGTGGGCGCGCCGACGAAGTCATTCTCAGCGCGCTGCGTGGCGAGCACCATGTCTTCAGGGCTGAGTCCTGCCCCGGTGATGTCGTTCAGGGCCGAGATCACTGCGCACTCGATGGCATGGGAGGAGGAGAGCCCGGCGCCGAGCGGGACGTCGGAGTCCAGGAGCAGGTCGAGTCCGGGGACGTCGATTCCGCGCTGCTGCAGCGACCACATGACGCCAAGGGGGTACTTCGTCCAGCCTTTGGCGGAGTGCTGCTCCAGGTGCGCCGTATCCGCCGTTGTCAGGCCCTGGTCCCCGTAGGTGGACAGCAGGCGGACCTTGCCGTCTGACCGGACCCCGACGGCGACACGCGCCGTCCTGTCGATGGCGAAGGGCAGCACAAAGCCTTCGTTGTAGTCCGTGTGTTCCCCGATCAGGTTGACGCGGCCCGGAGCCTGCCAGATGCCGTCAGGTTCCCGGCCGAAGGCGCTGCTGAATTGTCCGGCGAGATTCACGGGGCTGGCGGCAGCGGTCATGCGGAAGCTCCTTCGGTGACGCCCGGCACGGAGGAGGCGGACGCGGATGGGGCGAGGGCGGAGGCAGGGGAGCCCGGAACAGAGACGGCGCGGAGCCGCTCCGCCACCAGTTCCGGAGTGGTGTCGTTAATGAAGGCTCCCATGGCTGCCTCCGATCCTGCCAGGAATTTCAGCTTATCGGCAGCACGGCGCGGTGAGGTCAGCTGCAGGTGCAGGTAACCGGCCGGGCGGAACAGCCGGTCAACAGGTGCCTGGTGCCATGCCGAGATGTAGGGGGTCGGGGTGGGGTAGAGGGCGTCAAGGCGCTTGAGCAGGTCCAGGTAGACGTGCGCGAGCTCGTCCTTTTCGGCGCCGGTGAGGCCCGCAAGGTCGGGGACCTGGCGGTGCGGCACGAGGTGGATCTCGAGAGGCCAGCGGGCGGCGAACGGAACGTAGGCGCTGAAGCTGTCGCTTTCGAGCACCATCCTGCTGCCGTCCTCCCGTTCGGCCTTCAGGAGGGAACCGGTCAGCGTCTGCCGGCCGCCGGCGTCGTCATAGAACTTTCGCGCCGCGGCGCCCATCACGGCAGCCCGGGGCGTGACATACGGGTAGGCGTAGATCTGCCCGTGCGGGTGGTGCAGGGTGACGCCGATGTCGGCACCGCGGTTCTCGAAGGGGAAAACCTGCTTGATGCCGGGAAGGGCGCTCAGGGCCGCGGTGCGGTGGGCCCACGCTTCCACCACGGTCCTGGCCCGGGTTTCTGTCAGGCCGCTGAAGGATCCGGTGTGCTCGGGCGTAAACGTCACCACCTCGCACCTGCCGAAGGCCGGCCCTGTGGTTCCCCAGCCGGCGTTGTCGGGGACCGGACCCACGGCCGGTCCAAGGGAGGGGAAACGGTTCTCGAACACCACAACGTCGTAGTCCGGGGCGGGGATTTCGGAGGGGTTGGAAGCGGTGGTGGGGCAGATCGGGCACTGGTCGGCCGGGGGCAGATGCGTCCGGGTCTGGCGGTGGGCGGCCACGGCCACCCATTCTCCCGTCAGCGCGTCAAACCGGACTTCGCCGGGTTCCCCCCGGACGGGGAGATCACGGAGGTCGGGTGCTTCTTCCACTGAGCGCGCGCGGCGAGACCCGGCGTCGTCGAAATAAAGCAGTTCCCGGCCGTCGGCGAGGCTGGTGCTGGTAATGGAGGTCATGCGTCGTGTCCTTTGAGCGCGGTAGGCCGGCGGTCCGGCGGGCACATCACCAGTGTGGCACAAATCGATCAAAAACAAATACTTTCGAACAAAAAGTAACAAATTGGTGCCCGGACACAAGGTCGCCGCCCGGGCTTGGGCAAGAGTTGTACGGTAAGTTCCATGACTTCCGGCGCCGTAACCGAATCCCACGATGACCAGCCCGAACGCAGGCGCTATGCCTCCGGCCGGCAGTATGAACTCAGGCGCGGCGACGCGTTCGCCGTCGTAACCGAACTCGCCGCGGGGCTGCGGTGGTACAGCCGCGCCGGCGTCCAGCTGACGGAGTCCTACGCGGACACGGAGATCCCGCCGGGCGGGGCGGGTATCACCCTGGCGCCCTGGGCGAACCGTGTGGAGGACGGCGTTTGGCAGCTCAACGGCAAGAAGCAGCAGCTGGACATCACGGAGGTGTCCAAGAACAACGCCAGCCACGGGCTCCTGCGCAACAGCTCCTACGCGCTGGTTGCGGAGTCGGAGTTTTCCGTGACCTTGGAGGCCCCGGTGTTCCCGCAGCACGGATATCCGTTCCTCGTGCGGCACCGCGTGGAGTACTCCCTCGCCGAGGACCTGGGCCTGGTGGTGCGCCAGACTCTGATCAACGACTCGCAGGCGGACGCGCCATTCGTGCTCGGGGCGCACCCTTACCTGCGGCTCGGTGAAGTCCCCAGCGAAGAGCTCACCCTCACCGTCCGGGCCGCGACACGGCTGGTGGCGGATGAGCGGCTTATCCCGCGGAGCTCAGAACCGGTCAGCGGCGACACCGACCTGCGCCAGGGCCGGAGGGTGGGGGACCTCGACATCGACGTCTCCATGACGGACCTGGAGTTCGACGGCGGCATCGCCCGCCACACGCTGGCTGCCGGGGATGGCCGCAGCGTCAGCCTCTGGCAGGATGCCGGCTGCGCCTTCGCCCACGTCTTTGTCTCCACCAAGTACCCCGGAAGGGCCAAGGCTGTGGCTATCGAGCCCATGACTGGACCCGCCAACGCGTTCAATTCCGGCCACGGCCTGCGCTGGCTTGCGTCGAATGATGCGTTCACCATGACGTGGGGGATCAGCGCGTCCTTGGACAGCGGTTCCTGACAGCAGTCCCTGCGTTTCCCATAGCCGCACAGCTAGGGAATTATGGGGCTATGACGCCAGCTAAGGACCCTCTGCCGGACGAGCCGGCCAGGCCAGCCATCCTTCCCCCCTCGCGGCCCAGGACCGAGCGGGAAATAGAGCAGGACATTCCCTACGGCGTGCGCATCGCGGCGGCCTGGTCATGGCGGGTGGGCCTGATCCTGCTGGTCATGGGGGTGCTGGTCTGGCTGCTCGGCAGGGTCAGTTTCCTCATCATCCCGGTCATGGTGGCGGCGCTGCTGGCCGGCCTGCTCAGTCCGGTGGTCGGATGGTTGCGCTCGCAGCGTCTCCCCAACGGGCTGGCGGTCGCCGTGACGGTGCTGGCATTCATCGGGCTGATAGCCGGAGCCCTCGCGCTGGTGGGACGCCAGTTGGTTCTTGGCTTCCGGGAGCTGTGGAGCGAGGCGCTGACGGGGATCCAGCAGATTCAGGACTGGCTGGCCCAGGGGCCGCTGCACCTGACCGCGGCCCAGATCGACCGGTACATCCAGGAGGCCACGACGGCGCTGCAGGACAACAGCCGCAGCATCCTCAGCGGAGCGCTTTCCTTCGGCAGCACTGCAGGACATTTTGCCGCGGGGATGATCCTTGCCCTCTTCATCCTGATCTTCTTCCTCCTGGAGGGCGGCCGGATCTGGGCCTTCCTGGTCCGGCTGCTGCCGCGGCGCGCCCGCATTCCCGCCGACGGTGCCGGGCGCCGCGGCTGGGCCTCCATGGTCAGCTACGCGCGGATCCAGATGTTCGTGGCCTTCGTGGATGCGGTGGGCATCGGAGTGGGCGCGGCCATCATCGGAGTTCCGCTGGCGCTGCCGCTGGGCGTGCTGGTGTTCATCGGTTCGTTCATTCCCATCGTCGGTGCCCTGATAACAGGAGCCATCGCCGTGCTGCTGGCGCTCGTCGCGAACGGCCCGGTGAACGCCCTCGTGATGCTGGGCATCGTGCTGCTCGTACAGCAGCTGGAAAGCCACATCCTGCAGCCGCTCGTCATGGGCAAGGCCGTGGCACTGCACCCGGTGGCAGTCATCCTCTCCGTCGCGGCCGGCTCCTACCTCGCAGGCATCCCCGGAGCCCTCTTCTCGGTCCCCATCCTGGCCGTAGCAAATTCGGCGATTCGGTATATTGCGGGCAGAACGTGGGAACATGATCAGGTACTGGCTGCCGCGCGCGGTGCGTTCGCGGCAGGCCCGGCCGGAACCGGCCAGGACAACACCATCAAGGAAGCCCGCCTGCCGGGCACCGGCCACGGCAAGGACGCCGGTCATGGAACAGGGACTCCGGGCAGCAAGGCTGCCCCTGGCCCCGAAACGGAATTTCCCAAAGGAGAATAAGTTCGTGAATACCCCTGAAAGCCTTCCCGTCACGCTGGACGATGTCCTTGAGGCGCAGAAGCTGCTTGACGGGATTATTACCCGCACACCCGTGGAATCCTCCCGCGCCCTCGGCAGCATGGTGGGCGGCCAGGTATTCTTCAAGTGCGAGAACCTCCAGCGCGCCGGCTCCTTCAAGGTGCGCGGCGCCTACGTCAGGATGGCCCGGCTGTCCGACGCGGACAAGAAGCGCGGTGTGGTCGCCGCTTCCGCCGGTAACCACGCCCAGGGCGTGGCCGTTGCCGCCAATAGCCTCGGCATCAAGGCGAGGATCTACATGCCGCTCGGCGTGGCGCTGCCCAAGCTCGCCGCCACCCGCAGCCACGGCGCCGAGGTCATCCTGCACGGCCACAACGTGGACGAGGCCCTCGCCGAGGCCCAGCGCTACGCCGATGACACCGGGGCCGTGTTCGTCCATCCCTTCGACAATGTGGACGTTGTGGCCGGCCAGGGCACGCTCGGGCTGGAAATCCTCGAACAGGTGCCCGACGTCGACACCATCCTCATGGGGGTCGGCGGCGGCGGGCTGCTGGCCGGCGTCGCGGTGGCCGTGAAGGCCCGCGCCAAGGAGCTCGGCCGGGACATCCGCATCATCGGCGTCCAGGCGGAGAACGCCGCTGCCTACCCGCCGTCGCTGGCGGCAGACGCCCTGGTGCCGCTGAAGAAGGTGTCCACCATGGCCGACGGCATCGCCGTGGGGCGGCCCGGCCAGCTGCCGTTCAGCATCATCCGGGAACTGGTGGATGACGTGGTCACCGTCAGCGAGGACTCCCTGGCCCGCGCCCTGATTTTCCTGCTGGAGCGCGCGAAAATGGTGGTGGAGCCCGCCGGCGCTGTGGGCGTGGCGGCCCTCATGGACGGCAAGATCGAGAACCCTGGCACCACCGCCGTGGTGCTCTCCGGCGGGAACATCGACCCCATGCTGATGCTCAAGGTGATCCAGCGCGGCCTCTCGGCGGCGGGCCGGTACATGACCGTGCGGATGATGCTCGATGACCGGCCCGGCTCACTCGCCACCATCGCCCGCATCATCGCGGAGAACGACGCCAACGTGACCGGCCTGGACCACACCCGGGTGGGCGGTTCCATCAGCATGGGCGACGTGTCCATCACAGTGAACCTCGAAACCAAGGGCCACGAGCACGGAGAACAGGTACTGGCAGCCCTGCGGGCCGAGGGCTTCCAGCCGATCGTGGTGCACTAGAAACGGGTGCATTAGAAACTGCTGCATGAGGAGGCCAAGATGCTCGAGACCCCACGGGACCCTTTCGCCCGGGACACGCCTGCGGCACGGGACACTCCCGCTGCACGGGCCAAGGGCGGGTTGCTGGTGGTCGGCTCCTTCGTGCTGCTGCTCTTCGCCATCGAGTTTCTCAACACGGCATTGCTGCACGGGCTGAACCGGGTCTTCGGCCTCAGGCCGCGCAGCCCCGACGGGCTGCTGGACATCTTCATCTTCCCGCTGCTGCACTCCAACCTAAACCACGTGCTGTCCAACGCGCTGCCCCTGATTATTTTCGGCTTCCTGGTCTTCATGTCCGGGCTGCGCGTCTTCCTGACAGCTATCGTCTGCAGCTGGCTCGGATCCGGCCTGGCGGTCTGGCTGATCGGCGGCCACGGCGTCACGGTGGGATCGTCCGGGCTGGTTTTCGGGCTGTTTGCCTTCCTGCTGGTGAGGGGCTTCTTCAACCGCAGCTGGTGGCAGATCCTGCTCTCGCTGGTGCTGTTCACGGCGTACGGCAGCATCCTGTTCGGGTTGATTCCCAGCGTGGCAGGTTTTGTTTCCTGGCAGGCGCACCTTGGCGGCGCGGTGGGCGGCGTCTTCGCCGCGGTTCTGCTGCGGGCCCGCAGCAGCGCCGGCCGCAGAAGCTAGGTTCTGGACCTGAAGCATTAAGGTGCCAAAGTGCGCCCTAAAACACAACTTAAAGAGTAACGCCGGCCCTCCCGCGGTAGGGGAGGGCCGGCGTCGTGCGTTGCAGCAAAGGCTGCCGCAAAAACAATCGCAACAAACAGGCGAAGGTGCCGCCAGGGTCAGCCTACGTACGGCTTGGCGGAGATGATCTCCACCGTGATCGCCTTGCCGTTGGGAGCGGTGTAGCTCAGGGTGTCGCCCTCTTTGTGGCCCATGATGGCCGCACCAAGCGGGGACTTCTCGCTGAACACGTCGATGTCGGAATCGCCGGCGATCTCCCGGGAGCCGAGCAGGAAGGTCTCTTCGTCTCCGGCAATCCGGGCAACGACGATCATGCCGGGCTCAACGATTCCGTCGTCTGCCGGTGCTTCGCCAACGTGGGCGTCACGAAGGAGCTGGGTGAGCTGACGGATGCGGGCCTCAATCTTGCCCTGCTCTTCTTTGGCCGCGTGGTAGCCGCCGTTCTCCTTGAGGTCGCCCTCTTGGCGCGCGGCTTCGATCTTCTGGACGATTTCGGCCCGGCCGGCGCTGGAAAGGTGGTCCAGCTCTGCCTTCAGGCGGTCAAATGCTTCCTGGGTAAGCCAAGCTGCAGGCGCGCTGTTGGTGGTAGACACGGACATCTCCTCTAGTGGTTAGCAAGCAGGTCATACAAGCAAAGACCCCGCCACGGTGGCCACTTGTGGAACTCAGTAACCAACTCAGCGGGGTAAAGGTATTGGTCCATTGTAGTCAATCCTGTGGATGAAACCCAACGAGCGAGCGGTGTGGCTCACATTCCTACTTGGCGGACTCGGGGATCCAGCAGCTGTCCACGACCGCCGAGACCGACTGCGATTCGGTGCGCAGCACTTCACGCAGGGCCACCGTGCGGCCCCCGTCGCTGACTGATACCTCTCCGGAAGCGGGCTGCGCAGCCGGGATGTCAACGACCTTCCATCCCACGATGGCAAACTTCGAGTCGAGAGCCTTGACGGCGCACTGCACCTCGGTTCCGGGTTCCCGGGTGACCTGGAAGTCGATGGCGGCCTGGGTGGCATCCACCGTGGTGTACCCGACGTCCTTGAATGTGACCGACTGCATGGCGTTGGACGTGGAAACCCACGCCAGGAAACCCATCCCGACGGCCAGGGCGGCGATGGCCGCGTTCCGTTTGGCTTTGCGGGACATCCGGCGCTTTGGACCGCCATAGCGATTGGCTAGGCTAATGTCTGCAGGCAGGGGAGAGCCCGACTTGTCCTCGGTAGTCACTAATCCAGTTTAGTGGGGATCCTCCGGGGAAATATCCGGAAAGCCCGTATTGCCGGAAGCTTGGCCCTGCCGGAAACGGCTTTTCACGGCAACAGCAGAAAGAGGAGCAGTCCCAGATGGCAGCGTCCACGAGCCCGTCACCTTCGCTCCGCCTTATGGCGGTGCACGCCCACCCGGATGACGAGTCCAGCAAGGGCGCAGCAACGATGGCGATGTACGCGGCGTCCGGAGTGGACGTCATGGTAGCCACCTGCACGGACGGTTCCCGCGGCGACATCCAAAATCCCGCGATGGAGGGCGAGCCGCACCCGAAGCGGGACATGGCCGGCGCGCGCAGGCTCGAAATGAACGAGGCCGCACGCATCCTCGGGGTAAAACAGAGGTGGCTGGGATTCGTGGACTCCGGGCTGCCGGAAGGGGATCCGCTCCCGCCGCTGCCGCCGGGCTCGTTCGCCCTGCAGCCCCTGCACCGTGCCGCGGCGCCGCTGGTCCGCCTTGTCCGGGACTTCAAGCCGCACGTAATGATCAGCTATGACGAAAAGGGCGGCTACCCCCACCCGGATCACATCATGGCGCACCGCGTGGCGGTGGAGGCCTTCGAGGCTGCGGGTGACCCGGAGAAATACCCGGGTATCGGTACACCGTGGGCGCCCAGCAAGCTTTACTATGATCGCGCCTTCAGCCCGGAACGCTTCCGTGCCCTGCACTTCGCACTCGAGGAGGCCGGGCTCCAGTCGCCCTACGCCGAGCGCCTGGCGGCATGGCTGGAAGCCGACGCCGAGGGCCACACCGCACCGCCGCCCACGCACCAGACCACCACGCAGGTGGACTGCGGGGACTACTTCGAGGCCAGGGACGATGCCCTCCGTGCCCACCGCACCCAGGTCGACCCGCTGGGCTTCTTCTTCGCGGTGTCTCCTGACATGCAGCGCAGGGCGTGGCCCTGGGAGGACTACACCCTGATTCATTCACGGATAGCCACCGATCTCCCTGAGAAAGACCTGTTCGCGGGACTAAGATAGAGTCAAGAGGCTATTTCTATTACATGTAGAAACAGCGGTCCGGAAAACAGCAGGGGCGTTCTGCGCCGCCGGCTACCTAGGCAACAGCCCACCAGGCATTAGCCCACCGAGAAAGTTCCAACAGTGCACCACATGCTCACCATCCTGGCATCCTCACCGGCGCCCTCGCCTTCCTTGCGGCCGGGCCTCTCCGAGGACCAGGTGACTCCCGGCCTGCTCGGCTTCCTGCTGACGGCCTTCATCGTGGTGCTGACGGCGCTGCTGATCGTGGACATGGTGCGCAGGATCCGGCGGGTACGCTACCGCGCACAGGTGGAAGAAGAACGCATGGCCGCAGCCGAGGCCGCGGACATCGCGCGGGACGACGCCGCTGACGGCAATGCAGGCCGCACAGACACCTGACTCCGGTGCACGAAATGCACTGGGCGATGAACCGTCTGCCTACCTCAGGCAGCACGCGGGCAACCCGGTGCACTGGCAGCCGTTCGGCGACCAGGCCTTTGCCGACGCAGCCGCCCGGGACGTTCCCGTCTTCCTCTCGATAGGCTACGCCGCCTGCCATTGGTGCCACGTGATGGCCCATGAGTCTTTCGAGGACCAAGCCGTGGCCGACTACCTCAATGAGCATTTTGTCGCCCTCAAGGTGGACCGGGAAGAGCGGCCGGATGTCGACTCCGTCTACATGGCCGCGACGCAGGCGATCAGCGGCGAGGGCGGGTGGCCCATGTCGGTTTTCCTGACACCGGAAGGACTCGCCTTTTACGCCGGCACTTACTACCCGCCCCGGCCCCTACCCGGCAGGCCCTCGTTCCTGCAGGTGCTGGAGGCGGTGCACGACGCCTGGTCCGAGCGCAGGAACGGCGTGGAGCAAAACGCCCAGGCGCTCGCGCAGAACATGGGCCAGGCCCAGCTTTCCACCGCCGTGCGCCTGGACGGACCGCCCGGCATACTCGATCCCGAGCTGCTGCCGGCTGCTGTCCGTTCGCTGGCCCTCTCGGAAGACCCCGACGCCGGCGGCTTCGGCGCCGCCCCCAAGTTTCCGCCGTCGGCCGTTCTGGAATTCTTGCTAAGGCACGCGGCTACGCCGTCGGAGACCGCCGGGGAGGCCCGCGCCATGGCCGGACGGGCCTTGGCGGGGATGGCGCGTTCGGCCCTGTTCGACCAGCTCGACGGCGGTTTCGCCCGGTACTCGGTCACCCGTGACTGGTCCGTGCCGCACTTTGAAAAAATGCTGTATGACAATGCGCAGCTGCTGCGGGTCTATGTCCACTGGGTCCGTCTCGGCGGCACGGACGACCTTCCCGCGGAGGAAGCTGCGGATGCCGCGGGTCGCACGGCCGGCTGGATGCTGGCATCCCTCGGGCTGGGAAGCGCTGCCGGG
Source organism: Arthrobacter sp. NPDC093125 (assembly GCF_044754225.1). Lineage (NCBI taxonomy): Bacteria > Bacillati > Actinomycetota > Actinomycetes > Micrococcales > Micrococcaceae > Arthrobacter > Arthrobacter sp. NPDC093125. The sequence goes on along the minus strand of NZ_JBIVOQ010000004.1, from coordinate 326,288 downwards.
GCGCTGGCGTCCTCACTCGACGCTGATTCCGTGATCAACGGCGTGCATCACGAAGGCGGCACCTATCTCTGGACGGTCCCCGACCTCGAGGACGTGCTGGGCAGCGACGACGCGGCCGCCGTTGCCCGCATCATGAACGTGGGGAAGGAGGGCACCGTCTCGGAGCTCGGATCGCCCCTGCACCCCGCGAGGGCTCTTGCCCCGGAGGAGACGGCACTCTGGAACCGGGTCCGGCCCCGCCTGCTCGCTGCCCGCGACCACCGGCCGCAGCCTGCACGCGACGACAAAGTGGTGGCCGGCTGGAACGGACTTGCCGTGGCCGCCCTCGCGGAGGCCGGGGCAGTGCTGGACGAGCCGGGGCTGGTGGACGCGGCGGTGCGGATCGGCGGGTACCTGGAGCAGGTCCACTGGAAGCCTGACGCGGCCCGGCTGGTGCGCGTTTCCCATGCCGGGACTGCGCGGGGGATCGGCGGGCTGCTGGAGGACTACGCGTTTTGCGCCGAGGGCTTCCTTGCGCTGTTTTCCGTCACCGGCGACGCCCGCTGGTACCGGCTGGCGGAATCGCTGATCGCGGCGGCCCGCGCACGGTTCATCGTCGACGGCGGCCTGGCGGACACTGCCGGGGAATCCCTGCCGGTCACCAATGCCCAAGGCGGCAGGCCCGGCCTGGAACCCTTCGACGGCGCCACACCCAGCGGCGCGGCAGCCTTTGCCGGCGTCCTGCTCAGCTATGCTGCGCTGTCCGGCTCGGCCGAGCACCGGGCGCTGGCCGGCAATATCCTGTCTCTGCTGCCGCCGATTGCCACGCGGGCTCCGCGGGCTGTCGGCTGGCTCCTCGCCACCGCCCAGGCCGCGGCGGAAGGGCCCGTGGAGGCGGCCGTCGTCGGGTCATCCGGTCCTGCGAGGGACGAGCTGCACCGGGCTCTGCTGCAGTCACCCAGCCCCGGCCTGGTCATTGCCGTGGGAGACGAAGCGGCTGCCGCTGATGAGGAGGGGGACAGCAGTATCGTGCCGTTGCTGCGCGGCCGCACAGCCGGAGCCGGAGGTGCTCCGCTGGTCTACCTCTGCCGCGACATGGTGTGCGATCGTCCCGTGGGATCCGTGCCCGAGGTGCTGGAACGGCTCAATCGAGGACCGGCCTGGTCCTAAGGCGCGCTTAATACGCGGGGTTCAGGACAGGACAGCGATGACAATGGCCGCGAAATGGGCGGCGAAGGCGAACACCGTGAACGCGTGGAACAGTTCGTGGAAGCCGAAATGCTCGTAGCTGATATTCGGTTTCTTCAGCGCGTAGAAGACAGCCCCGGCGATGTACAGCGCGCCGCCGATGCAGATGAGCAGCGCTGCCGGCACGCTGGCCGCGAAAAAGTCCGGAAGGTAGAACAGCGATCCGCACCCCAGCGCTATGTAGATGGGCACATACAGCCAGCGCGGTGCGTTGGTCCACAGGAGCCGGAACAGCACGCCAAGGATCGCTCCGGACCAGATCAGCCACAGCAGGAGCACCGCCGTCGGCCTCTCAAGCAGGCTCCAGGCCAGCGGAGTGTAGCTGCCGGCGATGACCAGCATGATGTTCGTGTGGTCGAGGCGCTTCAGCACTGCTTTCACGCCCGGCGACCAGTTCCCACGGTGGTAGACGGCGCTGATGCCGAACAGCAGCACGCCCGTAAGGGCGTAAACGGCGGAGGCGATCTTGCGGTCCGGCGTCGGCGCCAGTATTAGCAGCACGATCCCGGCGGCCAGGGCCAGCGGGGCGGTCACCGTGTGGATCCAGCCGCGCCATTTCGGCTTGATCATGAGCAGTTCAGCAATCCGGACAGCGGCACCGTCCACGGCTGCATTCACGGGCTGGTTCGTAGCCTTCGGCTCACGCTCGGGGGTCCCCGGGTTGCTTGGCGGGCTGGTGTTTGACATGTCTTCAGGATAACCTACCGCTTGGTAAGTTACTTGCCAGTAGTTTTTGCGTCGTGCGCCTGCTGTCCGCCTCTCTGTCCGCCCGCCGCGCGCACCTGCCCGCTCCGGACGGTAGCCTAGGATTTGCACAGCAGTCAGACAGCGCAGGAAGTCAGGTGAAGCCCCGGATGGAATTGCCCGGATTCCTCTATGGCTTTTACGAGCGCCGGCTGCTCCGGGCGCTGGAACCCGCGCGCATACCCAAGCACATCGGCGTGATGGTCGACGGCAACCGGCGCTGGGCGCGCCAGTTCAATGCCCCCACCAGCCAGGGCCACCAGGCCGGGGCGGATAAGATCCACGAATTCCTTGGCTGGTGCCAGGAACTGGGGGTCAGAGTGGTTACGCTCTACATGCTCTCCACCGACAACATGAGCCGCTCCGGCGAGGAACTGGACCTCCTCATGGGCATCATCGCCAACACCCTGGACCGGCTTGACGAAGACGCCGATATTTCCGTTCACGCCATGGGCGCCCCCGAACTCCTCCCTGACTACCTGGCCGACCGCCTCACCAGGCTGACCGCGCGGACGCCGGTGCGTGAGAAACTCCACGTCAATGTGGCAGTCGGCTACGGCGGCCGCCGGGAGATCGTCGACGCCGTCCGTGAGCTGCTGCACGATGCGGTGGCGCGCAAGGCCGATATCAGCGAGCTGGCAGACACCCTGTCCGTTGATGACATCTCCCGTTTCCTCTACACCAGGGGCCAGCCGGATCCGGACCTGGTCATCCGGACCTCCGGAGAGCAACGTCTGTCTGGCTTCCTCATGTGGCAGAGCGCCTACAGCGAGTTCTACTTCTGCGAGGCCCTCTGGCCCGCCTTTCGGAAAGTCGATTTCCTGCGCGCCCTCCGGGACTATGCCGGGCGGCAGCGCCGCTTCGGCTCCTGACTGTGCTGATCTGCTCCTAACTGTGCTGATATGGGGGCCGGCTGCGGAGCCGCCGGCCCCCGTTCACCTCGAATTCATGCGCCGGCAACAGGAATCGCCGCTGCAGGACTTTGGAAATTTGTTGGGGGAGATTTACGTTAGACCCATCAGCAGGCAAACCGCCGGCTGATCGGGGAGGCCAGTACATGGAGCGGACAATCGCACCGGATGTATGGGAGGCCGAGCCCGGCCTCCGGGCCGAGCCGCCTCACCAATAACAATTCCGGGCATGTGCCCCGGGGCTGGAGTCGATGTGGCTATTTCTGAACAACTGCCCGCAGTCATCACGGACCAGGGTGAGAAGGCTACCTCTCGCGCCAAGCGAGCCAATTCACAGACCGGTGCGGCCACGGAAGATGCCGCAGCCGGTCTTGCTGTTTCCGGCCCAGAGTCAGAATCCCAGCCAACTGTCTCGACGTTCGTCATTGACACCTCGGTGTTGCTGTCCGATCCCCGTGCGCTGCTGCGCTTCGCAGAACACGAAGTGGTCTTGCCCATCGTGGTGATCACCGAGCTCGAGGGAAAACGGCACGACCCCGAGCTGGGCTATTTCGCGAGGGCAGCGCTCCGGCTCCTCGACGACCTCAGGACCCAGCACGGCGGCCTCAACCGGCCCATTCCCCTGGGCGAGGCCGGCGGAACGCTCATGGTGGAGCTGAACCACATCTCCTCGGACGTGCTTCCGGCAGGCTTCCGGGGCGGCGACAATGACAGCCGCATCCTCGCCGTCGCCATGAATCTGGCCAACGAGGGCAGGAACGTGACGGTGGTTACCAAGGACCTCCCCATGCGGGTGAAGGCCTCCGCGATGGGGCTGCTCGCCGACGAATACCGGAACGAGCTGGTCAAGGACTCAGGCTGGACAGGCGTGGCCGAAGTTGACGCGAGTGAGTCGGAGATCTCAACCCTGTACGGCCACGAGCCGGTCTTCATTCCCGCCGCGGCAGAGCTGCCCGTCAACACCGGACTGGTTCTCCTGTCCAGCAGGGGATCGGCCCTCGGCCGGGTGGGCGCGGACAAGCAGGTCCGCCTCGTGAAGGGGGACCGCGACGTCTTCGGCCTGCACGGGCGCTCGGCCGAACAGCGGCTCGCCATCGACCTGCTGATGGACCCGGCCGTGGGTATCGTTTCCATTGGCGGGCGGGCGGGCACCGGCAAATCGGCGCTCGCCCTGTGCGCGGGGCTGGAGGCAGTACTGGAGCGCCGGGAGCACCGCAAGGTGATCGTCTTCCGTCCCCTCTACGCCGTCGGCGGCCAGGAGCTCGGCTACCTGCCCGGTTCAGAGTCCGAGAAGATGAACCCATGGGCGCAGGCCGTCTTTGACACGCTCGGGGCCCTCGTCAGCCAGGAAGTGGTGGAGGAGGTCATGGACCGCGGGATGCTGGAGGTCATGCCGCTGACCCATATCCGCGGCCGCTCCCTGCACGATGCCTTCGTGATCGTGGATGAGGCACAGTCCCTCGAGAAGAACGTGCTGCTCACCGTCATGAGCCGCATCGGCCAGAACTCGAAGATTGTCCTCACGCACGACGTCGCCCAGCGGGACAACCTGCGGGTCGGCCGGCACGACGGCGTGGCAGCCGTGGTGGAAACCCTTAAGGGGCATCCGCTCTTCGGGCACATTACGCTCACCCGCTCGGAGCGCTCGCCGATCGCGGCTCTCGTCACCGAGCTTTTGGAAGGGGCCTGAGACCTAGCCCAAGGGCCACTGGATGTGTTCCCGGACGTCGGTGAGGTTCACCGGCTCAGCCACGAAGAGGTCATCGAGCATGTACTCTTCGACGGCGAGGATGCGGATGAGGTGTCCGGGGGCATCCGGTCCTTCATCAAGGGCTTCGCAGGCCACGCAGACACCGGTCCCCATATCGATCCGGACGCGTGTCCGCCCAGGTCCGCACAGGGGGCTCTCGGGATCCAGCGGCCGGTAGCCGGGATTCGGAGCCACCACCGTCTCCAAGGCGGGACGCCCTTCATGCTCGACCTCGCGGACCGGTTCGAGCAGCTCCACGGCGTTGGCACGGGGGAACTCCATCGGAACGGGAGCGTTGCCGGCGAGCTCCACGGGATCAAGGGCCGCGGCAAGGCGGCTGTTCCCGAACGACGGTTCGCCGTATGCTGCCTCCGGGCGGCGCCTGACCAGCCCGGCGTCGTCGTAAACGGGGGTGACCAGATGCGCAGGCAGCAGCCACGAGCGCCGGGTGGCGCTGATATACAGGCCGTCCCGTGAATCGTTGATGCCGGTGGTGCTGTGCAGCAGCGTGCCGTCCAGGGTTTCAAGGCGGAGTGCACCGGGGCGGCGCAGCCAGGCGCGCACCGGGCTGGCGCCGGCCTCGGAGGTCTCGCGGTATTCGAACCGGAGGGACTGCCATTTCCAGGGGGATGAACGGCAGAGGTTCCGAAAAGACCCGGGGTTTAGGGGCATCGCGGATCCGCCGTGATCCTGCCGGTGTTTGGCATCCCAGGTCCCCATATCCACAGTTTACGCGCGGGGCAAGCGGCGACGGGCCGGATGCAGTAGCATCCGAGAGTGATCCAACGACTGGACGGACTCTGGCAGGCGGCCCCTCCCGCCTTCTGGCTGGTTCTCGCGGCCTGTGCCTACTTTGCCGTGATGGCGGTGCGGCTGACGGTGATCGACATCCGCCACCATCTGCTGCCGAACAGGATTGTTTTCCCGTCCTATGCCGTGGCGGGAGGGTTGTTGCTGGGAGCTGTGGCAAGTCTTGTCATGTCGGCTCCCGGAAGCGGCGGCCTGCCCGGCGCTGCCGCGCAGCTGTTCGGAGTGCCGGCACTGCGGATCCTGGCCGGGGGAGCGGTCCTCTGGCTGTTCTACTTTGTCCTGCGTCTGGTGTATCCGCCCGGAATGGGCTTCGGCGACGTGAAGCTGGCGGGCGTGTTGGGAATGTACCTGGGGTATCTCGGCTGGACGCACGTCTTTGCGGGCACGTTCGCCGCCTTCCTGCTGGGCGGCCTGTGGAGCATCGTCCTGCTGGCCTCGCGGCGCGGAACGCTCAGATCTGCCATACCCTTCGGGCCGTTCATGCTGGCCGGTGCGGCGGCCGCCATGGCGGTGCTGCCCGCCTGAGCGTGAAGTACAGCGCGAACGGACACTTGTGGCCCCAAGCGCTGCGGGGGGCACGGCGCGAACGGACACTTGTGGCCCCAGGCGCTGCGGGGACCCGCGGGCCGGCCAGAACCGCCTTAACCCCAGCGGCCGCCCGCCTTCGCTGGGAAGGTGGGCGGCCGCCGTCGGACTTAAGCGTGGACTTACGCCTTGTGCGGAGGGCGTGTCATGGACATGACATCCAGGGCGGTGTCCAGCTGCTCTTCGGTCAGCTCACCGTGTTCCAGGAAGCCCATGGCAACCACGGCTTCGCGGATGGTGAGGCCCTCTGCCACGGCCTTCTTGGCGATCTTCGCTGCGTTCTCGTACCCGATGTACTTGTTCAGCGGGGTGACGATGGACGGCGACGCCTCGGCCAGGAAGCGGGCGCGCTCGGCGTTGGCCGTGATGCCGTCGATCATCTTGTCCGCCATGACGCGGCTCGTGTTGGCCAGCAGGCGCACGGACTCGAGGAGGTTCGCGGCCATGACCGGGATGCCGACGTTCAGTTCGAAGGCGCCGTTCGTGCCGGACCAGGCGATGGCGGTGTCGTTGCCGATGACCTGGGCGCAGACCATGATGGAGGCCTCGCAGATGACGGGGTTGACCTTGCCAGGCATGATGGACGAGCCCGGCTGCAGGTCCGGAATGGCGATTTCGCCGAGGCCGGTATTGGGGCCGGACCCCATCCAGCGCAGGTCATTGTTGATCTTCATGAAGGAGATGGCAATGTTGCGCAGCTGGCTGGAGGCTTCGATGAGGCCGTCGCGGTTGGCCTGGGCCTCGAAGTGGTCGCGGGCCTCGGTCAGGGGCAGGCCGGTGTCGGTGGCGAGCAGTTCGATGACGCGCTCCGGGAAGCCGGCCGGGGTGTTGATGCCGGTGCCCACCGCGGTGCCGCCGAGCGGGACCTCGGCCACGCGGGGAAGGGCGGCGTTGATGCGCTCGATGCCGTAGCGGACCTGCGCCGCATAGCCGCCGAACTCCTGGCCAAGGGTCACCGGGGTGGCGTCCATGAGGTGGGTGCGGCCGGACTTGACGACGTCCTTGAATTCAACGGCCTTCCGCTCCAGGGATTCGGCGAGGTAGCCGAGCGCAGGGATGAGGTCGTTGAGCAGGGCCGAGGTGGCGGCCACGTGCACGGAGGTGGGGAACACGTCGTTTGAGGACTGCGAGGCGTTGACGTGGTCGTTGGGGTGGACCACTTTGTCGCTGCCGGCGGCCTTCAGGGCGCGGGTAGCCAGCTCGGCGAGGACCTCGTTGGTGTTCATGTTCGAGGACGTGCCGGAGCCGGTCTGGAAAACGTCGATGGGGAAGTCGCCGTCGTACTTGCCCGTGGCCACCTCATCGGCAGCCTCGGCGATCGCCTTGGCCAGCTCGCCGTCGAGCACGCCCAGTTCTGCGTTGGCCTGCGCGGCGGCCTTCTTGACCCGGGCCAGTGCCTCGATGTGGGCACGTTCCAGGGTTTTTCCGGAGATCGGGAAGTTCTCGACTGCACGTTGCGTCTGCGCGCGGTACAGGGCGTTCACGGGGACGCGGACTTCGCCCATCGTGTCATGTTCAATGCGGAACTCTTCAATGGAAGTCATGGGGCTAGCTTAGGGTGATCTTCCGCCGCATCGAAAACCGTGAACCGCTTGCTACGGGCCGCCGGCCGGAGCGCTTCCGGCGGCCTTAAGCGGGCTGCTAAAGCTCGCCGATTCCGGAAACAAGCTCCGCGTGGCCTTCCGCGAGGCTATAGGAGAGGCCGATGACCGCTGCCCGCCCGTTTTCGATTGCGTCCGAAATCACACGAGAGCTGTCGACCAGCCGCTGCGAGGTCTGCTTGACGTGCTCCACCACCATGTCGTTGACCTCGGTCTGCTCATTGCGGAGGGACGTCAGCACCGACGGAGTGATGCGCTCCACGAGGTCCCGGATGAAGCCCGTGGGCATCTGCCCGGTTTCGACCGCAGACTTGGTGGCGCTCACCGCGCCGCAGCTGTCATGGCCCAGCACCACGATCAGCGGCACGCCGAGCACGCCGATGCTGTACTCGAGCGAGCCCAGGACGGCGTCGTCAATGACCTGCCCCGCGGTCCGCACCACGAAAACGTCGCCCAGTCCGACGTCGAAAATGATTTCTGCGGCGAGCCGCGAGTCCGAGCACCCGAATATCACCGCGAAGGGGTGCTGGTTTTCCACCAGGGAAGACCGCCGTGAGGCGTCCTGGTTGGGGTGAGAGGTTTCACCGCTGACGAAGCGTTCGTTTCCTTCGCGCAGGCGGCGCCAGGCCAGAGCAGGGGTTAGATAGGTTGCCACGGCCCCTACCTTACGGGCTGGGGCTCTGCGTAGGGGAAACCGTTACTGCCGGGTTACTTTCCATGGACTTCACGACGGCGGCGGCCAGTGCCGAGAACTCGTCCAGTTGGGCGTCGCCACGCAGGATGACGGTGGTTCCGCGGTGGTCCAGCACCATGCTCCTCTCACCCTTGCCCGTGTCCCGGAGCTCCCAGTCGCGGCCCCCGGCTTCCCGGGATCCGGTTACCGGAGCGTTCTTTGTCTCCTGCAGGATCCAGGTGGGATTCGCCCGGCGCGTCTGGACCAGGCCAATGAAAGCTTCCTTGGGCGTGACATAGCCGACTTCCCAAGTGGGGACACCGGACGCTGTGCCGGCCTCCCAGCGCGCGTAATTGGGTCTGAATGTGTCGCCCGGCTCGGGCGTGACCGGTGTGAATCCCGCCACATCGGCGGCATTGCCGGCCACCGCGCCGACGTTGATGTCCGGACGGAAACCCTCCGTCTTCGGCGCCGGGTTCATCAGAACGATCGGCAGGAAGGCGGCGATGCTGACCACCAGCGCGATGAGCATCCCGATGACGGAAGCATTGGCACGCTTGGCGGCAGCTGCGGGGATTACCGGCTTAACCGGCTCGGTGGCCGGATTGGGGGAGGCTGCGGAGGAGCCGTGCCCGCCTGCGCGGTTTTCGGGTGCGGACCTGTCCTGCGTTTCACTCACCCTTCTATAGTCGCCCATGCATGCTCCGATCTCACATTCCGGGGAGGAGGCGGTGAGGCGCTTCACACGTTGGTCATTCCACCACCTCTGCCCCCCGCCGCGACTATGATCAGTAACAGAGGAATCACCGCGCGTGCCTGCCACGGCATCGCGGGTCCAATGATCGCCACTCGAAGAAGAGGTTCACGTGTCACCAGCGTCCATGACCCAGAAGTACTCAACGCTTTCCCCGTCGCTCGCCGTCGGAACCGACGAGCCGGACCGCAACCTCGCACTGGAGCTTGTCCGCGTCACCGAAGCCGCGGCAATTGCCGGCGGCCACTGGGTTGGATTCGGCGACAAGAACAAGGCGGACGGCGCCGCCGTCGACGCCATGCGCTCCTTCCTTCACACCGTCCACTTCAACGGAGTTGTGGTCATCGGTGAAGGTGAAAAAGACGAAGCCCCCATGCTGTTCAACGGCGAGCAGGTTGGTGACGGCACCGGCCCCGAGTGCGATGTCGCCGTCGATCCCATCGACGGAACCCGCCTGACCGCCCTGGGCATCAACAACGCCTTGGCCGTTCTCGCCGTGGCCGAGCGCGGTTCCATGTTTGACCCGTCGGCAGTGTTCTACATGGAGAAGCTCGTCACCGGCCCCGAAGCCGCGGACATGGTGGACCTGCGCCTGCCCGTCAAGCAGAACCTGCACCTGATCGCCAAGGCAAAGGGCGTCAAGGTCAACCAGCTCAACGTCATGATCCTCGACCGCGACCGCCACCGCCCGCTGGTGGAGGAAATCCGCGAGGCAGGCGCGCGCACCAAATTCATCATGGACGGCGACGTTGCCGGCGCCATTGCCGCAGCCCGCTCCGGCACCGGCGTGGACGCACTGATGGGCATCGGCGGAACCCCCGAAGGCATCGTCGCTGCATGCGCCATCAAGTCCCTCGGCGGCGTCATCCAGGGCCGCCTCTGGCCCACCAGCGATGACGAGAAGCAGAAGGCCATCGACGCCGGCCACGACCTCGAGCGGGTCCTCTCCACGAACGACCTCGTCAAGAGCGACAACTGCTACTTCGCCGCCACCGGCATCACCGACGGCGACCTCCTCAAGGGCGTGCGCTACGACAAGGAGAAGGTGCTGACGCAGTCGATCGTCATGCGCTCCAAGTCGGGCACCATCCGTTTCGTCGACGGCGAGCACCAGGCCAGCAAGTGGGAAGGCTACGCCCGCAAGAGCTAGCCCCGCCTGGGCGGATCCGCGCATCCCGCGCGGCGTGCCGCACCCCCTGCGCGAACGTACAGTTGTGGCCCCAATTCCGAGCGGATTTGGGGCCACAACTGTACGTTCGCGCTTTTGGATCGGGTTCGTGGGGGCCTAGGTTCCTGATGCCCGGCGCCGCAGTTGTCCATCGAGCACTGCCCTGACCTTCTCGAGGACGAAGGGCTTGTCGCCGTCGAGATCGTCTTTGAATATTCTGATCTCAGTCCAGCCCAGACGCTCCGTGGTCTCCTTGCGTCTCCTGTCCCGTGCAGCCTGATCCGGATCCGAATGGTGTGAGCCGTCGTACTGGAGCGCTAGGCGATGTTCAGGATACGCGGCGTCCGGCCACACCGCCGACTGGCCCCAGCTGTTGCGGATCACGTGGTTGAGGACTGGTTCGCCCAGCTTCGTGCGGGCCAGAACCAGCCGCATCCTTGTCTCCTGCGGGGAGTCCGCCCCTACACGGATCTCGGGGAGGGCCAGCCGCGCTGTTTTCATTCCACGCATGCCCGGGTGCGCGGCAATGATGCGCCGCAGGTCCTCAGTCATTGCCAGCGGAGATCGCGGCTTCGGAAAGTCCGGGCCATGGGAAACCACTGCGGAATCTCCCGCGGCGATGAGTTCGTCGACGCTGAGCAGGTTCGCGAGATCGAGCCAGGTCCGTGCTGGTGAGGTGACCCGGACGCCCTCGTGGACCACCACCTCGCCAGGTTTGAAGGTCAGGCGGTGACCGACGACGTTTCGCCGACGGGGTTTGCTGTCGCCCCGGTCACGGGCGACGTGGATTCTCCAGTCCTCCTGCATCCAGCCGGGAAGGCTGTAACCCCATATCCTGGCCCCAGAGTGATGTGTCAGGGTGGACGCGTCATCCATTGCGGTGTAGGCCCGCAGGTTCGCGCACATGGTGGCCTCGCCCTCCAACGGAACGCGGATCCCGCGCGAAGGAGTGGCCAGGTCCGGCTGGCGCTGCCGTTTTCGGGACACACCGTAGGCCTGAGCGTGGGATGAGGTGAATGATCCCGCCAGCAGGTCCTGGGGTAATCGTGAGAGACACATGCTCCAGTCTGGACCGGTCGAAGTTCCGTCAGGGCGTTATCCACAGGCACAAAACCTCCCGGAAGCGCGAACGTACAGTTGTGGCCCCTGGAGCCGGGGCCACAACTGTACGTTCGCGCTGAGCGAGGGGGCTTAAGTGTACGTTCGCGCTCAGGGGGTGGGGCGTTGGATGCGCTTCAGGGTGGTGCGGAGGACGGTGCGGAGTGCTTCGCGGAGTTTGCGGGCAGCCTGGTACGCGGCGTAGCGGGGCTTGTTCACCGGCAGGTCCCACGTCCCCGGGTAGGCAATTTCGCGCCCGCCGAAGGATTTCTTGAAGGCGCTGAAGCCGGCCCATTTGTGGTCAGGCTCATCGGCCGGCGCCACGCCCCAGAGATCCACGTGCTTCAGGCCCTTTTCCCTGGCGTCGGCCATCAGGGTGACAAGCAGCGGAATCCCCGCGCTCAGCTTCCGGTGCGTGTCGTCCAAGGCGGCGTGGGCGTAGGTGCGGGTATCCGCGGAATCGTAGGCCAGAGCCGCTGCGATCGGGCCGCCGTGGAGTTCGGCCACGAACAGGGTGGCAGCTTTGGCGGGCATCATGGACTCGGCCACCTGGGTCAGGTACTCGTCGCTTTGCGGCTTGAAGCCGTTGCGCCGTGCCGTCATGTGCAGGAAGTTCAGGAGGATCCTGATGTCCTCGGGATCCTGCGTGGAGCGGAACGTGACGCCCTTCTTGTGGATGTTCCGATAGAGGTTCCGGTTCACCGGCTTCATGTCGGCCAGCACCTCCTTGAAGTCCCGGTCGACGTCCACGATCCAGCTGAGCTCGGGCTGCTGGTTGACCGGGGCCGGCTGCAGCCCCCGGCTCTTCAGCGCGTCGGCTGCCGTTGCCGGATCCAGCCCTGCTGTCACAGGCTCGATCCGGACAAAGACCGCGTGGCACGATCTGGCCACCTCCACGAGGGCGGCCAGCGCGTCGTCAAAGGCAGCGACAGACTCCGCCACCGGCCCGTAGGGCGCGTACAGAACTTTGCCGGCGGGGTTCTTTTCCTCGATGGCAAGGAAGCTCCAGCCCCGGCCGGAGCGCTGGTGAACGCGGCGTCCAAGGGACCGCTGGAAGTCGGCCCACGCCTCGGTTTGCAGGAAGTATTCCATGGCGCTCAGGCCTCCAAAGCGGTGGTCACGGCGAAGGCCACAGCAGTGTCAGCCGAGCCTGAAACCGGGTGCACGTTCACGGGCGCGTCGGCCGCCGGGAGGAACGCGCTTCGGCCGTGGTCCAGCTGCAGGTCACCCTTGGGGGAATCCAGGTAGACGGACCCCGACGTCACAATGACCACCGCGGCCCCCGACTGCGCCAGCGGCACCGGGGCGCCGCCGGGAACCACTTCGATCCGCTGAAGCTGGAACTCCCGGAACGGCGGCCGGTACAGCTCCTGCCCGAGCTCGGACACCTCCGCGCGAAGCATGGGAACCCCGACGGACTCGAAGATGACGGTGTTCAGCAGTTCCGGAACGTCAACGAACTTCGGCGTGAGGCCGCCGCGCAGCACGTTGTCCGAGGACGCCATGACCTCAACGCCCAGACCGTGGAGGTACGCATGCACGTTGCCGGCGGGCAGGTAGACAGCCTCGCCCGGTTCCAGTGAAAGCCGGTTCAGCAGCAGGGAAATCAGCACCCCAGGATCACCGGGGTACTCGCTGTTGAGGCTCAGCACGGTGGACAGCTCCGGCTGGTAGGGCGCCATGGGAGCGCCGGCCGCCAGCGCGTCGACAACCCGCTTCGTTGCCTCGGTGACACCGTCGCCGCCTGCGATCAGCCGCTCAAACGCGGACCGCAGGGCGTCGTGTTCCCCGGACTGCGCGAGGTCATCGATCACTTCGGAAAGCACTGCGGGAACGCCGGAACCCGAGAGCTCGAGGCACCCGGCCAGGTGCAGGAACACATCACGGGACTTCGCCGGCTTCCGGAAACCGCAGAGCGCGTCGAAGGGCGTCAGCGCGAAAATCATTTCCGGCTTGTGGTTGTCATCCCGGTAGTTGCGATGGGCGGCATCGGCAGCGACGCCCTCCGCGTTCTCCCGGGCGAAGCCGGTCCGGGCCTGCTCAAGGCTGGGGTGCACCTGCAGCGACAACGGCTTGGCGGCCGCGAGGACCTTGGTGAGGAAGGGCAGGCGCGGCCCGAATGCGGCAACGGAGGCTTCCCCCAGGTGGTGGCCGGGGTCCTCGGCAATCAGTTCATTTAGTGGCGCGGCCGTGCCGTCGGGGCGTGTCGCGACAGAAGGGGAGTCGGGGTGCGCGCCGATCCACAGCTCCGCTTCGGGGCCGCCCGACTCCGGCCTGCCGAGAAGCCCGGCGATCGCCGTCGTCGATCCCCAGGCGTACGGCCGGAGGACGTTATCGATTTCGTACACAGCCGGGTGTCCTTCTTTCTAAAAGCACGTGTTGGTCAGAGGGGTGCGCATTGGCCGTTGGTGGCCACGAGTTCGCGGATGGCCTGCTCGTTCCCCTCGCGCTTGAACTGGTTCAGCATCTCTTCGGTGATCGGCTCACCGGCAGGCGTTGTGGTCACCGGCGTGAAGTCCGACGGCGGCGGCGTGGGCACCTGCAAGGTCACCGGTGCTGCGGGGCCGGCTGCCGTCAGGCCGGTGCCGACGCCGGCATATTGCGGCTGCAGCGCGTCATCGGGTGCCGCGGCCGGCGACGGCTGCGAACCCGTGCCACTGAGCAGTTTCCTGACCCGGTCGTGGATAACGTCGAAATCCGGCGCTGTGGAGAAGGACGCGTCGAAGTCCGGCGGGCCGATGGTGAGACGGCTGATGTCCTGGCCCTTGGCCTTCATCGCGAGGTCCACGAAGCTGCCCAGCTGGCTGGAGGAAATGTTGGAGTCCACCACCTTGGTGCCGGCGTTGGCGATGTCCTCGAATTTGGCGAGCAGCGTGGCCGGGTCCAGCTGTTTGAGCATCGCCTGCTGGACGCACTGCTGCCGCTGGATCCGTGCGTAGTCGTCCACGAACTCGCGGGACCGGCCGTACCAGAGTGCCTGGAAGCCGTTGAGCTTTTGGTCGCCGGCCGGAATCCAGCCGTCCGGCATGCCGTGGATGCCGTTGGCTTCGTCCACCATCGGTCCGCTGATGGGGACCCAGCCGCCGGCCTTGATCCGGATGCCGCCCATCGCGTCAATGAGCTTGGCGAAGCCGTCCATGTCCACGAGCACGTACGCCTGGACGGTGATGCCGAGCGTTCCCGAAACTGCCTCGAGGGTGGCCTGGGCCCCGGGGTCGGCAACATCGGGGTACAGGTCCTTGTGATTGTTGGTGACCTCGGTGTTGATGGCATTGATGAGGCAGTCGTTGCCGCAGTTGTAGCCGTCGGGGTAGATCTGCAGCATCGGCGAGCCCTCGCTGAAGCGGGCGTTCTGCAGGTTGCGGGGGACGGAAATGATGGCCGTCTTGCCGGTCTCGGCGTCAACGCTGAGGACGGACAGGCTATCGGGGCGCCGGCCGGTGCGGTCGGCGCCGGCGTCACCGCCCATCATGAGGAAGTTGTAGCGGCCGTCCACAGGCTCGATGGCGGGGCCGCCGGCAAAAATGCTGCCGATGGCGTTCCGGCTGATGTTGAGCAGGTAGGCCGCGTAGCCGAGGGAGCCGCTGCTCACCACCATGGCAAGGGCAAGAGCGACGACGACCACCGGCCGCATGCGTTTCGCCAGCAGCACGGGCCGGATCAGCCGCAGCGTGTTGATGAACAGCACCGCCCAGCCGACCGCCAGGGCGGCCAGGACCAGGACGATGAGCAGGGAGGCCACCGGGTTGGCGACAATGTTGATGAGCAGCGTCCGGGCAGTAAACAGCAGCACCAGGGCCAGGATGGCGAGGGCCCATACGCTGAGCGTCACGCGCAGGGCAATGCGCCCCAGCTTCCGGTCACCGGCCGCGACCTGGGCGCTGCCGGGCACAAACAGCGTGAGGAGGATCAGCAGGAAAGCGCGTTTGGTCCGGGCTGATTCATTGGCGCTGGCCGGATACCGGACAGGGTCCGTCAGGAGTCCGTCGGTTGGCAGTTTGGTGTTGGACATGGGCCCTTCCCTAGCGGCTGCCCCGCGGAACAACGTTACCTTCGGCGAAGACTTCGTTGACCTTCTGCCGGAGGTTGGCACCCTTCCGGCTGGCGACGTCGTTGAGCTCCTGCGCGAAGTCCAGGAGGTCGCCGCGGAGGCTGGCCGCTAGGTCGTCCGTGCCGGCGGCGAGCATCCGTACGGCAAGCAGGCCCGCATTCCGGGCGCCGGCGATCGAAACTGTGGCCACGGGGACGCCCGCGGGCATCTGCACAATGGACAGCAGCGAATCCATGCCGTCCAGGGTCTTGAGCGGGACGGGCACCCCGATGACGGGAAGGGGAGTGACGGAGGCCAGCATGCCCGGAAGGTGGGCGGCGCCCCCGGCCCCGGCGATGATGACGCGCAGGCCGCGCTCGTGCGCCGTCTGGCCATACCGGATCATCTCGGTGGGCATCCGGTGGGCCGAGACGACGTCGGCCTCGAAAGGAATGCCGAACTCGGCCAGCGCGTCAGCGGCAGCCTCCATGACGGGCCAGTCGGAGTCCGAGCCCATGACGAGGCCTACGAGAGCATCCGTTTCCTGGTTGGCGGGGGATTCGGGGTTCATGCGTTCTCCTCGGTTAGGCCGGATGGCATGGGTAAGCCGGTTGCCGTGCCGGACGGCCTGCCGTTCCGGATGATGTTTGCCACGGTCGAGGCGCGTTCACGCAGCCCGTCAACGTCCGCCACGCTGGCGCCCACGAGGTTAACGTGGCCGATCTTCCTGCCAGGACGAACGGATTTTCCGTAGCAGTGGACCTTGGCCGCAGGCTCCGCGGCGAGTGCTGCCGGGTAGGCGGAAAACAGGTCCGTGTTCTCACCGCCCAGGAAGTTCTTCATCACAACAACGCTGCCGAGCACGTCCGTGGCGCCCAGCGGCAGGTTCAGCACCGCACGCAGGTGCTGTTCAAACTGGCTCGTCACCGAACCGTCCTGGGTCCAGTGACCGGTGTTGTGGGGGCGCATCGCGAGCTCGTTGATGAGGAAGCCGGAGCCCGAACCTGGCGTCTCGAAGAGTTCCACGGCCATGACCCCGGTGACGCCCAGTTCGTTGGCGATCCTCAGGGCGGCATCCTCGGCCGCCGCGGCGACCTCGAGCGGAATGTCCTGCGCGGGGGCGATCACTTCGTCGCAGACGCCGTCGACCTGGATGGTGTGGACCACGGGCCAGGCGCGCGAGTCGCCGTCCGGTGTGCGGGCCACCAGGGCGGAGAGCTCGCGGCTGAATTCCACCTTGGCTTCGGCCAAAAGGGGGCTCATGGCCTCAAACCAGTCGGCCGTCTCCGCGGCCTCATCGGCGGATCCGACGATCCGGACGCCCTTGCCGTCGTAGCCGCCCCGTGGGGTTTTGAGCACCACGGGCCATCCGGTCTTGTCGCCGAAGGCAATGAGGGCTTCCACGTCGTCCACGGACGCCCATTCCGGGTTGGGCAGCTCGAGTCGGTCGATCGCGGCGCGCATCACGAGCTTGTCCTGCGCGTTGATGAGGGCATCGGGTCCGGGCTGGACGTTCACTCCCGCCGCAATTAGTTCATGCAGATGTTCTGCCGGAACGTGCTCGTGGTCGAAGGTCATCACGTCCAGGCCCTGCGAGAACTCCAGCAGCGCAGCCAGGTCCTTATAGTCGCCGACGGGGGCGTTGGGCACGGCCGAGACCGCCGAAACGTCTTCGCCTTCAACCAGGATGCGGAGTTCGAAGCCTAGGGCTGTAGCGGCAGGGGCCATCATGCGGGCTAGCTGGCCGCCGCCAACTACGCCGATTACTGGAAAAGTCACATCTTCCAGACTACAGAAAAGGAGCGCCGTTACCGGCTTTCGTGATGCGGGAGCCTGTGAGTGCCGTTAATTTCGACGGCGGAGCGGAGCTCCGGTGCTTCCCTTCGCCGCGCGCTCGTTGGGGCCGCCGCCGCCCGCCGGTTGGAGCCGCACCGGGCAAGACGGGCTAAAATGGGACCTTGGCCCATCGGCCCAACAACCAGACGGCCATGGAGGGTCATGATTAACACGCTTTCAGATCGCATCCGGGGGCTTGCCTCGCTTTTCTGGCGCGAGGTGGCAAAGTTCGGTGCCGTTGGCGGTGTGGCATTCGTCATTGACTCGGCTGTTTTTATCTGGCTTTTCACCGGCCCAATGCACGGCAGCGAGGTGTGGGCGAAGGCCATCGCCACCGTGGTGGCGAGCATCTTCTCGTGGATCGCCAACAGGTTCTGGACCTTCCGCCACCGCAAACAGGCCAACGTCCTCCGCGAGGCGCTGCTGTTTGCCGTGATGAATTTCGTGGGCCTGCTTATCGCCTCGGGCTGCGTCTGGTTCGCGAAGTACATCCTGGGCCTCAGCGACAAGCCGTCCCTCTTCATCGCCGGCAGCGTGGTGGGGCTGGTGCTGGGAACCATCTTCCGCTTTTTCGCCTACCGCTTCTGGGTCTTCAACGAGGAACTGGACCAGGAGCCGGAGTTCTCCCACGACCACGAGCTCATCGAGGGCCATCATCACCACCGGACCTCGGTCCCGGTCGGAAGCGATTCCGCAGTCCGCGACACCGCAGTTCACGACTCCGCAGTACCGGGGAAGCCGGGATTGCGGGACTCCGGCGCTGGGGGGACCGACCTGCCGGTCAGGCCCGAGTAGCAGGACCCTGGTGATTTAGCAGAGCCGGCGATTTAGCGGAACGGGTGATCGGGCCGAGCCGCTGAGTTAGCAGAACGCGGTCAGTCGCCGTGCACCCGCTCCGCGGCGAGCAGATTCTCCGTCAGCTCCACGTCCCCGTGCACCAGCACCACCGAGCCGTCGTTCTTCCAGGCCCCCAGCGCGTTCGCGAGGGCCGACTCCAGCCCCTCGTCGGCGCGGACCAGCAGACGGGCACCGGCCTCATGCCCGGCCGCAAAGTTCTCCAGCAGGTCCGCGTGGCGGACTGCATCTCCGTTTGAGCTGCGCAGTGCCGGATGCTCCGGGTTTGGGTCTTCGTGGGGCATGAAAACGTCCCCGTGGGAGCGCACTTCGGCTGCATAGTCGATCACCCCGGCCGGAAGATCGCCTGGCCACTTCATGGCAAGGGCCGGGAGCGGCACTGCCACAACGGCGTCGAACCCCTGTTCGGCTTCCTCCGGTGCAGCAGTCGCGAGAACGTCTGCGCTGTTGCTGTCCAGGACAACCTCCATCCCGAGCTGCCATGCGGCCAGTGCCCAGATTATGGATTTCCAGTGCGCCGGAAGGTCGAGCCGGAGCCGCATTCCGGGTGTGGCATCGAGTTCATCCTGCAAAAGGTTGCTCGTCTTGGCCACCCAGTTGTCCAGGACGCGGCCCGAGAGCTCCACCCGTTCAGCGTCCGGGCCGTACCAGGTCAGGCGGGGGGAGGTGGAGTGGCCTGAGCGCAGGGCCGTCAGCAGGGCAGTGGCCGGGATGTTCATGGCTACATCTTGCCACGCAGGTCTGCAGTGTCTACTGGAAGAAGACTGGCTGGCAGAAGACTTGCCTGCCAAGGACTCGGCTGGCTGGGGAGACGGCGGCTGTCCAACTGGCGTGGGTGTCCGAGTGCGCATGGCCCCAAAGCGCACCTTCGCGTTCTGGCCGGAGCAACTATGACGTCCGCCACAGCTTTTATTAACGTCACTGGAGTAATCGCGGCGTTTTCCGCGGGATTGCACCTCCGAGGGGTTAAACCCTAAGCTTGCTGTCAAATTCCGCGTGCCTTCCTGCCGACACCCAAAAAAATTCCCGGGCGTGGCGCGGCGGCTGAATCGCCAATGAGTTGATTATTATCCGTCCGCGGCTTGACTCACATTAGTTACACGCGTGTAATTAGATATCGAAAAGCCGCCGCGAAACCTTGGCACACAAACCTAGTGTCCTGAGTCTCCGGGCAGGGGCTGACCACATTCAGGAGGGAACGCCATGGGGCAAGCTGAGCGTATCCATGAAGAAGCCGTTGTAGCCAGCCAGGCCACGGCGAAGTACCGTTCACGAGGGGTGCCGAGTGACTGGTATGTCGATCCGGCGGACCCGGATGCCGCCGAGCGGTACAACCTGGACACCACTGCGTCTTTGCAGGATCAGGCTACTGCCTTCCTTGCGCAGCATGAGGCGCTGCTGGGCGGGGGGTCGGACCATGACGAGGACCCGGACGATCCCCCCATGGAGCTCCTGGCTCCGGAGGCCGGAACCCTGACGCAGCCCGTGTGGATCGGTCTTCCCCGTACAGAGGACTTCGATGACGAAGGTGAACTCGGCTGGCAGACGGATGCTCTGTGCGCCCAAACCGACCCGGAAGCGTTCTTTCCCGAGAAGGGCGGCTCCACGAGGGACGCCAAAAAGGTTTGCGGGGCCTGCAACGTACGGTCCCAGTGCCTTGAGTATGCACTGGCGAATGACGAGCGGTTCGGCATCTGGGGAGGCCTCTCCGAGCGTGAGCGCCGTCGGCTGAGGAAGCGGGCAGTCTAATTCTTCAGGAAGTACACGTCACTGCTGTGGTGGTAGCCCACAACGGCAGTGATTATCTCCCCAGGACCCTGGCGGCGCTGGCGGACCAGACCCGGCCGGCTGATGTCGCCCTCGGGGTGGACGCCGGTTCGCATGACAGCTCTGCTGCTCTCCTTGAACGCGAGCTCGGGCGTGGCAACGTCACCCGCGCAGCTTCCGGGAGAGCGGGAATGGGGGCTGCCGTCAGTGCGGCCCTCGCCGCGCTGGCCCCGTGGGACCCGGAATCCCCGGGCGCGGCATCGGAGTGGATCTGGTTAATACACGACGACGCCGCCCCCGCACCGGAAGCGCTCGCCGAGCTGCTGCACGCCGTTGAGCGGGCTCCTTCCGTCACGGTGGCCGGCTGCAAACAGCTGGACTGGGACGCGCCGCGCAGACTCATCGACGTCGGCCTTTCCACGAGCCGGTGGGCCGAACGCCTCACCCTGATCGAGGCGGACGAGCTTGACCAAGGCCAATACGACGGCCGCTCCGACACTTTTGCCGTCAACTCAGCGGGCATGCTGGTCAGGCGCGATGTCTGGGAGCAGCTGAACGGGTTCGACCCGGCGCTTCCCGGAACCGGCGACGACGTCGACTTCTGCTGGCGAAACCGCCTTGCCGGACACCGCGTGGTGGTCGTACCCAGCGCCAGAATGTTCCACGTAGCCCACCGTCCCCATGCCCTGGGCAATGCTTCGGCGGCGCGCCGGGCGCAGGTCCACCTCCGGCTGAAGCACGCCCCCCTGTGGCTGGTCCCTGTGCATGCAGTGGGAGCCTTCCTGGGCAGCATCTTCAAACTTGTGTTCAGCATCGCCGTGAAGGATCCCGGCCACGGCTTCTCCCAGCTTCTGGCCACAGTCGCGGCGCTGGGCCGTCCGGCGTCCATTTTCCGTGCCCGGCGCAATGCCGCCCGCACGCGCCGCGTCCGGCGTTCGGTAGTCAACGCGCTGCAGACTGAACGCCGCGAAGTGTGGAGCCACCGCCGCTCACTCATGGAGGCCCTGGGCGCCGAAGACAGCCAGGCGGAAGGCGAGAGCCGTGATTCCCTTGCCGATCAGCCGACCGGCGACTCTACTGACGACTTCGCCGCGCTGGCTACCAACGAACGGGGCTGGGTGGGCAACGGAGCCCTTGCCGCCGTCATCATCGCCTGCGTCGCCTCCTTTGCCGGCCTGGCGGGGCTCTTCCGTGCGGAAGCCGTGTCCGGCGGTGCGCTCCTGCCCGTCTCCGCAAACCTGGAAGAGATCTGGCACCGTGCCTCAGGCTGGTGGATCGGGCTGGGGGCAGGGCTTCCCGGGCACGGGGACCCGTTCGGTTACGTCCTGTGGATCCTGGGCGTGCTCGGCGGAGGCAACGCCAACGGAGCTGTTGTGTGGCTGCTCCTCCTCGCCATGCCGCTGTCCGGCCTCACCGCGTGGTTTGCCTCCGGCGCGCTGACCTCACGCCGCAGGCTGAGGCTGGTGGCCGCCCTCGTGTGGGCCGGAGCTCCGGCCCTGCAGGTTGCGCTGAACCAGGGACGGATCGGAGCGCTGCTTGCCCACCTCCTGATGCCGCTGCTGGTCCTGGCCCTGCTGCGGGCCACGGGCACGGCCATCGGGCGCGGCCGCTACGGTGCGCCGGCACAGTCCGAGGGGCGCGTGGCCGAGAAACCGCCCGTGAAGCCGGGCGTCAACGGAACTCCCTCGTGGACGGCGGCAGCGGCGGCGGGACTGGCGCTGGCCGTGGTCACGGCCAGCACGCCATCGCTGCTGGTGCCGGCCGCCGTCGTGATCATTGTTGCGGCCCTCCTGCTGCGGAGTAGGGGCCGCACCCTGTGGTGGGCCCTCCTGCCGAGCGCTGTGCTGTTCATCCCCTTTGCGCTGTCCACACTGGACCGTCCCCGCGCGCTCTTGGCCGACCCGGGAATGCCGCTGGACTTTGACGCCGCCCCTCTCTGGCAGCAGGTGCTGGGCCAGCCGCTGAGCTTTGACGCTGCGGAGGGGTTGTCCGGCCTGGCACCGTTCGCCGCCGGGACCGTGCCATGGGCACTGCTGTTGGCCCTCCTCATCGGGGTGCCGGTGCTGGCGCTTGCCGTGGCCGCGCTGTTCCTGCCTTCCCCGCGGGTGCGCGTGGCGCGTGCCCTGTGGGCAGCGGCCCTGATCGCGCTGGCGGGCAGCTGGCTCGCCTCGCACGTCGCCACCAGTGTCGGAGCCGGATTCCTTGTGCCGCCGTTCCCCGGCGCCGCCGTCTCCGCCGCGGTCTTCGCTTTCCTCGGGGCGGCCCTGATCGGCGGGGAAAGCCTGCTGGCCCTCGCAGGCGCACCGGGTTCCGCAACACCGGGTCCCGGAACCACGTCTCCTGCGCGCGTCCCATCAGGACGGCGCGCTGCCCTGGCCCGTGCAGCGGCCACCGTCACGATCACACTCCTGGTGGCGGGGCCGGTGGCCGGGCTCACGGCGTGGACAGCCCAGAACGTCGTGCAGCCGTCCGCCTCGGCCCCGGTGGAGACGCCGGCGCTCGGCACGCCCAGAATGGTGGCAGCCGCTGATCCGCGGACGCTGCCGGCCACCGCGATTGACCGGGGCGAAGGACCGGAGCAGACCCGGACCCTGCTGATCCAGATCGGTGAGAATGAAACTTATGGCGCCTCGCTGATGCGGGGCGGGGGCACCACCCTTGATGCCCTTTCCACCATTGCCTCTGCCCGCGACATCCGCGGCCTGCCGGGCGAAGAAACAGTCCGCGACGATGACGAAGTGACGGCTGCCCTGCGCACCGCCGTCGCCACCGTGGTCGCGGGGCACGGCGTGGATCCGCGGCCTGAACTCGAGCGGCTGGGAGTGGGCTTCGTCGTCCTGCGCTCCACTGACACCGCGGCCCAGTTGACCGCGAGCCGAATGGACGCAGTCCCGGGCCTCGTGTCTGTTGGTCCCACCGATGCCGGCTGGCTCTGGCGCGTCAGCCTGCTTAACGACCGGGTCCTGAAGCCGGCCGACGTCGCCCACCGGGCACGCATCGTCGATGCCAAGGGTGCCACCACAAACCTGCTGCCCTCGGAACTCACCCGAGTGGAGACCGCCGTACCGAAGGGGCCCGAAGGCCGGCTCCTGGTCCTTGCCGAACGTGCGGATCCGGGCTGGACGGCATGGCTGAATGGCCGGAAACTGACGTCCACCACGTCCGGATGGTCCCAGGCTTTCACGCTGCCCCCGCAGGCCGGAGAGGTGACGGTCCGTTATGAGAACCCGTGGGCGCTGTGGACGGGCATTGTCCAGGCAGCAGTCATCGGACTGACCGTCCTGCTGGCACTGCCCATGCCGGCCCGGCGCCCCAATACCGGCCTGTCCAGGGACGAAGGCTCCCTGCGTAAGGAATACCAGAATGCATAAGGAAGAGAACGGCGCCGCTGCGGAGAATGCGGGAGTTCCGGAAGCGGCCGCTGCTCCGGCAAGAGCAGCTGCTCCTACAAAATCGCGCGCCCCCAAAAAATCGAGGGCTCCAAAAAAATCCGGCCGTTCCGCAAAAAGCGGTGCCGCAAAGAGCCGCTCTGCCAACGGTGCCACAGCCCTTAAACGGGACGGCCGTCCCGCCCGCCGTTCAGCCGCCGTCGGCCTGCTTTCGGCAGTGGCGCTGCTTGCGGCCGGGGGTGGCATGGTGGCGGCAGCGTCGTTCGCGCCCGAGCCTTCCGGCCGACAGCAGCTTGAGGTGCCCCTGGCCTCCGTCCCGGCCGGCGCCAGCCAGGACGTCTGCCCCGGCCCCGCCAAGCTGCTCGAAGGCACGCCCGTGGGAACAGATCCCCAGTTCAGTCCGGAATCGGCCACGGCCCGGAGCACCGTTTCGGCGGCGGTGGTCGGCGCCGCCGGGGCACTGCTCCCGGGCAGCAGGCTCTCCGCACTTGGCGGTTCGGAACTGGAGCTGATCGCAAAGGATCCCGGCTCCGCTAAACCCCCGGCGGGCGCCTCGGCACAGCTGGCGGGAGTCATCGCCGGAACCCCCGTGAAGGATGTCACCGTTCTCGGCGCCGATGCCCAGGGCAATCGGCAACCTGCCGCGGCCGGCGTCATGGCGTACTCCGCAACCGATGGCGACCTGCAGGGGTCCGCGGCCGCCGCGTGCCAGGAACCGCTCAATGACCTCTGGCTGACAGGGGCGAACACGGCCGTCGGGCGCAGCAGCGTGCTGCATCTGACCAACGCGTCAACGACGCCGGCGACCGTGAACCTTGAACTGTTTGGCAAAGACGGCCAGATCAAAGCCCCCGGCAGCCGCGGGCTCCTGGTGGCGCCCGGAACCACGCGTTCCATCGTGCTCGCCGGTCTGGCCCCTGGCCAGGAACGACTGACCGTCCACGCCCGCAGCACCGGCGGCCCGGTCAGCGCTTTCATCCAGCAAAGCGTCCTTCGCGGTCTCACTCCTGGCGGAGTCGATTACATCGCCCCGGGAACGGCGCCTTCGGCGCTGCAGGTCATGACCGGACTCGACATCCAGGACCCCGCCGGCAGCGAGGACCTGTCAAAGGAAAGCGGCTTCAGCGACGCGGCGCCGGCGCTGCACATCACCGTCCCGGGCCCTGTTGACGCAGTGGTGGAAGTCAACGTCTTCGGCCGCGGCGGGCAGAAAGCCCTGCCTGCGGGCGGTGTGGTCACGGCCAAGGCGGGAACGGTGACGGAACTACCCCTCACCGGACTGCCGGCAGGGCAGTACACGGTCTCGGCAAGCTCGGATGTGACGATCGTTGCAGCAGCGCGCGCCACCCGCGGTCTGAAGGCCTCCCAGCCCACGGACTTCGCCTGGGCGCCGTCGACGGGCAGGCTCGGCAGCCAGCACGTCGTTCCCGTCCCGCCGGGCGGAGAGCGGTTCCTCGTCATAGGGGCGCTGGGGGAGCGCGCCACCATCTCGTACACGCCTGTCACAGCTGACGGAAAGGTGCGTACGGCGGCCACAGCGGATATCGCCGGCGGCACCACGTCCTCGTTGCAGGTGCCGGAGCAGATCGACAAGTCCCCGGTGGTCGCCTACCTGGTTTCCGCCGCCGGCGGCGCGGCGTATGGCGCGGTGCTCCTGGAAAAGGACGGCAGGAACGACGTCGCGACCGTCGCCGTCACGCCCGGCGCGGAAGGGCAGGAGAAAGTTCCGGTAACACTGGGCTACTAAGGGGCCGGGCTACTAAGGGGGGCACGCCAATGGGGTGCCCGGGCTGCAGGTCAGTAGCCGGGCTGCGAGTCAGTAGCGCCGGCGATAGACCGGGTCCAGTGTTTCAGGTGCAACGCCGAGCATCTCAGCGGTGTGCTCCACCACCACGTCATGCACCAGGTCCTGGAGTTCCTCCTTGACGGGGCATCCCTGCTCCACAACCCTGCGGTAGAGGGTAATGATCGGGCCCTCGTCCTCGGTGGCGGGCGTGTAGCAGCCCATGGGCGCCGGAGACTTATCCGCGGCGAGCTGTTCAAGGTTCGGCGGGATCTCATCCACGGCAAACCGTACGCCGTCGAGCGGCTTACCCCAGATGTCGTGGAGCCGCTGGGCAGAATCCATGACCAGTTCGTCAAACCGGTCCGAGCGGGACCTGTAGGCGGGCAGCGTGGGCAACATGAGTTCCCCGCGAAGGCCGCGCCCGTGGCGGTTGCGCCGCCGCTGTGCAAAGCTGCGCCCGGCTGCCGGACGGGCGGCGTCCTGGGGAGCCTCGGGGTCAGCCAACCGGACCGTAAAACCCGAATCTTGGTGCGATGACTGCATATACAGACTCTAAACCCGGCGGATGATTTGCGCGACATAATCGCCGGAGGCAGCGGCACCGCGTCAGCACCACGTTGCCCGGTGCGCCGATGTCCTGATCGCAGGGCGGTCGGAGTATTCTGTGATGTTGTGGGTGCTATCCGTCAATGTTCCAGGTCAGCCTGCCGCCAGTCCGCGGTGGCCACTTTGACGTACGTTTATGCGGACTCAACAGCGGTGCTGGGGCCGCTCGCCACCTACGCCGAACCGCACTGCTACGACCTCTGCGGACAGCACGCCGACTCGCTCACCGTTCCCCGGGGCTGGGAAGTCCTGCGGCTCGCCATGCCGTCCCAGCCGCCACAGCCTGGCCCTGACGATCTCCTGGCCCTGGCAGACGCTGTCCGGGAGGCGGCGGCGAGGCCCGCAGCGACCGGACCGCAGCAGGGTCAGCGCAACGCCCATTCCACGCTCGAAGCGCCCGCGGGATCCGAAGGAACCCGGCGCGGACACCTGCGCATCCTGCGCGAGCCGTCCTGATCCCATCTGGCGGTAGGCTGGGATCTGCAAATCCTTCAGCCACAGCGCGCCTTTTCGCCCACCAGGGAGCATCCATCATGCCAAAGATCAGTCCTGACCTGTTGTCCGTCCTGCGGTGTCCAGTCACCGGCTCGGCCCTGATCCAGGAAGGCGAAGAACTGGTTTCCACAGCCACGGACGGCAACGGCGACAAGCTGCGCTACGCGATCGAGGACGGTATTCCTCTGCTCCTTCCTCCGGAACTGCTGGCCGCGGCGAACGCCGCCCGTTCAGACCAGCATGACGGCCCCGGCCAGAACCCCGCAGCACCGGAAACGCCGGCAGCGCCCGAAGTGCCCACAGCCTAAACCTCCAGCCCGCACCGCAGAAGACGCCGGATACAGCAAAGGACTCCCATGACTCTCGATTACAAGGTCGCCGACATTTCCCTCGCGGAGGCCGGGCGCCACCAGATCCGCCTGGCCGAGCACGAGATGCCGGGCCTCATGTCGCTCCGCAAGGAATTCGGCCCGAGCCAGCCGTTGAAGGGCGCGCGCATCGCCGGTTCCCTGCACATGACCGTGCAGACCGCTGTCCTCATCGAAACCCTCACCGCCCTGGGCGCCGAGGTCCGCTGGGCGTCCTGCAACATCTTCTCCACGCAGGACGAAGCCGCTGCCGCCGTTGTGGTCGGCACAGGCACTGTCGACGACCCCCAGGGCGTTCCCGTCTTTGCCTGGAAGGGCGAGACCCTGGAGGAATACTGGTGGACGGCCGAACAGATCCTCACCTGGCCGGGTGCCGACACAAACCCCGAGCTTGGTCCGAACATGATTCTCGACGACGGCGGCGACGCCACCCTCCTCGTGCACCGCGGTGTTGAGTTCGAGGCAGCCGGCGCCGTACCGGTCGCCGCCGAGAACGACCCGGAGGAATACGGCATCGTGCTGGACCTCCTGCGCCGGACCCTCGCCGAGGACCCGAAGAAGTGGACGCGGCTAGCCGCCGGAATCCACGGCGTCAGCGAAGAGACCACCACCGGCGTCCACCGCCTCTACCTGCTCGCGGAACAGGGAAAGCTGCTGTTCCCGGCCATCAATGTCAATGACTCCGTGACCAAGAGCAAGTTCGACAACAAGTACGGCATCCGTCATTCCTTGCCGGATGGCCTGAACCGGGCCACCGACGTGCTGATCGGCGGCAAGGTCGCCGTCGTCTGCGGTTACGGCGACGTCGGTAAGGGCGCCGCGGAGGCCCTCCGCGGCCAGGGCGCCCGCGTCATTGTCACCGAGATCGATCCCATCTGCGCACTGCAGGCAGCCATGGACGGCTACCAGGTGGCAAAGCTTGAGTCCGTGCTGGCCCAGGGCGACATCTTCATCACCACCACGGGCAACAAGGACGTCATCATGGCCGAGCACATGGTGGGCATGAAGAACAAGGCCATCGTAGGCAACATCGGCCACTTCGACAACGAGATCGACATGGCAGGCCTTGCCCGCGTCCCGGGCATCCGCAAGATCGAAATCAAGCCCCAGGTGCACGAGTGGGTCTTCGAGGGTGACGCCGCGGAGGGCTCCGACGCGCGGTCGATCATCGTGCTTTCCGAGGGCCGCCTGCTGAACCTCGGCAACGCGACGGGCCACCCGTCGTTCGTCATGAGTAACTCCTTCGCCAACCAGACGATTGCGCAGATCGAGCTGTTCACCAAGAAGGACCAGCCGGAAGCCGAACGGGAGTACCACAACCAGGTTTACGTCCTGCCCAAGATCCTGGACGAGAAGGTGGCACGGCTGCACCTGGATGCCCTCGGTGTGGAACTGACGGAGCTGTCCAAGGACCAGGCCGACTACCTTGACGTGGACGCAGCAGGACCCTACAAGCCGGAGCACTACCGGTACTAGCAGGGGACTGCCCGGCGCCGCCCTCCGGACAGGCCGGTCCCGCCCGTGCGATAAAATTGAGTGGACAGCGCTTCTGCTGGGCACTAGGACGGACGTGGGCGGACGGCCCGGCGGGGGACATGGAGAACCAGTCTTGACCAACAAGGACAACCGGAAGATCGGCAAGATTTTGGCAGTGGCAGCGCTCTGCGCTGCCGTCGCTGCCGGTGGAATTGGCGTTGCCACAGCACCGGGCTGGGCCAAGCCTGCACCGGAGTCGGAAGCCTCCACCCCTGTCCGCAACGAGCCCGGCCTGGCTGCCCCGGTGGTGAAGGCCGTGGAGTTGGGCGTCACACCCACCGACGGCGCGAAGGCCGTCAACCCTGCCGTGGCACCCTCCGTCAAGGCCGTAAACGGCAAGCTCAAAGACGTTCTCCTGGTCCCGGCGGCAGGAGGCGAGCCGGTCAAGGGCAGCATGAGCGCCGACGGCAGCACCTGGACCGCGCTGGACCCGCTCCAGTTCAATTCCGCCTACACCTACAGCTTCACGATTGTTGATGAAGCGGGCCGCGAGACCAAGAAAACCCAGACGTTCACCACGGTCGAAACCGCCAACGAAGCCGACGCCGCCGTGTACCCGGAGAACGGCTCTACGGTGGGTGCAGGGCAGCCCATCGAAATCGTGTTCAGCGAGCCCGTCGTCAATAAGGCGGCGGTGGAGAAAGCCGTGAAAATCACCGTCTCCTCCAAACAGCCCGTTGCCTGGCACTGGTATTCGGACCAGCGCGTACGCATCCGCCCGGAAAAGTTCTGGGCCTCCAACAGCCAGGTCACCGTTGACATGAAGCTGTTCGGTGTCGATTTCGGCAACGGCATGATCGGCAACTTCGACGCCAAGGTGCAGTTCAAGGTCGGCCCCCAGCGGCTCGCCGTCGTGGACGACACCACCAAGACCATGAAGGTCTACTTCGACGGGAAGCTCGTCAAGACGGCGCCTGTGACCCTTGGCGATCCCGACTGGCTCTCACCCACCGGCTACGCAGTCATCATGGAGCAGGAACGCCGCTCCAAGTTCAACGCCGGAAGCATCGGGCTCAAGCCCGGCGACAAGGGCTACTACCCGCCGCTCACCGTCGAATACGCCAACAGGCTCACCTCCTCCGGCGTTTACGTCCATCAGGCACTCGAGTCTGCCTGGGGCGCCGTCGGCAAGTACAACGTGTCGCACGGCTGCGTGGGCCTGCTTCCCGCCGACGCCGCGTGGTTCTTCAGCAACATGAAGACCGGGGATGTCGTCCAGACCCTCAACACCGGTGCGCCCGCCGTCGAACCGCTCGAAGGCTACGGAGACTGGAACATTCCGTGGGCGCAGTACGCCAAGCGCTAGCCATTAGTTCAGCGGGTTATAACGAAATAGCGGCATGATTCCGGCGGCCGGAGTTTCACCTCGCCGTGCCGGATGAGCGGGCGGTAGGCTCTTCAGGAGATACACAGCGTTGCCCGGTCACGGCCTGGAGCGCGGACGCCTACGGAAGTGAAGCTGCAGTGAACGACAATACTTCGATCCCGTCCAGACGGCTCGATCCGCAGCCGGAATCTGAAGGTCCGGCGTTTGATACTGCCCAGGATCCGGACGAGCCTGCCTTCGAATGGATGAAGGCCGCAACTCCCGCCGGCTCTTCCCAAGAAGGCGACGCGGCTGGCCACGGCGAGGCATCCGGCGCTTCGGCACCCGGCGGTCTGTCAGGTACAGGCTCGACGGCGGCAGGTCCGGCCGGTGCCGTTCAGCCCGGCAGCCGGGCCGACCGTAAGGCGGCAGAGGCTGCCGCCGCAGGGGAGACGTCCGGCACGGACGCGTCCTACATTCCAACGCCGGCGAGCAAGGCATCGGACCGGAATGGGCCGGTCCGGGATGGGTCGGACAGCAAAACCGCGGCATACACTCCCGCTCCGGGCAGTACAGCGCTGGACGGCCCAACCTCATCCTCCGACCAGTCTTCCGGCGGCCACTTCAGCGAACCGCTGCCGACCTCGGCCCTCCAGATCCGCCCTCCGCAGGAAGACGTGGAACGCCGGAACGCCGAACGCGAGCAGGCGGCCAGGGCAAAGCCCGTGTTGCCCCGTGTCATGCAGGTCCTGCTGGCCGTCTTCTTCCCTGTGGTTCTCCTGGTGTTGGCCGTGCGCGCCGTCACCAGTCCGCTCTTCCTCTGGGTGGAGTACCACCGCCCGGGTTTCCCGGGCGACGGCTACGGGTTCAATGCCGATGACCGCATGACGTACGGCTCCTACGCCGTGGACTACCTCAGCAACTGGTCCGGTCCGCGCTACCTGGGCGAGCTGGTGAACCGCAGCGGAGAGAAGCTCTTCCAGGACGGCGAAGTCAGCCACATGGCGGACGTGAAGCTCGTGATCCTCTCAGCCTTCGGCGCAGGCGCGCTCCTGGCAGTCCTCTGCATCGTGGCCATCATCTACCTCCGCCGCCGCAGCAACGGCGGGGTCCGGCGCGGCCTGTTTGCCGGCTCCATCATCACGCTCGTGCTGATCATCGGCCTCGGTGTGCTGGCCTTCCTCGGCTGGGAGCAGTTCTTCACCGAGTTCCACCGGATCTTCTTCGCCAGCGGCACGTGGACCTTCGCCCTGCAGGACACGCTGATCCGGCTGTTCCCCGGACAGTTCTGGATCGATGCCGGCATTGTCATCGCCGCGCTGGTGCTGCTGACCGCCGTCGTCACCCTGATCCTGACTTGGCCCACCCGCCGCCGGCGGGGCCTGCCGAAAGCTGTGAAAAAGGGGCGGAAGGAACGCCAGGACGACGCCGAATCCGACGCCGAGGACCGGCCGGTCGCGCTGTAAAGCAGTAGGTTCACCCTCAGATCCAGGAGGGCATCCACATCCTGACCCGCCAGTCCTGGTAGGGGATGACCTCCGCGGTCCATACGGGATAGAAGAACGCCGAGAGCAGAACCGCCCCCACCAGGAAGAGCACCAGTCCATACAGCCCGGATCGCCTGCGCCACAGGGGATCCGTGCTGCGTCCCAGAACCAGGCCCAGGCAGTACACCAGTGCCAGGATCAGGAAGGGCTCGAAGGACACGGCGTAGAAGAAAAACATCGTCCGTTCCGGGTACAGGAACCACGGCAGGTAGCCGGAACCCACAGCCGCCAGCACGGCGCCTGCCCGCCAGTCGCGGCGGCCGGCCCACCAGAACAGCAGCACGACGAGCGAGATAGCGGCAGCCCACCAGATCAGGGGGTTGCCGACCGACAGGATCGCCGACGTGCAGTTGGATACGTCGCAGCCCGCAGTGCCCCGCGGCGGGGACTCGTAGTAGAAGGATGTGGGCCTGCCCATCACCAGCCAGCTCCAGGCGCTGGCCTCGTAGGGGTGCTCCGAACTGAGGCCCTGATGGAACTTGTACGCCTCAAGGTGGTAGTGCGCCAGCGAGCGGACGCTGTCCGGGAGCCAGCCCCATTCCAGGTTCGGGTTGGTTGTGGCCCACTGCCGGTAGTAGGCATCCGTCGAGCGGAACCATCCTGTCCAGGTGGCAATGTACGTCACGGCCGCCACGGGGACGATGCTTGCAAACGCGAGCAGGCCGTCCTTGATGACGCCGGCGCTGATCCAACCCCTGATTCCCGCGGCGCGGCGCGCGCTCAGATCCCAGAACACCGTCAGCAGCCCGAAGCCCGCCAGGAAAAAGAGTGCCGACCACTTGGTGCCGCATGCCAGGCCGAGGCAAACTCCGGCGAGGATCCGCCACCAGCGGATTCCAAGCCAGGGGCCGGACAGCAGCTGGAGCTGGGACGGCATGCCTGTGGGGGACCCGGCCGCCTGCCTGGCGAGCCGGACCGCCAGCCGGCGCCGGCCGTCGTCGCGGTCCAGCAGCAGCGCACCGAACGCGGCCAGAACCCAGAACATGAGGAAAATATCCAGCAGCGACGTCCGCGACAAGACCAGATGGTGGCCGTCGATGGCGAGGAGCAGTCCCGCCGAAGCGCCCAGGAGAAGGGAGCGGAAGAGTTTCTGGGCGATGAGGGCCACCAGGGCTATGGACAGCGCACCCGTAAGCGCCGCCGAAAAGCGCCAGCCCAGCGGGTTGTCCGGACCGACAAGCCACATGCCGGCGGCGATCATCCACTTGCCCACGGGCGGGTGCACTACGTATTCGGGGGAGTCCAGGAGCACGTTGGGGTTCCCGGCGTTGAACGCGTCGTTGGCCTTCTCCGGCCAGCTCCGCTCGTACCCGCTGATGAGGTACGAGTAGGCGTCCTTGACGTAGTACGTTTCGTCGAAGACCAGGCTGCCCGGCACCTCCAGGCGGGCGAACCGCAGGACGCCGCCCACCGCGGCGGTCAGCGCCGGTACCAGCCAGAACCACAGCCTCAGCGACGGCGGGTAGTCCCGCCAGCTGCGGATGTTCCCGATGAGGCGGCCGGTCAGTGCCTCGTAGGTGAACGCTTCCCGCGGGCGGGTAATCCAGTTGTGCCTCTCGCCGGCGCTGGCACTGGTTTCGGCGGCCGAAGCCTGTGTACGGGCGGAACCGGCCGTGTCAGGCCGCACGGAGGTCTGCGTCACGTGCCCATGCTACCGTTTGCCGCTGTAGGTTCCTGCGGCTTGCCCTGGGCATTCCATGCCCTGTCCTGTTTGGCCGCACCCTGTGGGCTGCGGGGTCTGCGCCGGACCGCGGCCGGCAGTAGGCTGGGTGGGTGGATCAAGAACCCAGCAGCGCGCAGACCGGCACCGACGAACAGGACACCGGCCGCGGCCTTCCCGGAAGCCCGGGCCGGATCGTGCTGGCCGCCACACCCATCGGCAATGTCGGTGACGCTTCCTCCCGGCTGGTTGAGCTGCTGGCCACCGCCGACATCGTGGCCGCGGAGGATACACGCAGGCTGCACAGGCTCGTGCAGAGCCTGGAAGTCACCGTAGCTGGCAGGATCATCAGCTATCACGAGCACAATGAGGCCACCAAGACAGCCGAGCTGCTGGACCAGGTCCGCGCGGGCAAGACCATCGTCATGGTGACGGATGCCGGCATGCCTGCGGTTTCTGATCCGGGTTTCCGGCTCGTTGAGGGAGCCGTTGCCGCGGGACTTACGGTCACGGCCGTTCCTGGCCCGTCAGCCGTCCTCACCGCCCTGGCTCTCTCGGGGCTCCCCACCGACCGCTTCTGCTTCGAGGGATTCCTGCCGCGGAAAGCCGGCGAACGGGCCTCCCATCTGGCCGATCTCGACGCCGAGCGGCGCACCATGGTCTTCTTCGAGGCGCCGCACCGCCTGGAGGCCATGCTCCGTGCCCTGCATGAGCGGTTCGGGCCGGACCGCAAGGCTGCAGTGTGCCGGGAACTGACGAAGACGTACGAGGAAGTCCTGCGCGGAACACTCCGCGAACTGCTGCAGTGGGCCGAGTCGAATGAGATCCGCGGGGAAATAGCGGTGGTGGTGGGCGGCGCACCGGAGCGGCCGCCGGGAGCCCCGGAGGACAACGTGGCCGCCGTCAATGCGCTGGTTTCGGGTGGGCTCCGCCTCAAGGACGCCGTTGCCGCCGTTGCTGAAGAGGCGCGGGTCAGCAAGCGTGAACTGTACGCTGCTGTGCTGGCTGCCCGGTAACCAAGCGCAGGCGCGAAACTCCAGAAACGACGGACTTTCCTGCTGTGCAGCTGCACAGCAGGAAAGGGAATGCGTAGTGCGCGCATGCGTAGACACTGGTTGGAGCCGGGCAGTAGCGTGGCCTTAAACCAGCCGCATGTGCAGCAGTCCACAGGGGCCCGCTGCGGTGGCTGCACCAATTCGCAATCCGATTGCCGACGAGGGAGTCACCGTGTCCGTAACCACACAATCCACTGTTACCGCAGAGCGCGAAAGCCAACTGCTTGCTGCTGTTCCCACTGGCCTGCTGATCAACGGTGAGTGGCGTCCGGCCGCGTCCGGCAAGACGTTCGACGTCGAGGACCCTTCCACCGGCAAGGTCCTGGTGAGCATCGCCGACGCCGGGGCGGAGGACGGCAAGGCGGCCCTGGACGCGGCGGCAGCGGCCCAGGAGTCCTGGGCGAAGGTTCCGCCGCGGGAACGGGGCGAAATCCTGCGCCGGGCCTTTGACCTGGTCACCGAGCGGGCCGAGGACTTCGCGCTGCTGATGACTCTGGAGATGGGCAAGCCCCTCGCCGAGGCCCGCGGCGAGGTCACCTACGGTGCGGAGTTCCTGCGCTGGTTCTCCGAGGAAGCCGTCCGTGCCTTCGGCCGGTACTCCACCTCCCCGGACGGCAAGTCCCGCCTGCTCGTTACCAAGAAGCCGGTGGGCCCGTGCCTGCTGATCACACCGTGGAACTTCCCGCTCGCCATGGCCACCCGCAAGGTCGCCCCCGCGGTCGCTGCCGGCTGCACCATGGTGCTCAAGTCCGCTAACCTGACGCCGCTGACCTCCCAGCTGTTTGCCTCGGTCATGCAGGAGGCCGGCCTGCCCGCCGGAGTGCTGAACGTCATTCCGACCTCCACCGCCGGGGCCACCACGGGGCCGCTGATCAAGGATTCCCGGCTGCGCAAGCTCTCCTTCACTGGTTCCACCGAGGTGGGCCGCCGGCTGCTTGCGGATGCCTCCGAGACTGTGCTGCGCACGTCCATGGAATTGGGCGGCAACGCACCGTTCCTGGTGTTCGAGGACGCCGACGTCGACGCCGCCGTCGCCGGAGCCATGCTCGCCAAGCTGCGGAACATGGGCGAGGCCTGCACGGCCGCGAACCGGTTCATCGTGCACGAATCGGTCGCCGACGAATTCGCCGAGAAGTTCGCGGCCAAGATGAAGGATATGACCACCGCCCGCGGCACCGACCCTGAGTCGAAGGTGGGGCCGCTGATCGATGCGAAGAGCCGGGACAAGGTCCACGAGCTGGTCAGCGACGCCGTTTCCTCCGGTGCCAGCGCAGTCCTCGGCGGGGCGCCAGTGGACGGGCCGGGCTACTTCTACCAGCCCACCATCCTCAAGGGCGTCACTGAAGGGACCCGGATCCTGTCCGAGGAAATCTTCGGCCCGGTCGCGCCGATCATCACCTTCAGCAGCGAGGACGAGGCTGTCCGTCTGGCCAACAACACCGAATACGGCCTGGTGGCCTACGTGTTCACGAAGGACCTGAACCGCGGCATCCGGATGGGCGAGCGGCTCGAAACCGGCATGCTTGGCCTGAACGCCGGCGTCATCTCCAACGCCGCCGCGCCGTTCGGCGGGGTCAAGCAGTCGGGCCTGGGACGCGAAGGCGGCCTGGAAGGCATCGAGGAATACCTCTACACGCAGTACATCGGCATCGCCGACCCGTACGCCGGCTAGCCGTCCCGCAGCCGCCTCAGGCCGTCGCGTGCACCTGCCCAGGAGCCCGCGACGGCCCGTCCGGCGCGGGCTGCTGCCCGGCCCAGGGCCCGGAAGGGCGATCCGGCGGTGTGGCCCCAGCGGGCCATGACCGACGGCGGCAACCACTCCGCGCGCAGCCGTCCCAATACTCCGGCATTGCGGCGCAGCACCTTCCGCACGGCAGCTATGTTTTCCGCCCAGGCGTTTTCTCCACCGGCGTTTTCTGCGCCGGCACCCCACCCGCCAGAGCCGGCGGCCGGCACGGCACCCGGCCGCCCGTACTCGTGGCGCTCATAGGCTGCCGTCAGGTCTTGCACCGCGGCCTCAGCGGCGCGCTCTGCTGCAGACTGGCCCTCTGCTGCAGGCTGTCCGGGGACTGCCCGGGCAGACGCCTCCGCCACCCGGGTCTTTGCGGTCCGCGGGAGCGCAAGGAAGCTCCGGAGCCGCGCAGAAAACGCCCGGGGTGTCTCACTGGAATTTGGGGGAACGCCATAATCCGTCGCCAGGTCCCGCAGCTCTGACCAGGCGAGCGGTGCCGGATCAAATCCCTGTCCCGGGTCCGGAGCCCGCAGGCGGCGGGACCGCACGCTGGTGCGGACCAGCCGGGGAGAAGCGGCGATCAGGAGCAGTACGAGCACCCCGGCGGCGCCGTAAATCACCACGAGGGACTGGTTGCCTGCCTGGGGCTCCCCGCCCTCGGGAAGGGGAAGCGGAGCTGGTGGCGTCACGGGTGGCGGAACCGGTCCGCTTGTGGGCAGCAGTCCGTCGTTGCCGTCACTGGTGCCGGCGCCGCCCGAAGAGGGGTCCTGGGCATAGGCCGGCACGACGCCGCGTGAGGGAGTGGGCTCGAAAGGCACCCACCCGAGGCCCTGGAAGTACAGTTCGGGCCAGGCATGGGCGTCCCTGGCGTCCACCTCGAACTCCGGAAGTGCTCCCTGGCCGGGCACAAACACTGTGGCACCCGTAAGCCGGCCGGGCGCGTAGCCCACGGCGATCCTGCTCGGGATTCCTTCAACCCTGGCCATGACGGCCATGGCGGACGCGAAGTGGATGCAGTATCCGCTCTTCTGGGTGAGGAAGTCCGCCAACACGGACAGCCCGTTGCCGTCATACCCGCCCTGAATCGGTGATTCGAGGGAGTAGGTGAAGTCCGCGGAGCGCAGGAACCTCTGGAGTGCCATCGCCTTCTCAAAGGCAGTCCTGCTGTTCGAGGTCACGGAATCGGCGGTGGTACGGACGATTTCGGGGACGTTGGCGGGCGGCCGGACGAATTCCTCGGGAATCCCGCTCACTGCCGCCGATGACTGGTCCAGCAGTTCCGTTGTCAGTTTCGGGGCCGTCGACCGGACCAGATACTGCTGGTTGCGGGAGTTGGTGTCGGTGCCCTTGATGCTCAGGGTCGCCGGATCCCAGCTCCACCGGCCGCTCAGGCCGTTGACAGCTTCGGGTGCGTAGGGAGCCGGGAGGTACGGGCTGGTGAAATCACCCGTGTTGACGGCCGTGACCGTGCGGACCTGCTCCGGGGCGAGGATCTCGTGGCCTGTCTCCATCCGCCCGGGGCCGGCCCTGCGGGCGGCATCGCGGTCATCTGGTGACCAGGCCTCGCCGTCGAACCTGTCCACGGTCACGGAGCGCAGGTACAGCGGAGTGGCGGCGTTCGTGGCGTACGTGATCCGGCCGTCACCCGTGGGGCGGCGGAGGCTGTTGCCCAGGCTGATCATCGGATTCAGGCCGCTCGAGGACGCCCACGGATTCAGCCGTGAACCCTGCGGGAACGTGCCCTGGTCAAAGCCCGGGATCACGAGCTGCAGAACCAGCGTAGTCACGAGGGCCACGGCACCGGACAGGGCCGCCCGCTTGGCCTGCCCGGGGTTTCGCGAGGTGTCCGCCTGGATGCGGGCATCCGGGGAGAACCATTGGCTGCACGCGAGAATGAGCAGGAATCCGATGGCTGTCCCGAGGAATCCTGCGACCCCGATGCTTTGCGGCTTGATCATGGCCGGCACCACTAGCACCGCCAGCAGACCCAGGCCGCTGGTCGCCGGCATGCCGAGAGGAAGGGCAAGGGCGTCCACCAGGATCACAACCAGCCCCAAGGCGGCGCATGTCACCAGCACAATGCCGGCATTTGGGGCCACCGGCGAGCTTTCTGACAGCACGGTCTCGCTGGCCCGCCGCAGGTGCCTGCCCAGCGCCGTCATGGTTGCGTCCGTGGGAATGAAGCCTGCGAGATTGTCGCGGCGGAAAAATGTGAAGCCCAGGATGAACAACAGCGCCACGAAGCCGCCCAGCGTCACCAGCAACGGCTGGGCCCGCAGGGCGCGCAGTCCGGCCATCGTCAGGGACACCACAAGGATGGTCGTTAGCACCGGCAGGTACCAGGCCCAGCCCCTCAGCACCCCGTTGAGGGAGAGCGCGGCGCCGGCCACCCCGACGGCCACCGCTCCCGACATCGCCCAGGGGTATGCCCCCGGGCCCGGGCGCCGGGTACGGCGGGGTGTTGCGGGGGGCGGTTGTTCAGCAGAGCCGTGCTGACGTTGGGGAGCCAGTGTCACCGTGCCACCTCCGCACCGCGGCGCACATCGGCAGCCGCAGCTGCCACAGTGGCGTCGCCCTCATCGAAATATGTCCACGCGGCAGGCAGGGAGGTGGCCGCATCCACAGCTACGGCGCGCCACCCGCCCTGGCGCAGGGCCTCAAGAAGTTCGGCAGACTCGGAGGTCCTGTCGGTCATGACCATGGCAAAAGCGTTTGCCGCGTAGCCGGCCGCCGGCGCCAGCGCGCGTGCCTCGGCCAGGGATATTTTGCCAAGGAGTGCCAGGACCGGTCCGCGCATCCGGTGTGCCGCGAGCTTGTCCATGAGCAGGTCGTCGAACACTGCCTGCCCGGACTCGCCGGCCGCCGGGTGCTCCCGGCGGACCGTGTCATGCTCGCGCCGCAGGTGGTGCTGTCCGGTCAGCTGGATGGCTGCAAGGCTTTCTGCAATGGATTGAAGTCCTGCTGCGCCTCTATATTCCTCACTGTCGGGTTCCGGTGCTGAGGGGGAGCGGCGGAACCCGGGCTCACCCGCGGCGTCCAGGAACCGGAGTGCATAGTTCCGTTCCGAAAGGTGGGCGCTGACGGACATGGCGGCCGTTACGGCCCACTCGAAGGTGTCGCTTCCGACGAGGTGGCCGCCATCGTCGCCGGCGCCGCTGAAAACCGGACCGAAGCCGGAGGAGTGGGCGGCGAACCGCTGGTCGAGGATAACGGTCGCCTCGGGGGTGGTCACGGACTCCTCCTGCCGCACCATGAGGGCGCCGTGACGGGCAGTCGCGGGCCAGTGCACGCGCCGCATTGGATCGCCGTGGCGGTATTCCCTGGTCATGACGTCATCGTCACTGGGGTTGGCCCGGATCCGCGTCGCAGTGATCCCGTCATTTCCCCTTGCGCCGGCGAGCCCTGTCGCGGGAAGTTCGACGGCGGCCGGCGTCACGGTGAGCGTGTCGCCGTCGTCAATCGTGTGCCTGTGCAGCGAAAGCCCGAACGGATCCGTGAATTCCGCCGTCACCGGTCCGATCGTGAACTGTCCGCGCCGCCCGGAGCGCAGACGGTACTCGTAGCGGCTGGTTCCGCCGCTGGCCGACCTGGCAGGAAAATGGAACGCCGGGGATTCGCCGAACCTCGACGGGAGCCGCTCCTCCATGATGACCCTTCCGGTGCCCGGGCCCGTCCTGGCGACGGCCAGCCGTACGGTGGTGACAGAATCGGTCTCCACCGTGGAGGGGCTGAACTCCCGGTAGACACGGAACCTGGGCTTGACCAGCCGGATCCCGGCGAGCGAAATCAGCGGCACAACCACCAGGAAGACGCCCAGGGCGAGCAGGTCCCGGCGGCCCATCACCTGGGCGCAGAGCAGGGAAACGATGCCCGCGGCTATGAGTCCCCAGCCGCGTGTGGTGAAGAGGTGTCGGGGGAGGCGGTCACGCAGTGCCACGGCGCTGCCCTGCTAGCGGCTCGGGCGGAGTTCGGCGGCCTCCGCATGCCGGGGGGCCCGGGCCGAGTCAGCCATTTCCTGGCTGACCGGAAGCTTGGCAAGGACGCTGCGGATCACGCTCTGCGGCGTCTCGCCGGTGCCGGCGGCTTTCCGGTCCAGAATGATCCGGTGCGCCAGCACCGATTCCGCGACGGCAACGACGTCATCCGGCAGCACGAAATCCCGGCCGTCCAAAGCCGCCGTGGCCTTGGCTGCGCGAAGCAGCTGGAGCATCGACCGCGGACTGGCTCCCAGGCGCAGCATGGCACTGTCACGGGTGGCACGTCCCACGGCAACCGTATATTCCTTCACAGACTGGGACACGTAAACCTGCTGGACCGTGGCAATCATGGCGGCGACGTCAGCAGATGTCACCACGGATGTCACGTGCGCCAGCGGCGACGTCGCCTGGTGGGTCTCCAGCATTTCAATCTCGGAATCCTTGTCCGGATACCCCATGGAGATCCGGGCCATGAAGCGGTCCCGCTGGGCCTCCGGCAGCGGATACGTCCCTTCCATCTCAATCGGGTTCTGCGTCGCCACCACCATGAACGGTTCGGCAAGCCCGTAGGAGTGGCCGTCAACCGTGACTTGGTGCTCCTCCATACATTCGAGGAGGGCGGACTGCGTCTTCGCCGAGGCGCGGTTGATTTCGTCGCCGATGACGATGTTCGCGAAGACGGCTCCCGGACGGAATTCGAACTGCCGCGACGACTGGTTGTAGATGGACACGCCGGTCACGTCGGACGGCAACAGGTCCGGAGTGAACTGGATCCGGCTGACAGAGCAGTCGATGGTGCGAGCCAGCGTCTTGGCGAGGAGGGTTTTGCCCACCCCTGGAACGTCTTCAACAAGCAGGTGGCCCTGGGCAAGCAGGACCGTCAAGGCCAGCTTCGCCGCCTCGGCCTTGCCGTCGATGACCGTATTGATGGCGGTGAGGATGCGCTCGCTCGCGCCACGGAAGGCCTGGGGGCCCATGGCTGCGGACTTGTGGCCGTTGAGTTGGGTGCCGAGCCCGCCGCTTCCAACAAAGCCGTGCCCGCCCGGAACTATGTCATCCATGCTGGTATGTCGGTGCGGTTCCATCGGCAACCTTTCAGGCCTGAGTGTCACGCGAAACGGTATGGCAGGCGCGCTGCCGTTGACCGTCAGGGCGGACACATCTCTCCATACCAGCGTACTAACACAACTGCTGTGCCTGACAGAGAGTTCCGGGTAATTCTGGCCTGCTTCTGAGCCCTGGGTCATATCCCGGGGCCGAATGGGTCCGCTACCCGCCGCTAGGCTGGAGGAATGTGCAATTCCCTGACTCCCCAGCCGTACCGAGCGCCCGGAACCGACGGGTCCGGCAAACAGGGCTATCCGCCGGCTCCGGAGCCGCTGCCGGTGCCTGTCATGGACAACCACACCCACCTGGATTACCCCTTCACGGACATTAAGGTGGAGATCAGCGCCGCGCTGGATGCTGCCGAAGCGGTGGGAGTCAGCGGTGCTGTGCAGGTCGGCACCGACCTTGAATCATCCCGGTTCACGGTCCAGGCGGTCGACACGGACCGCCGGCTGCTGGGTGCGGTGGCAATTCACCCGAACGATGCTCCAGACTATGCGGGCCGGGGGGAACTGGAGGAGGCACTGCGTGAAATCGAGGAGCTTGCGGCGCATCCCCGGGTCCGCGCCATTGGAGAAACAGGTCTGGATTTCTTCCGCACCGAAGGGGAGGGGCTGGTTCATCAGCGTTACTCGTTCCGCCGGCACATCGACATCGCCAAGCGGCTGGATCTGACACTGCAGATCCACGACAGGGACGCCCACGATGACGTGGTGCAGGTCCTGCGGGAGGAAGGCACTCCGGACCGGGTGGTTTTCCACTGCTATTCCGGGGACGAGCACCTGGCCAGGATCTGCAACCGCGAAGGGTGGTTCATGTCCTTCGCAGGAACGCTCACCTTCAAAAATGCGGACAACCTCAGGGCATCACTGGCAGTTGCCGACCCGGAGCTCATTCTGGTGGAGACCGATTCACCCTTCCTCACGCCGCATCCCCACCGGGGCAGGCCCAATGCCAGCTACATGGTGCCTTACACGGTCCGGGCCATGGCCGAATTGACAGGTTCGGACCTGGGCGAGTTCTGCAGCCGGATCAGTGAAAACACGCTCCGTGCTTACGGCTCTTGGGAGTAATGCTGCGCCCGGACGAAAACGGCGTGCATACCCGGTATGTAACATTTTTTGGCCGCTTTATAACGGATCGGTTACAGTGAACAATTATTAGCCGGGGTCGGGGAAGGCCTCCGGATGATGTCACTCAATTTTTAGGCAGGGCGCCTCGCGGTGTCATGCCTTGAGTGTGGCGGCGCACAAGCCCGCTGCAGAACTCCGGCCTGCCCGGAGCCACCCCCCGGGTGTCCTGCCGTGGCTGCCTCTGTGCGTTTTTCCCCGTGCCCGGATGGCTCAAAAGATGTGGGCAATCGTGGACAAGTTCTTTACGTCGGACGGCAAGTTCAGCGTCGCTAAGGTAGCCACGCAGCTGGTGGTGCTCTCGGCTCTCGTACTGGGGCTGGTTGCCTTCGTGGGCAACAACAAGACTGTGACCCTGAACGTTGACGGCAAAGTGAGCTCCGTCCAGACCTTCGGCGGCACCGTGGAGCAGGTCGTTAAGGCAGCCAAGGTGGACCTGAAGGCCTCCGACCGCGTGTCCCCGTCGCTGGATGCCACCGTTGAGAACGGCTCGGTGATCAACGTCAACCTTGCCAAGGCTGTCAAAGTGAACCTGGACGGTGCTGAAAAGACCGTCAGCACCACGGCCCGGGACGTGGCCGGCCTCGTCACCCAGCTCGGTGTTGCCAGCTCCTCCGAACTCTCGGTCCCGAAGACCGCCCAGCTGTCAGTCGACGGCTCCTTCGTTGCCATCTCGACGCCGAAGACCGTGACTATTCTGGCCGACGGAAAAGCCGCCAAGACAACCACCACCGCCGCAACCGTCGGCGAAGTGCTCAAGGACGCCCGGGTGAAGCTGGCCGCGGCTGACCGCACCTCGCAGCCGGCCAACGCGAAGGTCGTCAGCAACATGGTGGTCAAGGTCTCCCGCGTCGACACCAGCAAGACAGCCACCGTCGCCGAAGAGATTCCCTTTGAGACGCTGTCCACCAACAGCGCGGCCATCCTCAAGGGCGAGGAAAAGGTCACCCAGGCCGGGGCCCCCGGAATCGTCACCCACAAGTACAAGCTCGTCCTGGTCGACGGCCGCGAAGCATCGCGTACCCTCGTCTCCCGGACCGTGACCCGTGAGCCGGTCACGGAGAAGGTCACCGTGGGCACCAAGGAAAAGCCCAAGCCCAAGCCCAAGCCTGCTGCCGAGGCTGAAAGCGGAAACACCGGCGCCGCAGCTCCGGCCATGATGAACGAGGGCATGTGGGACAAGATCGCCCAGTGTGAATCGGGCGGCAACTGGTCGATCAACAGCGGCAACGGGTACTACGGCGGACTGCAGTTCGATATCCAGACTTGGATTGGCTCGGGCGGCGGTCAGTATGCGCCCAATGCCAGCCAGGCCTCGAAGGCGCAGCAGATCGACATTGCCAACCGTGTGTACGCCGAGCGCGGGCTTCAGCCGTGGGGCTGCGGCTGGGCTGCCAGCAGCTAAGCGTCCCCGAGGGAAGCCCCCGAGGGAAGCGTCCGCGAGGGCCGGGTCCGGAATTTCCGGGCCCGGCCTTTGCCGTTCAGGCAGACATAGGGCGCAACCGGTGGCAGGCGCGCGGGCTCGCACTCCGGCTGCAGGCACGGCGGCGGAGCAAGGGACATGCGCGGCCTGCGGGATAGGATACCTAGGTGACTGACCCGACTCCTTCCGCCTCCGGTACCGCCCCTGCTCCTCTACTGGGCGCCTCCGATATCCGCAGGCTGGCCGAGGATCTCGGTGTCCGGCCTACCAAGACGCTGGGCCAGAACTTTGTGATCGACGGCAACACCATCCGCAGGATTGTCACCGCTGCCGGCATCGGGCCGGAGGAGACTGTCCTTGAGGTGGGGCCGGGCCTTGGCTCCCTGACGCTGGGGCTGCTGGACGCGGCGAAGGCTGTTGTGGCTGTGGAGATCGATCCCGTGCTCGCGGCCAGGCTGCCGCAAACTGTAAGGGAATGGCGGCCGGATGCCGCCGGCGCCTTCCACCTGGTGCTGGCCGATGCCATGAAGGTCACCGGACTTCCGGTGGAGCCGTCGGCGCTGGTCGCGAACCTGCCGTACAACGTAGCCGTCCCGGTGGTCCTGCACCTCCTGCAGCATTTTCCGTCGATCCAGCACGGCCTGGTGATGGTACAGGACGAGGTCGCCGACCGCCTTGCTGCCGCTCCAGGTTCCAAGATTTACGGAGTGCCCTCCGTCAAGGCCGCCTGGTACAGCCAGATGCGCAAGGCCGGAGTGATCGGCATGAACGTCTTCTGGCCGGCCCCGAAGATCCACTCAGGCCTGGTGGCCTTCACCCGCCGGGAGCCTCCCGCCACCACGGCCAGCAGGGAGCAGGTATTCGCCGTCATTGACGCCGCTTTCGCCCAGCGCCGGAAAACGCTGCGCGCTGCCCTGGCCGGCTGGGCCGGCAGTGCGGCCGAGGCCGAACGC
This sequence comes from Arthrobacter sp. NPDC093125, assembly GCF_044754225.1. Lineage (NCBI taxonomy): Bacteria > Bacillati > Actinomycetota > Actinomycetes > Micrococcales > Micrococcaceae > Arthrobacter > Arthrobacter sp. NPDC093125. Next base: position 282,409 of record NZ_JBIVOQ010000004.1, on the reverse strand, counting down.
TGCCTGCTGGCGGCCGGGGTGGAGCCCACCGCACGCGGTGAGGTTATCGACGTCGCGGCTTTCGCCCGGATCGCCGAAGCCCGCCAGGTTCCAGGCACTTGAGTTTCAGGCACGTGAGTTACAGCCACGTGAGCGGTCCGGGCCCGACGGCGGAAACCGCCACCCCGTGCTGGGCGGCGAGCCCTTGTTGGAGCCCGGTCCCGCGATGCCATAGCTTGGACTCATGAACGCAGTGAGAGGGCGCTTTGCGGCGAGGACCGTCCGGGTCAAGGCTCCGGGCAAAGTGAACGTCTCCCTGGATGTGGGCCCCTTGCGCCCCGACGGCTACCATTCCGTGGCCAGCGTGTACCTGGCCGTCTCCCTGTACGAGGAAGTCGCCGCCACGAGCACCCCCGGGGACGGCATCACAGTCAGCATCAGCCCGGACAGCACCCTGGACCTCGACGGCGTCGATATCCCGCTCGATGAACGCAACCTTGCCTACAAGGCTGCCGCCATGATGGCCGACGTCTCCGAGCATTCCACGGGGGTGCACCTGGAGATCACCAAACGAGTGCCGGTGGCCGGGGGAATGGGCGGTGGTTCCGCCGACGCGGCAGCCACGCTCCTGGCCTGCGACGCGCTGTGGAACAGCGGGCTGTCCCGGGACGAACTCGCCCAGCTGGCCGCGGAGCTGGGGGCCGATGTGCCGTTCGCGCTGCTCGGCGGCACGGCAGTGGGGCTCGGCGTCGGAGACGATCTTTCGCCGGCCCTCGCCAAAGCCCAGATGGACTGGGTCCTGGTGACAGCGGATTTCGGACTTGCGACCCCGGACGTCTTCAAGACACTGGACCGGCTGCGCGAAGCTGAGGGGCTCGACGTGGAGGAACCCACGGCGGTGGACCCCAAGATTCTGCAGGCCCTGCGCAGCGGCGACGCCGACGCGCTGAGCCGGCTGCTCGTCAATGACCTGCAGCGGGCTGCCATCGAACTGGCGCCCACGCTCCGGGACACGCTGGGGCTCGGCGAATCAAGCGGCTCCATCGCGGGGATCGTCTCGGGCTCCGGACCTACGATTGCCCTGCTGACGCACAATCCCGAGGCTGCCGAAGGGCTCGCTGAGGAGCTGCAGCACAAGGGGCTCACGGCGCTCGCCGTCCACGGTCCGGTTCCCGGCGCCCGCATCATCTCCGATACTCTCCTTTAATACCCTTTCCGCTCTCCGGATCCTGGCACCCAGGCCGCAGAGATACTTTGCGGAAGAAATTTGCAGAAGAAAGCAGTTCCCAGTGGCACACCTGCTCGGCGGTGAGAACCTCACGGTCTCGTACGCGACCCGCACAGTCCTCGACGGCGTTACCCTCGGACTCGAGGAAGGCGACCGGATCGGCATGGTCGGCCGGAACGGCGACGGCAAGTCCACGCTGATGCGCCTGCTTGCCCTGCGGTCGACCCCGGACTCCGGCCGCGTCACGAAGCGCGGCGACGTCAATATCGGCTATCTGGACCAGAGCGACGTCCTGGACGCCGACCTTACTGTCGGTGCCGCCATCGTCGGCGACAAGGCGGACCATGAGTGGGCCGCGAACGCGCAGATCCGCGAGATCATGGGCGGTCTGGTGTCCGACGTGGACTGGCATGCCAACGTGCATGCCCTCTCCGGCGGCCAGAAGCGCCGCGTGGCGCTGGCAAAGCTCCTCATCGAGGACCACGACGTCATCATGCTCGACGAGCCCACCAACCACCTCGACGTCGAGGGCGTTGCCTGGCTGTCCCGGCACCTGAAAACCCGCTGGCGTCCGAACCAGGGCGCGTTCCTCGTGGTCACCCACGACCGGTGGTTCCTGGACGAAGTGTGCACCAAGACGTGGGAGGTCCATGACGGGATCGTGGACCCGTTCGACGGCGGTTATGCCGCCTACGTGTTGGCCCGCGCCGAGCGCGACCGCATGGCGTCCGTCGTCGAAGGCAAACGCCAGCAGCTCGTGAAGAAGGAGCTCGCCTGGCTGCGCCGCGGCGCTCCGGCGCGAACCGCCAAGCCCAAGTTTCGGATCGAAGCCGCGAACGCCCTGATTGCCGACGTCCCGGAGCCCCGCGACTCCATGGCCTTGAGCAAGATGGCCACGGCCCGGCAGGGCAAGGACGTGCTGGACCTGGAAAATGTGTCGCTGGATCTCCTGGGCGGCGACGGGCAGCAGCTTTTCAGCAACATCACCCTCCGCCTCGCGCCAGGGGAGCGCCTCGGGCTCGTCGGGGTCAACGGCGCCGGCAAAACGACCCTGCTGAAGCTCCTCAACGGTGAGATCCAGCCGACCTCGGGCAAGGTCAAGCGGGGCAAGACGGTGGTCACGGCCGTCCTCACCCAGGAAGTGAAGGAACTCGACGACGTCGCCGACCTCCGGGTCATCGAGGTGATCGAGCGCGAAAAGCGGTCCTTCAACGTGGGCGGCAAGGAATTCACGGCCGGCCAGCTCGTGGAGCAGCTCGGCTTCACCAACCAGAAGCAGTGGACCCCGGTCCGCGACCTCTCCGGCGGGGAGCGGCGCCGGCTGCAGCTTCTGCGCCTGCTCGTGGGCGAGCCCAACGTGCTGATGCTGGACGAGCCCACCAACGACCTCGACACCGACACCCTCGCCGCCGTCGAAGACGTCCTCGACGGTTGGCCCGGCACCCTCGTGGTTGTCAGCCACGACCGCTACCTCCTGGAACGCGCCACCGACCACCAGATGGCCCTGCTGGGTGACGGTAAGATCCGCGGACTGCCCGGCGGCGTGGACCAGTACCTTGAGCTGCGCGAGTCCGCGCTGGCCGGATCCACGGTCACCGGCGGCGGCAACCCCGTCACCGGCGCCAGCGGCAGTTCGGCGCCGGTCGTTGCTGGTCCTTCCGAAGCGGAGAAGCGGGACGCCCGCAAGGCTAAGAACCGCATCGAGCGTCAGTTGGGCAAGCTCGAACAGCAGGAGAAGAAGCTGCACGACCAGATGGTGAAAAGCACCGCGGATTCAGACTTCGACGCCCTCGCTGAGCAGAACAAGAAGCTCAAAGGCCTCGCAGGGGAACGCGAAGCCCTGGAGCTCGAATGGCTAGAGGCCCTCGAAGTCCTCGGCGAATAACCCTCGCACTCTCACCGTGGGGCTGGCCGTGCCCGCCTTGGGTGCCGGAACCGGCCCTTCCGCGTCGTGTCTAAGCGACGGCGAAGGGCCGCTGCGCCGCGGAGGTGAGTAGCCAGCGAGCGAACGGCGAAGGGCCGCTGCGCCGCGGACCTGACCACGGTCGACGGCGAAGGGCTACCGCGCCGCGGAGGTGGGGGAGAAGAGCGGGAGACTACGGCTCGGTGCGCAGCTCGGGTTCCTTCTTGAGGCCGGTCAGGCCGTTCCAGGCGAGGTTGACCAGGTGGGCGGCGACGGCTCGCTTGTCGGGCTGGCGGCTGTCCTGCCACCATTGGCCGGTCATGGCCACCATGCCCACCAGCATCTGAGCGTACATGGCGCCGTCGGCTGCGCTGAAGCCGCGCCGGGCGAACTCGTCGGACAGGATGTGCTCCACCTGGGAAGCGACGTGGGAGAGCAAGGTGGAGAAGGCGCCTTCGGGCTGGGACGGGGGAGCGTCACGCAGGAGGATGCGGAAGCCGTCGGTACGGTCCTCGATGTAGGTAAGGAGTGCGAGGGCAGCCCGTTCCACGAGGACGCGGGGCTTGGCTTCCTCGGTGAGGGCGTCGGTGATGGCGGCGAGCAGGATCGTGAATTCGAACTCCACAACCTGGGTGTAGAGGCCCTCCTTGGAGCCGAAGTGCTCATAGATCACCGGCTTGGAGACGCCGGCGGCGGCAGCGATCTCCTCGATGGTGGTGCCGTCCAGGCCGCGCATGGCGAACAGGCCCCGGCCGACGTCGACCAGCTGGGACCGGCGCTGGGGTCCGGTCATCCGTGACCGGGGAATGCGGACGGCAGCCGCTTCCGTCTTAACCATCAGGCTTCCTTCCCTTCGGTGTCCCTGTGCTGTTGCTCACCGTCCAATCATGCCCTAGCCCACGAGGTCGCATGAGCCTCGCCGTTCGTGGCAGAATTGGTTCTCGTGCCCGGGCTTAGCGCGTGGCACGGTCCGCTCTGGTGTAACGGCAGCACCCCGGCCTTTGGAGCCGTGGAGTATAGGTTCGAATCCTATGGGCGGAACTGCTGCATCAGCGGTGTCCATTAGGATGGAGCCTGTTGCCGGCTCCGGGCGCGCTCGGGCGGCGGCGCGCATGCAGTACCGCGCAACCGAACAAGGAGAGCCCGTACGTGAGCCCCGAGAAGTCCGGCCCAGCCGCCGTCATTGTCCTAGCTGCAGGTGCCGGTACCCGGATGAAGTCCCGTACCCCCAAGATTCTTCACGAAATCGGCGGCCGCTCCATGGTGGGGCACGCCCTGCTTGCGGCGCGCAGCATCGATCCCCTGCGCGTGGCCGTCGTCGTGCGCCACGAGCGTGACCGCGTGGCCACCCACCTCAAGGAGCTCGACGCCGATGCCCTGATCGTTGATCAGGATGAGATTCCCGGCACCGGCCGCGCCGTCGAGGTTGCCTTGGATGCCCTGGATGCGGATGCCCGGCTCCAGGGAACCGTGGTGGTGACCTACGGCGATGTGCCGCTGCTGACCGGCGAGCTGCTGTCCGAGCTCGTTGCCACGCATGAGTCGGAAGGCAACGCAATCACGGTCCTGACCGCCCTGCTCGAGGACGCCACCGGCTACGGCCGCATCCTCCGCGGCGCCGACGGCACTGTGACGGGCATCCGCGAGCACAAGGACGCCACCGACGCGGAGCGCGAGATCCGGGAAGTCAATTCCGGCATCTATGCCTTTGACGCCGCCGTGCTGCGCGACGCCCTCGGCCACGTCACCACGGACAACTCCCAGGGCGAGAAGTATCTGACGGACGTCCTGGCACTGGCGCGGGAGGCAGGCGGCCGCGTTGCCGCCGTCGTCACCGCTGACCGCTGGCAGGTCGAAGGCGCCAACGATCGGGTGCAGCTCGCCGCCCTGGGCGCCGAACATAACCGCCGCATCGTGGAAGCCTGGATGCGCGCCGGGGTCACCGTCGTTGACCCCGCCACCACGTGGATCGACTCCACCGTCACCCTGGACGAGGACGTCCGGATCCTGCCCAACACCCAACTGCACGGCAGCACAGCGGTGGCACGTGACGCCGTCGTCGGCCCCGACTCCACCCTCACCGATGTGCGCATCGGCGAAGGGGCAAAGGTAACCCGCACGCACGGCTCGGGAGCGGAGATCGGCGCCGGCGCCAGTGTGGGACCGTTCACCTACCTGCGTCCCGGGACCGTCCTCGGGGAGACGGGCAAGATCGGCGCCTTCTACGAAACCAAGAACGTGACCATCGGCCGCGGCTCCAAGCTGTCCCACCTGGGCTACGCGGGAGACGCCGAGATCGGCGAGGACACGAACATCGGCTGCGGCAACATCACAGCCAACTACGACGGCGAGAAGAAGCACCGCACGGTGATCGGCTCGGGTGTCCGCACCGGCTCCAACACTGTATTCGTCGCTCCTGTCACGGTGGGGGACGGTGCCTACAGCGGCGCCGGTGCCGTGATCCGCAAGGACGTTCCCGCTGGGGCCCTGGCGCTGTCCATGGCCGCGCAGCGCAACTCGGAAGGTTGGGTCATTGCCAACCGTCCGGGTTCGGTTTCAGCGGCACGGGCGGCGGCAGCCGGAGCAACTACTACTGACACCTCACATTCCCCGGCATCTACAGAAGAGGGCACGCAACCATGACCGACATTACGGCTCGCGGCGAAAAAAGGCTGGTGCTGGCCGCAGGGCGCGCACACCCGGAGCTGGCCCGCGAAATTGCCAAGGAGCTGGGCACCGAGCTGCTGCCCGTCGACGCCTACGACTTCGCCAACGGTGAGATCTACGTGCGCGCCGGTGAAAGTGTCCGCGGAACCGATGCCTTCGTCATCCAGGCCCACCCCGCGCCGCTGAACAACCACCTCATGGAACAGCTGATCATGATCGATTCGCTGAAGAGGGCCTCGGCCAAGCGGATCACCGTGGTGTCGCCGTTCTACCCCTACTCCCGCCAGGACAAGAAGGGCCGCGGCCGCGAGCCGATCTCCGCGCGCCTGGTGGCAGACCTCTACAAGACCGCCGGCGCTGACCGCATCATGAGCGTTGACCTGCACACCTCGCAGATCCAGGGCTTCTTCGATGGCCCGGTGGACCACCTCATGGCTATTCCGCTGCTGGCCGACTACATCCGCACCAGGGTCGCGGCGGACAACATCACGGTGGTGTCCCCGGACACCGGCCGCGTCCGCGTGGCTGAGCAGTGGGCCGAACGCCTTGGCGGCGCGCCGCTGGCCTTCGTCCACAAGAGCCGCGACCTTACCGTTCCCAACCAGGCTGTCTCCAAGACAGTGGTGGGCCAGATCGAGGGTCGCACCTGTGTCCTCATCGACGACATGATCGACACCGGCGGCACCATTTCCGGCGCCGTCCAGGTGCTCAAGAACGCCGGGGCCAAGGACGTCATCATCGCCGCTACGCACGCGATCTTCTCCGACCCGGCGGCCCGCCGGCTGTCCGAGTCGGGCGCCCGCGAAGTTGTGGTCACGGACACGCTGCCGCTGCCGGCCGCGAAGCGCTTCCCGGAACTCACGGTGCTCTCCATCGCACCGCTGATCGCCCGCGCCATCCGCGAAGTGTTCGACGACGGCTCGGTCACCAGCCTGTTCGACGGCAACGCCTGATACCTGCTGGCTGAGCAACTCCGCTGGTTGGGCCTGCCGAAACCCGAAGCCCCGGGATTCGGCAAGCTCAACCAGCGCTGCCAGTAATGTGCCCGTTTTCAGCAAACGGTCCCGGCGCTGGTAGGATTTATCCCGATACCTTGGCGAGGGAGAGCACCGGGACGCCCGTATACACGGGAAACCAGGCTGCTGGTCTCCGTTATCGACTGGGTCTGAACTTCCCTTCTGGTAGGGCCGCCTCCGGGCAGCCCGGCGTTGAAGGTCGCTCCAGACCTCCGCCCTTGCTGTAAAACACCGAAAGCACCAGGAGATATTTGTGTCTGAGCAGAAGCTCGCAGCAGAAGTACGCACCGAATTTGGCAAGGGCTTCGCCCGCCGCGCCCGCATGGCCGGCCAGATCCCCGCAGTCATCTACGGCCACGGCGCAGAGCCGATCCACATCACGCTCCCCGCAAAGGCCACCACCCTTGCCGTGCGCACCGCCAACGCCCTGCTGTCCCTCGACGTCAACGGCGAAGGCCACCTCGCCCTCGTCAAGGACGTCCAGCGCGACCCCATCAAGCAGATCATCGAGCACATCGACCTCCTGACCGTCCGCCAGGGCGAAAAGGTCACCGTTGACGTTCCCGTCCACGTCGTCGGCGAGCTGGCACCCGGCAACGCCTACAACCAGGAACTGACCGTCATCTCCCTCGAGGCTGAGGCAACCCACCTGCCCACCGCCGTCGAGGTGGACATTGAAGGCCGTTCCGCTGGACAGCACATCCACGCGTCCGACCTCGTGCTGCCCAAGGGCTCTGTCCTGCTGGCGGACGCCGACGCGCTCGTCGTCAACATCTCCGAGGCTGCTGCCGCAGCTGCCGAGGAAGGCGAAGAGGGAGCCGCAGCTGCGGAAGCTCCGGCTGCGGAAGCTGCAGCCGAGTAACAAGCACTGCTGCTTATCCGCGCCTCGGCGCAGGTGCCGGTGGCCGGGTCCTTTGGGCCCGGCCACCGGCGTACCCGGGTTCTTTAAGCCTGGCCAACGCACCCAGCGCGGCTCTGAGCGCGAACGGACACTTGAGGCCCCGCCGCAACGACTGCCGGCGCCGCAACAACTTTAGGATTGATCCATGACTGACACCTGGCTGATCGTAGGCCTTGGAAACCCCGGCGCCGAGTACAGCCGCAACCGGCATAACGTGGGCCAGATGGTCCTCGATGAGCTCGCTGACCGCGCTGGCGGAACCTTCAAGATCCACAAGGCCCGGGCACAGGTCCTTGAGGGCCGGCTGGGCATCGGGGGTCCGCGTGTGGTTCTGGCAAAGCCCGTGACCTACATGAATGTTTCCGGCGGTCCCGTTTCCGGTCTGGCCAGGTTTTATGACATCGATCCATCACGTGTGGTGGCAGTCCACGACGAAATCGATATTCCCTTTAATACTGTGAAGCTAAAACTCGGGGGCGGAGAAGGCGGCCACAACGGGTTGCGGGATATCTCCAAGGCTCTCGCCACCAAGGACTACCTGCGCGTCCGGGTCGGCGTCGGCAGGCCCCCAGGGCGAATGGACACTGCGGACTTTGTGCTGCGGGACTTCGCCCCGGCGGAAAAGAAAGAGCTGCCTTTCCTGCTCGATGAGGCGGCAGACGCCGTCGAACTGCTGGTCCGGGACGGCCTGACGGCGGCGCAGCAGCGGTTCCATCCGGCGAAGGTCTGACGCCGCGGGCGCGTTGCAGGCGCCCCTGCCGCTGCAACCCGTTGTTTTCTCCGGTCGTCCCTGCATTTTCAAATTCCCGAATGCTATTTCTGCCGCATTAGCAAGACACGGGGAAATGTAAATCGTTTGCCCTGTTTCATGGCAGGGGTAACGGGGTAGTCTGTCTCCTAAGCGGGGGAGGCGATGGGGCCTTTATCCTGCAACGCGGGATGTAAGGAAAAGTTCATGTCTAGTGAACCACTGAGCTGGGGTCGTGGGTCCACGGCGGGTGTGCTGGCTGGTCCTGCGGCATCCGCGGGCGGAACGGACCTGCAACGATGGTCGGTCCCCGCGCGCAGCGCGGACTTGGAGGCCATCCGCAATGCCCTGACTGATCCTGACTCCCTTGGTGTCGTCATTACCGGTGCCCGCGGCGTGGGCAAGTCGTCCCTGGCACGGACCGCAGTGGCTGAGCTGGGCAAGGATGTCTGGGCGCTGCAGCTGCGCAGCCCGCTCACCGGTTCGCAGACCTCCTACGGCTGCCTTGCCTTCCTCCTGGCGCGGCTGCCGCAATCGGCCATGGGTTCGCCCACAGCCGTTCTGCAGGGCATCACGTCCCTCATCAGGAGCGACGCGGCCGGCAGGGAATGCATTATCACCCTCGACACCACAGGCATGATCGATGACATGAGCGCAGGGGTTCTCCTGAACATCATGCTGACGCGCACGGCACGGATCATTGCCATTGCGCCCGGCACCAGCGACCTTCCCGCAGACTTCCACTGGCTGCTCACGGACCGCCGCCTCACTGAAGTGCGGCTGGAGAACCTCAACGAGCTGCAGACCCGGCAAGTCCTGCTGACCCTGCTTGGGCACCGGGTGTCGGCGTCCCTCGTGAGCACGTACCACGCAATTGTCGGGGGCAACCCGCTCCTGCTGAAGGCACTCGTCACGGAGCAGCAGCAGTCGGGCAACCTGGTCCTCTCCGATTCAGTCTGGACGTTGCGTGACAAAGTGGTGCTGGACGGCGCCACCGGCCTGGATGACATTGTCCGGTCCCGCTGGTCCCGTGAATCACCCGAAAGCCGCGAGGTCATGGAAATGCTCTCCTGCGCGCGCAGGGTGCCCTTGTCGCGGCTCACCGAGCTGTACGGCACGGACATCGTGGCGGACATGGAGGATGCCGGGCTCCTCAAAGTGGGAGACACCGAAACCCGCTGGGTGTCGCTCCGGGAGCAGTACCTCGGCGACGTCGTCAGGTCCTGGCTGAGCCTCTCACGACGCCGCGAGCTCAGGAGCTTGCTGCTGGGTGATAAGGAACCCGAGCTTGTCCAGCTGAGCCTCGAAGAACGGATCGAGTTCGCTGCATGGACGCGCGAATGCCAGGCCGAGCTCAGCCCTGCCATGGCTGTCGCAGCTGCAGAAGCAGCCGTTCAGCTGTTTGATCCCCGCTTTGCCCTGAACTGCCTCGAAGGAATCAAGAGAACAGACCCCGAGTGGGTGGCCGGGCAGCACCACAAGGCCACGGCCTACCTCCTGCTGGATCTGCCGCTACAGGCCATGGACGCCCTTGACAGCATTTCCACGGCGCAGCTGGACCAGCTCGGCGTGGAGGAATTCGCCAGCGTTATCGCCGCGAAGTGCCGCGTCATGATGTGGCTCCCGGAAGTGTGCGACAAAGTCCCGGACGAAATCGACGCCGCCCGCAGGCGCCTGGGGGTGGGGCCCGGCATCGCCGCCAGCTGGCCGGACTCGCTGGGCGCAGCGGCGAACGCCATAACCCTCGCGGAATTTGAGTACCGTTCCTTCATCGGTGACTATGCGCCCATGATCGAGGCACTCGAAGAGGCGGCGGATCCGGCCCTCAACAACGACCCCGCGTTCCGCGTCCAGTCCGCTTTGATCCTCATGCATGCGCTGTCGTCCTGCGGCAGGGAAATGGACGCGCTGCAGCTGACACGCCGGGTGGGCGGCCAGCTCTCCGATGCAGGTCCCATGGCCGGCCTGCGCGAGATGTTCTCCATGACCGCCTTCTCGGTGCTGCTCCAGGCCGGGCAATGGCGGCGGTGCCTGGATCTGGTCGGTCCGCCCAAGGGGCATGAGGAGCGCCGCCTGGCGCACCGGACCTCCGCCATGGAGCTGGCGACAGGAATCGCCTACGTGTACTCGGGGCGCGGCGCTGTTGCGCTGGACTCGCTCCTGTCGGCAGTGGCCCAGCTTGAACTCCGGCCCGTGGTCAACATGCTGCAGGCCGCCTACGCCGCCACGGCCTTTGCCTACGCACAGATCGGCAACGCGGGCCAGGCCCATAAGTACCTCGACAAGCTGCGCGGGGCGCGCACCCACTGCAACTTCCGCACCCGGACCATCACGGACTTCTGTGCCGACATGGCCGGACGGTGGCTGGGTGACCCCGACGCCGTGAAGCGGCTGCGGGAATCCGCGAAGCGCGACATCGCTGCAGGTCGCTATACCCTTGCCGGAATCAGTCTGCTGGGTGCCACGGTCAATGGCACAGATGAGGATTTCCGCCTCATGGAGGAAGTCGCCGGCCACCGGCAGGGAAGTTTGTCAGAGATCTCCCGCCTGGTCGCCGTGGGCAGCCGCACCAAGGACGCGAAGGTCCTGCTGGAGGGCGCACACCTCGCCGCGGAGCTCGAACTGGATGCCGTGGAGGCGCGGTGCGTGGCGCTGGCCGTGGATTTTGCCCGGCATTCCGGCGATTCCGCATCAGCCCGCGTGGCCCAGGCGCGGCTGGACGCCCTTACGGCCACCGTTCCGAGCCTGCCCATCGTCCCGAGCAGCGGCAGCCCGCTTTTGACCGCGCGGGAGCGCCAGATCTCCCGTCTGGCCGGTCGAGGTGTCTCTAACCGCGACATTGCCCTGGAAATGGGTGTTTCCGTCCGGACCGTGGAAGGGCATCTCTACCAGGTCTTCACCAAGCTGGGCGTGACTTCCAGGGGTGATCTGCCTGGACTCGTCTAAGGGCCGTCCGCAGAAGCCGGAGCCCGCTGCGGACCACAGGCAGCTCACCGGGCGGAACGAGGTGATCGAACACGTCTGCGGCACAATCCGCAGCCGGGCAAGCCAGGCCGTGTTTCTCATGGCCGGGCCGGGGTTGGGGAAGTCGTCCCTGACGGACGCCGTCAGCGGGAGGCTCGCGTCCGAAATGACCATCCTCCGGATCCACGGCAGTTCGTCACTCTCAAAGGTCCCTTACGGCGTACTCGCTCCGTACACGGCCGATCTTCCGCCGGAGGAGTCAGACTCGCCGGTGGCGGTGCTGCGGTCGGTGTGGGCGTACTTCCAGGAACTCAAGGGCGGCAAGGATGTGCCGCTGCTCCTCGTCGTCGATGATGCCCACTACCTGGACGAAGCGACGGCCAACATGGTGGTGGATATGATGTCGGCCGGATGGGCCAGTGTGCTGGCCTCCGGACGCCCGCGGCCGGGGCTGCCGCAGGCACTGAACCAGCTGTGGTACGACGGCCAGGCCGAGCGGATAGACCTCCGGCCCCTGAACGGCGAGCAGGTCACAGAGGTGGTGGAGCACACCCTGCAGGGGACGGTCCCGGCCAACACCGTGCAGTCTTTGTGGTCTGCCTCGGGCGGGAACCCCCTGCTCCTGAACTGCATTCTGGGTGATGCGGTCGAAGCGGGCATCCTTGCCAAGCGGAACGGGATCTGGCTGCTGCTGGGTCCGCTGCCGGCGGACGGGCCCAGGCTGTCCGACGTCGTCGTCAAAGATCTCCTGCGCAGGACCCAGGAAGAGCAGGAAGCGCTCAGGCTCATTGCGCTGGCTGAGCCCGTTGACCGCAGCGTCATCGAGGACGTGTGCGGAGGTGCTGTGGTCCGTTCCCTGCTGGACCACCAGCTGGTCAGCGAATCCAACGGGCAGCACACCCAGCTGCGTATCTGGCACCCGATCCTGGGCGAATCGATGCGGCACCAGGTCTCAGTGTCGCGCAGCCTCCAGTTGCGCCAAAAGATGACCAGGTACCTCGATCCGAAGACGGCCGGCCCAGAGGGCAGGCTCCGGATGGTTGAGTGGTCGCTGGAGTGCGGCCTGGACGTCGCCGATCCTGACCTGCTGGATGCCGCCCTGCTGGCAGTTACGAGGTTCAACAACGCAGGCGCCCGGCTGATGGCCGGACATGTCCGCGCACCGGAGCTGCAGGCCCACGCCCAGTCGATTTCCGCGAGAGCACTCTTCAACGAGGGCAAATACCGGGAGGCCGCAGCCCTCCTTGACACGTGCTGGCTGGAACTCGCCGCCCACCCCGAAGCTCCGCATGTCCTCATGCTCAGGGCGTCGGCGCACCTGGCGCTCGGTAAATCAGCGGAACAGCTTCGGACCGAGTCGCGCGGCCAGCTGTCAGACGCCGGGCATGACACCCGGTCCTCGTGGCAGGACACCATCCACAACCTGCTCGAGCTTGCCGAGGCCGCCGACCACGAGAGCATACGTGCGCTGATTGCCGCCCAGACGATTGGCGGGGACGCCCGGGCCGGCACGGATGTATCAGTCGGAGCCAGGCGTGCCATGGCTGCAGCAGGTGCGTCCAACGGGCGCACGGAATCCGGACGTGCGGAATCCATGCGCGAAGAATCTGCACGCGCAGAATCAGGTCGCCCGGAATCCCTGCGCGCAGAGTCCCCGGCTTCAGGCGTAGAGGAAGGCCCGGCAGGCGGCCGGCCTGACACGGTGGCTGAGGCCATTCAGTCCATCTCGCACGCCCTCCTTGCCCAAGCCCTCGTCTCGGCAGGGCTGGCGCACCAGGCACATGCGGCCGCCCTTGCTGCGGCGCCCGCGCTTCCGCTGCAGGCCGGACTGTACTTTTTCAACGAGTTCGTCCTGACGCGGCTGGTTGCAGCGTCCCTCGCTTCCGGCAACTGGGAATCGGCAGAGCATGAGCTGGCGGACTCCTCGGTGGAGGAGAACGAGGGCGCCGCCACCTTCGGCGGAGGGATCCAGGTGCTCCGCGGTCTGGGCTTCCTGCGGCAGGGCCAGCTGGAACGTGCCTACCACGTGCTGCTTCCGGCCGTCGAGGCGCTTCGCATCAACGACCCGCTCCAGCAGTTCCGGTTCGGCGCGGCGCTCGCCTTTTACGCCGCCGCGCGGCTGGGGGACGGGGCTCAGGCCCAGCGACTCGAGCAGGACCTGATCGCCGCCCGTCACGCCATGGGGCCCGGCGGAGAACTCCTGGCTGAGGGATATGCTGCTGCGGCCGCAGAATATCTTGACCGCAAGGGCAGCGGCCTGGCCCGGCTGCGTGAGCTCGCGGCATCACCCGCCGTCATGGCCCAGCCGGGAATCAGGATGGAGTGCCTGATCCTGTGTTCTGATCTCGGAGACCACACGGTTGCCGATGAAATCGCGGCGTTGTCTGACGCCGTCGAAGGACGCTGGGCCGCTGGGTGGCATCAGCTGGCGGAAGCCTGGGCCGGCGGTGACGCAGACATCCTCATGGAGACCGCAGCCGCCCTCGAAGAAGCAGGGCTGGTAAACCTGGCACGTGAGGCCTATGCCCGGGCCGGTGCTGTCCTGGACGCGGCGGGGGAGCGGCGCCGTGCGCGGCAGGCGGTGGCGCACCGCGAAAAATGCGACCAGGAACTCGGCGAACGCTTCCGCGAAAGCCCATTCGTGGCCTCGGTCCCCAGTGTCCACCTCACACGCCGCGAGCGTGACATTGTGGAGCTGGCGGTCCAGGGGCTCTCCGACCGCGAGATTGCCCAGCAGCTCATGGTCTCGGTGCGGACCGTCGAAGGGCACCTGTACAGGAGCTACGTCAAGCTCGGCGTACGCCGGCGGGATGAACTCGCGCTCGCTCTTCCCAAGAAATAGCGCCTCCCAAGACAGGGCTCTGCCCCAAGCTGCGTCAGCGTGCCCGGATGCAGGCCTGAAATGCCGGCCCGGAATGCGGGCCCGCGCGCCGCGACGAGCCCGCCCCCCACCCTGCCGTGGGCGCGGTCATGGCCACCTGCGGAAACCAGTAGTCGATTACCTGAAAAAACGAGTACTCGGTACTCGTGCTGCCGGTCACGGTACGCGATTAACTGTTACTGGCAGCAGAAACCGATGGAGCCCTTCATTTGCAGAAGCTGCCACCAGACTTACCAGGTCTCGCATGATGCAGTCATACATGATGCAACAGTTTCCGGCCCCAAGGGTTCGGGTTCAAGCGGGGCCGGCGACGTCAGAGCCTTCTGAGACCGAGGCTCTCCCCCCAGCCGTCGCCGGCCCTTACACGTGCACTCCTGCCGGCCAAAGCCGCGCAGCCGCAGTCCAACCCAGCACAGCCTAAGCCGTGGCCGATACTGCCCTGTGGGACAATTGAGGGGTACCTCAAGGCATCCCCAAGGAGTCCCATTGGCCGTAGTAGCAACGCCAACCACGCTGGAACGCGCCCTTCCCGCGATGGACAATGCCGAGGTCCGCAGGATCCGGAACGACTTTCCCGTCCTTGACCAGCTCGTCAACGGCCGCCCTCTGATTTATCTGGACTCCGGCGCCACGTCGCAGAACCCCTTGAGCGTGATCGAGGCCGAACAGGAATTCTACGAGCAGCGTAATGCCGCGGTGCACCGCGGGGCACACCACCT
This sequence comes from Arthrobacter sp. NPDC093125, assembly GCF_044754225.1. Lineage (NCBI taxonomy): Bacteria > Bacillati > Actinomycetota > Actinomycetes > Micrococcales > Micrococcaceae > Arthrobacter > Arthrobacter sp. NPDC093125. Next base: position 267,403 of record NZ_JBIVOQ010000004.1, on the reverse strand, counting down.
GGCCGTGGAAGCGACGGAGGCGTTCGAGGACGCCCGGCAGGCTGTGGCTGATTTCGTGGGCGCGCAGTACGAGGAAATCGTCTGGACCTCCAACGCGACAGAAGGCCTGAACCTCATCAGCTACGCGCTGTCCAACGCCACCCTGTGGGCCGGGCAGAACCGGGGCGATGCGCGGCTCCGGGAGCTGGCCCTCGGACCGGGAGACGAGATTGTCGTCACCGAAATGGAGCACCACGCGAACCTGATCCCCTGGCAGGAGCTGGCCTTCCGGACCGGCGCGACGCTGCGCTACATCCCCGTTGACGACGCCGGAAAACTGCAGCTGGAACAGGCCTCGGCCACCGTGGGGGAGCGCACCAGGCTTCTCGCCTTCACGCATGCCTCCAACGTGCTCGGTACCATCAACCCGGTCCGGGAGCTCGTGGCCCTGGCCCGGCGTGCCGGTGCGCTGGTGGTGCTTGATGCCTGCCAGTCCGCGCCGCACCTGTCCCTCAACGTCACGGAGCTGGACGTCGACTTCGCCGTCTTCTCCGGCCACAAAATGCTGGGACCCACGGGCATCGGCGTGCTCTACGGCAAGCAGGACCTCCTGGACGTGCTGCCCCCGTTCCTGACCGGCGGGTCGATGATCACCACCGTCAGCATGGAACGGGCCGACTACCTGCCCGCGCCGCAAAGGTTCGAGGCCGGAACGCAGAAAATCTCCCAGGCCGTAGCCCTCGCCGCCGCCGTCAACTACCTCACCGAGACCGGCCTTGACCGGGTGCACCGCTGGGAGTCCGAACTCGGCCAGCGCATGGTGGCCGGGCTTGAAGCCATCGACGGAATCCGTGTTCTCGGCCCGGCCGCAGGCCAGGAGCGCATCGGCCTCGCGGCGTTTGACGTCGCCGGCGTTCACGCGCACGACGTCGGCCAGTTCCTGGATGCGCGCGGCATCGCCGTCCGCGTCGGTCACCACTGCGCCCAGCCGCTGCACCGCCGCCTGGGCCTCACGGCCACCACGCGCGCCAGCGCCTATCTGTACAACACCACCGATGACGTGGACGAGTTCCTGGATGCAGTGTCCGGGGTCCGCGCCTACTTCCGCGCCTAGTGCGGGCATTCCTGAAGGCAGGTAACGCAGCATGAGCCTTGACCAGCTGTACCAGCAGATCATCCTTGACCACTCCAAAGCACGGCATGGAAGCGGCCTGTCCGAAAGGGAAGCCCCCGACGGCGCCTCCACCGGACAGTCGCACCAGCTGAATCCTGTCTGCGGCGATGAGGTGACCGTGCGGGTTGCGGTGGACCACGGGACAGTGTCACAGGTGGCATGGGACGGGGCCGGCTGCTCCATCTCCATGGCGTCGGCATCTGTCCTGAGCGAGATGGCGGAAGGCATGTCCGTGGACGAACTGCGCGGCGTGATCGGCAGCTTCCGGGACGTGCTCCGTTCGCGGGGCAAAATCCAGGCGGATCCCGAGGTGCTGGGTGACGCCGCCGCGTTCGAAGGCGTAGCCCGCTACGCAGCCCGGGTGAAGTGCGCCATGATCTCCTGGGTGGCCGCGGAGGATGCCCTCAACCAGGCAGCCTAGCTGTAAAGACAGACGGAATAGCTATCCGGGCAGGCGGCCCGGCTGTACAACCAGGGTTGGGCTGTACAGCCGGAGCAGCCCGCTAGCCGAACAGGCCGGCGATACCGATGCCGGCCGTGGCGGCGCCCAGAACCATGGACACCGCCACCAGCACGACGTGGACGGTGAGGAATTTCGTTGCCTTGCCGGCAGCGTCCCGCGCTCTCGGGTCCTTCATCACGCGGCGCAGAAACTGCGGCCAGACTACGAGCGACCAGACACCCGCGATGATCAGGACCCAGGCCAGAAGAGCGGGGATTTCCATCGCCTAGTGGCTTTCGAGCCAGGCCTGGGCCTGCTGGGACTGAATGTTCAGCGCCTTGCCGACCATGGGTTCGGCCGCTTCGGCGATCTTGCCGCCGAGGAACGGCACGGAGGACGTGACGTTGCCCTCGAGCTCAACGCGGGTGCTGCCGCCGTCAGCGACGAGCCGCTGGACAGCAGAGACGTCGATCGGAGCGCCGGCAATCTTGAGGGAAATGTTGCTCTGCCGTGAGCCGTCAGCGCCCGGGGCGTCCCACGTCTCCACCTGCGTCACCTTCAAGGTGTCGCCCACGAACTTGCGGGCGATCTCCGGGAGGCGTGTGGTGGGCAGGGTACGCACGGAGGTGGTGCTGAAAGCTCCGGAAACGTCACCGTCCACCGTGAAGGACTCAAGGCTGCCGCCCACGTGTTCGCTGGTGTGACGCTGGAAGTCCTCGTTCGTGAAAACGGCGGTGACGCTGTCGACGCCGTGGGGAAGGGTAGTGGATGCACTCAGTGCCATGGATCCTCCATTGGGGTGGGGTCAGAACGCTTTTTGCTCCACACATCCTACGGGGTTGCCTGGGTCTCCTTGGCATCGGGCTCTTTTGCGGCAGACTCAGTACCTGGCTCCTGGCCTGACAGCTCAGCAGCGGCGATTTTCCTGGCCGCTGCGGTGATGTTGCGTGACATCGCCGGAAATATGAGGCTGTGGAACGGCAAAACGCCCAGCCAGTAGAGGCGCCCGCTGAGGCCTTTGGGGAAGAATATGGCCCGCTGGCGGTAGCGGCTCCCTGTCCCGTCGGGCTCCACGGACAGCTCCAGCCAGGCGCGGCCGGGAGCGCGCATCTCTGCCCGCAGCCGTAGCAACCGGCCGCGGTCGATCCGCTCCACCCGCCACCAGTCCACGACTTCACCGGCGACGAGGCGGTGGGGATGCCTGCGGCCCCGGAGCAGGCCCGCTCCGCCGGAGAGCTTGTCCAGCCAGCCGCGCACGCTCCACGCCAGCGGCAGCGAGTACCAGCCGTTGCGCCCGCCGATGCCCTCGATGACAGTCCATACGTGGCCCGGGTCGACGTCGCTGGAGAATGTCCGCTCGTCTACATACACTTTGTGCCCGGCCCACTCGGGGTCGCTCGGCAGCGGGTCGGCGTCGGCGCCGGCGTTCGCCCACGTCGTCTCCACCTGGGCATCCCGTTCCTTGCCGAGCGCAAGGGCGACGGCCGTGCGGTAGCCGGTCAGTCCGCCGTCGGGCACTGGAATGTAGGCGTCGATGTCGTGTTCGGCGGAGACGGCGTCGTGCTGCAGGGACTGCACCAGGGGCACGGACATTGACAGAGGTATCGGGGTCACGAGCGCCACCCAAAGCCCGGCGAGCCTGGGGGCGGGGATGGGAAGCGCCAGGACAAGCCGCAGCGGCAGCCCCGCTTCGGCTGCGTACTCCTTCATCATGCCGGCATAGCTCAGGACGTCCCGGGAGCCGACGTCGAAGCTCCGGTTGAGGGGCTCCGTCAGGGCGGCGGCGCCCACCAGATAATGCAGCACATCCCGCACGGCGATCGCCTCGATCCTGTTCCGCACCCAGCTGGGTGCGGGCATGACCGGGAGCGTTTCCGAGAGGTGCCTGATCATCTCGAAGGATGCTGAGCCGGAGCCGATCACCACGCCGGCCTGGAACACGATGGCGTCCACGGGGCCGGACAGGAAGACCTCGCCCACGGCCTCCCGTGAGCGCATGTGCGTGGACAGCCTGGTGTTGCGGGGGTGCAGGCCGCCCAGGTACACGATCCGCTGCACACCGGCGGCTGCAGCGGCATTCGCGACGAGTTCCGCCATGGACTTTTCCTTGGCTTCGAACCCGGACCCCGCCGCCATCGAATGCACCAGGTAGTAGAGGACCTCCACCCCCTTCAGGGCTTCCTCGAGCGCGGCGGCGTCGTCGAGGCTGGAACGCACCACCTCCACGTCGTCGAACCACGGCACGCCGGCGATCTTCTCGGGGGAGCGCACCAGCACCTTGACCCGGTGCCCCGCCTCAAGCAGGCGCGGGACCAGCCTGCCGCCGATGTAGCCCGTGGCACCGGTGACCAGCACTGTCCGGCCGCTCTTGCCGGACCCGCTGTTTTTTGCCCTGCTGGCATCCGCGCTGCTGCTGTTTCCGGTCTGGTCGCTCACGGGAGTCTCCTAGGGTGGCGGCTTTGCTGGGCTCAACATCACCTGGTAAGCAAGCTTAGCAACGGCCGCGCGCAGCCGGGCCCGCCTGCGCCCCGGCACAGGGTACGGACATGCACCCCGGCCCTGGGCAGGGGTAGGCTGGGACCACCCGGCATTCTCGCGAATTCCGGGTTTTCGTGTTGCCTGTGTTCCCCGTGAATACTCCAGTTCGACGTGAATCCTCCAGGAGATCCAGCCATGAGCCCCACCGGCCAGCCCAGCAAAGGCCAGTCCCTTAGCGGCCTGCGACGCGCCCTTGCCGCAGACAAGACTTTTGCCCGCGTGCAGGCGGAGGCGTCCCGGAGCTTCGGCGTCCGCAGCGAGGACTACCAGATCAGCGCCCCCGCTGGCCTGCGCGCGGTGCTGCTGGCGGAAATGGCGGAAGGGCTGGAGAACGCCGACGGCGGTCCGGGCATTGTGCTCGCCGTGACGGCCACCGGCCGTGAGGCCGAGGATCTCGCCGCCGCGTTGCGCGCCTACCTGCCCGCCGACGCCGTGGCGGAGTTCCCGAGCTGGGAGACTTTGCCGCACGAGCGGCTGTCGCCGCGTTCGGACACCGTGGGGCGGCGGCTCTCGGTGCTGCGCCGGCTGGCGCATCCGGAGACCACGACGGCGGGACCCCTGCGGGTGGTGGTGGCTCCGGTGCGCGCCGTGGTCCAGCCGATTGTGGCCGGCCTGGGCGAGCTTGTACCGGTCACGTTGAAGGTGGGCCAGGACGCGCCCTTCAACGATGTGATCCGCAGCCTCGCCGACGCCGCCTACGCCCGGGTGGACATGGTGACGCACCGAGGCGAGTTTGCCGTCCGCGGCGGCATCCTGGACGTCTTCCCACCCACCGAAGACCACCCCATCCGGGTGGAGTTCTTCGGCGACGAAGTGGACCAGATGCGCTGGTTCGCCGTCGCCGACCAGCGCTCGCTGTCCTCGCCCGGGCTTCACCACCCCACGGAGCTGCATGCGCCGCCGTGCCGTGAAGTCCTCATCACGCCGTCGGTGATGTCCCGGGCAGCAACCCTTAAATCGCAGCTTCCGGCAGCGGCAGACATGCTGGAGAAGATCGCCGGTGGCATCGCCGTGGAAGGCATGGAGTCGCTCGCGCCGGTGCTCGTTGACGCCATGGTGCCCTTCATGGAGCAGCTGCCCGCGGGATCCATCTCCGTGGTGATCGAACCGGAAAAGGTCCGCACCCGCGCCCACGATCTCGCAGCCACCAACGAGGAGTTCCTGGAAGCAGCCTGGTCGACGGCCTCGGACGGCGGCACTGCGCCTCTGGCGCTGGACACAGTTTTGGGTTCCCGGGCCTCGGCGGCCCTCCATTCGGCCAGTTTCCGGTCACTGACCGAAACCCGCTCCGCGGCCCTCGAGCATGGAGTGTCCTGGTGGTCCATCACCTCACTGGCAACGGACGAAGAGCTGACGGACATAGACGTGCTCAACCTGCACGCCCGTGAGCCCCGCGGCTACCAGGGCGACGTCGCGGAGATGATGGATTTCATTGGCTCCCATGTGCGGGACCAGTGGCGGATCGTGGTGGCCACGGAAGGCCCCGGTCCGGCGCAGCGCCTTGCCGAGCTGTTCCACGACGCCGACATCCCCTGCGCACGCGTGGAGTCGCTGGACCACGAGCCCCAGGCGGGCATCATCGAGGTGACCACTGCCGCCGTCGGACGCGGTTTCGTCCTGGACGGACTGAAGCTTGGCCTGCTCACGGAAGCGGATCTGCTCGGACGGACGTCGGCGGCCTCCACCAAGGACATGCGCCGCATGCCGTCCAAGCGGCGGAACGCGGTGGACCCGCTGCAGCTGCTGGCCGGGGACCATGTGGTGCACGAACAGCACGGCATCGGCAGGTTCGTGGAACTGATCCAGCGCAAGGTCGCCGGGGGAGGGGACGGCGTGCGCGAGTACCTCGTGCTGGAGTACGCGCCGTCCAAGCGCGGGGCGCCCGGTGACAGGCTGTTCGTTCCCACCGACCAGCTGGACCAGGTAACACGCTACGTGGGCGGTGATGCGCCGGTCCTCAGCAAGATGGGCGGCGCCGACTGGGCCAGCACCAAATCCAAGGCCCGCAAGGCCGTTAAGGAGATCGCCGGCGAACTCATCCGGCTGTACTCCGCGCGGATGGCCTCCCGCGGGCATGCCTTCGGCCCCGACAGCCCGTGGCAGCGCGAACTGGAGGAAGCCTTCCCGTACGTCGAGACCCCGGACCAGCTGACCACGATCAACGAGGTCAAAGCGGACATGGAGCGGGAAATCCCCATGGACCGGCTGGTCTCCGGCGACGTCGGTTACGGCAAGACGGAAATCGCCGTCCGTGCAGCGTTCAAGGCCGTGCAGGACGGCAAGCAGGTGGCCGTCCTCGTGCCCACCACCCTGCTGGCGCAGCAGCACTACGAGACCTTCACCGAGCGGTTCTCCGGCTTCCCGCTCAGTGTGAAGCCGCTGTCCCGCTTCCAAAGCTTGAAGGAGGCCAAGGAAACAGCGGAGGGCGTGAAGAACGGGACCGTGGATGTTGTCATCGGCACCCACAGGCTCCTCTCGAAGGACTTTGGCTTCAAGGACCTGGGACTCGTGATTGTGGACGAGGAGCAGCGCTTTGGCGTGGAACACAAGGAAGCGCTCAAGAAGATGCGCACCAACGTGGACGTCCTCGCCATGAGCGCCACTCCTATTCCCCGTACGCTGGAAATGTCCCTGACCGGCATCCGCGAAACCTCCACCCTGGCCACGCCCCCGGAAGAGCGGCACCCGGTCCTGACATACGTGGGGCCGTACACGGACAAGCAGACCTCCGCGGCGATCCGCCGCGAACTGATGCGTGAGGGCCAGGTCTTCCTTGTGCACAACCGCGTCTCCACCATCGAGCGCACGGCAGCCAAGATCCGGGAACTCGTCCCTGAGGCGCGGGTGGAGGTGGCCCACGGCAGGATGTCCGAGAACCGCCTGGAGCAGATCATCGTGGACTTCTGGGAGCGGCGCTTCGACGTGCTCGTGTGCACCACCATCATCGAGACCGGCCTGGACATCTCCAACGCCAACACCCTGATCGTGGACGGCGCGGACAAGTACGGCCTGTCACAGCTGCACCAGCTCCGCGGCCGTGTGGGACGCGGACGCGAGCGGGCCTATGCCTACTTCCTGTATCCCTCCGAGAAGCCCCTGGGTGAAGTGGCCCTGGAGCGGCTCAAGGCCGTAGCCACCCACAACGAGCTCGGCGCGGGCATGCAGCTGGCCATGAAGGACCTGGAAATCCGCGGCGCGGGCAACCTGCTCGGCGGCGAACAGTCCGGCCACATCCAGGGTGTCGGCTTCGACCTCTACATCCGCCTGGTGGGCGAAGCCGTGGCGGACTACCGCGGCGAGGCCGAGGAAAAGGCCGCCGAAATGAAGATCGAGCTGCCGGTCAACGCCCACCTGCCGCACGACTACGTTCCCGGTGAGCGGCTCCGGCTGGAGGCTTACCGCAAGCTGGCCGCTGCGCTCACCAACGAGGCGATCGACGAGGTCCTCGCAGAACTCGTGGACCGCTACGGCGAGCCGCCGCTGCCGGCGCAGAACCTCGTGGCGGTTGCACGGTTCCGGGTGGGCGCGCGCGAAGCCGGCCTGTCCGACGTCGCCCTGCAGGGAAACTTCATCAGGTTCTCTCCCGCGCAGCTCCCGGAGTCCAAGACCATGCGGCTGAACCGCATGTATCCCGGCGCCCAGTCCAAGCCTGCCTTGGACGCCGTGCTCATCCCGAAGCCGAAGACAGCCAGAGTCGGCGGCCGGGACCTCCAGGACGCAGAGATCCTGGAATGGGCCAACGGAGTGATCCGCAACATCTTCTCCGACGCCCCGCTTGCCGCACCGGCAATGGGCGGCTGACCCCGTGATGGGAGGACACCACGCCGCGTCAGGTGCCGCGGCGTGGGTGGCTGTTGTCTCGACGGGGCCCTACGCGTTTGGCTGGTATCCGCTGGACGCCACCGGAGTGCTGATCGGCGGCATGGCGACGGCGGGAACCGCCTTGGTATGCGACTGGGACCACCGCTCGAGCACCATCGCGCACTCGCTGCCGCCGCTGTCCAATGCCATTGCGCGGGGCATCGAGAACGCCAGCGGTGGGCACCGCCAGGGCACGCATTCCGTCCTGGGGGCGGCGTTCTTCGTCGTGCTCGCCGCGATGGCCGGCCAGATCCAGCTGCAGACAGACTGGGGCCTGCTGTCCGTGGGCGCCGGGCTGCTGTGCATGTTCATGATCAACATCGCCGCCAAGGCGCTGAAGCTGTTTCCCAAGTCAGGCTTCATCAGCAACTGGATCTTCGCCCTGGCCATGGCAGGGCTCGTGACGTGGTTCGCCCCCGACCAGTGGACCTGGCTCCCGGTGTCCATGCTGATCGGCGTCGTGGTCCACATCGTCGGGGACCTCGTCACCACAGGCGGTGTCCCGCTGCTGTGGCCGCTGGTCATCAAGCCGCCGAAGGTGCTGCGGCGGCTGCCGGTGCTGAAAAACGTGTGGCGCCCGAACGGTGCCCTGTCCATTCCGCTTCTTGGACGGGCGGGCTCGCGGCGGGAGTGGCTGGTGCTCATCCCGGTGAGCGCATACGCCATGGTGGGCATGAGCCTCGCGGCCTGGGCGCTGGCAGGCACGCACTATCCCGCCGCCCTTGCGCTCCTGGGGCGGCGCGCCGGCGCACTGCCGGGCGTGCCCTGACACGAGGCTAAAAAAGGGCTGCAGCCCCCGGGACGTTCCGGGGGCTGCAGCCCTTTAAAACGGTTAGCGGCTCGGTGTGGCCGGCAGGCTCAGTGCTCGCCGGCGGAGTCCGAGCGGCCCGTGATGGTCTGCGGGATCCAGTAGGCGAGGGCGAACAGGCCAAGGCACACAGCCATCGGCCACGGGTTGTCCAGCGTCAGGAAGGTCAGCGAGTAAATGGCTCCCAGGAACAGGGCCATCATCACTACGAACAGGAAAACGCTGGTGACCAGGCTGTTCTCGTTCTGGGGTGTCTGAACCTGCGCGTCGATCTTGCTGGACATTCATTCCTCCTCGGCCCCCGGGGGGCTCAAACTGTGGCTGCCGCCGGCGGATCAGTAGCCGGACGAACCCTGTTCGCCCTTGACGATCGCAATTCCGGAGCTGGCACCAATACGTGTTGCACCTGCAGCAATCATAGCCTGAGCATCAGCCAGCGAACGCACGCCGCCGGACGCCTTCACACCCAGGGCCGGACCCACGGTGCGCCGCATCAGGGCAATGTCATCAGCCGTTGCGCCTCCGCCGTTGAATCCGGTGGACGTCTTGACGAAGTCCGCTCCGGCCTCCACCGCCGCCTCGCACGCCAGGATTTTCTGGTCATCACTGAGCAGGGCGGTCTCGATGATGACCTTCAGGATCGCTTCGCCGCCGTGGACTGCCTCGGCTACCGCCTTGATGTCGTCCACGAGGGCGCCCTTGTCCGAGGCGCGGGCATCGGCGATGTTGATGACCATGTCCACCTCGTCCGCCCCGTCCAGCACAGCGCCGCGCGCCTCGAACGCCTTGACGTCGCTGGGAGTGGCTCCCAGCGGGAACCCGACCACGGAGCACGTCAGCACGCCGGTGCCCTTGAGCGCCTTCTTGACGGTCTTCACCCAGACAGGGTTCACGCAGACCGACTTGAACTTGTACTCCGCAGCCTCGGCACATACCTTGAGGATCTCGGCCTCGCTGGCTTCCGGCTTCAGCAGCGTGTGGTCGATGTAGGACGCGATGGTGGACGGTGCAGCGCCGGCAGGGTTCCCTGTGGGGCTCGTTGCGGTGCCCGCTCCCGGGCTGGCTTCGTTGCTCATGCTGGTCCTTTCCACGGGCCTTGGAGGCCGCACGCGCCGCGGGTGTCGCGGCTCCCTGAGTGACCATCTTGCCACAGCCCGCAGCGCTTGCCTGGCGGCTACCAGCGGCTATGCGGCGGCAGCCGGCCGGTAGTCGGGAACCGTTGCCATCAGCCCGGCAGCGCAGACTCCCGCAGCGGCTCCGGAGGCCACAAGCAGTCCGAGCCTCACGCCGTCAAGGGTTGCCGCGTCGCCGATTGCCCAGATGCCGGGAACTGACGTCCGGAAATCCTGGCTGACAACAATCCCTCCCGTGGCGGCGGTCGGCAGCCCGGCGGTGGCAGCCAGATCGTCCCGCGATACCCGCTCCTCCGCGAGGACTACCAGGTCGGCGCTCATGCTGCTGCCGTCCTCGAAAATCACCGCGGAAGCCATCAGGCCGGAAACTGACTTACCGGGCACGACGGCGGCAGGGCGGGCCGTGGTGCGGATGGGAGGAACGCCCCTGGCTCGCAGGACCGCCTCCGCCTGGCCGGCGGCTGCGCCGTTGCCCACCAGGATTCCCAGCGGGCGCCTGCCCAAGACCCTGGTAACTTCGCTGACGGCTTCGGCAATCCGCGCGGCATCGTCAATGGTGGAGTAGCTCAGGCACTGGGCGGCGCCCTCCACTGGGTTCGCGACAGGAGCGGATCCCGTAGCAATCACCAGCTCGTCGTAGGCAAACTCCATGCCGTCGGCTGTGGCCACGGTGCGGTTGTGGGCGTCGATGTGGCTGGCCGGCTGGCCGAAGCGGACGGAGACCTGGGGGAGCAGGGCCAACTCCAGCAATTCCTCCGGTGCGTCATCCCGGTTGCTCAGGACCGTGATGCTGCCGGCGAAGCGGGCGCCGTCCAACTGCCGGACGAGGGCCTGGGCGGCCGGGCCGGCGCCGGCGATGACAATGCGGGGAGCAGAAGAGGTGGAGGTTGCCGGAGCGGACATGTGCTGGCCCTTTCGCTGGCGGCCGCGGAACGGCCGGAAACTTCATGATGGAACCCAGCGTAGGTGTCCGGTTTTTCCGGGGTGTTTCCCGCCCGTTGCCGATTTGTCCCCGCGTGTTCGCTGCCCTTTACCGCCCGGTAACAGAAGCCACCGCATCCGGACAAGAACAGGGTGTTAGACGCGGATCCGGTAGCCGCGCTTGACCACAGTCTCCACAAGCCGCCCGTCCGGCAGCGAGGACCGCAGGCGGCTCACCGTCATGTCCAGGGCATGCACCGATCCGCGCAACTCGAGAAGCTCCGCCAGAGACTCCCGCGACAGCACAGCTCCGCCGGCACCGAGGAGGGCGCGGAGGAGCAGCAGCGGAGCCGGCGCGACCTCCACTGGTTCGCCGTCGATCCGCAGCGAGCGGCCGCGCAGTTCCACGGTTCCGGAGCGCGTCTCGAGGCGGCGCACGTGGTTCAGCGCCAGATGTTCGCACACCAGGCGGATCAGCGCGCCCATCCGGAAACGCTCCGGAACCAGGGGAGTGATCCCGGCGTCGAGCAGCGGCTGGGCGGTCACAGGACCCACGACGGCGGTGGTGACCGTGGTCTTGAGGCATTCCACCAGCTGCCTGTACAGGCCCATTTCATGCGCAGTGCTCCACATGGCATCCACGGCCGGGGCGCTGGTGAAAGTCAGGACGTCGAGGTTGCCGCTGCAGGCAGCCTCGATCAGGCGGGGGAGGCGGTCCGCGCCGTCGGGCTTCACCCAGCGGTACGGGGTGACTGTCAGGACGGTGGCGCCGGACATCCGCAGACGCTCCAACTGGCGGACGTCCGTGTACCCGTGCAGCTGCACGGCCACAGTCTTCCCGCGCACGCCTTCCTGGAGCAGCATGTCCACGAGCGTGGCGGTGGTTTCGTCGCTGCTGATTCCGACGTCGGCCAGGCCGGCCGCGCGCACTGCGCCTCGGGCTTTGGGTCCCCGGACGAACATCCTGCAGGAAGCCAAGGTGTCGAGCAGCTCCTCCCCGATCCCGGAGGCGTCCGCCGCTTCGCACCAGCGGCGCATGCCGTAGGCGGTGGTGGCGATGCAGAGGTCCGGCTTGGCGGCGATGATCGCCTTGGTGTCCTCGATGAGGCTGACGTCCTCGTTGACCGGGGCGATCTTGAGCGCGGGGGCGTGCAGCACCTCGGCGCCGCGGCGTTCGAGGGCCTCGATCAGGTCCCGGGAGCGGCGGTGTGAGGTGACGCCGATCCGGAAACCTTCGAGCGGAGCTTCGGTGCCCTCCGGGGCAGCGGCTTCCTGCGGTTCAATTCCGGCGGGGCCTGTGGCTGGGGGAGCAATGGTGTTCAAAGCGGTCATAACCTTCACGATTCCAGCAGGGAGGCCGCCAGGCGGTCAAGATCGGCGGCGGCCTCGGCATGCCCGCGGTTGGCTTCAGCCACCCGCACCACCTCACCGATCACCAGGACGGCGGGGTTGCTGCAGCCGGCAGCGGCAGAGGCAATGGTCCCAAGCTCCGCGATGGTGGTGCGCTGGCCTGGACGGTATCCGCGCTCCACCACGGCCATGGGCATGTCCGCGCGCATGCCGGCGCGGCGGAGGCCGGCGGCGAGGTGGTGCAGTGTGCCGATTCCCATAAGGACCACGATAGTGCCGCCCAGCCCGGCCAGGTGCGTGAGTTCCTGCTCGGTCAGCGGTGCGTGGCCGGAGACCACGGTGAACATGTGGCTGACCTCGCGGTGCGTCACCGGGATCCCGGCAGCCGCCGGCACCGAGATGGCACTCGTGACTCCGGAGATCACGCGGACGGGAACGCCGGCCGCCACGCAGGAGGCGACTTCCTCGCCGCCGCGGCCGAAGACGTAGGGGTCCCCGCCCTTGAGGCGGACCACGTTATTGCCGGCGAGGGCGCTTTCCACCATGAGCTTTTCGATGTCGCCCTGGCTGACCTTGTGGTGGCCAGGCTTCTTGCCCACATCCACCAGCTCGGCTGAGGTCAGGGAAGGGAGCTCCTGGTACGGGGCCAGCCGGTCGTAGAAGACGACGTCGGCGTCCCGCAGGGCGTTGACAGCCGCCACGGTCAGAAGTTCGGTGGTGCCCGGGCCGCCGCCGACCAGCGTCACCTGTCCGGCGGGTCCGGCGGCAGGTTCTGCGGATACGGGAATGCCGGTTGCGCGGCACCGCTCGAGCAGGCCCTCCCACCCGGGCTGGCCGTCGTTGACCGCGGCGACGAGGAACGGGCGCTCGGGCAGGGGGCCGTCGTGCCCGGCGCCGTGCGGCGTGCTGAGGCGGTAGACGACCGCGCCGGCCGCCTCGTAGCGGCGGACCGCCTGGCGGGCAGCAGAGTCCGAACCTGTGATCAGAACTTCCCGGCCGGTGAGATCAATGCTGAGCTGCATGCTTATACCTCGTTCTCATCGCGGGGCCTCATGGGGATGGATGCCCCGATCAGCACTGGTTCCTCTTTGGCACGTGCTTTTTCCTCAGCCGTGGCAGGACGCATCTGGCCGCGCTCGTCGGGGACGAAAGTGATGGAATCGTCCTTCTGGTCGGGGGCGTTCACGAAGGAGCGGAACCGGCGCAGGCGCTCGGGGTCCTTCAGGGTGTCCGCCCACTCGTCCTCGTACGTGTCAACGTGCTTGGCCATGGCCGCCTCGAGCTCTTCGGCGATGCCAAGGGTGTCGTTCACTACAACATCCTCGACGTGCTTGATGCCGCCGTCGAGTTCCTCCTGCCAGCGCGCGGTGCGCTGCAGGCGGTCCGCTGTGCGGATGTAGTACATGAAGTAACGGTCGATGTACCTGATCAGCGTCTCGTCATCAAGGTCCTTGGCCAGCAGCTGGGCGTGGGCCGGCGTGGCACCGCCGTTGCCGCCGACGTACAGGTTCCAGCCGTCCGCGGTGGCGATTACGCCGACGTCCTTGCCGCGGGCCTCGGCGCATTCGCGGGCACAGCCGGAGACGCCCATCTTGAGCTTGTGCGGGCTGCGAAGTCCGCGGTAGCGCAGTTCCAGCTGGATGGCCATGGCCACCGAGTCCTGGACGCCGAAGCGGCACCAGGTGGAGCCGACGCAGGACTTCACTGTACGGAGGCTCTTGCCGTAGGCCTGGCCGGATTCGAATCCGGCGTCTACCAGTTCCTTCCAGATTTCCGGCAGCTGCTCCAGCCGGGCGCCGAACATGTCGATGCGCTGGCCGCCGGTGATCTTGGTGTAGAGGTTGTACTTCTCGGCCACGGCGGCGATGACGCCGAGCTTCTTGGGGGTGATCTCGCCGCCGGCGATGCGGGGGACCACCGAGTAAGTTCCGTCCTTCTGCATGTTGGCCAAGGCGCGGTCGTTGGTGTCCTGCAGGGTGCCGCGGCCGGCGTCCAGGACGTAGGCGCTGTTCTGGCTGGCCAGGATGTTGGCGATGGTCGGCTTGCAGATGTCGCAGCCTGCGCCCGTGCCGTACTTGGCCATGATTTCTTCGAAGGACGTCAGTTCCAGGACGCGGATGGCGTCGAACAGTTCCTGGCGGGACAGTTCGATGTGCTCACAGAGGGCCTTGGAGACCTCGACGCCGGACTTCGTCAGTTCGGTCTCGAGCAGCTTCTTCAGCATCGGCACGCACGAACCGCAGCTGGTGCCGGCGCGGGTGCAGCCCTTGAGCTCGCCGAGTTCCTGGACGGGGGCGTTGCCGTCGCAGGCCCCGCAGCCGTTGACGGTGTCGCGGATGGTTCCGGCGGACACGTTGTTGCAGGAACACAGGATGGCGTCGTCCGGGAGGTCGGTTTCTGGGGCGTCGCCGCCGCCGGCGGCGGTGAGGTAGGCACCCGGCTCGGCCGGAAGCTCGCGGCCCAGGAGCGGGCGGAGGCTGGTGTACGGGGTGGCGTCGCCGACGAAGATGCCGCCGAGCAGGGTCTTGGCATCGTCGGTGGTGACGATCTTCTGGTAAACGCCGCGGGCGGGGTCTGCGTAGACGATTTCGAGGGCGTGATCGGTCTTGGCGAACGCGTCACCAAAGCTGGCCACGTCAACGCCCGACAGCTTCAGCTTCGTGGCGGTGTCGAAGCCGGGGAACGTTGCCTCACCGCCGTGCAGGCGGTCTGCCACGATTTCGGCCATGGTGTTGGCCGGGGCTACCAGGCCCAGGCACATGCCACCGAAGTTCGCGACTTCACCGATGGCCCAGATGCCCGGTACCTGGGTGGAGCAGTCATCGTTGATGACTACGCCGCCGCGGGGGCCAAGATCAAACAGGGACTCCTCGCCCTCGGCGGCGCGGAAGAGTTCATCACGGGGCTTCACGCCGATGGCCACAATGACAAGGTCAGCCGGGATGGTGCGGCCGTCGGCCATCAGCACGCCGGTGACCTGGCCGTCGTCGTCCGCGAGGATCTCTGACGGGAACACGCCGCCGTGGACCTCGAAGCCCTTGGATTCGATCAGGCGGCCCAATGCCTGGCCGGCGCCCTCATCGAGCTGGGTGTTCATGAGCCACGGTGCGCCGTTGATGACCACCGGGGTGGCTCCGAGCTGCTCGGTGCCGGCTGCTGATTCCAGACCCAGCAGGCCGCCACCGATGGTGACGGCGTTGATCTTGCGGCCGAGCTTCCCGGTGAGCTCGGCGATGGACTTGTTGATTGCCCAGACGTCTTCGAGCGTGCGGTAGACATGCACGTGCTCGGCGCCGGGAATGGGGAGCCTGGCGGCGTCGGAGCCGGTGGCCACGACGAGCTCGTCGTATTCAAAGCGGTTGCCGGCAGCGGTCTCAACGGCCTTGGCGGCGATGTCGATCTTCACCACGCGCTCGCCGGTCTTAAGTGTGAGGGCTTCGTGGTCCCACATGGCCGCGGCGCCGAGCGTGAGGTCAACGTCGCTGTCCGTGAGGGCCTTGCTCAGGGCGACCCGGTCGTAGGGCAGGTGCGCTTCTTCCGTAAGTACGGTTACTTGCCAGCCTTCGAGGCCACGGGCATGCATTGCGTCTGCAAAACGGTGGGCAGCCGGGCCGCCGCCGGCGACGACGATGCGGCGCGGTGTCTCTGTGCTTGAAGTCTGTCCGGTCACTTAGGGGCCTTTCGCATGGGCCGCAGACGGTGCTCTGCAGCTTGTCCATCCAGACTAGGCAGGGGCAGTTTCGCTTCAGTTTCCCCTTTGTTTCGTGAACTTAACTTCTGCATCACGAACACGTTTCGGGTCAGGTGAGGTGTCTTTTACGTTCCGGACACAATGACTGCACGACTTTGAAACACCCGGAATCTAGGTTGAATATACCGCCGCACCGGCGGCTGAAGCAGGCGAAAGACGCCTCGCGGAAACCGGCCTTCCGCCGGACAGCAGGCACAGGGAGAGGAGCCGACATGACGGCAACACTGGAACTTGAGGATCTGACTACCGGGTACGCCACCGGCTGGCACCGGGTCTGCGCCGTGAATGAACTCGAACCCGCCTGGGGCGAAGCAGCACTCGTCGCCGGCCGCCAGGTGGCATTGTTCCGTACTGCGGCCGGTGAGGTTTTCGCGGTCGCCCAGGAAGACCCGGCAACAGGCGCCATGGTCATGGCACGCGGCATCCTCGGATCCCGCGGCGCCCGCCCCACCATTGCCTCGCCCCTTCACAAGGAGGTCTACGACCTTGAGACGGGTGAGTGCTTCGGGAACCCGGGGCTGCGCCTTCCCACCTTCACCACCCGCGTCGACGAGGGCTACATCGAGATTGAGCTGTAAAGCCCGGCTTTAGAGCCCCAGCGCCTCGCGGACGTCACTCAGGACCTGGTCCAGCGCGGCACGGGCGGCTGTCCGCGCGTCCGGCAGTTCCGCTGCCGAACCAACGCTGCGGATGACCTCGAGGTAGCATTTGAGCTTGGGCTCCGTGCCGCTTGGTCGGATGATCACGCGGGTCAGGTCGCGGGTGACGTAGAGGAGTCCGTCCGTCGGGGGCAGGTCAGCGCTGCCTTCGGCGAGATCGATGAATGACTCCACCGCGGAACCGCCGAAGGACTCCGGGGGGCTGACGCGGAGCCGGTTCATCATGGCGTCCAGCAGGCCAAGGTCCGCCACCCGTATGCTCAGCTGGTCGCTCGCGTGCAGCCCGTGAACCAGGTACAGCTCATCCAGGGGGTCGAAGATCGTCTTGCCGTCCGCCTTCGCGGCCGCGGCAAGTTCGGCGATCAGGACGGCTGCCGATATGCCGTCCTTGTCGCGGACCAGGTCCGGGGCCACGCAATAGCCGAGCGCCTCCTCGTACCCATACAGGAGGCCCGGCACGCGCGAGATCCACTTGAACCCTGTCAGGGTTTCCTCGTGCGCATACCCGGCAGCGGCTGCGATGCGGGACAGCAGCCGTGAGGAAACAATCGAATTGGCGAACACGCCGTCGTGGGTTTCTTCGTTGGCAGCGGCGAGCCGGGCCACCACATGGGCGCCCAGCAGGGCACCCACTTCGTCGCCGCGCAGCATGCGCCAGGCACCAGTGTCCGGGTCCTTGGCGGCGACGGCGGCGCGGTCGGCGTCGGGGTCATTCGCCAGGACGATGTCCGCGCCGGCCTCACCGGCCGCCGCGAGGGCGAGATCGAGGGCGCCGGGTTCCTCCGGGTTGGGGAAGCTGACCGTGGGAAAGTCCGGGTCCGGCACCGCCTGCTCGCTAACCAGCGTGACGTCGGTGAAGCCTGCGGATTTCAGAACGGCCACGGCGGTGTCTCCGCCCACCCCGTGCATGGGCGTGAGGACGATCTTGAGATCCCGGGCCGGGAAAAGCCCCTCGTTGGCAAGTCCCGCGACGGCGGCCTCGTACTCCGCGGTGATGCCCGGCTCCAGCACCGTCCAGCCGTCCTCGGCCAGCCCGATGGAATCAAGCGGCCCCACCTTGTCAATCTCGGCAGCGATCAGGGCATCGTAGGGCGCTACGATCTGGGCGCCGCGGCCGCTTTCATCCACCGCATGGCGGCCAAGATACACCTTGTAGCCGTTGTCCTGCGGCGGGTTGTGGCTGGCTGTGACCATCACTCCGCCGTCGCACTCGAGCGCCCGCACGGCATACGCCAGCAGCGGGGTGGGCAGTGCCGCCGGCATCAGGAACGTCTCGAAGCCCGCTGCGGTGAAGATGGCGGCGGACTCGCGGGCGAAGATGTCGGAGTTGTAGCGGGCGTCAAAGCCAACGACGGCGCGTGGCCGGGTTCCGGGTGAGGTCTTCCCGACGGCGTCGGCCAGGAACCGTGCGAAGCCGGCCGCTGCCCGGCGGACAACCACGCGGTTCATCCGGTTGGGCCCGGGGCCGAGGACCGCACGGAGCCCGGCGGTGCCGAACTGCAGCGGTCCGCTGAAGCTGTCCTGCAGCTGCTGGCGGGCTGCCGGCGTGCCGGCCTCCGCGAGCGCAATAAGTTCGTTCAGGGCCGAGGACGTGGCGGGATCCGGGTCCATGTCCGCCCAGGAGCGGGCGGCCCTGAGCAGCTGGGAGTCGGCATGCAGCTGGAAGTCGGCATCGGAAGACGTCATAGGTACCAAACTATCGTCAAAGCGGGCGGCGGCGGACGGGCAGGATCAGAGCCGGGCGATGATTTCCGCGAGCAGCTTGGAGATGCGCGGCGCGGCGGCGTGCCCGGCCTCCAGTACCTCCTCGTGACTGAGCGGGACCGGGCTGATGCCTGCCGCGAGGTTGGTCACGAGCGAGATGCCGAAGACCTCCATGCCGGCGTGTCGCGCTGCGATGGCTTCCAGTGCGGTGGACATGCCCACAAGCTCGGCGCCAATGCGCTTGGCGTACTGCACCTCAGCGGGGGTTTCGTAGTGCGGGCCGGTGAACTGCGCGTAGACGCCTTCATCGAGCGAAGCGTCCACCTCACGGGCGATGCTGCGGATCCGGGCGGAGTACAAGTCGGTCAGGTCCACGAATGTGGCGCCTTCCAGCGGTGAGGTGGCGGTGAGGTTGATGTGGTCCTTGATCAGGACCGGCGTCCCGGGCGCCCAGTTTTCGTTCAGTCCGCCGCAGCCGTTGGTGACCACGAGGGTGCTGCAGCCGGCGGCCGCAGCTGTCCGCACACCGTGCACCACGGCGCGGACGCCCTTGCCCTCGTAGTAGTGCGTGCGGGCCCCAAGGACCAGCGCGCGCTTTCCTTCCCTGGTCAGCACCGAACGGATGGTGCCCACGTGGCCTTCCACGGCAGGAGGCGAGAAACCCGGCACTTCGGAGGCCAGCAACGTGGCCGTGGTCTCGCCGATCAGGTTGGCGGCCTCGCCCCAGCCGGAGCCGAGCACCAGGGCGATGTCGTGCGATTCGACACCGGTCTCCGCTGCGATGTAGTCGGCGGCGGTGCGGGCTGCCTCGAAGGGATCGATGGTCAGGAATTCTGTATTACTCACTGGTACAAGCTATCGTGCGGCGGGACGCCTGCGCAGCAGAAATACGGCAGGAAGACCGGGGTCCTGCCATGGGGGCGGCAGCCGGGGTTGTTGGTGGTGCGGCAGGCTTTGCGGGAGAATGGTTGATTGTGACTATGCATCCTGATTTCAGCGCACCCCGAATCGCAATCCTCGGCGGAGGCCCGGGCGGGTACGAAGCCGCCATGGTTGCCGCCTCCCTGGGGGCGAAGGTCACCATCATCGAGCGCGCCGGCCTCGGCGGATCCGCCGTGCTGACCGACGTCGTGCCGTCCAAGACGCTGATCGCGACGTCGGACCTGATGACCCGCGTCGGTGAGGCGGGGGACCTGGGCGTGAAGTTCGACGTCGACGGCGGCGACTTCGTGCCGGTGATGCGCGCCGACCTCAAGCACATCAATGACCGCCTGCTGGGCCTCGCACGCCAGCAGTCCCGCGACATCCAGGCCGGCCTGGAACACCAGAACGTCCGCATCCTGGCCGGCTCAGGCAAGCTGCTGGACAACCAGACCATCGAGGTCCTGACGGCCGAGGGCACGGAAACTATCGAAGCGGACGCCATCCTGCTGACCGTCGGCGCGCACCCCCGCGAGCTGCCGACCGCGAGGCCCGACGGTGAGCGGATCCTCAACTGGGCGCAGATATACAACCTGGACGAGCTGCCGGAAGAGCTCATCGTGGTGGGTTCCGGTGTGACCGGCGCCGAGTTCGCCTCCGCCTACAACGGCCTGGGCTCGAAGGTCACGCTGATCTCCAGCCGCGACCGGGTGCTTCCCGGCTCCGACACCGACGCCGCCGAGGTGTTGGAAGAGGTCTTCGAGCGCCGCGGCGTGACAGTCCTGTCCCGGTCGCGCGCCGAGACGGTGGAGCGCACCGGCGACGGCGTCGTGGTAACCCTCGGTGACGGTTCCAAGGTCACCGGCAGCCACTGCCTGGTCTGCGTCGGGTCCATCCCCAACACTGCCGGGATCGGCCTTGAAGAGGCAGGCGTTGCACTTACCGAGAGCGGACACATCAAGGTCGACGGCGTCTCGCGCACCACCGCACCGAACATCTATGCGGCAGGCGACTGCACCGGCGTCCTCGCGCTGGCCTCCGTCGCCGCCATGCAGGGCCGCATCGCCATTGCGCACATCATCGGCGACAGTGTCACCCCGATCAAGCTGCACCAGGTGGCCTCTAACATCTTCACCTCGCCCGAGATCGCCTCGGTGGGCGTTTCGGAAGCGGAGATCGAGTCGGGCAAGTATCAGGGCGACATCATCAAGCTCTCCCTGAAGAGCAATGCCCGCGCCAAGATGCGCAACGTCAAGGATGGCTTCGTCAAGATCTTCGCCCGCAAGGGGTCGGGCACCGTGATCGGCGGTGTGGTGGTAGGACCCAACGCCTCCGAGCTGATCTTCGCCATTTCCATCGCGGTGAAGCAGAAGCTGCACGTCGACGACGTCGCCAGCACCTTCACGGTCTACCCGTCCCTCAGCGGTTCGATCTCCGAAGCAGCACGCCGCCTTCACGTTCATATGTAGCGGCCTTCCTCCTGGGAGCGGCGGGGGACTCCCAGAAGGAAGCGCCTTTGATGCCGGCAGCTGAGGGGTCGAACACGGGGTCGAGTCCCTGCTTCTTCTGGCGTTCATAGTCGCGCAGCGCGCGGACAGCCACCGGGCAGAGGAAGGCGATGGCCACCATGTTGAACCATGCCATCAGGCCGTACCCGATGTCACCGAGCGCCCACACGGCTTCGGTGCTCTGCACGGTGCCGAAGTAAACCGACAGCAGGATCACGGCCTTCACTATAAGTGCCAGTTTTCCGCGCGAGGTGCCGGTGAGGTAAACAATGTTCGTCACGCCGTAGTAGAAGTACGACAGGATGGACGTGAAGGCAAAGAAGAAAATCGCGACGGCGATAATGCCTCCGCCGATGTTGGATCCGGGAAGGATTGTGTCGACGGCCCGCTGCGTGAACTCTGCGCCCGCTTCCACTCCCGGCAGGTTCTCCACGAGTGGACCCCGGCCCTGGGGCAGCACGTTGTAGGCGCCGGTGGTCAGGATCATCACGCCGGTCGCTGTGCAGACCATCACGGTGTCGATGTACACGGAAAACGACTGGACCAGGCCCTGCTTCACGGGGTGGGAGACCGACGCGGCCGCGCCGGCGAAGCCACCCTCGCCGACACCCGCGACGTTCGAGTACAGGGAGCGGCGGACGCCCCAGGAGACTGCCGCACCGATCAGGCCACCAAAGACGGCATCAACACCGAACGCTGACGCCAGGACCAGCCGGATGACCTCAGGAATGGCCTGGAAGTTGAAGATCAGGACGACGACGGCAAGAAGGATGTAGACGGCCGCCATCGCGGGGACAACCTTTTCGGCGAAGGCCGCGATGCGGCGGGTGCCGCCGAAGACGACGAAGCCGGTAAGGGCAACCAGAATCAGGCCGGAGATCCACGTCGGGATGCCGAAAGCCGTGTCGAGCGAAGTCACGATGGTCGAGGACTGCACTCCAGGGATCAGCAGCGAGTAGCACAGCACCGCCACGACGGCGACGGTGGCGGCGAGCCATTTGAGACCGAGGCCTTTCTCGATGTACCAGGGAATGCCGCCGCGGAACTCACCTTCGGCCTTCACTTTATAGATCTGTCCGAGCGTGGCCTCGACGAAGGCGCTGGAAGCCGTGATGACGGCCGTGGCGATCATCCAGAAGAGGGCGCCGGGCCCGCCGAAGGCGATGGCCGTGGCCACACCGGCAATGTTTCCCACCCCGACGCGTCCTCCCAGGGCCATGGCGAACGCCTGGAAGGAGGAGGTGCCGGTGTCCGAGCTGGCTCGTGCAAAGAGGCACCGGATCATTTCGGGAAGGTGCCGGATCTGCACGGCACGTGTCGCGATGCTGAACGCCAGCCCGGTGCCGAGCGCAACGTAGACCAGGGGATTCCAGATGAGTTCGTAAATGCTGCCGAGAATTTCCATGTGCTGATGCTCCGTCAAAGTGAAGAGACGTCAGTCTCTTTGGAGTGGCGTCCTCTTGTTCGTCCGGCGCTGGGCCTCCATTGGACGCGGTTGTCCGATTGTCAGTCAATGATCTCCGCGAAGAAGCTAACCATGTGATCTCCGCCATGTCCACTATGTTGCTGATTGTCAGACGAAGTTACAGTAGGATGTAGCGATCGAGTGAGCGGCAAAGCCTGGAGGAGCAGAAAATGGGCGGAATCATCGTTGTCGGTGTTGACGGCAGTGCCACGGCGAGAAAGGCAGCGGGGTCTGCGCGCGACCTGGCCATTGCCCTTGATGCCGAACTTCACGTGGTCAGCGCGTTCGAGAAGGACCGCACCATGGTCGTCGGAAGCGGCAGCGATCAACTTGTGGTTGGTGACGCGGATACAGCTGAAAGGGTGGCACGAGACGTCGCCCGCAGCCTGAGGTCAGGCAATGTGAACGTCTCCTATTTCGCTGTCCGCGGCACGCCCGCCCAGGCTTTGATCCGGCAGGCCGAGACGCATGGTGCGCGAATGATCGTGGTGGGCAACCGGCGTATGCGGGGCCTCGGCCGGGTCCTGGGAAGCGTCGCCAACAGCGTCGCGCACAACGCCCCCTGCGACGTCTACGTGGCGAAGACAGACGAAGAGTGGTGAGCTATTAGGCGGCAGCCGCCTGAAAGTGTTTTTCGATGAGCCCTTTGATGTCCTCGTGGCAGCCGCCGCAGCCGGTGCCCGCGCGTGTTGCCGAGGAGACCTCGGCAACGGTGGAGCAGCCGTCTGTCACGGCGTCGGCTATCTTGCCGCCGCTGACCCCTGCGCAGCGGCAGACGGTGCTTTCCGGGTCGTTGGACGCTGCGGATGAGGCCAGCTGGTCAGGCCCGTCGAGGCGCAGCAGCAGGGACCTGTCCGCGGGCAGTTCGGCCCCGCGTTCGAAGAGTTGCACCAGCTCTCCGGCGGTGCGGGGCATTCCGACGCTGACCAGCCCTTCCAGTACGCCGCCGCGGGTGGTCATCTTCACGTAGCGTCCGTGCTCGGGGTCGGCCCACTGCGCGATCTGCAGCCGCGGCCTGCCGCTCACGGCCCCGGCGGTGAGGACTTCCTCATCCCAGGGCTCCGCGGAACTGTCACCGGCAACGGCCATGTTCATGCCGCGGGCCTTGAGCACGATCACGCCCGGCTTCTCCTGGGGGAGTACCGGCAGGGCATCCGCGTCCGCTCCCTCGGCCAACAGCAGCAGGTACTCAGCGAGCCATTCGGCCTGCCGCCATCCAGGACCCACCAGTCCCGACGGCCCGCGCGCCGTGCGGCATTCGATGCAGTCCGGTTCCGGGCAGCGGACCTCGGCGCAGTCGCCGATGGCGAAGATGTGCGGCTCATGGTGCGCCCGCAGCCGGTGGTCGACGAGGATGCCCGTGCCGGTAGAGAGGCCGCAGCCCTCGGCGAGTTCCGTCCGCGGCCGGACGCCGCAGGAGAGCACCAGGAGGTCGCCGTCGATCGCGGAACCGTCATCGAGCAGCAAAGCCGAGAACCCGCCGTCGGGGGCGTTGTGCTCAACGCCCGTGGAGCGGGCGTTGCCGGCCACCCGGACCCCGCAGTTGCGCAGGCTGGCAGCGAGCACCGCTCCGCCGCCGCGGTCGATGTTCCGCCCGAGCGGGTGGGGTCCGTTGTGGACCACCGTGACGGTGGCGCCTTCTTCAGCCGCTGCGAGGGCGGTCTCGAGGCCCAGCACGCCGCCGCCCAGCACCACCACGCGCTTGCGGCCCGCGACAGCCTGGCGCAGCACCTCGGCGTCGCGGAGGTCGCGGAGTGCGGTGACGCCCGGCGGAAGGACCGGCGCGGCGGGGTCCGGGTTCAGTCCGGTGAGGTTGGGAATGACGGGCCGGGAACCGGTGGCGAAGACCAGCCGGTCGTAGTGGGCGGAGGTGCCGTCGGAGAGCAGGACGTTCTGCCGTGCGCGGTCCACGCGCCGGACCTTCACGCCGAGCCGGACGTCCACGCCGTCAGCCACCAGGGCTGCGGCGTCGGCGAGGGCCAGGGCCTCCGGCGTGGTGCGGCCGACGCCAAGATCGGCCACGAGAACGCGGTTGTAGGCGGCTTCGGCTTCCTGGCCGATGACGGTCAGTCCCACCTGTCCGGCGCGCAGTGCCGGTAGCAGTTCGTCAACCAGCCGGGCCGCGACCGGACCGAATCCGACAATTACAATCTGCTCGCTCATGAGGCCTCCGATGTCTGAAGAAGACTGGTGTTTGGTACGTTCGCAGCCAGCCGGACCCATACCCTGTTGAATTTGAATTCCGGCATCCCGGAGATGGGATCCGTGGCCGCTTCCGTAAGCCGGTTGGCGCTTTCCAGTTCCGGGAAGTGGAACGGCAGGAACACGGTTTCGGGACGGATGGCCGTGCTGAGCTCGGCCCGGCAGACTACTTCACCGAGCTCATTCGCCACCGAGACCTGGGCACCGTCCGTGATGCCCATAGCCTCAGCGGCGCCCGGGTGGATCTGCATCCTGGCTTCGGGCTGGGAGGCGAGGAGTTCGGACACACGCCGGGTCTGGGCGCCGGACTGGTAGTGCTCCAGCAGCCGGCCGGTGATGAGGGTCATCGGTGTGGCGGCAGGGGCTGCGGCGTCCCTGCCGGCGTCCCGGCCGGGGTTTGCTGCCGGAGTACGACGGCGGCGGGGCGCCACCGGGGTCAGGACCGCCTTGCCGCCGGGATGCGCAAAGGCGTCCAGGAACAGCCGCGGCGTTCCGGTGCTGCCCGCGGGATAGGGCCAGTACGCGGCCTCGCCCCTGTCCAGCAGAGCGTAATCGATGCCGGAGTAGTCGGCCGCGCCGCCGGCGGAGGCGAGGCGGAGTTCCTCGAAGACCGTCTCGGGGTCGTCGCTGTAGGTGGAGGGTGCGTCCAGGGCTTCGGCGAGCCGGGCCATGATCCACAGCTCGCTGCGGGCGCCGGCGGGCGGACTGACCGCCTTGCGGCGGCGGAGGACGCGGCCTTCGAGGTTGGTCAGCGTGCCTTCTTCCTCAGCCCACTGGAGGACCGGCAGGACGAGGTCAGCCTCTGCCGCGGTCTCGGACATGAAGAAGTCGCAGACCACCAGGAAGTCCAGGCTGCGTAGCCCTTGGACGACGGCGTTGGCGTCCGGCGAGGCGACCACGATGTTGGAGGCGTGCACGAAAAGGCAGCGGACGCCGTCGGGCTTTCCCAGTGACCTGAGCAGCTGCACGGCCGGCAGTCCGGGTCCCGGGATGAGTGACTCGGGTACGTTCCAGACCTTCGCCATGTGTGCCCGTGCGGCAGGGTCGGTGATTTTGCGGTACCCGGGGAGCTGGTCGGCCTTCTGGCCGTGTTCCCGGCCGCCCTGGCCGTTGCCCTGGCCGGTGAGGGTGCCGTAGCCGCTGCGCGCGGTGCCCGGCAGCCCCAGCAGCAGGCTGAGGTTGATGGCTGCGGTGGCGGTGTCTGTGCCGTCCACGTGCTGTTCCACGCCGCGTCCGGTGAGGATGTAGCTGCCGCCGCGGCGGGCGCCGCTGGCGAGCCGGCGGGCCGTTTCGCGGATGAGATCGGCGGGAACGCCGGTGAGGGACTGGACCCGCTCCGGCCAGAAGGCGTTGACGCTGCGGGCAACGGCTTCGTAGCCGCTGGTGCGGGCCGCGACGTAGTCGGTGTCCACGAGGCCCTCATGGATAACCACGTGGGACAGGCCGAGCAGGAGGGTGAGGTCCGTGCCGGGCAGGGGCTGGAGGTGGAGCCCGCCGCCGTCGGAGGTGAAGGCCGCCGTGGCAGAACGCCGCGGGTCCACCACGATGAGGCCGCCGGCGTCGCGGACGCCCTGCAGGTGCTGGACGAACGGCGGCATGGTCTCGGCGACATTGGATCCGAGCATCAGGATGGTGCTGGCGGTGTCCAGGGCTTCGAGCGGGAACGGCAGCCCGCGGTCCAGGCCGAAGGCGCGGATGCCGGCGGCAGCCGCCGAGGACATGCAGAACCTGCCGTTGTAGTCGATGCGGGACGTGCCCAGCGCGAGGCGGGCGAATTTACCCAGCTGGTAGGCCTTTTCGTTGGTGAGGCCGCCGCCTCCGAAAACGCCGACGGCGTCGGCCCCGTACTTTGCGCGGGTGTCCTTGACGGCTTCGGTGACGCGCGCCAGGGCATCGTCCCAGGAGATGGGGCGGAAGACGCCGTCGGGCCCTTTGAGCATGGGTTCGGTGACCCGGCCGGGGTGCTGCAGCAGCGACGCCGAGGTCCAGCCCTTGCGGCACAGACCGCCGCGGTTCGTGGGGAAGTCGCGTCCACTCACCTCAAGGGCCGGCCCGATGTTGGCGCCAGGGGCCGGCACGGGGTCTGACCCCGGCCGGGTGGCCGGGGTCACTCCTGTTGCGGCCGGGGCCGCCGGGGACTTCAGCGTCATGGCGCACTGCAGGGCGCAGTAAGGGCAGTGCGTTTCGGCGCTTTTGGTCATGTTAGACGTGTCCCATCGCGTTTCGGTTGGCATTGCGGATGTAGCAGAACCAGCAGACGGACAGCATCAGGACGTAGGCTCCGACGAAGCCGTAGAACGCTGACGTGTAGGAGCCGCTGGCCGTGTTGGAGGCGTTCAGCACCTGCGGGATGACGAACCCGCCGTAGGCGCCGATGGCGGAGATGAGTCCCAGGGCCGCGGAGGCCAGCCGCTGGGTGTGGACCGAGCTGGCACCTGAACGGGCTGCCCGGCTGGACGTGGCGAAGATGACCGGGATCATGCGGTAGGTGGCGCCGTTTCCGAAGCCGCTGGCGGTGAAGAGCATCAGGAACAGGACCAGGAAGAGCCAGAAGCTCTTCAGCGGCAGCGTCCAGATCATGGTCAGGGTGATCACGGCCATGGAAGCGAAGGCGGCCACAGTCATGCGTGCCCCGCCCATGCGGTCGGCCATGCGTCCGCCGTACGGGCGGGCCAGGGAGCCGACCAGCGGGCCGAGGAAGGCCAGTGAGAGGGCCACCGTGCCGACTCCGATGGAGGAGAAGGCGGGGAAGTAGTCCTTGATGAGCTTGGGGAAGACGCCGGCGAAGCCGATGAAGGAACCGAAGGTGCCGATGTACAGCAGGGCCATGATCCACAGGTGCGGTTCTTTCAGGGCGGCAACGGAGCCCGCCACGTCACCCTTGGCACTCGTCAGGTTGTCCATGTACTTGAAGGCGCCAAATGCCGCGATCAGGATGAACGGGACCCACATCCAGCCGGCCATCGGCAGGTTCACGGTGCCGGCGGCCAGCAGCGTGATGACGATCGGAACGGCCAGCTGGGCGACGGCGGCACCGAGGTTTCCGCCAGCTGCGTTCAGGCCCAGCGCCCAGCCCTTTTCGCGGGCGGGGTAGAAGAACGTGATGTTGGCCATCGAGCTGGCGAAGTTGCCGCCGCCGAAGCCGGCCAGGGCCGCGACCAGGAGCATGACGCCGAACGGAGTGTCCGGGTTGGAGACACACAGTGCGAGCCCGGTGGAGGGAATGAGGAGGAGCAGCGCCGAGACGATGGTCCAGTTGCGGCCACCGAACCTCGGAACCATGAAGGTGTAGGGGATGCGGAGGGTTGCGCCCACGAGGCTCGGCATGGAGATCAGCCAGAAAATTTCGGAGGTGCTGAAGGTGAAGCCTGCCGCGGGGAGCTGGACCACGACAATCGACCACAGCTGCCAGACGACGAAGCCCAGGAATTCGGCGAAGATGGACCAGTTGAGGTTCCTGCGCGCAATGGACCGGCCCGCCGTTTCCCACTGGTGCTTGTTCTCGGCGTCCCAGTTCGCAATCCAGCGGCCGGGGCGGACTTCAAGGGCGGGAGCATCGGTGGCGGTGGCTGAAGCGGTCTTCGCATTGAGGGGAGCGGAGCCGCTCCCGGGCTTCGGCTCGGCGGCAAGGTCGAGGGAATTGCCGGCGCCGGATTCTGCGGTGCTGTCAGCAGTCACGGTGTACCTCCTTGGGGATTTGGTGTACTTCCAAACTAGGGAGGCCGCGTTTCGAGGACAGTCGCCCTTTGTTAACGTGCTGTGACATTTGCCTATCGGCGGGCAGGAAGGGGAGTTAGGCTGTGGGCGGAGCCCTCATCGTGAGACGATCCAGATCGTCCGCATAGTGGACTAAATGTCCGTTTGCTGGACCGCGGGAACTAATATTGAACTCTGTTTTTGTCTCTTAGTCGGGCGGCGTCGGCAGCGAATTCCGTCCAGTCCTAGAAAGCGCCACTACATGTCATCCCCTGCAACGTCAACGGAACATGGCACTGCCAAACCGGTGAACTCCAAAGGCAAAGTGATCTTTGCCAGCCTCATCGGAACGACGATCGAGTTCTACGACTTCTACATCTATGCGACTGCGTCGGTGCTCGTCTTCCCGCGGCTCTTCTTCCCTGAAGCCACGGAAATCAACGCCCTTCTGAGCTCCTTTGCAATTTTCGGCGTCGCGTTCATCGCCCGCCCCATCGGATCTGTTCTCTTCGGACACTTCGGCGATAAGTTCGGCCGCAAGGGCACACTGGTCGCCTCCCTCCTCACCATGGGCCTCGCCACGTTCCTCATTGGGCTGCTGCCCACGGCATCGGTCCCCGGCTGGGCCATCTTCGCGCCGCTGCTGCTCGTCCTGCTGCGTTTCGCCCAGGGCCTTGCCTTGGGCGGTGAGTGGTCCGGCGCTGCGCTGCTGGCCACCGAGAACGCCCCCGAGGGCAAGCGCGCCATCTACGGAACGTTCCCGCAGCTCGGCGCCCCGATCGGCTTCATCCTGGCCAACCTGCTCTTTATCTGGTTCAACGCCACCCTCAGCGCCGAAGACTTCCTCGCCTGGGGCTGGCGGGTGCCGTTCCTGCTGAGCGCCGTGCTGGTCATCGTTGGACTCTACGTCCGGCTGAAGCTGGTGGAGAGCCTGTCCTTCCAGAAGGTGCTGAAGGAAGACAAGGTGGCGAAGGTTCCATTCACGGCGACGTTTAAGAGCCACTGGCGCCCGGTGCTGGCAGGAACCTTCATCATGTTCGCCACCTACGTGCTGTTCTACATCATGACGTCCTTCACCCTGACCTACGGCACCAAGCCGGCCTCCGTTGAGGCCGCCCAGGCCGCAGCCGAGAAGGCAGGCAAGCCGATGTCCGCCGCCGAGATCGCCAACTTCGTTCCCGGCCTGGGCGTTCCCCGCGGTGACTTCCTGTGGATGCTGATTCTCGGCGTCGTCTTCTTCGGCATCTTCACGCTTGTGTCCGGCCCGCTGGCCGAGAGGTGGGGACGCCGCAAGTTCCTCCTGGGCGTCACCGCAGGCATCTTTGTGTTCGGCGTGCTGTGGTTCACCATGTTCGGCCCCGGCCCCGGCGCCGCCATCGTCGGCCTCATCGTCGGATTCACGCTGATGGGCCTGACGTTCGGTCCCATGGCAGCGATCCTGCCGGAACTTTTCCCCGCGAATGTCCGGTACACCGGCTCCGCCGTGGCGTACAACCTCTCCAGCGTGATCGGTGCCGCCCCGGCGTCGTTCGTTGCCATTGCCCTGTGGCAGGCCGCCGGCGGAAGCACCTGGCTGGTCGGCGTCTACATGGCTGCCGCTGCGGTGCTCACCTTCATTGCACTGTGGATCACCCGGGAAACCAAGGACACGGACTACGAAAACAACGTGGCCTAAGCCCTGGTCCTGATTGTTGGCCGGCCACCGCCGGGCGGTGGCCGGACAACATTCAACGGGAATTTGAAAATGCCCGGTGTGAAATTCACACCGGGCATTTTCATGCGCGCATTCAGTCCTCGATGGTGGCGATGACGGCACCGGCCGCCACTGTCTGGCCGGCGGCTGCGGCCAGCCCCGTGACGGTGCCGGAACGGTGGGCGGTCAGCGGCTGCTCCATCTTCATGGCTTCCAGTACGACGACGAGATCACCTTCGGCGACGACGTCGCCCTCCGCGACGGCCACCTTCACGATGGTGCCCTGCATGGGGGAGGTCAGGGCGTTGCCGCCCACCGCCACAGCCGCACCGCCGGACCGGCTCCGCTTCTTGGACTTGGCCGGCTTTCCGGCGCCGGAGACAACGCCGCTGAAGCCGAGCGAGGCGGGAAGGGCGACTTCCAGCCGCTTGCCGCCGACCTCCACCACGACGGTCCGGCGTCCGCCGGCCTCCTCCGCGGCTTCGGTTCCGGCGCCGCCGGGCGTCCAGGCAGGCAGCTCGTTGACGAACTCGGTCTCAATCCAGCGCGTGTGGACGCTGAAGGGCCCCTCCTCGGGGGCGAAATCCGGGTGGCTGACCACGGCAAGGTCGAAGGGGATGACGGTGGGAATGCCTTCCACCACCATCTCTTCAAGCGCCCGGCGGGAGCGCTGCAGCGCCTGCGTGCGTGTGGCTCCGGTGACGATCAGCTTGGACAGCATCGAGTCGAAGTTGCCGCTGATGACGTCGCCCTGCTCCACACCGGAGTCGATGCGGACGCCGGGACCGGTGGGGTTCTTCAGCGTGGTGATGGTGCCCGGGGCGGGCATGAAGTTCCGGCCCGGGTCTTCGCCAGTGATGCGGAATTCGATGGAGTGGCCACGGACCTCCGGGTCGTCGTAGCCCAGCTTCTCGCCACGGGCCAGGCGGAACTGCTCGCGGACAAGGTCGATACCCGTGACCTCTTCGGACACGCAGTGCTCCACCTGGAGGCGGGTGTTGACCTCAAGGAAGGAGATGGTGCCGTCCTGACCCACGAGGAATTCGCAGGTTCCGGCGCCGAGGTAGCGGGCCTCTTTGAGGATCGCCTTGGAGGACTCGTAGAGGCGGCGGTTCTGCTCTTCCGTGAGGAACGGTGCCGGTGCCTCTTCCACGAGCTTCTGGTTGCGGCGCTGCAGGGAGCAGTCGCGGGTGGAAACCACGACGACGTTGCCGTACGCGTCGGCCAGGCACTGCGTCTCCACGTGACGGGGGGCGTCCAGGAACCGCTCGATGAAGCACTCGCCGCGGCCGAATGCTGCG
Organism: Arthrobacter sp. NPDC093125; assembly: GCF_044754225.1. Classification (NCBI taxonomy): domain Bacteria; kingdom Bacillati; phylum Actinomycetota; class Actinomycetes; order Micrococcales; family Micrococcaceae; genus Arthrobacter; species Arthrobacter sp. NPDC093125. Next base: position 236,297 of record NZ_JBIVOQ010000004.1, on the reverse strand, counting down.
GTCGCCTCGCGGACAGCCGATTCGAAGAGTTCCGGGATTTCTTCGCGGGTGCGCGCAACCTTGATGCCGCGGCCGCCGCCGCCGAAGGCGGCCTTGATGGCGACGGGAAGGCCGTACTTGTCAACGAACTCGAGGATTTCTTCGGCGGATCCTACGGGGTCTGCCGTTCCGGGTACCTGCGGTGCGCCGACCTTTTCGGCGATGTGGCGGGCCTGGACCTTGTCGCCCAGCGCGGAGATCGCCTCCGGGGACGGGCCGATCCAGGTGATGCCGGCGTCGATGACCTTCGCGGCGAACTGGGCGTTCTCGGCCAGGAAGCCGTAGCCGGGGTGGATGGCGTCGGCGCCGGACTGGCGGGCTGCCTCGATCAGCTTGTCCATCACCAGGTACGACTCGGCGGCGGTGTTGCCGCCCAGGGCGTAGGCCTCGTCCGCGAGGCGGACGTGCAGGGCGTCGCGGTCGGGCTCGGCATACACGGCGACGGAGGCGATGCCTTCGTCCCGGGCTGCCCGGATGATGCGTACGGCGATTTCACCGCGGTTCGCGATCAGGACCTTCGTGAGGTTTGCGTGCACTGGGCCTGCGGACTGCTCCGGCTTAACTGACAAGGCGTCTCCTTCTTTCCTTCAGGGAGCCTAGCCTGATTTTGAGGATTCCGCCGATATTACTGGCGGAATCCGCGTGTAGGCGGCCATTGCTTTGTAGGGTTGCTACAAGGAGCCGCAAATCGGTCTACTCGGCCCTGACCTCTGCCGGATCGGCGGCGCCGCCGGTCCACAGCTCGGTGACGTTCACTTGTGCCTGGCCGAGCAGGCCGCGCAGGGTGGAGATGGAGAGCCCGACGACGGTGTGCGGGTCACCGTCGACCTTGCGGATGAAGGCGCCCCCGTAGCCGTCGATCGTGAAGGATCCGGCACACTGCAGCGGCTCGCCCGTGGCGATGTACGTGTCGATCTCGCCCTCGCTCATGTCCATGAAATGGACTTCGGCCGAAGACACCGAGCCCACGGTCGCGCCTGAGCCGTGTTCGCCGTCGTCGGAACCATCGGTGTCCCGGCAATCCACCAGCCAGTGGCCGGTGTGCAGCACGCCCATGCTGCCGCTCATCCGGAGCATCCGTTCTTTCGCGAGCTCAGGTGTGTAGGGCTTGCCGTGGGCTTCGCCGTCGAATTCGAAGACGGAATCACAGCCGATCACCAGCGCGCCGTCCGCCTCGGGCAGGGAAGCCACCGCCTCGGCTTTGGCCCGTGCCAGGAGCAGGGCGGTGTCGTGCGGATCCGTCACGCCGTAGCGTGCCTGGACGGCGTCCTCGTCCACGTCGGAGACGAGGACGTCATGGGCGATGCCCGCATTGCTGAGCAGCTTGGTGCGGGCGGGGGACTGGGAAGCGAGAATGAGGCGGGTCACTGCACCAGCCTAGTTGCAGCGGGGCTGAAACCGTCCGGGGCCCGCAACCCAACAGGCTAATAATGTCGCACGTTGAAACCACCCCTCCCACGAAGAGAGCCGCCCGCCAATCAAGATGATCAGCGGGCGGCTCCAGGAACGGGGACGTCAGCGTGCGGCCACGTCGGCGGGTTCGGCTGCGGGAGCATCAGCCGGCGCCGGGCCGGGCTTGCGGAGCTTTGCGCCTTCCACGTCCACGTCGGGCAGTATCCGGTCAAGCCAGCGCGGCAACCACCAGGCCTTGTTGCCGAGCAAGTACATCACGGCCGGGACGATGGTCATGCGCACCACGAACGCGTCAATGAGGACGCCGACCGCCATCGCGAAGCCGAGCGGGCGGACCATGTTCAGGTGCGAGAAGATGAAGCCGGAGAACACGCTGACCATGATGATCGCTGCAGCCGTAACCACCGCGGCGGCATGGCTGAATCCGGAGCGGACGGCGTGTTTCGCGGTTTCCCCGTGCATGTAGGACTCGCGCATGCCGGAGGCGATGAACACCTGGTAATCCATGGCGAGGCCGAACAGCACGCCGATCAGGATGATGGGCAGGAAGCTCAGCACCGCGCCCGGGTTGTCCACGCCGAAGACCGTCCCCAGCCAGCCCCACTGGTAGACAGCAACAACCGCGCCGAAGGCAGCCGCCAGCGACAGCAGGAACCCGCCTGTAGCCAGCAGTGGGACCACGACTGAACGGAACACCAGCAGCAGGAGGAGCAGCGAGAGTCCCACCACAATGGCCAGGTAGGGCGGCAGGGCGTCACCAAGCTTGGTTGAAACGTCGATGTTGCCCGCGGTCTGGCCCGTCAGACCAATGCTGACGCCGGTGGCCTCATTGATGGCGGCTTTCTCGGCACGCAGTTCGGAGACCACGTCAACGGTGCTGGCGCTGGCCGGCCCCTCGCGCGGAATGACCTGGAAGACGGCGGTGCGGCGGTCATCACTCAGGGCGACGGGGACGGCGGCCGTGACGTTTTCTGTGCCGCGGAGGATGTCCGCGACGTCAAGCTGCTTGGCCTGCGCCTCCGCTTCGCTGAGGCCTGCCGGGAAATCGCCGACGACGACGATCGGTCCCGTCATGCCCTCGCCGAAGCTGCGGCTGGTGACGTCATAGGCCTTGAAGGCCTGCGAGTCGGCCGGTTCAGACCCGCCGTCGGGCAGCGCGAGCCTCAGCTGGCTGGCCGGCAGGGCCATGAGTCCGAGCAGCAGGACGCCGGCCAGTACGGCCATGACCGGGTGCCTGGTGGCGAGGCCGCCCCAGCCGCGGCTGCTGCGGTGCTCCTCCTTCAGGAGATCGTCGGCCTCGTGGTTCGGATCCGCGTTGTGGCTTGCGGCCTTGGCCCATGCCCGTTTGGAAATCAGCTTCCGGCCGATGAGGGAAAGGATCGCCGGCGTGAGGGTCAGGGCAACCACGACGGCGACTCCCACCGTTGCGGCGGCTGACAGACCCATGACGCCGAGGAACGGGAGTCCCGGGACCACAAGGGCGGCAAGGGCGATGATGACGGTCAGGCCGGCGAACAGGACAGCGTTGCCGGACGTGCCCGTTGCGAGCGCCACCGACTCTTCCTCGTCCATGCCGGCCAGCACCTGGTTCCGGTGCCGGTTGACGATAAACAGGGAGTAGTCGATGCCGACGGCCAGCCCCAGCATCAGCGCGAGCATCGGGGAAATGGAGCTCATGTCCACAACGCTGCTCAGGGCGAAGGTGCCGCCGACACCTGCAGCCACTCCCACCAGTGCCATCAGCAGGGGCAGCCCGGCGGCGATCAGGGTCCCGAGCACGATGATCAGGACGAGGGCGGCGACAGCCACCCCAATGATCTCCGCCACGCCGAACACTTCGGAGACGTCCTCGGTGATTTCCTTGCTGGCAAGTGCGGTAACCCCGGCAGAGGTGACTTCGTTGGCGATGTCCTGTACCTGCTGGCGCACCTCTGGGTCCAGTCCGTTGATGGAGGTTTTGAACTGGACCTGCGCGATCGCAGCCTTGCCGTCTTCGGAAACAAACCGCATGCCTTCGGAGGATTCCAGCTGGCGCTTGGCGAGGGCCAGCTTCACGTTCCCGGCCTCCAGTTCCGTGGTGCCGGCGTCGAGCTTGTCCTGGCCGGCGGCCAGGGCAGCCTTCTGCTGGCCGAGCTGCGCCTCGATGGCTGCGGCAGGAAACCCTGCCGCACTCATCTGGGCTTCAGCAGCGGCAAGCTGCTCCTTGCCCGCGGCGAGCTCAGCGGCAGCCTCGTCCAGCCGGACCCTGCCCGCCGCGGCCTGTTTCTCACCGGCTGCAGTGTCTCCCGTGGCCTGGTCGAGTTGTGCCTGAGCGGCGAACGGGTCGACCGTTCCCTGCACGTCGGGGAGGGTTTCAAGCTTGGCCAGCGCGGCGGCAACCGCCTCCCGGCCGGCCTGCGTGAAGCCGGTATCCCCGGCCTCGAAGACGATCCCGGCGGCACCGCCGGAAGCAGCGGGCAGCTCCTTCTTGAGCTTGTCTGCCATCTGCTGGGTCTCAGTGCCAGGGATCTGGAAGTTGTTGGACATTGTGCCGTGGAAAGCGGCGGCAGCCCCTCCCACGGCCACCAGGACGGCCAGCCACAGCGAAATAACGAGCCAGCGGTGCCGGTAGGAGAATTTGCCGAGCCGATACAGGAGAAGTGCCATGTCAGGACCGTTCTGGGGAGTGCGGGGCGGAAGGGTTGTTGTGGTGTGCAGGCGGGTGTTTTTGTACGGGCGCTGTAAAGCCGGAACCGAGCAGGACCATGGAGTCGATCAGCAACTGCCGGAGAATGGCCAAAGATTCGGCTGAAAGGTCAGTTCCGCAGCGGTCGAACCAGATTTCCATGGCGGCCTTGCCGCAGGAGATGACGGAACCGGCAAGAGCCCGGAGATACAGCTCGTCCATCTGGTTAGCCGGATGGTGGACCGCCCGCTCGCGGGCGGCGGCGATGATCTGCTCGGTGCAGTGGTCCCAGGCCTCGAGTTCTGAGCGTGCCAGCACCGGGCTGGCCTGCGTCAGGCTGAAGAGCTCGGCCATCGGGGCGATCGTCATGGGGTCCGCAAGCTCCACGAGGGCTGCCCGGGCTGACTCAAGGATCGGCTCGTCCGCCGGCCGCAGGCGGAACTGCTCAAGCACGGTGTCGAGGAAGCCGTGCGTCACTGACGCGATGGCTGCCTCGGTGCTGTTGAAGTAATTGAAGAACGTGCGGCGGGACACTCCGGCGGCGTCTGCGATGTCCTCGACGGTGAAGTTGCCCGGTCCCTTACGGCGGAGCAGCTCGAGTGTGGAGGTGGAAATCGCCTGACGGGTGGCTGCCTTGTTCAGCTCCCGCCGGGAGGGGGCAGTGCCGGACGGGGCAGTACCGGCCGCAGCGGGGGTTGCGGATTGCCGGTTGGAGGAACTGGAAGTGGACACTCAATTACACTACGTGCATGTTTGCACTTTGTGCAAGTTTATTCCGGTGAGCCTTGGAGCTGGAGACGAAACAGCAAGAGCCGGTTCCAGCCCCGAATTCACATCCACTTCACAGCTGAGCCATAGGAAAAGAGCAACGTCGAAGGTGCATCCTGTTGCCATGGCCGTAACGGCCGGCGGCGACGGGGCCGCCAGCGTCCTGCAGATCGAGGAGAAGATCATGAACCGTACGAAGAAAGTCGCACTCAGCCTCGGCGCTGCGGCAGTGGCGCTCGGCGCCGGACTGGGCGCCACAGGAATGGCCTCCGCGACAACAGCCCCACCGGCCCCCAACTCCAGCAGCCCCTCCGCGAACGCGGCCCCTGACGGCCAGACGCCAGGCAGTAGGCAGGACAAAGGCCTGGGGAAAGGCCACGGCCTAGGTCACGGCCGGGGCCACGGCCAGGGGCTGCGCGGAGCGCAAGCCTCGGCGCTGGCGGCCAAGCTGGGAGTGGACGAAGCCAAGGTGGCAGGCGCTCTAAGGACATTCCGGCAGGAGAATCGGTCTGCCGGTCCCCGGGCAGGCGCGCAGAAGCCGGACCGGGCAGCGAAGGACGCGGCGCTGGCCGCATCCTTGGCGAAGTCACTGGGGATCGATGAGGCCAAAGTGAAGGCCGCCCTGGAGGAACTCCGGGCCGAGGCCCGCAAGAGCCGGGCTGGGGACCTGAAGCCGCGGCTGGACCAGGCTGTTGCGGACGGCACGCTTACCCGGGCGGAGGCGGATGCCGTTTTGAAGGCAGTGGAACAGGGGGTGATCGGCGGACGTCACTGACGGGATACCCCTAGGCCGAACGGTCCACCGCGGCCAGGATTGCCTTGCCGAGTTCTGCCGGCTTGGTGAACTGCGGCCAGTGCCCTGTGGGCAGGTCCATCAGATCGACGTCACGGATGCGGGCGAGTTCCTCTACGTACGGGTGGCCCGCATCCATCCACTCCTTGAGCAGGCTGCTGGGAAACTCACAGGCAATGACGGTGGCAGGCACGTCGTAGCGGCGCTGATCATGAAGGTGCTGCCGGTCGTACGCCACGCCCTTGGGCTGGGGGATGGCACGCGCCCGGAACATGGCACGAAGATCATCATTCAGGTCCACGAGGTCTTCCTCCTCGAAGCCGTCCCACGGCGGCAGCGGTATCTCGTCACCTTCGGCCGGCAGTTCATCGTTGATGACGCCGCCCTCACCGAGAGGCCCGCTGTCCACATAAATGGCGCGCGCCACGCGGTCGGGCCGGGCGTCCACCACGCCGTGAATGATCGCACCACCGCCGGAATGGCCTACGAGGATCACATGGCCGTCAACGCCGTCAACTGTTTCCACGACGGCCCTGATATGGTCGCTCAGCCCGATGCCGCTTCGCTCCGCATCAGGAGCCTCCAGCCCGGGCAGCGTCAGCGGATGGACTGTGTGCCCGGCATCAGTGAGCGGGGGAGTAACCTCGGACCACGAGGATGCATCGAGCCAGAACCCGGGAACCAGAATGACGTCCATGCCGGGTACCCTACCGCGCCCCTGGTAGCAGTGCCACTGCGTGCTCGCAGGCCTTAGGCCGCGGGAACTGTGTTCCATCCAACCACGAGGCAGGGAGACGGGACCCACGCTGCCCCGGTCCGGCAGGCAGTGAAAAAACGCCTGTGCCCCGGGAAGTCCCGGGTCACAGGCGTTTCTTACCAGCTGCGCGGTCCGCGGCTCAGCGAATTGGGCCGCTGTAAAGGGCTGTCAGCGCTTCGCGTCCGCCAGTTCCGGCGCTTTGTCTGCAGCCGGTGCTGCGCCTGCTGCAGGTGCGTCGTCCTGGAAGGGGTCGCCGGCGCGGGGGGCGTTGTACAGCCCCTCGTCCAGGATGCCCTGGCGCTTGGCCACGAGTGTGGGGACAAGAGCCTGCCCGGCGACGTTGACCGCGGTGCGGCCCATGTCCAGGATGGGGTCGACGGCGAGCAGGAGGCCGACGCCGGCCAGCGGCAGTCCCAGCGTGGACAGGGTCAGCGTGAGCATGACCACGGCGCCGGTTGTGCCGGCAGTTGCCGCTGAGCCGAGCACGGACACCAGCGCGATCAGCAGGTACTGGCTGAAGTCCAGCTCGATGCCGAAGAACTGCGCCACGAAAATGGCTGCAATCGCGGGGTAGATGGCGGCGCAGCCGTCCATCTTGGTGGTCGCGCCCAGCGGGACGGCGAAGGAGGCATAACCCCGGGGAACGCCGAGGTTCCGCTCGGTCACGCGCTGGGTCAGCGGAAGGGTACCGATGGATGACCGGGAGACGAAGGCAAGCTGCACGGCCGGCCAGACGCCGGAAAAGTACTGCTTGACGGACAGCCCGTGGGACCGGACCAGCACGGGGTAGACGCCGAAGATGACGAGGGCCAGGCCGATGTAGACGGCGGCCGTGAACTTGCCCAGCGAACCGATGGTGTCCCAGCCGTAGACGGCCACGGCGTTGCCGATCAGGCCGACGGTGCCCAGCGGCGCAATCCGGATGATCCACCACAGGACCTTCTGGATCACTGCCAGCGCCGAGGCGTTGAGGGCCAGGAAGGGCTCGGCCTGCTTACCGACCTTGAGGGCCGCAATGCCGACGGCGATCGCGATCACGAGGATCTGCAGCACGTTGAAGCTGACGGCCGTGGTTACTACTGCGCCGGATTCGGCCACGGTGGAGCTTGCACCAAGGCCGAGGAAGTTCTTGGGGAACAGGCCGGTCAGGAACGCCCACCAGTCACCCGACTTGCCGGAGTACTCCTCGGGTTCACCGGAAATACCGGTGTTCGCGCCAGGCTGCAGCAGCACGCCGAGGCCGATGCCGATCAGCACGGCGACCAGGGATGTGATGGCAAACCACAGCAGGGTGTTCCAGGCCAGCCGTGCAGCATTGGAAACTTCGCGGAGGTTGGAAATGGAGCTCACCACCGCGGTGAAGATCAGGGGCACGACGGCGGTCTGCAGCAGCGAGACATAGCTCGAGCCGATGGTCTGCAGCGTCGCGCCCAGAGCGTTGGGGCTGGCTTTGGTGCTGCCGGTGTACTTGGCCAGCAGGCCAAGACCGAGTCCCACGATCAGGGCAGCGATGATCTGGAAGGCGAAGGAGCCTGCCCACCGGGGCAGCTGGAATCCGGATGATCCGGACGAAGGAGGGGTGCTGGTTTGAGTGCTCACCCCATCAAGCTAGGGTGCGCAAAATACAGCTTCCACTCCTCATTGAGAAATATTACGCAGCAGTAGTCGCTCCTTGCAGTCGAAATGCCCGGAATATCGGCGCAGGAGCAACGTTTTATGAAGTTATTCCCTCAGCCAGTGTGGCAAACATCTCGCCGCAGTAGCGGGGCTGCAGTTAGCCGAGCATGGCGCGCCTGAGGGTGTCGAGTCCTACGGAGCCGATGTTCAGTGCCTTCGTGTGGAACGCCTTGAGGTCGAAGCCGGGGCGGGATTCGAGTTCGGCGCGGATCTGCTCCCACAGCCGCTGGCCCACCTTGTAGGAGGGCGCCTGCCCCGGCCAGCCGAGGTAGCGCGCGAATTCGAACTGCAGGTTGCCCTCGCTGATGTCGAGGTTCGCCCTGAGAAATTCGAAGCCCTTCTCCGGCGTCCACGGCCCGGAGCCCCACCGCGCCGGCATGTCCAGTTCCAGGTGCACGCCGATGTCGAAGACCACCCGCGCGGCCCGCATCCGCTGCATGTCCAGCATTCCCATGTGGTCGCCCGGATCCTTGAGGTAGCCAAGCTCCTCCATCAGCTTTTCGGCGTATAGCGCCCACCCCTCGCCGTGGCCGGAGGTCCAGCAGACGTTCCGGCGCCAGCTGTTCAGGAGTTCGCGCCGGTAGACGGCAGTGGCCACCTGCAGGTGGTGTCCCGGAACGCCCTCGTGGAACACGGTGGTGGTTTCAGCCCAGGTGGTGAAGGTGTCCTCGCCCGCAGGCACTGACCACCACATGCGCCCGGGCCGGCTGAAGTCGTCGGACGGGCCGGTGTAGTAGATGCCGCCCTCGTCGGTCGGGGCGATGAGGCATTCGAGCGTTTTCATGGCGTCGGGGATGTCGAAGTGGACACCGGAGAGCTCGGTGATCGCCCGGTCCGAAAGCTCCTGCATCCACGCCTGCAGGGCTTCCTTCCCCTTGAGCTGGCGCGCGGGGTCGCTGTTCAGGATCTGCTTGGCTTCCGCAACCGAGGCGCCCGGCCGGATTTCATTGGCTACGGCCTCCTGCGCGGCGATAATCCGCTCCAGTTCTCCGATGCCCCACGCGTAGGTTTCCTCGAGGTCCACAGCGGCGCCGAGGAAGCCGCGGGACGCGAGTGCGTACCGCTCCCGTCCCACGGCGTCCTTTGCCGGCGCCACGGGCAGCAGTTCCTCCTTGAGGAACGCAGCGAGCTCTGCGTAAGCGTTCCGGGCGGCGGCAGCACCGGCGTCGAGCTTTTCCCGGAGCGCGGCAGGCAGCGGCCCGTCCGCGGTCTGTGCGCTGGCGGCGAGCTTTGCGAAAAAGCCGTCTTCAGCGGCGTACTTGGTGGTCTGCTCTATGACGATGGCAACCTGGCGGGCAGCAGAAACACGCCCCGCCTCCTTGGCTGCACGCAGCGATTCAATGTAGCCGCGGACGGCACCGGGAACATTGGCGGCGCGGCCGGCGATGTTCTCCCAGTGCTCCTCCGTGTCCGAGGGCATGAGGTCGAAGATGGACCGGATGTTCTGGGCGGGGGACTCGATGTTGTTGAGCTCGGCCTTGTCCCACCCTGATTCGTGGAACTCCAACTGCAGGCCAAGACGCTCACGCATTGCGTCAAGAGTGACGGCGTCGACCTCGTCCACCGGATCAAGCCCGTCGAGGGCAGCCAGGGTTTCCCGTGCGGCGGCTGCGAAGTCTTCGATGCCGGCAGGCGAAAAGTCCTGGAACTCCGTGTCGTGCCCGGGCACGCCAAGGATGGTGGCGAAGCTGGGGTTAAGCCGGACCAGGGTGTCCGTGTAGGCGTCGGCGACGGCATCAATGGCGGTCCGGGGGCGCGCTGGCGCTGAGGTTTCACTAGTCACCCCACGAGACTAACGGCGCAGATCCAGTTACGAAAGACTTACTGAATTTTGTTGGCGAGGCTTCGTTAGGCGCCGGCCTCCGCTAGCCGCGGCTTCGCTTCCATGCGCCCGGACCGGGCGTGGGTGCCAGCCGCAGCTGCTGCCGCCGCACCCAGTGGCGCACGCTGGGCTTGCCGGCCTCGGCCGTTTCTCCCGGCCCGAGGGAAAGCACGACGGCGGTCAGCGCCGCCAGCTCTTCCGGCGTGGGATTCCCTTTGAGGACGGAGAAGAGCGGCGCTTCGGCCGGCCGAACGGTTTCGGCCGGCTCAACGGTTTCAGCGCGCTCAGGAGTTTCGCGGCGCTCAACCTGCGGCTTTTTCGCGTTCACAGCGGGATGTTTCCGTGCTTCTTGGTGGGAAGGCTGGCGCGCTTGTCGCGGAGCGCCCGGAGCCCCTTGATGATCTGGATCCGCGTGTCCGAGGGTGCGATGACCGCGTCAACGTAGCCAAGTTCAGCGGCCTGGTACGGGTTGAGCAGCTCCTCCTCGTACTGGCGGATGACATCGGAGCGCTTGGCCTCGACGTCACCGCCCGCTTCGGCGACGGCAGCGAGGTCGCGCCGGTAGAGGATGTTGACGGCGCCCTGCGCGCCCATGACGCCGATCTGCGCCGTTGGCCAGGCCAGGTTGAGGTCAGCGCCGAGCTTCTTGGAACCCATGACGATGTAAGCCCCGCCGTAGGCCTTCCGGGTAATGACTGTCAGCTTCGGCACCGTGGCCTCCGCGTAGGCGTACAGGAGTTTGGCCCCGCGGCGGATGATGCCCTGGAACTCCTGGTCCTTGCCCGGCAGGAAGCCCGGGACGTCCACCAGGGTGATGATGGGAATGTTGAAGGCATCGCAGTGGCGTACGAAGCGTGCCGCCTTTTCGGAGGCCGAAATGTCCAGGGTGCCCGCAAACTGCATGGGCTGGTTGGCCACGATGCCTACGGTATGGCCCTCGACGCGGCCATAGCCGATGATCACGTTCGGTGCGTACAGGGACTGCATCTCAAGGAAGTGGGCGTCATCGACGATCTGTTCGATGACTTTTCGCATGTCGTACGGCTGGTTGGCGGAGTCCGGGATCAGTACATCCAGGGCGAGGTCGTCGTCGTCGAGCTCCAGCTCCTGCTGGTGCTCCAGGACGGGGGCCTCCGAAAGGTTGTTGGAGGGCAGGAAGTCCAGCAGTTCCCGGACGAACTCGATGGCGTCGGCTTCATCCGAGGCCAGGTAGGTGGAGGTGCCGGTGGTTGCATTGTGCTGCCGGGCGCCGCCGAGGGTCTCCATGTCCACGTCTTCGCCGGTGACAGTCTTGATGACGTCGGGGCCGGTAATGAACATGTGGGATGTTTTGTCCACCATCACCACGTAGTCGGTGAGCGCGGGGGAGTAGGCCGCACCGCCGGCGCACGGGCCCATGATCAGGGAGATCTGGGGGACCACGCCGGAGGCGTGGACGTTGTTGCGGAAGATGTCGGCGAACATTGCCAGGGACGCCACGCCTTCCTGGATGCGGGCGCCGCCGCCGTCGTTGATGCCCACCACGGGGCATCCGTTGCGCAGCGCGAATTCCTGGACCTTGACGATTTTTTCGCCGTTGACCTGGCTCAGCGACCCGCCGTAGACGCTGAAGTCCTGGCTGTAGAGCGCGACGAGGCGTCCGTCAACGGTGCCGTAGCCGGACACGACGCCGTCGCCGAGCGGCTTCTTCTTTTCCATCCCGAAGGCCGTGGACCGGTGGACGGCCAAGGCATCGAACTCCACGAAAGAGCCGGCGTCCACGAGAAGGTCGATGCGCTCGCGGGCGGTGTTCTTGCCGCGGGCGTGCTGCTTTTCGATTGCTTCCGGGCCGGAGGGCTGCTCGGCGCTGGCCTGGCGGTCGCGGAAATCGGCAATCTTTCCCGCCGTCGTGGTCAGATCGTGGCTCATGAAGTGTCTCCGGCTCTGTAGCTGTTTTGCTGTAGCTGTTGCGTGCTGCAGCAGCGTCATGCGGGGCTCCTTAACCGGTGGTGGACGGCTGCATTAAGTAGCTTCCGTACAAATCAAAGACCCCGATGGCTAGTCTAGTGACGCATTTTCCGGGGGCTGCTGTAGGGATCCTACAATTTTCAACGGCAGCGTCGGCAGGGGAGGCCAAGTTACCCGTCGGTAACATTATCCCGCTAGAGTGTCCCTATGACCTCAAGCAATGACGCTTTGCCCGCCGCCGTCACGCCCTATCAGGCCACCGGTTCACTGCGGGGCCGGACCATCCTGATGTCCGGCGGCAGCCGCGGCATCGGTCTTGCCATCGCGCTCCGGGCTGCCAGCGACGGTGCCAACATCGTCCTGCTGGCCAAGACCGGCCGGCCTCACGCAAAGCTCCCGGGCACGGTGTTTTCTGCCGCCGAGGACCTGGACGCCGCCGGCGGGCATGCGCTTCCTCTCGTGGGCGATGTCCGCAACGACGACGACGTGGCGCACGCGGTGAGTGCCGCCGTCGAACGCTTCGGCGGTATCGACATCGTCATCAACAACGCCTCGGCAATCGACCTTTCCCGCACGGACGACGTCGACATGAAGCGCTTCGACCTCATGCAGGACATCAACGTCCGGGGCACCTTCCTGCTGTCCAAGCTGGCGCTGCCCGCGCTCCGCAAGTCGTCCGGGGGCAACATTCTCACTCTTTCGCCGCCGCTGAACCTGGAGCCCAGGTGGGCCGGCAGGCACCTGGCCTACACCATGGCCAAGTACGGCATGAGCCTGACCACCCTCGGCCTCGCGGAGGAGCTCAGGGCCGACGGCATCAGCGTCAACTCCCTGTGGCCGTGCACGCTGATCGACACGGCGGCCATCCGGAACCTTCCCGGCGGCGGGCCGATGGTCCGCGCTGCCCGGAGCCCGCAGATCATGGCGGATGCGGCCCATGCCGTGCTTACCGGAGCCAATCTCAAGAACGGCGCCCGGCATTCCGGAAACTTTTACACGGATGAAGAAGTGCTGGCCGCGGCGGGCGTCACCGATTTCCGGCCCTACAGCCTGGGTGCGGCCGAGGCCGACCTCGTCCCCGACATCTTTTTGTGACAGCGCGAACGTACACTTGTGGCCCCTTTTCCATCCGGAATTGGGGCCACAAGTGTACGTTCGCGCTTGGCATCTTCCTGTGAGCCCGCCGCTGGCCACAGGCTTCCCGGCCGCGTGGCCCGGCGAGTCGATAGGATTCAGGTATGGATGCCGCACGCCCTGACGAAAGCCCGGAAGTACGCCCGAACGGATTGGACGGGCGGCCGGAGCATGCCGGTCTGGACCGGGAAGCGCTGGACCGGGAAGCGCTGTCCGACGCCGACTTCCTGTCCGCGCACGGCATCCCGCAGCTGTCCGTAATGGACGTCACCGGCTCCACCAACGCTGATCTCCTGCGCGCTGTCACCGTCGAGCCGAAGGCCTGGCCGGACCTCGCCGTCCTCACCGCCGAGCACCAGACAGCCGCGCGCGGCAGGCTGGACCGTGTGTGGGAGGCGCCGGAACGCAGCTCCGTCCTCGTGTCGATCGTCCTGCGCCCTGTCAACGCCGACGGCAGGCCGCTGCCGACCCAGACCTACTCCTGGCTCTCGCTCCTGGCCGCCCTCGCACTCCGCGAGGCCCTGCTGGAGACCGCCGGGCTGCCGGCCGAGCTGAAGTGGCCCAACGATGTCCTGGTGCATGGCAGGAAAATCGCCGGCATCCTGGCCCAGCTCGGACCCATGGGGGACGGGACTGTGCCGCCGGTGATCCTCGGCACCGGACTGAACGTGACGCTGACCGAGTCTGAGCTGCCCGTCCCCACAGCCACCTCGGTGCAGCTTGAGGGTGCCCGGACGGTGGACCGGACGGCACTGCTGAAGAGCTACCTGTCAAAGTTCTGCACGCTGTACCGCAGCTTCTGCAATGCCGACGGCGACCCCACCGCGGGACTCGCCGGCGGGCCTTCACTGCATAAGCGTGTGGAGGCGGTCATGGTGACCCTGGGGCAGCAGGTCCGCGCCCACCTGCCTGGCGACCACGAAATCACCGGCCACGCTACCCGGCTGGATGACTCCGGCTCCCTGCTGGTGGTGGACGCCTCTGCCCACGAGCACGCCGTGACGGCGGGGGACGTTATCCACCTGCGTCCGTGGTCTCCGCCAGAGGAGCGTGCAGAAAGCGGTAATGCGTAAAGACCTGTTGCCCGGCGAGCAGGTCATCGTCATGACCCGCCCGCAACCCAGGGCGCTGTTCCTGCCGGCCATGGTGTTTATTCTGGCACCTGCGCTGGCCGCATTCGCCAGTGCCTGGATCATCCGCGGAGGCGTGCGGAGCCTGTATCCGGACCTTCCGGCCGACTGGACCATCTGGCTGGTGGCCGGCTGCGGGCTGGCCGCCCTGTGGGTGCTCCTCGGATACTGCCTGCCGCGGCTGCTGCGGTGGCAGTCCACACGGTACTACCTCACCAACCGCAGAATCCTGGCCCGCTACGGCATGATGCGCCGGCGGGACCGGCAGGTGTTCCTGGGTTCCGTGCGTAATGTCACTGTCACCCAGACGGTGCTCCAGCGGATGTTGCGCTCGGGGACTATATCCTTGGATGCCGGGCACCAATTCAGCGCCGTATTGCGGGACGTGCCCGAAGTCGCCACTTTCCACAGGTTTGTGCTGGACGCTCTCAGTGAGCTTCCGAGGGATGAGTTTTATGAACGGGGCCAGGCGCCGGACGGCCCGGACGCGGGATTCCGCGGGATGTGAGAGAAGGTGGGAGAGATGAACGATGAGGATCAGCGCGTGAGCCAGGAGTCGGGTGCCGCTGGGGCGGAGGACCCCGTCGTCAGTGCTCCTTCCACCGGCACGCTGTCTGCCGACCGGATCGCCATCAAGGCCCTTGAAACCAGGCTGCTCGGCGGTGAGCGCAAGCTGCGCCGCCGTGAGGTGGCCGCGGGCGCGGGCCTGTCGCTGCTGTCGGCACGGAAGCTGTGGCGCGCCCTGGGTTTCCCCAACCTTGGAGACGAGGAAGTCGCCTTTACCGAGCGGGACCAGGCGGCCCTGAACACCACGGTTGATCTCGTCCGGACCGGCAAGCTGACTGAAGAGGCCGCAATATCGGTGACGCGGGCCATCGGCCAGATGACGGACCGCATGGTGGTCTGGCAGATCGAGGCGCTCGTGGAGGACATGGTCCATGAGCAGGGTGTCACCGACGCGATGGCCCGGAAACGGCTGGTGAATGAACTGCCCGCGCTCGTTGACCCGCTCGAGGAGATGCTCGTGTACTCCTGGCGGCGGCAGCTGAACGCTGCCGTACACCGCCTTGCCGTCCGTGCCGAAGCCGGTCTGCAGGCCAGCGAGGAGGGCCGGGAAGGCGACGAGGACGACGCTCCGCTTCCCCTCGCCCGTGCCGTCGGCTTCGCCGACCTGGTCTCCTACACGAGCCTCTCCCGCCGCATGAACGAACAGACTCTGGCCAAGCTGGTGCAGCGGTTTGAAAACAAATGCGCTGAAATTATTTCCGTCGGCGGCGGCCGGCTGGTGAAGACTGTTGGCGATGAAGTCCTCTACATCGCCGAAACCCCCGCCGCGGGTGCCGAGATTTCGCTGGCTTTGGCCGAGGCCTTCACCCGGGATGAGATCCTTCCGGAGGCACGGGTGGCCATGGTGTGGGGCCGGATTTTGTCCCGCCTCGGCGACATATACGGACCCACCGTCAACCTCGCCGCGCGCCTGACCACGCTGGCGGACCCCGGCACTGTGCTGATCGACTCCATGACCGCGGCCGCCCTGGACCAGGACGAGCGCTTTGTGCTTATTCCCCAGGAAGCGGAAAACGTCCGTGGTTTTGGCGAAATCCAGCCGGTCGTTCTTGCGCGCGGCCAGGGCAAGGGGCTCGTGCTGGACTAGTGCCGGCAGTTCCTGCGCCGGGGCAAGTTACTGCAGCGCTGCGGGGCGGCGGCGCAACTTGATCGGTTTAGCGGTAGCATCCCCCTAGGCAGGGGGAGCCGGGGGAAAGGAACCAGGCATGAATTCGCAGCAGGCGGCCAGCGCTGAAACAGGCGGCAGCAAGCCAGGCGTCACTCTTAGCTGTGGCTATGGAACTGACCGCGGCCTGCGCCGCGAGCTCAATGAGGACTCCTTCATCGCGTCTGAACCTGTGTTTGCTGTGGCCGACGGTATGGGAGGCCACGAAGCGGGCGAAGTGGCAAGCGGCATGTGCGTGCACGCC
Source organism: Arthrobacter sp. NPDC093125 (assembly GCF_044754225.1). Classification (NCBI taxonomy): domain Bacteria; kingdom Bacillati; phylum Actinomycetota; class Actinomycetes; order Micrococcales; family Micrococcaceae; genus Arthrobacter; species Arthrobacter sp. NPDC093125. Next base: position 220,176 of record NZ_JBIVOQ010000004.1, on the reverse strand, counting down.
TTGGCGCAACTGCCCCAGCTCGCGACTGGTGAGCGCACGGCCACGGCTTCGCAGGTCCAGCATTATCTCAACGTCGCCGACGAGTCCATTCGTGCTGCCACCGGCTCGCGGGCGGGCACCACCCTGACCGGCGTCGTGGTGGTGGAACAGATGGGCATTCCCTACTGGCTGGTGTTGAATATCGGGGATTCGCGGACCTACCGCCTCAACCAAGACCGTCTGACGCAGGTCAGTGTGGACCACTCCGAAGTGCAGGAACTGGTGGATACGGGGGAGATCACAGCCGAGCAGGCCAGCGTCCACCCCCGCCGCCATGTGGTGACGCGGGCACTGGGCGCGGGCGATGACACGGAAGCGGATTACTGGCTGCTTCCGATCGAAGAGGGCGACCGGATGATGGTTTGCTCCGACGGACTCAACGGTGAAGTCAGTGACGAGCAGATGTTCGACATTCTCAACAACGTCGCGGACCCGCAGGAGGCCGCAGACCAGCTGATCCAGGCTGCGCTGAGAGGCGGCGGGCGGGACAACATCACCGTCATCGTGGTGGACGCGCGCAATGTCGTGAACGGGGATGTTCCCTCCACACCTGCGCCAAGGACCGCTGCCGAGAACGAGGAAGAGGACACCCTGCCGCTTCCACAGCAGCCCAAGTAGCTGCCGGCGCGGCGAATTCCGCCCGGCGGCATCGCTGTTGCGGCCCGACGATGAAACGCTGTGAGATCGCGCTGCCGCCGGAAACCGCCCGTAGGGAATTTGGTAATGGGGAGGCGGGTATAGGAAGATACCCGGGACAAAACCCGGTGCGGGAGAGCCCTGCGCGCCCAGCAAAGGTAACCACATGATCCGACCTACCAGCCTGCGGACGCTTGTGCTGCCCGGACTGGCAGCCTCCGCGCTGGCACTCACCGCCTCGGTTGGGGCCGGTGGCCCAGTGAATGCCACAACTTGCCTGCCGGAAGCTTGCCCGCCCTCGCCCTCTCCTGTTGCACCTGCTCCGAGCACACCCGCTCCGGCCCCCACAACCTCACCGGCCTCACCCTCGCAGGCCCCTGTCCCTGCTCCGACGGGGGCACCCGCACCTGCGCCTGCACCCGCACCGGTACCCGTCAAACCGAAGCCGCCGGCGCCCGCTGCCGCCCGGGTTCCGGCGCCTACTGCAGAGGTTCCGCGCCCTGTAGCGCCAGCTGCCGGCGGTGTGGCCGTTCCCGTGGCTCCTGCCGTGGCAGTACCGGCCGCCACCCCTTCGCCTTCATCGACCACCAGTGCCCCCACGTTCAGCGCGCCGGCTGAGTCCGGCTGGACCACGCCCATCGGATCCGCGGCCGAACCGACCCAGGCGGCCGTTGTCAGCGCAGAGGACAACGGGCCGGGAGTCGGAATCTTCGGCCTCCTCGTCCTCATGGGAGGCGTCCTGCTGGTGGGCCTTGGCGGACTCGCTTTCGCTTTCTGGATCCGGAACCGTCTCGCCTCGCACTGGTAATCACGGCTTGCCGGTGACTCCGCCGGCAACAGCGGGCATCGGCAAAATGTCGCGGCCGTAGGGCAAGATAGGTCTGTGAGCACAGCATCAGGTCCCGCAGACATGGCAGCATCCGGAACCGACCAGCTCGAACCGGAAGCGATTCCGTCCGAGTCGGTGCGCGACGAGTACCAGAACCTGGTGGACCTCGTCAGGAAGTACAGGTTCGCCTACTACCAGGAGGACCAGCCCCTCGTCTCCGATGCCGAGTTCGACACCCTGTTCCGCAGGCTTGAGGAGCTTGAAGCGCTCCATCCTGAGCTGGTCTCCAACGATTCGCCTACGCAAGAGGTGGGCGGGGAAGTGTCTGCAGCCTTTGCCGCCGTCGAACATCTGCAGCGGATGTACAGCCTCGAGGACGTGTTTTCCCTGGAGGAGCTGGAAGCCTGGGTCTCCAAGGCGGAGGCGTCCATCGCAAAAATCGGAAGCCCGCAGGCGGCCTGGCTGACCGAGCTGAAGATCGACGGACTGGCCGTCAACCTGCTGTACCGCGACGGCAAACTGGTCCGCGCCGCCACCAGGGGTGACGGCACCACCGGTGAGGACATCACGCACAACGTGCTCACCATCAAGGAAATCCCGCAGCAGCTCACCGGCACCGGATTCCCGGCCGAGATGGAGGTCCGTGGCGAGGTCTTCATTCCCTCGAAGGCTTTCGCCGAGTTCAATGAGGCCCTGATCGAGGCGGGCAAGGCTCCGCTGGCCAATCCCCGGAACGCCGCAGCCGGTTCCATCCGGCAGAAGGATCCTGCTGAAACAGCCAAGCGCCCGCTGAAAATGTTCGTCCATGGCATCGGTGCCCGTGACGGGCTTCCGAGCGCCAGCCAGTCCGAAACATACAAGAAGCTCGCGGAATGGGGGCTGCCCGTCAGCCCGTACTTCGAAGTGCTCGGCAGCCTGCCCGAGGTCCTGGAATTCATTGCCAAGTACGGGGACAAGCGCCACAGCCTGCTCCACGAGATCGACGGCATCGTGGTGAAGGTGGACGACTTCGCCACACAGCGCGCACTGGGCTTCACCACCCGGGTTCCGCGCTGGGCCGTGGCCTACAAGTACCCGCCCGAAGAGGTACACACCAAGCTGCGGGACATCACGGTCAATGTCGGACGGACCGGACGTGTCACACCGTTCGGCATCATGGAGCCTGTGAAGGTCGCAGGCTCCACCGTGGGAATGGCCACCCTGCACAATCAAGAGGTGGTCAAGGCCAAGGGCGTGAAGATCGGCGATATCGTGATCCTGCGCAAGGCCGGGGACGTGATCCCCGAAATTGTGGGCCCGGTGCTGGCGCTGCGGGACCAGCAGGACCCGCCGGTCCGCGACTTCGTCATGCCCACAGAATGCCCGTCCTGCGGTACCCCGCTCGCTCCGGCTAAGGAGGGCGACGTCGACATCCGCTGCCCCAACGCGCGGTCCTGCCCGTCACAGCTCCGTGAACGCGTCTTCCACCTCGCCGGCCGCGGTGCGTTCGATATCGAAGCGCTCGGCTGGGAAGCCGCCATCGCCCTCACCCAGCCTTCGGAACCGGACGTTCCTCCGCTCACCACCGAAGCTGCCCTCTTCGACCTCACGCCCGAGGACCTGGCACCGGTAAGGATCCGGCGCGAGAAACGCTCCAAGGGCGTTGGTACGGGGGAGTACGAGCTCGTGCCGTATTTCTACAGCAAAGGCACAGCGAAGACGCCGTCCAAGCCCACGGCCACCACGGAGAAGCTCTTCAAGGAACTCGAAAAAGCCAAGACCCAGCCGCTGTGGCGGGTCCTGGTGGCGCTGTCCATCCGGCACGTCGGACCCCGGGCGTCGCGGGCCCTCGCCAACCACTTCGGCACCATGGACGCCATCCGGCATGCTTCGGAGGAAGAACTTGCAGGTGTGGACGGCGTTGGTCCGACGATCGCCGCCGCACTCAAGGAATGGTTTGCCGAGGACTGGCACACCGACATCATCGATCGCTGGGCCGCGGCCGGAGTGCGCATGGAGGATGAGCGGGATGAATCCACGCCCCGCACCCTCGAAGGGCTGAGCGTCGTGGTCACCGGGACCCTGGAGGGCTTCAGCCGTGACGAAGCCAAGGAAGCCATCCTCATCCGCGGAGGCAAGGCAGCCGGTTCAGTATCCAAGAAGACCAGCTACCTGGTGGCCGGTGACAACGCGGGCACCAAACTGGACAAGGCAGAACAACTGGGCGTTCCTGTCCTCGATGAGGACGGATTCCGGGAGTTGCTGGCCAAAGGCCCGGGGGCGTTCGGCGCCAACGGCGATGCTCGCGGCGACGGGGACAATGACGGGGCCGCCGGTGATTCTGAGGAAGCGTCCGCCGGCCTGGACGGAGACGGCGCCGAATGAGCCAGGACGTGAACGGGTTGCTTAAGGTGGCAAAGGCGGCGGCTGCGGCCGGCGCTGCGGTCCTTTCCACACGCCAGGACTCCAGACGCCAGGACTCCACGCGGCACGACCCATCCCTGGCTGACCCAACCCTGACTGACCCAGCACAGAACGACTTGCCGGGCAGCGAAAGCTCCCTGGACCTTGCCGACGTCAGCAACAAGAGCGCCGCAGGCGACTGGGTGACGGCCTTCGACGTCGCAGCCGAGAACGCCGTCCGAAACTCCATCCGCGCTGCCCGCCCGCACGACACCATCACCGGCGAGGAGCACGGAACCACCCGCCCCGAGAATCCCAGCGGACTGCGCTGGTCCATTGATCCGCTGGACGGCACCACAAACTTCATCCGCAACATCGTCTACTACGCCACCTCGGTGGCCGTTGCCGATTCCGACGGCGTCTGGCTGGCCGGCGTCGTCAACGCTCCGGCGCTGGGGCGCGTGTACTACGCCGCACGGGGTCAGGGAGCGTGGCTGGAACAGAACGGAAAGCGGGTCCAGCTCACCGGCCCGGTCCCCGGAAGAACGGGTCAGATCCTGGCCACGGGGTTCAGCTACGATCCGGAGGTGCGGGCGGAGCAGGCAGCGGCGCTGGGCGGCTTCATGGACGGCTTCGCGGACATGCGCCGGCTCGGCTCGGCTGCCCTGGACCTCTGCCTGGTGGCCGACGGCACGCACGATGCCTTCGGCGAGCGGGGCCTGAACGAGCATGACTTTTCGGCCGGCGCTTTGATTGCGGAGGAAGCGGGCTGCTGGGTGCGCCGGCCCCGGCTGACCAGCCCGCTCGACGGCGGGCCGTCCGACGAGGAACGTCTCGCCGCGTGGACCTGCGCCGGCACGCTCGAAATGTCCGGCAAGTTCCCGCTCTAGCACTGCGTGGCCCTGATAGGTCAGTCACGGAAACCCCTGTTTCGCAGGGCGCGGCGGAGTGCCGGCACTACCATTGACAGGTGCAGCCGCAGATTACCGTCCGTCCCGCCGTCCCCGCTGATTTTGGGGAGATAGCCCGGATCACCCGTGATTCCTATCTGGCGGCGGGGTACTTCGACAATGCCGACCACCCCTACATGAAGCAGATTCAGGACGTTGCCGCACGCGCGGCCGCGGCGACAATCTGGGTGGCCGAGCGCGCCGGCCGGATCGTGGGCTCGGTGACGCTGGCGGTCGCCGGCGAACCGTACGCGGACATTGCCCTCGACGACGAACTCGAATTCCGGATGCTGGTGGTGGACCCGGCAGTGCAGCGCAGCGGCGCGGGCCGGGCGATGGTCGAGGCGATCATCGAGCACGCCAAATCGCTGGAGGGCATCAGTGGGGTCGCCCTGACCACCGGCATGACCTGGGAAAGCGCGCACGGGCTGTACCGGAAAACAGGCTTCCGGCGGGCACCCCAGCGTGACTGGTTTGTACCCGGCACCGACATAAAACTGCTGGTTTTCCGGCTGGACGTCTAGCCGCCCTAGAGTGGTGCCGACTCATTCCCCGGCCCCGCCCCCGGCTGCGAAAGCACGTCGTGGCGTGCGGCCCCAGTGAAAGGCGCCCATGCGCAAGACTTTCGGCACCGGTTCCGTCTGGGAACAGACCCTCGGCTACTCCCGCGCGGTCCAGGTGGATAACACCCTGTACATCTCTGCCACGTCCTCCAGCGGTGAGAACGGCATTGTCGGCAGCGATTTCTACGAGCAGACCAAGTACATCCTGCAGAAGCTGGAGAAGGTTCTCGCCGATGCCGGGTTCACCCTCGCCGACGTCGTGCAGTCCAAGCTGTACCTGACGGACATCAGCAAGTGGGAGGATGCCGGACGCGCCCACGGCGAGGTCTTCGGCGAGATCCGACCCACCCTGTCCCTGGTGCACGTGCTCCCGTTCCTGGACCCGGAGATGCTCGTGGAAATCGAACTCGTCGCCCAAAAGAGCGCCAGCTAACAGAGCCCCGACAAGCGCCAGCCAGCAGAGCGCGAACGGACACTTAAGGCCCTGCACGAGGGCCTTAAGTGCCCGTTCGCGCCTGGGGGAGGGCCTTAAGTGCCCGTTCGCGCCTGGGACAGGGGCCTTAAGTGTCCGTTCGCGCTGCCTGGGTTAGGACGGGGGGAGGCCGTAGCGGTGCTCCGGGCGGCCGGTGGTGCCGTAGCGGTGCTGGATCTCGACGGAGCCGTCGTCCGCCAGCGACGAAAGGTACCGCTGGGCGGTGGCCCGGGAGACACCCACGCGCCCGGCGACGTCGGCCGCGGAGTACTGCTCGCCCGGTACCAGGGACTCCAGCACCGCCGCTTCGGTGGCGGAGCGCGGCCGCGACGACGGCGTGACGTCGCCCGGTATGAGTGCGCGCTTGGCCCGCTCCACCGTGTCCTGGTCCAGGGCGCCCGGCTGGGAGAGGATCCGCCGGTACCGGGCGTAGGACCGCAGCTGCTGGGACAGGGATTCGGACGTAAACGGCTTCAGCAGGTACCCGAGGGCCCCGCGGCGGAAGGCCGTCCGCAGCGAGGCGGCGTCGGAGGCCGCACTGAGGATCATCGTGTCAACGTCCAGCTGGTGCAATAGATCCAGGCCGGAAGCATCCGGCAGGTACACGTCCAGCAGCACGAGGTCCGGGCGGAGGCTGTGAATGGACTGCAGCGCCAGCGACGCCGAACCGGCCGGAGGCAGCGCGAAGAACCCCGCCACCGAGTCAACGTAGGCCGCGTGGAGTTTGGCGACGTGGAAATCGTCGTCCACGATCAGCACCCGGTAATCCTCAGACATCCTCGTCCCATCCTTGTCCATCACTTTGTCCAACCTGCCCGAAGACCCACCGTCCCCCGCCACGCGTTCTGCCTTAAGGCCTTACCGCCTTGCCGCCGTTCAGTCCCGGCCTGCGTTCGTGGTGCCGGGCAGCGTCGCCATGAACACAGCCCCCGGCCCGCCCGCGGTTCCCGGGTCCAGCACCCTCACGTCCCCGCCGCGGCGGCGCGCCAGCTGCCGCGCCAGAGCCAGCCCGAGCCCCTGCCCGCCGCCGGCGCGCACAGGCCCCGCCGCCGTCGTGAATCCTTCCGCGAACACCGCCTCCGGATCGGTGCCCGCCGGCAGCCCGTCGCCGGAGTCTCCCACCACGATGTGCAGCGTCCCGCCGTCGGTTGGCTCGTCCAGCAGTTCAAGCTCCACCCACCGCTCGACGGCGGACCCGGACACCGCCGCGTTGACGGCGTTGTCGATCAGGTTGCCCAGCACGGTGGTGACATCCTGCGGCTCCGTCACCTGGCCGCGGACCAGCGTTTCCGGCCCGATCCGGAGCGCCACACCGCGTTCGTCCGCTTCCACGCCCTTCGCCCCCACAAACGCCTGCAGGTACGGGTCCTGGAGGAGCTCGGCCTGGTCCACAGGGAACTTCAGCGGACCGGTGGCCGCCAGCCGCTCGAGGTATTCCCGGGCCTGCTGGTGCTGGCCGATGCTCATGAAGCCTGCGATCGTGTGCAGCTGGTTGGCAAACTCGTGCCGCTGCGCCCGGAGCGCCGTGGACATCGTACCCACCGCATCGAGCTGGCGCGTGAGCTGCTGCAGCTCGGTGCGGTCCCGCAGCATGACCACCCAGCCAAGGTCCTCCTGGCGGTGCAGGGCCTTGCGGGCGCTCGCCACCAGGACCCGGCTGCCGGCGACCAGCTCCACCGCTTCGCCCTCCCGGGCACCGGCGTCAGTGAGGGTTTTGAGCTGCGGCGGCACTGGGGCAGCGGACCACAGCGAACCGGTCAGGTCTGGCTGCCCGAGCAGCCGCTGGGCAGCCGCGTTGAACACACTGACACGGCCATCTGCCGAGACCCCGATGACGCCTTCGTCCACACCCTCCAGCACGGCCACCTGGTCATGCACCAGAGTGCTGATTTCCTCGGGTTCGAGGCCGAGCGTGAGGCGCTGCAGCCTGCGCCGGAGCAGGAAGGACGCCATGACGCCGGCAACGAGGGACCCGGCGGCGGTCATGGCGATCGGCACGATGTCGCGGGCCAGGCTCTGCCCGATCGTCTCGGTGGAATAGCCCACGCTGACTTCGCCCACCACGGCGCGGGAACCGGAGGCGGCGCCTGACGCGGCATCCGGTGCAAAGACCGGAACCTTGGCGCCGGCCGACGGTCCGAGCGTCCCAGTATTGCGCGTCGTCACCTCCCGCCCTGCCAGCGCCTCGGATGGGTCTGTGCTCACCCGTTCGCCGAGCCGCTCGGCCTCGGGATGGGCCAGCCGAAGTCCCGTTTCATCCGTGATCACCACAAACAGGGCTCCGGTGCGGGTCCGTGCGCCTTCCGCCGCCGCCATCAGCGGCCCGTTGAGCAGCACCGCGCGCGGGGGAGTGCCCTGCTGCCGGCTGATCTCGGCGACATCGGCGCGCACGGAAGGATCCGAGGCAACGGTCCGGGCCAGCGTCAGCGCCTGGTTCTCCGCCTCGCGCCCCAGGCGTTCGAACGTCAGCCAGGCATGCACCGCGCCGCTGAGAAACACCACCAGGAGCACCACGCCCAGCTGCAGCAGCAGGGTCTGCGTGGAGAACCGAAGCGGCAGGCGCAGGGATGCTGCAGTCATGGCGCTCCTCCTTCAACGGCGGGGGTGATGGGCGGTCGGGGTTCTGCGCGGGATCCGGCGGGCTGTGAGCAGAATGCGCAAAATGCTCCCAATAAGCAGTATGCCAATCAATTGAGCCAAAGGCACTGCCGTGACCAGCGCCACTCTAACGTCTGTAGTACGCATCACACCGGGGTGGTGCCGTTCACTAAGAAGGAGCCGGCTGTGCTGGTATTACTTGGATTCGCCATGATCGCGGTTTTCATGGTGCTGATCATGACGAAGAAGTTGACGCCAGTGCTGGCGCTGATCATCGTCCCCACCGTTTTCGGGCTTTTTGCAGGCGCGGGCCTCGGCATCGGGGACATGGTGATGGACTCGATGAAGTCCATGACCTCGACCGCCGCCCTGCTGATGTTCGCCATCATCTACTTCGGCCTGATGATCGACGTCGGGCTGTTCGACCCGCTGGTCCGGTTCATCCTGCGCAAGCTCGGCAATGACCCCGCCAAGGTTGTCCTGGGCACCGCCCTGCTGGCTGCCGCAGTCTCCCTCGACGGCGACGGCTCCACCACGTTCATCCTCACCACCGCGGCCATGCTGCCGATCTACCTCCGCCTGAAGATGAGCCCCGTAGTCCTCACCTGTGTCGCCGGCCTGGCCAACGGCACCATGAACATCGTGCCGTGGGGCGGCCCCACCGCCCGCGCCGCCACCGCCCTGAAAATCGACGTCAACGACGTCTTCGTCCCCATGCTCCCGTCGCTGCTCGCCGGCATCGCCGTCGTCCTGGCCTTCGCCTGGCTGCTCGGCATCCAGGAACGCAACCGCCTCCGCGCCACCCAGCCGCAAATCTGGGGAGTCCCCGACACTGCTGAAGCGTTCGACGGCGGCACCTCCGCCGGCGGTAGCCGCACTGGCTCTTCGGGCAGTGGACGTCCCGGTTCCGTCCGCGGCCCGGCACCTGTCCCCGCAACGGGAGGCCCCGCCGTCGGGAACTCGACGGTGGCCGTGCTGGAACGCACCGAAACGCTCGTCGATGACAGCGACACCGCCATGGCAGACACCGCACTCGATCCCAACCGCAAGACCCTCCGCCCCAAGCTGCAGTGGTTCAACCTGGGCCTCACGGTCGCCGTCATGGGCATGCTCATCGCCGACCTCGTGCCCCTGCCGTACGTCTTCATGGTGGGCTCAGCCATCGCCCTGCTGGTGAACTTCCCGCACGTGAAGGACCAGGGCGCGCAGCTCGTGGCGCACGCCCCGTCGATCGTCGCCGTGGTCAGCATGGTCATGGCCGCAGCAGTCCTGACCGGTGTGCTGACGGGCACCGGCATGGTCGAGGCCATGTCCGCCTGGCTGGTGCAGATCATTCCGTCCGACATGGGCCCGCTCATGGCAGTCATCACCGGCGTCCTCAGCATCCCCATGACGTTCTTCATGAGCAATGACGCCTTCTACTTCGGAGTGCTGCCCGTGCTGAGCGAGACTGCTGCCCACTACGGCATCAGCCCCGCCGAGATGGCCCGTGCCTCCATCACCGGACAGCCCTTCCACATGCAGAGCCCCCTGGTTCCCGCCATCCTGCTGCTGGTTTCCCTGGCCAAAGTGGACCTGGGCGACCACCACAAGAAGGTGCTGTGGCGCAGCGCCGTGGTCTCCCTTGTCATGCTGGCTGTCGGCATGCTGACGGGTGCCATCGGAGTCGGTTAGCCTGTTCCTGCCCGCGGCTCGCCGCGCGGCCTGATGTGCCCGCCTGGGGCCCGCTGGGGGTCTTCAGGCGGGCACTGACGTTTCCCGACTAGACTGGTTCGGAAAACAATTCGAACTTTGCAGGGGAGATCCATGGCTGCGATCAACCGTGACGACGTCGCGCATCTCGCGCGGCTCGCACACATTGAGATGGGCGCTGACGAGCTTGACAGGATGGCCGGCGAGCTGGCCGTCATCGTAGACGCGGTGAAGTCCGTCAGCGAAGCCGCCGGGGACGACGTGCCGGCGACCTCGCACCCGATCCCGTTGAACAACGTGTTCCGTGAAGACGTGGTGGGCCACACCTTCACCGCCGATCAGGCACTCTCCGGAGCTCCGGATTCCGACGAGAACCGTTTCAAGGTCCCGGCAATCCTGGATGAGGCATAGGACAGATGACTGAAAACAACAGCAACGACCTGATCCGGCTTTCCGCCGCCCGGCTGGCCGAGAAGCTTGCCGCCCGTGAGGTGACCGCCGTAGAGGTTGTCCAGGCGCATCTGGACCGTATCGCGGCCGTCGACGGCGGTGAACGTGGCGTCAACGCCTTCCTGCACGTCAACGTCGAAGAGGCGCTCGCCGTCGCCGCCGAAGTGGATGCCATCCGCGCCGCCGGCGGACAGGCCGCCGAGGAACTCCACGAGCTCGCCGGCGTGCCCATCGCCGTCAAGGACCTCATCGTGACCGTCGGCCAGCCCACCACGGCTGGCTCCAAGATTCTCGAAGGCTGGCACAGCCCCTACGACGCCACCGTCGTGCAGAGGCTGCGCGCCGCCAAGATGCCCATCCTGGGGAAGACCAACCTGGACGAATTCGCCATGGGTTCCTCCACGGAGCACTCCGCCTACGGCCCCACCCGCAACCCGTGGGACCTGGACCGCATTCCCGGCGGCTCGGGCGGCGGTTCGGCCGCCGCTGTCGCCGCCTTCGAAGCGCCGCTCGCGCTGGGCACGGACACCGGCGGGTCCATCCGTCAGCCGGGTGCCGTCACCGGAACCGTCGGCGTGAAGCCCACGTACGGTGGCGTGTCCCGCTACGGCGCCATTGCGATGGCCTCCTCGCTGGATCAGATCGGCCCCGTATCGCGGACCGTCCTGGACTCCGCGCTGCTGCACCAGGTCATCGGGGGCCACGATCCCCGCGATTCCACTTCGCTGCCCGACCCGCTCGAAGACCTCGTCGCCGCCGCCCGCACCGGCAACGTTGACGGCATGAAGATCGGCATCATCAAGGAACTCCACGGCGAGGGCTACCAGGCAGGCGTCGAGAAGCGGTTCAACGAGTCCCTCGAGCTGCTCAAGGAGGCGGGCGCGGAAATCGTTGAGGTCTCCTGCCCCAACTTCCAATACGCCCTCGGCGCGTACTACCTCATCATGCCGTCCGAGGCCTCCTCCAACCTGGCGAAGTTCGACGGCGTCCGGTACGGCCTGCGCGTGCTTCCCGAGGACCCGCCCATGACCATCGAACGCGTCATGGGGGCCACCCGCGCCGCCGGCTTCGGCGACGAAGTCAAGCGCCGCATCATCCTGGGCACCTACGCGCTGTCCGCCGGCTACTACGACGCGTACTACGGCTCGGCCCAGAAGGTCCGCACGCTCATCCAGCGCGACTTCGACGCCGCGTTCGCCCAGGCGGATGTCCTGATCTCCCCGACGGCCCCCACCACGGCCTTCAAGCTGGGGGAGAAGCTGGACGATCCGCTGGCCATGTACCTGAACGACGTTGCCACCATCCCCGCCAACATGGCCGGCGTCCCCGGCCTGTCCCTGCCGGGCGGCCTGGCCGACGAGGACGGACTGCCCGTCGGCATCCAGCTGCTGGCTCCCGCCCGCGAGGACGCCCGCCTTTACCGCGTGGGCGCCGTGCTGGAATCACTTCTCGAGGAGAAATGGGGCGGTCCGCTCCTGGACAAGGCTCCCGAGCTCGCTGATTCAACGGCTGTTTCCGCTTCGAGCCACGGAGGTTCACACTGATGTCCGATGCAATCCTGACCTTCGAAGAGGCCATGGAGAAGTACGATCCCGTCCTGGGTTTCGAGGTCCACGTGGAGCTGAACACCAAGACCAAGATGTTCTCCTCGGCACCGAACGTGTTTGGCGACGAGCCCAACACGAACGTCAACGAGGTGGACCTGGGCATGCCCGGCGTACTCCCGGTGGTGAACAAGACCGCAGTGGAGTCCTCGATCAAGATCGGCCTGGCGCTGAACTGCAAGATCGCCGAATCCTGCCGCTTCGCCCGGAAGAACTACTTCTACCCGGACACCCCGAAGAACTTCCAGACGTCCCAGTACGACGAGCCCATCGCGTACGACGGCTACCTGGACATCGAGCTCTCGGACGGCACCGTGTTCCGCGTTGAAATCGAGCGCGCGCACATGGAGGAGGACGCCGGCAAGCTGACCCACCTCGGCGGCTCGGCCGGGCGCATCCAGGGTGCCGACTACTCCCTTGTGGACTACAACCGCGCCGGCGTCCCGCTGGTGGAGATTGTGACCAAGCCGATCCAGGGCGCCGGATCCCGGGCTCCGGAGCTTGCCAAGGCCTACGTGGCCGCCGTGCGCGAGATCGTCAAGAACCTGGGCGTCTCCGATGCACGGATGGAGCGCGGCAACGTCCGCTGCGACGCCAACGTTTCGTTGCGCCCGCATGGCCGCGAACGCTTCGGCATCCGCTCCGAGACGAAAAACGTGAACTCTCTGCGCGCCGTCGAACACGCCGTCCGCTACGAGATCCAGCGCCACGCCGCCGTTCTGGAGTCCGGCGAGCCGGTGGTGCAGGAAACCCGCCACTGGCACGAGGACACCCGCACCACCACGTCCGGCCGCGCCAAGTCTGACGCCGACGACTACCGCTACTTCCCCGAGCCGGACCTGGTGCCCCTGGTGGCCTCGCGTGAATGGGTCGAAGAACTGCGCGCCATGCTGCCCGAACCGCCCGCGGCCCGCCGCAAGCGGCTCCAGGCCGACTGGGGTTACTCCGACCTGGAGTTCCGCGACGTCGTCAACGCCGGCGTGATGGACGAAATCGAGGAAACCATCGCCGCCGGCGCCTCGGCTTCCGTGGCCCGCAAATGGTGGATGGGCGAGATCGTCGGCCGCGCCAAGAACGCCGACGTCGACCCCGGCCAGCTGGGCATCAAGCCAGCCACCATCGTGGAGCTGAGCAAGATGGTGGAGGCGGGCAAGATCAACAACAAGATGGCCGCCGAGGTGCTGGACGGCGTCCTTGCCGGCGAAGGCACCCCGGCGGAGATCGTCGAGAAGCGCGGCCTCGCCGTGGTGTCCGACGACGGCCCGCTCCTGGAGGCCATCGATGCCGCCCTCGAGGCGCAGCCTGACGTCGCGGACAAGATCCGGGGCGGCAAGGTGCAGGCCATCGGCGCGATCGTGGGCGGCGTTATGAAGGCCACCCGCGGCCAGGCCGACGCAGGCCGCGTCCGCGAACTCATCCTGGAAAAGCTGGGCGTCAACGCCTGACGCTTCTCTCCACCCAACTGGGTCGCAGTTGTGGCCGTTCTGAGCGCTCAGAACGGCCACAGCTGCGACCCAGTTTTGGGTTAACGGGCAGTGTCTAGGCGTGCACCAGGCCGGCCATGATGTCCTGCAGCGCCTCGCACACCACAGTCACGGACGCGCGCTTGAGGTTCTCGGGGCGGGCCAGGATGTCGATCCTGCGACGGGTGCTGATGCCCCGCAGCGGACGGAGCACGATGTTCTCGTTCAGCACCGGTCTCGCCGTATGCCGGGGCAGCAGCCCGATCACGCCGCCGGCTGCCACCAGCGCCGCTACGGTGGAGTAGTCGTTGATGCGGTGCACGATGTTCAGCTCCCGGCTGGACACGGCGGCGACGGCGGACAGCACGTCGGCGGGAGAGTACCCGGTGCGGCTGGTCACCCAGGGTTCGCCGACGACGTCGTCCGGCTCCAGGAACGCCTGCCCCGCCAGGCGGTGGCCGGCTGGAAGCGCCACGTCCAGCGGCTCGTGCGCAAGGGGTATCACGGCCACCCGCTCCTCGGGCCAGCGCGGGCTGTGGTCCATGCGGTGTGCCAGCACCAGATCGTACCGCGCCGTAAGGGCGGGAAAGTCGTGCTGCGCGACGTCCTCGTCAAACAGCCGGACACTGGGTTTGTCCGGCCCGTCCAGGAGCCGTGCGAGCGGCGCGAACAGCGCCTGCCCGGCGCTGTGGAACCCGCTGACGGTCACCGGCGCCAGCATGGAGCCGTGATAGGCCCCGATCGCCATGCGGGCATCCGCCATGGCGCTGACGACGGCGGCCCCCGCGTCGGCGAGCACCTGCCCTGCCTCCGTGAGGACCAGGTTCCGGCCTTCTTTGCGGGTCAGCGGCACATCGACGCTCTTTTGCAGCTGTGCCAGCTGCTGGGAAACCGCCGACGGCGTGACCAGCAGCGTGTCCGCCACGGCCTTGACGCTTCCCAGGGCCCCGAGCTCACGCAGCATCTCCAACTGGTGGATCTCCATGCCTCCATCCTAAACGTTAGCAATTTCTAAATCGTCGATTGAGAAAAATCCCCTTGTGCTAATGCATCCTCGGTGGCTCTAATGAAGGGAGATTTCCCCCGCATGCCGCCACCGCGGATGCCAAACGTAAGGATGCCGATGAAGGCCCTCTACAAAGCCCGCGCAGCCGCCGGGTTCGAACTCGTCGACCGCCCGGAGCCTGAGGCAGGCAGCCACGACGTCAAGATCCGGGTCCTGACCACGGGCATCTGCGGCACGGACTTGCACATCCAGTCCTGGGACGCCTGGGCCCAGGGCATCATCCAGACGCCCCTCATCGCCGGCCATGAGTTCTACGGCGAGGTCGTGGAGGTCGGCGACGACGTCCGGGACGTGAAGGTGGGTGACCGGGTGTCCGGTGAAGGCCACATCGTGTGCGGCATTTGCAGGAACTGCCGCGCCGGCCGCCGCCAGATGTGCATCCACACCGTGAGCGTGGGCGTGCAGCGGGACGGCGCCTTCGCGGAATACGTTGTCATCCCCGAGATTAACGTCTGGGTGCACCAGGATCCCTCCGTGACACCGGAGCTCGGCGCGATCTTCGATCCCTTCGGCAACGCAGTGCACACAGCCCTGAGCTTCCCCCTCGTCGGCGAGGACGTGCTCATTACCGGAGCCGGACCCATCGGGCTCATGGCCATCGCCGTTGTCCGCCATGCCGGAGCCCGCAAGATCGCCATCACCGACGTCTCTGCCCCCCGCTTGGAACTCGCCCGGCAGCTCGGAGTAGACCTGGCCATCGACGTTTCACAGACACGGGTCCGGGAGGCACAGCGGGAGCTCGGCATGCGTGAGGGCTTCGACGTCGGCCTGGAAATGTCGGGCCACCCGTCAGCCCTGCCGGAAATGATCGACAACATGAACCATGGCGGCCGCATCGCCATGCTGGGCCTGCCCAGCCAGCCGATCGAGATCGACTGGGGCAAGGTGGTCACCCACATGCTGACGCTGAAGGGCATTTACGGCCGCGAGATGTTCGAGACCTGGTACGCCATGAGTGCGATGCTGTCCTCGAACCCGGCGCTGCACGCCAACATCTCAGCCGTCGTCACCGACGTGCTGCCGGCGGCGCAGTGGGAGAAGGGCTTCGACATCGCCCGCTCCGGCGTCGGCGGCAAGGTTGTTCTCGACTGGACAGAATTCTAGGAACCCCAAGCAAGAACTCAACAACCCAAAGACGAAAATTCCAGAGACCCGAGGAACCACCCATGTACTCAGCCATCAAAGACCAGCTGCGCAGCGAACTGGATGACATCCGGGCCGCAGGCCTCTACAAGACCGAGCGGCACATCGATTCCCCCCAGGCCAACCGCATCGCCGCGGGACAGATCGGGCAGGAAGCCGCACCTGTGCTGAACTTCTGCGCCAACAACTACCTCGGCCTGGCGGACCACCCGGACATCATCGCTGCAGCAAAGTCCGCCATGGATGACCGCGGTTTCGGCATGGCCAGCGTGCGGTTCATCTGCGGCACCCAGGACCTTCACCTGCAGCTGGAAGCCCGGGTCTCGAAGTTCCTCGGCACCGAGGACACCATCCTGTTCTCCAGCTGCTTCGACGCGAACGGCGGGGTCTTCGAATCGCTCTTCGGGCCCGAGGACGCCGTCATCTCCGATGCGCTCAACCACGCCTCGATCATCGACGGCATCCGCCTGTGCAAGGCACAGCGGTTCCGCTACGCCAACCAGGACATGGCCGACCTGGAGGCCAGGCTCCTGGAGGCCAAGGACGCCCGCCGCAAGATCATCGTCACGGACGGCGTGTTCTCGATGGACGGCTACCTTGCGCCGCTGGAAGCCATCTGCGACCTCGCCGACAAGTACGATGCGCTGGTCATGGTGGACGACTCCCACGCCGTGGGCTTCATGGGCGCCACCGGGGCCGGAACCCCGGAACACGCCGGAGTGTCCCACCGCGTGGACATCTTCACCGGCACCTTCGGCAAAGCTCTTGGCGGGGCCTCCGGGGGCTATGTTTCCGGACGCGGCGAGATCGTGGCGATGCTGCGGCAAAAGGCCAGGCCCTACCTGTTCTCCAACTCCCTGGCCCCCGCGATCGTGGCCGCCACCATCAAGGCGCTGGACCTCGTGGAGACCTCCGCCGAGCTGCGCGCCCGCCTCTTCGAAAACGCCGGGCTGTTCCGCCGCCGGATGACGGAGGAGGGCTTTGAACTGCTCGACGGCGAGCACGCAATCGTTCCGGTGATGTTCGGCGACGCCGTCCTGGCGGCGAAGATCGCGGACCAGATGCTCCAGCACGGCGTCTTCGTGACTGCCTTCAGCTTCCCGGTGGTGCCACGGGGAGCGGCCCGCATCCGCGTGCAGCTGTCGGCTGCGCACAGTTCCGACGACGTGGAAACGTGCGTGCAGGCATTCGTGAAGAGCCGCAACGCCGTCTCCGGATAGTTCCTGCTCATCTGTAAGGATGGAGCCATGGCAGCAACTTATGACGTGGTAATTGTTGGCGGCGGGATCGCCGGCCTGTCCCTGGCGTCGGCCCTCGCCGGACGGTGCAGTGTGGCGCTGGTAGAAGCCGAGCACCGGCTGGCCTACCATACGTCCTCCCGCTCGGCGCGGCAGCTGATCCCCAGCTACGGCCCGCCCATCGTCCAGGACCTCACCATCCGCACCCTGGAGCTCATCGCTGAGCGGGACGCCCAGCTTCCCGAACCGGTCCTGGCGCCGCGGAGTTTCATGCTCATCGGCGACGAGGAAACTGTGCGGGCCGAGGCCAGCGGGCAGATGAGAATGATCAGCCATGCCGAAGCCCTCAAGCTGTGCCCGGTCCTGGCGCCGGACGCTTTCTCCGCGGCCGGCCTGGATACAGGTTCCTTCGCCTGCAACGCGCCGCTGCTGCTCGAGGAACACCGGGCGCGGGCCGAGGCAGGAGGGGTGGACATCTACACAGGGGCCGGGCTGCATTCGGCCCAGCGCCTCGGCAGCGGCTGGGAGATAGGTGCCGGGCAGGAAGCCTTCCAGACCGGTGTCCTCGTCAACGCAGCAGGGGCCTGGGCAGACGAAGTGGCCGTTGTCTGCGGCGTGGAGAAGCTCGGGCTCCAGCCCTACCGCCGCACCGCCGCGATTGTCGCCGTCGAACATTCCCTTCCTGAAGGAACCCCCATGGTGGCGGCAGCGGACGACTCCTTTTACTTCCGCCGCGAGGGCGCGGACGTCCTGATCTCACCGTCCGAGCACGTCGCCAGCGCAGCGGAAGACGCGCGGCCCTTCCCGGGCGACGTCGAGCGGCTCGTTGCCCGCCTCAACACGCTGACCACGCTGGGGATCAGCGCCGTCCGCACAGCCTGGACCGGGCTGCGCACCGAGGCGGCGGACGGCATACCGGTGGCAGGTTTCGACGCCGAGGCGCCCGGTTTTTACTGGCTCGCCGGCCAGGGCGGGTACGGGTTTCAGACCTCCGCTGCGATCGCCGAACTCGCCGCGGAGCAGATCCTGGCGGGCTCGGTATCCCACCCAGGTGGAAGTCCGGAATCCCGGACGGCAGATGCCCTGGCTGCGACGCGCTGGTCCATCCGGCGCTGAAGAATGGAGCCATGAGCATCCTCCTTACCAACGTCGGCGAACTGATGACCCAGGACAGGGAGCAGCGTGTCCTCCGGAACGCCGCCCTCGTGATCGAGGGGGAACGGATCGCGTGGCTTGGAGCCGCGGCCGGCGCCCCGGCGGCAGACGAGTCCTTCGACGCCGGCGGCCGGGCACTCCTGCCGGGCTGGGTGGATTCCCATACGCACCTGATCTTCGCCGGCGACCGCACCGCGGAGTTCGAGGCCCGGATGGCGGGGGAGGACTACAGCGCGGGCGGCATCGCCGTCACCACCGAAGCGACGCGTAACACCGGGGATTACGACCTCACCCGGCTCGCCCTGGGCAGGGTGGCGGAGGCGGTGTCGGAGGGCACCACCTACCTGGAAACCAAGACGGGGTACGGCCTGGACGTGGAGCAGGAAGCGCGGAGCGCGCGGATCGCTTCCACGGTGGCAGACGAAGTCACCTACCTCGGCGCGCACCTGGTGCCCGCAGGCATGGACGCCGACGATTACACGGACCTAGTCTGCGGCCCGATGCTGGACGCCGTGCGTCCCTATGCCTCATGGGCTGACGTGTTCTGCGAGCGGGGCGCCTTTACGGAAGAGCAGTCGCGGCGGGTCCTGCAGGCATGCCGCGACGCCGGACTCGGGCTGCGTGTCCACGGCAACCAGCTGGGCCCCGGCCCAGGTGTCCGCCTCGCGGCCGAGTTCGGCGCCGCCAGCGTGGACCATGTGAACTATCTGTCCGATGAGGACGTTGATTCCCTGGCGTCCAGCTGGTCCGGCTGGGACGCAGCGGCGCGGTCCGGTGCGCGCGGCACCGTGGCGACCTGCCTGCCGGCCTGCGACCTGTCCACCCGCCAGCCCCTCGCGCCGGCGCGGCGGCTGTTGGACGCCGGCGTTCCGGTTGCCCTCGCCTCCAACTGCAACCCGGGAACGTCCTACACGAGTTCCATGGCATACTGTGTGACCACCGCCGTGCTGCAAATGGGACTCAGCGTCCACGAAGCCGTGCGCGCGGCGACGTTCGGCGGCGCCCTCGCCCTGGGGCGGGAGTGCGGGAACGACGTCGACGGCGAGCGGGCGGTGGGGTCGCTCGCCGTCGGGCACCGGGCTGACCTGCATCTCCTCAACGCCCCGTCGGCCACGCATCTGGCGTACCGCCCGGGAATGCCGCTGACGCACGCCGTCTGGCGTGCGGGAGTGCGGGCGCGGTAGCCGCCGCGCATTGGGTCATTTTGTGTCGGAAGCTGCGTCCGCACTGACGCTAGGTGATCGTTTGACGTCTGTTAGAATCAGAAAACGTCATTTTCCCGACGTTCTGATTCCTGGAAGGCCCTTGCATTGACCCGCACCGACCGCCTGACGGCGATACTGGACCTCCTTGCCGAAGCCGGGCAGGTGGAGGTTGAGGAGATCGTGACACGGCTGGGCGTTTCGCCCGCCACTGCCCGGCGCGACCTGGACAGCCTGGCCAAGCGGCGGCTTCTGACCCGCACCAGGGGAGGGGCCACCACGGGAGCCCTGGCCTACGACCTCCCGGGGCGGTACAACCGGGACGACCACGCGGCAGCCAAGCAGCAGATCGCGTTGGCTGCCTCCGCCCTGATCTCCCCGGGTATGGTGATCGGGCTCTGCGGCGGCACCACCAGTACGGCGCTCGCCCAGATCCTGGCTACCCGAGAGGACATCAACGCGCCTTCCAACCAGCCCACGCTCACCGTCGTCACCAACGCCATCAACATTGCGGGCCAGCTGGCGGTGCGGCCGAACATCAAGGTCATGGTGACCGGCGGAGTGCTGAACCCGCGCTCCTATGAACTGGTGGGGCCGTACACCGACATCATTATGCAGCGGGTGGTGCTGGACATCGCCTTCATCGGGGTGAACGGCATCGATCCGGTGGTGGGACCCACCAACACCGGAGAGGGCGAGGCCTCGGTCAACGCGCTGCTGGCCAGCCGGGCCAGCGTTTCCTATGTCATCGCCGACTCGTCCAAGGTGGGACGCCGTGCTTTCGCCACCATGGAAGGCTATGAATTCACCCGGCTGATCACGGATTCCGGCATCTCCCCGGAGGACAAGGCCGCATTCGAAGCAATCGGCACGGAAGTCATTGTGGCGCCGGAAACGCCCCGTACCCGGCAGGCATAATTCGCCAGGCCGGCAGGATGACCAGCCCGGCGGGATGAACCGTCAGCGGGCCGTGGGCTAGAAAACCACGGGCGGGGCGTCGAGCACGGTCTCGTCCACGCGGCGGTCCACCCACTGCGTAAAGGGCTCGTTGAGCTCGTACTTCCCGTCCCCGGTGCGCACCAGCATGCGGGTCTCGGCGTTGTCAGGGTTATTCAGCGACTCGAAGTACTCCACGGACCAGTGGAACCAGCGCATGCAGAACAGGCGCATCGTCAGGCCGTGCGTGACCAGCAGCGCATTGGGGGAATAGTCCGGCTTGGCCCAGTGGCGGTAGAGGGTCTCCATGAAGGACGAGACGCGGTCATAGACGTCCGAGCCGGACTCCCCGTCCCGGAACCGGTAGAAGAAATGGCCGTAGGCGTTGCGGAGCTCCTTCTGGTCCTCGATGTCCCCTGAAATCTGGAAGTTTGCCCAGTCCTGCTCCCGGAGGCGGGGTTCCTCGATCACCCGCTCAGTCAGCGAGCCGAGGTTGAGCGCTTCGAGCGTCTGGTAGGCGCGCAGGTACGGGGACACATAGACACACACCTCCTGGCCGTCCAGTGCGCGCCGGACTTCTTCACCGGCGGCCTTGGCCTGTTCCACGCCCAAAGGAGTCAGCGGAATGCGGTAGTCGGGCACCCTGTTGTAAATCGTGGTGTCGGCATTGGCGGCGGACTGGCCGTGCCGGATCATGATGATTTTCCCGGGCGCACTCATAAATCCCCAGCATAGGGCCAGCACATACTCCGGCCAGGCAAGGCGGGACTGTGCGTCAACAGGAAAGTGCCAGCAACTGCAGGCAAGATAGGAACATGTTGGTTCCCTCCCGCCGTCGTCTGCGGATCGAAGTCTGGATCGTCCTGGGACTGTCACTGGGGCAGTCAGCCGTGTACTCAGTGGTGCAGCTCCTGGACAAGATGACCCGCGCACCCCTGGCTGAGGGCACCTCAACGCTGAACCGTTCCCAAAGCACCCGCGAGTACTTCGACCTGACGTATCAGCTCCTGGACATCATCTTCGCGCTGGTGCCCGTCCTGCTTGTCATCTACTTCATGACCGAGCAGCGGCAAACGAAAGCCGGCACGGGCTACGGGAGCGGCTCGGCATTCCACAGGCTGGGTTTCGACCTTGCCCGCCCCGGACGGGACCTGCTCCAGGGGCTGGGACTGGCGGCCCTGATCGGCATTCCTTCGCTGGGCCTGTATGCGGCGGGCCGGGCGCTGGGCATCACCACGGCCATTATCCCCAGCGCCCTGGACGCCTATTGGTGGACCATCCCGGTCCTGATCCTTTCCGCCCTGCGCCACGCCATTGTGGAAGAAGTGATCGTGGTGGGGTATCTCCTGGACCGCTTCGGAAAGTTCGGCTGGTCCCTGCCGCTGGCAATCTTCGCGAGTTCCATGCTCCGCGGGAGTTACCACCTGTACCAGGGCTTCGGGCCGTTCATCGGCAACGCCATCATGGGCGTGCTGTTCGCCTGGGTTTATACCAAGACCCGCAGGGTGATGCCGCTCGTTGTCGCCCACGCCCTGCTGGACATCGTGGCGTTCGTCGGCTTCAGCCTGTTCGGCAGAGCCATGGGGCTGGGTTAGTTAAATAATTCGGCCGCCATCGGCGGGTAACGTCGTTGGCACCCGCTGATGGCGGCCGAAGTGTGGTGGCAGCAAGCTGCCGGGTATCTCAGATAGCTGGGGGTATCAGATGGTGACGGCGCCCGCGGCGGTTTCAAACGTGACCGACAGGATGCCAGGGGTTCCGTGCGGAGCGACCCAATTCACTGCGACGTCCTCGAGAGGCCGCTCCACGGGCTCGCCGAGCCATTCGGTGACCCGTTCGGCCGAGCCGGCGATGGTGAGGCTGGACATCTTGACGTTGCTGTCATAGGCGTTGGACGGGTGGAGCGAGGGGTCGCCCTCCCACTTCAGCATGTACGGAACCTGCGGGTCGGCGATGAGGCCCAGAATCCCGATCTGCTTCCAGATGAGTTCGCGGCCGTCCGGGAACTTGCGGTTGCCGTTGACGGCGGCGCGTCCGAGACGCTCCTCGAACGGGGCAAGGTCGTCCACTTCGACGCACCAGCCCATCCAGCCGCCTCCGGCAGCTGAGCGAGCCCGCACAGCCTGTCCGAAAGGTGCCTTGTCCGACGCCGGGTGGTCCAGGACCTCCACGACCTCAAGGTATTTGTGCCCGGCGAGCGGGATAATCATGTTCCGGGTTCCGAAACGGGGGTGTACTCCACCCTTTACGGCTTCAACGCCGAGGGCAGACGCGATACGTTCAGTGGTGGCAGCCAGGCCATCGTGTTCACAGGCGTAAGAGACGTGATCCATGCGCATGCCCTCATCTTGGCATCTTGTGACGCGGCTCTCAGCTAAGGGTGCCCTAACCCCTGCAGAGGCCCGTGAAAACCGCGGATTCCAGTGGTCTTTCTGCGTTGCGCTTGCCCGTTAGCCTGCGGGTCAGGGAGTCACATAGGCGTCATAATCTTCGCGAAGCCGGTGGCCCGTTTCGTAAGCTGGTTCAAGGTCATGAGTGCCAGCAACAGCCCCGGCTTGCTGGCCGGCAACCCTCCTTCCGCGGTGGGGTGCCCCGGGTGAAGACCTGGCCTGCGGTCAACTGGCGGCAGGCAAGCGCGCAGAAGAGGTATCCCAATGACGATTTCCGCCACCCGCACGGACGCTTCCGACGATACTGTCAGTACGGCTCCAAGCAGCACGCCGCTGGACGGCACGCTCCGGTATGCCGGCATCGGCAGCCTCCAGCTGGAGGCCGGCGGATTCCTCCCTGACGTCACCCTTGCCTACGAAACCTGGGGGACGCTGAACGCAGACGGCTCCAACGCCATCCTGGTGGAACATGCCCTCACCGGGGACACCCATGTGACCCGGGGTGGCCAGGAAGGCGGTGAAGAGGGCTGGTGGGAGCAGCTGGCCGGCCCCGGCGCACCGGCGGACACCAACAAATTCTTTGTCGTCTCCATCAACATCCTGGGCGGTTGTTACGGATCTACCGGGCCGTCGTCGGAAGCCCCCGACGGCAAGCCGTGGGGATCCCGCTTCCCGCTGGTGACCCTCCGGGACTCCACTGCTGCCGAAGCGCGCCTGGCGGACCAGCTCGGCATCAGCAGCTGGTTCGCCGTCCTGGGCGGTTCCATGGGCGGCGCCCGCGCGCTCGAGTGGGCTGTCAGCTACCCGGACAGGGTGCGCCGCTGCGGTGTGATCTCCGTGGGTGCGAGCAGCACGGCCGAACAGATTGCCTTTGCCCAGGCGCAGACCCTCGCCATCCGGCAGGATCCCAACTTCAACGGCGGCGACTATTACGGGGGACCGCTGCCCGAGGCCGGCCTGGCGCTCGCCCGACGGATCGCCCACATCACGTACCGTTCGGCGCACGAGCTGGACTTCCGCTTTGGCCGGAACGCCCAGGGCAGCGAATCCCCGTTCGAGGCCGATGCCCTGGGAGCCCGCGGCCGGTACCAGGTGGAGAGCTACCTGGATCACCAGGGGCACAAGCTGGTCCGGCGCTTCGACGCCAACAGCTACATCGCCCTCACCGAAGCCCTCATGAGCCACGACATCTGCCGTGGACGGGGAACACTGAAGGAAGCGCTCGCCCGGACCACTGCCGAGTTCTTTGTCGCCGCCGTCGATTCAGACCGGCTCTACTTCCCGTCGCAGTCCCGCGCGCTCGCTGAGGCCCTGCCCGGCAACGTTGACGTGCACGTGATTGAAGCTCCTATCGGCCACGACGGCTTCCTGACGGAGATCGGGCAACTCAACGAGCAGCTGCGCACACATCTGCTGGACTGAATTGGGCTGAACGGAACGGAGCGGGAGTAGCCAAAAGGTGCTGTCAGTAATAATGGCGGGCCTTGCCGGTCATTACTGACGGGTAGTCAAACCCGCTGCTTGTGCATTTATGCAGATGCGTTCTGCACTTTTTGTCGTTGAGCTTGCAGGCAATTGCAGACCATACTCATGTGAACCGGCGATTCGTGGTGTACCTCACACGCGTTCGCCAAAGACTGGTCCCAGTGGTGTCGACGAAGACGCCGAAGGAGTTCACACATGAGTACGGAAAACTCCGCCGCAAGGCGCGTAGAGGAAACCGACGTTAAGGCCTCAGGCCTGAGAAAAGTCGTCACGGCGTCCATGGCCGGAACGGTGGTTGAGTGGTATGAGTTCTTCCTCTATGCCTCTGCAGCAACCCTGGTGTTCGGCAAGATGTTCTTCCCCAATTCAGGGACGGAACTGGACGGCATCATCGCCGCGTTCGTCACCTACGCGGTCGGGTTCGTGGCCCGCCCCATCGGCGGCATCGTCTTCGGCCACTTCGGGGACAAGTTCGGCCGGAAGCAGCTGCTGCAGCTGAGCATCATCCTGGTGGGCGTCTCCACGTTCCTCATGGGCTGCCTGCCCACCTTCGCTCAGATCGGCTACTGGGCTCCGGCAATGCTGGTCTTCCTGCGCTTCGTTCAGGGCTTCGCCGTCGGCGGTGAATGGGGCGGCGCCGTGCTGCTCGTTGCAGAGCACAGCCCCAACAAGTCCCGCGGATTCTGGTCCAGCTGGCCGCAGTCCGCCGTTCCCATGGGTAACCTCCTGGCAACCGGCGTGCTGTTCACCCTGTCGTCCACGCTGTCCCAGGAAGCCTTCCTCGGCTGGGGCTGGCGCGTCGCCTTCTGGCTGTCCGCTGTGATCGTGATCGTCGGTTACTACATCCGCACCAAGGTCCAGGACGCCCCGATCTTCATCGAGGCCCGCAAGGAAGTCACGGTCGAGAAGAAGGGCTACGGCGTCGCCGAAGTCTTCCGCCGCTACCCGCGCGGTGTCTTCACCGCCATGGGCCTGCGCTTTGCCGAGAACATCCTGTACTACCTCGTCGTGACGTTCTCCATCACCTACCTGAAGGTCGTCGTTCAGACCGACACGTCCCGGATCCTCCTGCTGCTGCTGGTGGCGCACTTCATCCACTTCTGCGCCGTCCCGCTCGTCGGAAAGATGTCCGACAGCTTCGGCCGCCGGCCGGTGTACATGGCAGGCGCCATCCTCGGCGGAACTTGGGGCTTCTTCGCCTTCCCGATGATGGACACCGCAAACGACATCGTCATCCTGGCTGCCATCACCATCGGCCTGCTGTTCCACGCGCTCATGTATGCGGGGCAACCGTCGATCATGGCAGAAATGTTCCCCACCCGGATGCGCTACTCGGGCGTTTCCCTGGGCTACCAGGTGACCTCCATCGTCGCCGGTTCGCTGGCACCGATCATCGCCACTGCGCTCCTGAGCAACTTCAAGTCCTCCACGCCGGTGGCGCTGTACCTGCTCGGAGCCTGCATCGTGACCGCAGTCTCGGTGTTCTTCCTCAAGGAGACCCGAGGCATCTCGCTCCACGACGTGGACGCCGCAGACGCCAAGGGCACCGCCGAGCTGCTGGCTGCCGCCAAGAAGTAGGCACCAGGAATAGGCGCAACAACCCAAGCGCCAGCACCTCATGCGACAAAACCGCAGACCAGCTGCCCGGACCCGCGACCACGCAGGCCCGGGCAGTTGGGCGTCAGCACCCCAGACGAAGTCAGGATCTCCCATGAAAGCAGCTGTCCTTTACTCCACCGTCTCCTCCGGAACCAGCTACGCCGAAGCACATCCGCTCCGGGTTGAGGAGCTGGACCGGCCGGCACCCCGCGCCGGGGAGGTGGGCATCGCCATCACCTACTCAAGCCTGTGCCACTCGGACCTCTCGGTGGTGGACGGTTCCCGCGTCAGGCCGCTTCCCATGGCCTTGGGGCATGAGGCCGTGGGGCGGGTTGAGGCGGTCGGGGAGGGCGTCGGGGATGTCTCGGTCGGCGACCACGTCGTCCTGGTGTTCGTTCCGAGCTGCGGCGCGTGCCGTGCATGCAAAGCAGGGCGGCCAGCGCTGTGCCACCGGGCGGCGGAAGTCAACGGCTCGGGTGACCTCCTGCACGGGGAGGCGTTGCTGCGCACGCCCGCGGGGGAGCGAATCAACCACCACCTGGGAGTCTCTGCCTTCGCCGACTATGCCGTGGTGGCCCGCGAGTCGGTAGTGGTCATCGACGACGACGTGCCCGACACCGTTGCGGCGATGTTCGGTTGCGCCGTACTCACCGGGATGGGTGCGGTCCTGAACACCGCCGCCGTCCAGCCCGGCCAGTCGGTGGCCGTTTTCGGGCTGGGTGCCGTCGGGCTTTCGGCTGTCATGGCGGCGGCGCTCGCAGGCGCGTCCGCCGTGATCGCCATCGATCCGAACACAAGCAAGCACGAGCTTGCCCTGAAATGCGGGGCGACCGCCGTCGGCACCCCCGACGATGCTGCCCGGCTGATTGCTGACGCCACCGGCGACGGCGTGGACACGGCCATCGAAGCAGTGGGGTCCGCCCGGGTGATCGCATCCTGCCTCGAGCACGTGACCCGCGGTGGTGCAGTCGTTTCAGTCGGGCTGCCGCATCCCACCGCAGAGCTCACGGTGCCCGCCCTGCAGTTCGCCGGCACCGGCAAGCGCCTGCTTGGCTCATACATGGGTGACGCCGTGCCGGACCGGGACATCCCGCTGTATCTGGAGTACTGGCGCGAGGGCCAGCTGCCGGTTGAGCTGCTGCATACCGATACCAGGCCGCTTGCCGAGATCAACGAAGGCCTGGACGCACTGGCCGCCGGGCACGTGGTGCGGCGGCTCTTCCAGGCCTGAGTGCCGGGGCTCAGGCAACCAGAAGAAGTCAGGCTGCCAGAAGTTCCTGGCGCTCGTCCACCTCCTGCTTAAGCGCTGCGATCACGGCCTGCACCCGGCCGGACCGCAGCGCTTCGGGGCGAGCCACCGCCCAGATGGGCACCTGACGCTGGAAGTCGTCCGGGAGCACCGGAACGAAGTCGGCATCTCCGGCCACCATGAAGTTCGGGAGCAGTCCGATGCCCGCGCCGCGGCGCACCGCCTTTATCTGGGCAAAGACGCTCGTGGCCTGGAAGCTGGACTTCGGCATGGGCAGCTGTGAGGAGCGGTGGCCCAGCTCGGCCACCTGGAGCGCGGACTCGACGTAAGAGACGAAGCCGTGCTGCCCCACGCCGTCGAGCGTTTCCGGAAGCCCCCGCCCGGCGGCATAGCCGGCGCTGGCGTAGAGCCGGAGGAAGTAGTTCGTCAGGAAGATCGGCTGCGCATTGCTGACTTCGTTCCGGCCCACCACCACCTCAAGGTCCACGCCGGACCTGTTCTGGCTGACCTTGCGGGTGGCGCTGAGCATCTCCACGTTCAGCAGCGGGTGCCGCTGCTGAAGGCGGACCAGCGCGGGTGTCACAAATTCGGCACCGAAGCCGTCCGAGGTGCTGATCCGCACCATCCCCGAGAGGGCGTCCTGGTCCTGGCCAATGGCGCCGGCCAGAGACCCCAGGGTCTCCTCAATCACTTCGGCCGCGGCAACGGCTGACGCGCCCAGTTCGGTGAGCTCCCACCCGTGCGGGCTGCGCTCCAGCGTGCGTCCGCCCAGCTGCTTGTCCAGGGCAAGGATCCGCCGCGAAATGGTGGTGTGCGTTGTGCCCAGGGTTTCGGCGACGGCGTTGAAGCGCCCGAGCCGGGCCACGGTCAGCAAAATCAGCAGGTCGTCCGGACTAGGAAGCCTCCCCACGCGGTGCCTTTCTCTCATGTGCATCAGTGCACATACCCTCTGTGATTTTTCCCCTTGATTGCACTGTAGCAGGGTGTGAGGCTGGACACAGACCTTCCGGCCGCCCTCGGCCGGAGACAAAGCAAAGGAGCTTACGCCATGGCAGTAGTTGGTTGGATCGGTTTGGGAAACATGGGCGGCTCCATGTCGGGCAATCTCGCGAAGGCCGGGCACGACGTACGGGGATTCGATCTCAATCCGGCCGCCGTCGCTGCAGCTGAAGCCGGTGGGGTAAAGCCGGTGCAGAGCATCGCCGAGGCTGTCGACGGTGCCGACGTCGTGTTCACCATGCTCCCCAAGGGCGAGCACGCCAAGGCCGTCTACCTCGGTGAGGACGGGGTGCTCGCGCATGCCGACACGTCGACCCTCCTCGTCGATTCCTCCACCATTGACATCGCCGCCGCCAGGGAACTTCACGACGCCGCTGCTGCCGCCGGGTTCCGCTTCGTCGACGCCCCGGTCTCGGGCGGCATGAGCGGCGCCAAGGCTGGAACCCTCACCTTCATGGTCGGCGGTGAAGCGGGTGCCGTCGCCGACGCCAGCCGCTACATCGAGCCGATGGCCTCCAACGTCATTCCCACCGGCGGTGCCACCACGGGCCAGGCAGCAAAAATCTGCAACAACCTGATGCTCCTGATCAACCTGGCATCCACGGCCGAGGGCGCAGTCCTGGCGGACCGGCTCGGCCTCGACAAGAAGGTGTTCTGGGACATCGCCTCGGTCTCCTCCGGCGACAGCTGGGCCCTGCGCACCTGGTACCCCGTTCCGGGCGTGGTCCCCACCGCAGCCTCGAACAACGACTTCGCGCCCACCTTCACCACCGAGCTGGCGAACAAGGACATCGGACTCGCCATCAGCGCCGCCGAGGACACCGGCACGCCCCTCGAGATCGGCAAGCATGTGCAGCAGCTGTACCAGCGGCTCATTGATGCCGGGGAAGCCGGCAAGGACTGCTCGATGATCATCAAACTCGTTGACGGCTCCCTCGCTTCAGCAAAATAGCCGCCCTCCAGTAGCACTTCAGTAGCCGTTGCGGGGCTGGCCGCCCCCATAACCGGCATGACGCCGTCGTTCATGCCCAAGTCTGTCTGCCCCCACGAAAGGGACATCCATGGAAACCATTCCCCACTTCATCAACGGCAACCGCGTCAGCGACGCCGAACGGTTCGGCCCCGTCTTCAACCCCGCCACGGGGGAGCAGGAGAAGCAGGTGGTGCTCGCCTCGGGCGCCAGGGTCGAGGAAGCGATCGCGGCCGCCAAAGCTGCGCTGCCCGCCTGGCGGGCCACGAGCCTGGCCAAGCGCACCAATGTGTTCTTCCGCGTCCGCGAAATCCTGACCCAGCGCAAGAGCGAGCTCGCCGCGATCCTCACGAGCGAGCACGGCAAGGTGCTCTCCGACGCCGAAGGGGAAATCTCACGCGGCCTGGAGAACATCGAGTTCGCCACGGGGCTGTCCCACATGCTCAAGGGTGAGCATTCAGAGCAGGTCTCCAGCGGCATCGACGTCCACTCTGTGCGGCAGCCCGTCGGGGTGGTCGCCTGCATCACACCCTTCAACTTCCCCGCCATGGTGCCGCTGTGGATGATCGGCAGCGCACTGGCCTGCGGCAACACCGTGCTGCTGAAGCCGAGCGAAAAGGACCCGTCGTCTGCTGTTTTCATCGCAGAGGTCTTCGCCGAAGCCGGACTGCCGGCCGGCGTGCTCAACGTCGTTCAGGGCGACAAGGAAGCCGTCGATGTGCTGCTTGAGCATCCCGATGTAAAGGCCGTCAGCTTCGTCGGTTCAACCCCCATTGCCCAGTCGATCTACAAGCGTGCGGCCGATCACGGCAAGCGCGTCCAGGCCCTTGGCGGAGCAAAGAACCACATGGTGGTTCTGCCCGACGCCGACCTGGATATGGCAGCCGATGCGGCCGTCTCTGCAGCCTATGGTTCTGCGGGGGAGCGCTGCATGGCGATCAGCGTGCTCGTTGCTGTCGGCAACATCGCCGACGACCTGGTGAAGGCGATTTCCACCCGCATGGCGGACCTCAAGATCGGTCCGGGCACCGACCCCTCGTCCCAGATGGGGCCGCTGATCACCGCCGAGCACCGCGAAAAGGTCGCTTCCTATGTTGCCGGCGCGGAGGATGAAGGGGCCACCGTGGTCGTCGACGGCCGCGGGCATCAGTTCGATTCGAACGGCTTCTTCATCGGCGTCAGCCTGGTGGACCACGTCAAGCCCGGCATGAAAGTGTACGACGACGAGATCTTCGGCCCGGTCCTTTCGGTGGTTCGCGTGGACACCTACAGCGACGCCGTTCGCCTGGTCAACGAGAACGAGTTCGGCAACGGCGTGGCCATCTTCACCCGTGACGGCGGCGCCGCCCGGCAGTTCGAGTTCGACGTCGAGGCCGGCATGGTGGGCGTCAACGTGCCGATCCCGGTGCCCGTGGGCACCTTCTCGTTCGGCGGCTGGAAGAGCTCCCTCTTCGGCGACACCCACATGTACGGGCCGGACAGCATCCGCTTCTACACGCGGGGCAAGGTAGTGACCACCCGCTGGCCGGACCCGTCGACGTCGGTCATCGACCTCGGATTCCCGCAGGTCGACTAGCTCGGACCGACTATTGACGCGTCCTGCGTTGCTGCAGCCCGTGTCCCCGAATGACTCGCGAGGATACGACGCGAGCGGCCCAGGTGTATCGGAACTACACCTAACCGTTCATGATCTCGTTGCGCCGGGTCATGTACTCCTCCATGGAGATCTCCCCGTTGCTGTACTGCTGATCGAGCTCGGCCAGTTTGCGCGCGCGGTATCCCTGTGGAGCCGATGGCGGCGGGGGAGCCACGGGGCCGCTTTCCTGCTGCGGCGGGCGGGACTGCTGCGGCTGTGGAGGGTTGGCACGGTACTCCGGGCTGTCCTCATAGGGGACGTTGCCGGGCTGCCCGTACTGCGCACCGCCCGGCTGAGGGTAGTGCCCCGGCTGCGGGTACTGGCCAGGCTGCGGGAACTGCTGATGGGGCGGGTTGGGATAGGGCTGATCCAGCGGCGGAAGCTCGTCCCGGCCGCGGTTCCGGGGCAGGCCAAAACCGCCGCTCATGTAATCCTGCTGGGTGTAGCCGTCCCGGGGCTGGTTCTTCGGGGGCCCGGAAAAGGAGCCAGGGAACCCGCCGGGATACTGCCCGGGAAAGTTCTGGTCCTGGTCCCGCCTCTGGACAGACCTCCGGTACATGCGCATCCCGACCGGAATCAGGAGCGACAGGATGATGATCCAGAAAAACAGGTTGTTCATTGCTGCTGGGCCTCTCATGAGTGTCAATCCAGCTTAGTCCCCGAAGCTGAAGAGGCGCTGGGCGCTTCAGTCCGAATACGACGTCGGCATCCCGAGGAACTCTTCATACCTTTTCGCCGCCTGCTCCAGCGCACCGGTTGAAGTTCTGTCCTGCCGCATCCGGATATCCAGTTCGCACCGCTGGCCAGGGGAGCCGGGCCGGATCAGCCGATGCCGCCAGGCACCGGCCATGCGGCCGTCCAGCAGGACCACGTGCAGGGGATCACCGTGTCTCGGGAAGGTTGGTGCTTTACCGCCCAGGTAGCTGCGCGAGGCGGAATACCCCATGACGTACTCGTCATAACACTGGATGAGATCAATGCGTCCGCCGGAACCTGCGCCCCCGCTGGTGGAGGAGTCCGGACGGGCGGAGGAGTCCTGACCGAAGGGGCGGGAGGACTCCGGATTGAAGTAGAACGCGACGCCGTCGATCTCCTCCCGCTCGAGGGCCGCCGGATCGTCCTCCAGGGCAAGTGCCAGTCCGAGACGGACGTCGGTCACCATCATCCCCGACCAGGCGGCGCAGTCCCTGACCGTGGCCGGACCGCGGCTTCGGAAGTACCGCCGTGCCAAAGCGGCAAGGGACTCCTCCCGGCTCAGTGGGTCCGCCGAGGCCGGACCCACGCGTTCCCCGAAGGCCGCGTACGTCTGCCGGAGAGCCCCGGCAGCACTGCGGACCGGTGCCCCGCTGACGATCACACCGTCAATCTCCGCATGCATGATCAGGTACGCCAGAACCAGGCCCTTGACGCTGAATCCCGCGAGCTCCAACTCGCCCGCGAGCTGGTCACGCGTCAGTTGCCGTCCGCCTTCCAGCGCAGCAGCCAGCACGTCGGTACTCCGGGCCGCCGTGACGGCGTCAATCCCGGTCCGGCTATACGTGATGGCATTGGCCCTGTGCAGGCGCGGGGCGGACAGCGCCCGGAGCCAGGAAAGATCGGTACGGTGCACGAAGTGCCAGGTAGGCCGCAGGATGTGCGTCCGCAGGATGCGGCCCTCAGCGACTGCCTGGTCCACATCGTTTGCCGTGGCATCGGCGGTCCGCTGCGCCAGGGACCAGCGCGCATACGGATACTCTTGCGACTGCACTGCCAGCAGGTTTTGCAGCGCGTCCTCCACCGAGGCTGCCACGGGTGAACGCAGCTGCTGGCTGACCAGCCGGGTCCGTACCACGGCCTCCGGGTCCATGCACACATCCTGCCCGCACCGGGCACGGTCCGCCAACAGATGTCGACGAAAACAGTCAGCCCTCCGGCAACTGTAAGAATGGAGCCATGACTTTAGCCGACGCTTTCCCTGCCCCCGTTGTTCTGTGGTCCAAACCCGAGGATGCCAGGGCCGGCAAGCCCCTGCTGGTCCTGCTGCACGGTTACGGCGCAAACGAGCAGGATCTCCTCAGCCTGGCTGACATGCTCCCTGAAGAATTCGCGGTGGCGTCCGTCCGGGCGCCCATCGCCATGGGCCCCGGCTTTGCCTGGTTCCCGCTGACCGGCAGCGTCGAGTACTCTGTGGACGCCGTCAAAGCTGCGGCGGGCTATCTGCAGGACTGGATCGACAGCGTCAAGGACAACCACCCCTCTGTCACCCTCCTCGGATTCTCCATGGGGATGGCCATGGCCACCACGCTGCTGCGGAAGCGCCCCGCTGACTATGCCGCCGTCGTCGGGCTGTCAGGATTTGTTGTCAACGCCGGAGCCGACGGCGAATTCCGGGACGCGGAACTCGACGGAACGGTGCCGTTCTTCTGGGGCCGCGACCAGCAGGATCCGGTCATCACCGAAGACAAGATCGATTACACGATGGGCTGGGTCCGCAGCCACGTGAAGCTGACCAAGGTCCTGTACACGGGAATGTGGCACGGCATCAACGCCCAGGAGATCGGGCACGTGGCGGAGTTCCTCACCCACGAGGTGCTGAAGAAGTAACCCGCCTCTGCGAGCCGGAGAATCAGCTGCCGGGTGCGGTGATCCGGACGGTGCGGTTGTTGAGCGTGACCGTGTCGCCGTGGTGGAGCTGCCGGCCGCGGCGGTCATCGATCTCGCCGTTGACCTTGACCAGCCCATTCTTGATCAGTTCGGTGGCCTCGACGCCGTCCTCCACCAGGTTCGCGAGTTTCAGGAGCTGGCCGAGACGGATCATCTCGTCGCGGATGGGGATGTCTTCGATTTCCGGTGTGCTCATACAAGCAATCATGCCTGACGTTAGGTAACCAATGACCCACGCACAGCGGCTGCCCCTTGCCGCGGGCCTTCCGATGGCCGTGGCCGCCGGACTCGCCATTCCCCTGCAGGGAAGAATCAACGGCGCCCTCGGGGCCAGGCTCGGGGACGGCATCGCCGCAGCTGTTGTCAGCTTCAGCACGGGACTGGTGCTGATGATCCTCGTCTCCCTCGTCCTGCCGCGCGGCCGGGCCGGGCTGGCCAGCATCGCGCCTGCCGTTCGGGAGCGGAAGTTCCCGCCGTACTACGTCCTGGCCGGCGGCATCGGCGCCCTCTTTGTGTTCGCCCAGTCCTTTACGGTGGGGCTGCTGGGCGTCGCCCTGTTCACAGTGTCCACGGTCACGGGCCAGACCGTGAGCGGCCTGCTGGTGGACAGGCTCGGCCTGGGTCCCGGCGGAAAAAAGGCCGTGACCGGTATCCGCATCATCGGCTGTGTCCTCACCATTGCCGCCGTCGCCTGGGCCGTCTCGCCACGTTTTGGCGGTGCTCCAGGAACCGCTGCCCCGGGAACCGGCGGGCCCGCAGCGGGAGGCGACCCCGCCCAGCTCATCCTGCCGCTGCTGCTTCCCGTCCTGGCCGGCTTCCTCATGAGCTTCCAGCAGGCCATGAACGGAACGGCCACGATGCACTACGGCACCCCGATTGCCGCGACCCTGGTCAATTTCGTGGCCGGAACCTGCGTGCTGTGGGTGGCCTGGCTCATCAAGGTGGCCCTGGCCGGCACAGGAAACCCGCTCCCCGGGGAATGGTGGTACTACCTTGGCGGGCCCATGGGCTGCGTGTTCATCGGACTCGGGGCCCTGCTGGTCCGCAGCCTCGGCGTGCTGGTGACCGGCCTCGGCATGATCGCCGGCCAGCTCCTCGGCTCGCTCGGCCTTGACCTGCTGGTTCCGGCCCCCGGCTCCATCGTTGCTGTTCCCACCGTGCTCGGGACGTTGCTGACCCTCGTGGCCATCGTCATCGCGACGCTTCCCTGGCCGCGGGGAGCTTTCCGCAGGTAGCGCCCGGTAGTCTAGGACACGCAGCTTTCATGCACTGTTTTCCCTTCGCATTTCCCCGCCCGGCAACCAGCCGGGGTTACCGGGCCAGAAACCCGCGGACCGCACCCAGCGGCCCTGTAGAAATTGGAGTTCCCATGGCAGCAAAATCCGTCCTCGACCAGGTCATTTCCCTTTCCAAGCGGAGGGGTTTCGTTTTTCAGGCCGGCGAGATCTACGGAGGCTCCCGTTCCGCCTGGGACTACGGGCCACTTGGTGCCGAGCTGAAGGAGAACATCAAGCGCCAGTGGTGGCAGTCCGTGGTGCGCGGCCGTGAAGACGTCGTGGGCCTGGACTCCTCGGTGATCCTGCCCCGCCAGGTCTGGGAAGCGTCGGGACACGTCGAGGTCTTCTCCGACCCCCTCGTGGAGTGCCTTTCCTGCCACAAGCGTTACCGTGCGGACCACCTCGAAGAGGAATACGAGGAAAAGAAGGGCCGCCCCGCCGAGAACGGCCTCAAGGACATCGCCTGCGCCAACTGCGGAACCCGCGGCGAATGGACCGAGCCGCAGGAGTTCTCCGGACTCCTGAAGACCTTCCTTGGCCCCGTTGCCAGCGATGAGGGCCTCCACTACCTGCGCCCCGAAACCGCCCAGGGCATCTTTGTGAACTTCAGCAACGTGCTGACCACGTCCCGGAAGAAGCCGCCGTTCGGCATCGGCCAGATCGGCAAGTCCTTCCGAAACGAGATCACGCCCGGCAACTTCATCTTCCGCACCCGTGAGTTCGAGCAGATGGAAATGGAATTCTTCGTCGAGCCGGGCACGGACGAGGAATGGCACCAGTACTGGATGAAGGAACGCATGTCCTGGTACACGGACCTGGGCATCCGTGAAGAGAACCTGCGCTTCTTCGAGCACCCGCTGGACAAGCTCAGCCACTACTCCAAGGGCACCACGGACATCGAGTACCGCTTCGGCTTCCAGGGCTCCGAATGGGGCGAGCTCGAAGGCATCGCCAACCGCACGGACTTCGACCTCTCCACGCATGCCAAGGCCTCCGGCACGGACCTGAGCTACTTCAACCAGGCCACCAACGAGCGCTACACGCCGTACGTGATCGAACCCGCCGCCGGCCTGACCCGCTCGTTCATGGCCTTCCTCATTGACGCCTACACCGAGGACGAGGCTCCGAACGCCAAGGGCGGCGTGGACGTCCGCACCGTGCTCAAGCTCGATCCGCGCCTTGCGCCGGTCAAGGCGGCCGTGCTTCCGCTGAGCCGCAACGAGGACCTCTCCCCGAAGGCGAAGGACCTCGGCGCCCAACTCCGCAAGAACTGGAACATCGATTTCGACGACGCCGGCGCCATCGGCCGCCGCTACCGCCGCCAGGACGAGATCGGCACCCCGTTCTGCATCACGGTGGACTTCGACACCCTCGAGGACCAGGCCGTCACCATCCGTGAGCGCGACACCATGAGCCAGGAACGCGTCTCCCTGGACAAGGTGGAGGGCTACCTGGCCGCGCGGCTGATCGGCGCCTGACCGTGGCGATTGAATACCGCGAATGGCGTGAGGGCGATGACCTCACGCTCCTCCAGATCTGGGGGGATCCCGAAACCGTCCAGGCCGGACAGTTCCGGGGGACCCTCGCGCCATCCAGCAACGCACCCTGGCGGCGCTGCATCGTGGCTGAGGACGTCGTTGACGGCGTCGGGATTCCGGTCGCTGCCGGTGTGGTCCACGAGGCAACACTGCACCCTGAACGCCTGTGGGTGTACGTCGAGGTGGCGCGGGACCACCGCCGCTCCGGCATCGGTTCCACGCTGCTCATGATGCTGCGCCGCGAGGCGGAGGGGTCGCCGTCGGGCGTTACCCGTCTGCGCTGCAAAGTTGAGCCCGGCACCTCCGGCGCCGAGTTCGCCAAGGCCGCCGGCCTCACTCCGATCCAGCGTTCCCAGCTGGTGGTGGTGGAACCCGGTGCCCTGAAGCTTCCGGTCTTCGGCGACGGTTCCGAGGAAGCGGCTTCGGAACGCATCGAGGATCTGGCCACCGGCTCCGTGGAGCTGTCCGATCTGGTGGGACGGTATTACACGTCGGTCCACACGTGGGACAGCCCCGGGGAACTGAGCATTCCCACGGTCCAGCGACTGTTCCTGGACGACCTCAGTGGCGCCCACGGTGCGATCGTGTTGCGCGCTCCTAAGGCAAGTGCCTTCGGAGCGGGCGTCGCGGCGTCGAAGAAGGGCAAGATCCAGGCGTTCGCCATCAGCTACGCGCAGCCGGAGATGGGGCAGGGTGGGGAGCAGCAGCAGTCCGGCCAGCCGTCGGATGTGTTCCTCGGCCATGAGCCCGAGCTCGACGGCGACCAGGCCCGCGCTGCTGTGCGTGACCTGCTGGCGCTGATCGCCTACCAGCATCCGGTCCTGATGGAGATGGACGATTCGATGACGGCGCTGCGTGCCGTCATCGAGCCTCTCCTCGAGAGCGGGAAGGCCCGCCGCCAAGGCGCCGAGACGTTCGTCGTCTCGGACTAGGCCACCCGGGTTTATAGCGCCGGCCGGGCTAGAGCACGGCGAAAGTCACAGAACTGCGGGAATCTTCCGGCCGGCTGCCGGGACCAGACGGTCAAAAGCGGCAGCCGGCCGCAAGCCGGGGTTCCACGCAATGCCTGTGTCTTCGCTGAAGGCCTTCAGCAGGAAGCCGGTCGCCAAGGTGTGCCACAGGCGTACCCGGCGGAACATGAAGTGGCCGGCGCCGCGGAGCGCAACGTACTGAAGCGCCTCGGCGTCCGGTGCCGCCCGGCCGGCAAACCGCAGCGACGCCGCCGGGCTCGTCCAGGTGTCCCGGTCGCCGTGCACGATCAGGACTTTCCGGCCGGCCAGAGGGGCGGCAGGGGTTGCGTCGTCCAGCCACGGAGCGAGCGCCACTACGGCGCGCACCTGGGGATCGTCTGCCGCGCAGATGGCGGTCAGCCCGCCCATGGAGTGGCCCAGCAGGTACACGGGCACTCCCGGATACCGCGCCCGGATCTTGTCGAGCGCCCAGCGGGCATCCCTGAGCGGGGACATCTCCTCACCGTTCCAGCCGCGCACCCTGTTCCGCAGGAGCCATACCTCCAAGCCCAGATTCCGTGCCGACCGGTGCAGTTGCCGGGCGAACGGCACCATCCGCGCCGGGCTGAGGTGGCGGGCCTGCACGGGCTCAAACGAGTGCGAGCGTCCGCCGTGAAGAACCAGCGCCACTCCGCGCGTGATGCCTGCCGGCTTCAGGACAGCCAGCACGGCTTCATCAAGGCTGCGGCCCATGCCTGCGTCCTCCGACTTCCTGCCGTTCATTTATCAACACTAAGCTGACCGCCGTAGAGTTCAAGTATGAGGTTTTGCTGCTGATGGGTTCCGGTCACTCCCACGGTCACACTGGTCATTCGGATCCTTCGCCCGAGGCGATGGCTGCCCGCCGGAAGGCAAACCGGATCCTGGCCGCCGTGCTGATTCCCCTGACCCTGCTGACGCTGGCCGCCATGGCGGCGCTCTGGCCGTCCGGCAGCAAGGAAGGTCTGACCCTCGCCAACCCCTACAACGCTGCCCCCGGCGTGACCTTTGATACGGGCAAGATCCAGCGCGTGGTCACCGAAAGCTGTACGCCGG
This sequence comes from Arthrobacter sp. NPDC093125, assembly GCF_044754225.1. NCBI lineage: Bacteria > Bacillati > Actinomycetota > Actinomycetes > Micrococcales > Micrococcaceae > Arthrobacter > Arthrobacter sp. NPDC093125. Next base: position 181,927 of record NZ_JBIVOQ010000004.1, on the reverse strand, counting down.
CCAGCCAGGTGCCGCAGCCGGGGCCGCAGGAAACCCAGCCGGAAGGACAGGCCGACGCCGGTTCACAGTGCACGTTTGCCTTCACCGAGCCGGACAAGGGCGGCAACCCCGTCAAAGTGGTAATCAACCCTGACGTCGCGAAGTCGCACGGCGTGGACGTGGGGGACAGCATCCGCTACCTCAACCTCACGAATGCCCAGGGTGCTGCCGCCGCGGGTCCCAACGGCCCGGCGTCCAACGGCGCCCCCACCTACATCTTCGTGGACTTCGTCCGGACCATGCCCATCATCCTGCTGGCCGTGCTGTACGCCCTGGTGGTCGTTGCCGTGGCGCGCTGGAGAGGGCTGCGGGCCCTGATTGGCCTGGTCGGCGCATACTTTGTGCTGGTCAGTTTCATGCTCCCCGGTCTGGTGGAAGGAAAGCCGCCGCTGCTGCTGGCACTGGTGGGCTCCACCGTGATCATGGTCGGGGTGCTGTACTTCGCCCACGGATTCTCGGCCCGGACCTCGACGGCGCTGCTCGGCACTATGTTCGGCCTGGGCATCACGGCGCTGCTGGCAGCCTGGGCCACCGACACCGCCAACCTCGCCGGGGTCGGAAGCCACGACGCCTCCACCCTGACGAACATCTCGGGCAACATCTCCATCTCAGGCATCATCTTGTGCGGCCTCATTATTTCCGGGCTGGGCGTGCTCAATGACGTGACCATCACGCAGTCATCCGCGGTGTGGGAGCTCTACGAACTGGCCCCCGGCACCAGCGCCCGGAAGCTGTTCACGTCAGCCATGCGGATCGGCCGGGACCACATCGCCTCCACGGTGTACACGATCGCCTTCGCCTATGCCGGTGCGGCGCTGCCCATCCTGATCATCGTGATGCTCTACGACCGTCCGCTGGGGGAGGCGCTCACCAGTGCCGAACTCTCCGAGGAAGTCATCCGCACGCTGGTCGGCTCCATCGGCCTCGTGCTCGCGATCCCCGTCACCACGCTGATCGCGGTTCTGGTGGTCAAGGCCACCGGCATCCGCACCGGCGGGCCGGCTACGGTAACGCCCGACGACGTCGATGACACCGGCGCGCTCGCTGCGGCAGCCGCCGTGGCTGGCAGGACGCCACTGCCTGAAACGCGCCGGGGGAGGCGGGCTGCCCAGCGCGAGTGAGTGCCGCCGTCGGGCATTCTGCCCGATTTGCCCGCCTTTGAGACAATGGACGGGTGACTGTTGTAGCAACGCCTCCCGCCCCCAAGCTGGAACTCCCTCCGCTGAAGCTCGGCCCGATCACCGTGGACACCCCGGTGGTGCTGGCGCCCATGGCCGGTATCACCAACACCGCCTTCCGCAGGCTCTGCCGCGAATACGGCGGTGGCATGTACGTGGCAGAAATGGTCACCTCCCGGGCCCTCGTGGAGCGGACCCCGGAGTCCCTGCGCATCATCTCCCACGACGACGACGAAAAAGTCCGGTCCGTCCAGCTTTACGGCGTGGACCCCGTCACGGTGGGCCAGGCCGTGCGCATGCTGGTTGAAGAAGACCGGGCCGACCATATCGACCTCAATTTCGGCTGCCCGGTGCCCAAGGTCACCCGCCGCGGCGGCGGCTCCGCCCTTCCATGGAAGATCGACCTCTTCACCTCGATCGTTCAGACGGCCGTGAAGGAAGCCTCCAAGGGTGGCATTCCGCTGACCATCAAGATGCGCAAGGGCATCGACGATGACCATCTGACGTACCTCGACGCCGGCCGGATTGCCCGCGATGCGGGAGTGGCCGCCGTCGCGCTTCACGGCCGTACGGCCGCGCAGTTCTACTCGGGCCAGGCCGACTGGTCGGCAATCGCGCGCCTCCGAGAGGCCCTTCCCGACATCCCCGTGCTGGGCAACGGCGACATCTGGTCCGCGGAGGACGCCGTCCGCATGGTCCGTGAAACCGGCGTGGACGGCGTGGTGGTGGGCCGCGGCTGCCAGGGCCGTCCCTGGCTTTTCGGCGACCTGCAGGCCGCCTTCGAAGGAAGCGACAAGAGGCACCGCCCGGGCCTGCGCCAGGTGGCCGACGGCGTATACCGCCACGCCGAGCTCATGATCGAGACCTTCGGCAACGACGAATACAAAGCCCTGCGCGAGATCCGCAAGCACATGGCCTGGTACTTCAAGGGCTACGTTGTGGGCGGTGACCTCCGCGCCAAGCTCGCCACCGTGCCCACCCTGGAGGTGCTGCGGGACCTGCTGGACCAGCTGGACATGGACCTGCCGTACCCGGGCATCGACTCCGAAGGGCCGCGCGGACGCGCCGGTTCCCCGAAGAAGCCTGCCCTGCCCAAGGACTGGCTGATGAGCCGCCAATTGAATGAGGACCAGTCGCGGGACATCTCGGCGGCGGAACTGGATGTGTCCGGTGGGTGAGAGCCGGCTGGCCGAGGCCCGCGGACAGGCGCTGTCCCTGCCGGGCTACGAGGCCCACGATTCCGCCCGCTGGGTGGAGGAACCGCCGAAGAGCACCTACCGCTCCGACTTCGAGCGCGACCGCGCCCGGGTGCTGCATTCATCAGCGCTGCGGCGGCTGGGCGCCAAGACGCAGGTCGTAGCCCCCGACACGGACGACTTTGTCCGGACCCGGCTGACCCACAGCCTGGAAGTTGCCCAGGTGGGCCGCGAGCTCGGCCGGGCGCTGGGGTGCGACCCGGACGTGGTGGACACTGCCTGCCTCAGCCACGACCTCGGACACCCGCCTTTCGGGCACAACGGCGAGTCGGCCCTGAACGAGATGGCCCACGCGATTGGCGGCTTCGAAGGCAACGCCCAGACGCTGCGGCTGCTGTCACGGCTCGAGCCGAAAGTCCTGGATGCGGAGGGCCGGCCCGCCGGCCTGAACCTGACCCGGGCCAGCCTTGACGCTGCCGCGAAATACCCGTGGTCGGCCCTGGACGCGCCGGTGATCCACGGCCAGCGCACCAGCAAATTCGGCGCCTACGAGGACGACCTGCCCATCTTCAACTGGATCCGGGAAGGGGCGCCGGTGCGGCGGTCCTGCCTGGAAGCCCAGGTCATGGACCTCGCCGACGATATCTCCTATTCGGTGCACGACGTCGAGGACGCCATTGTGGCCGGGCACTTCCAGCTGCGCTGGATGGACAACCCGGACCACCGGGCCCGGGTGGTGGGCTACACCCGGCAGTGGTACTTGCCGCACAACGACCCCGCTGCCATCGACGCAGCGCTGGCCCGGCTCGAGGCCACGGACGTGTGGGTCCGCGAAGCCGACGGCAGCCGCAAATCCATGGCCGCCCTGAAGGACATGACCAGCCAGCTGATCGGCCGCTTCTGCCAGAGCGCGCTGGAGACCACCCGGGCCATGTACGGGCCGGAGAAGCTGACGCGTTACAACGCGGAGCTCATGGTGCCGGACGAGACCGTCCTCGAGATCGCGGTGATGAAGGGCCTGGCGACCACCTTCGTCATGACCACGGACCACCGCCAGCCCATCTACGAGCGGCAGCGCGAGGTCCTGCATGCCCTGGTAACCACGCTGAATGCGTCAGGCGACCGCCACCTCGAGCCGATGTTCGCGGCGGACTGGCGCGACGCGGCTGACGACGGCGCGCGGCTCCGCGTGGTCATCGACCAGGTTGCCTCGCTCACCGACGGTTCCGCGCTGGCGATGTACGAACGGCTCGTGGGAAGTTTGCCGTCGCTGTGGTGATGCGCGCCATAGGCGTCGCGTTCCTGTCGGTGCGCGCGGCTAGGATGGCTCCGTGGCCGGCCTGATCAAACGTGAAGACATCGACGAGGTCCGTCAGCGCACGGACATCAAGGAAGTCGTCGACGGCTACGTCACGCTCAAAAGCGCAGGCCTGGGTTCCTTCAAGGGCCTGTGTCCCTTCCACGACGAGCGTTCGCCCTCATTTACGGTGCGGCCACAGGTGGGCCGCTACCACTGCTTTGGCTGCGGCGAGGACGGGGACGTCATCTCGTTCGTGCAGAAGCAGGACCACACGTCCTTTCACGAGGCCGTGGAGAAGCTGGCCGCGCGGATCGGCTACGAACTCCGCTACGAGGACGGCGGCACCGGCCCCAGCCGGGAAGAGGTGGGCAAGCGCCAGCGGCTGCTGGACGCCCACAAGATCGCCGACGAGTTTTTCCGCGCCCAGCTGCTGACTCCGGGCGCCACCGAGGGCCGCCGCTTCCTGCAGCTGCGCGGTTTTGACCGCGCGGCAGCAGAGCATTTCGGGGTCGGCTATGCGCCGCAGGGCTGGGACGCCCTGCTCAAGCACCTGCGCGGCCGCGGCTACACCGACGCCGAGCTGAAGCTCACCGGGATGTTTTCTGAAGGCAACAGGGGCATCTACGACCGCTTCCGCGGACGCCTGATCTGGCCCATCCGGGACATCGCCGGGGACACCATCGGATTCGGCGCCCGAAAGCTCTACGAGGACGACCAGGGCCCTAAGTACCTCAATACGCCGGAAACCACGCTCTACAAGAAGTCGCAGGTGCTGTACGGCATCGACCTCGCCAAGCGGAACATCGCCAAGGACCGGCAGCTCGTGGTGGTGGAAGGCTACACGGACGTGATGGCCTGCCACCTCGCGGGAATTCCTACGGCGGTGGCCACCTGTGGTACCGCGTTCGGCGCCGACCACATCAAGATCGCCCGCCGGCTGCTCTCCGACGACGGCACCGGGGGAGAGGTCGTCTTCACCTTTGACGGGGACGCGGCCGGCCAGAAGGCGGCCCTGCGGGCCTTTGAAGAGGACCAGCGCTTCGTGGCGCAGACCTATGTCGCTGTGGAGCCAACCGGCGCGGACCCCTGCGACCTCCGCCAGAACCGGGGCGACGCCGCAGTCCGGGAGCTGATCGGCTCCCGGCGGCCGCTGTTTGAGTTTGCCATCCGCGCCACGCTGAGAAGGCACAACCTGGACACTGTGGAGGGCCGGGTGGCCGCCCTGCGGGAGTCCGCCCCCGTGGTGGCGCAGATCCGCGACGCCGGCATTCGGCCCGCGTACGCCCGTGAACTGGCGGGGTGGCTGGGGATGCCTATCGAGGACGTCTCACGGGCCGTTGCGGCTGCCGCTAAGCGGGAAGCCAATCCTGGAGCTCCGGGCGTTGCTGCACTCCCGCCTTCGGGCGTTCTCCCGTCCTTCAACCGCCCGGATCCGCGGGACCCGGTGGCGTCCATGGAGCGGCAGGCGCTCGAGGTGGCGCTGCAGGAACCTGCGATGCTCGGCGGCGGTTTCTGGGAGAGGTTTTCCGCTGTGCGGTTCGTCACTCCTGCCTACCAGGCCATCCACGACGCCATCCGCGCCACCGGGCTGGCGCATGCCGACGATCCGGTGAGGTGGGTGGAGCAGCTCCGCCAGGAGGTGCCGGAACCGCTGCAGCCCCTGGTTTCAGAGCTAGCGGTGGTTCCGCTGCCCGCGCACACGGCAGAAGCCGTGCAAAAGTACTGCCGCGACATCCTGGCCCGGCTTTTCGAGCTCCAGATCACCCGCATCAAGGCCGACAAGATGGGGCAGCTGCAGCGACTGGACGCCGCCGCCCACCCTGAGGAGTTCCAGCAGCTCAACCGGGAACTGATGATGCTGGAAATGGAGCGGCGGGCACTGCGTTCCGACGCCTGACGGGCAGGCTCCGGCGCTCGATTTCGTTTCACGGCCGGGTGTTTGCTAGGCTTATACCCGCTTCATTCCTCCTTAGCTCAATTGGCAGAGCATTCGACTGTTAATCGAAGGGTTGCTGGTTCAAGTCCAGCAGGAGGAGCGCACAGTCCCCGTTCCGGGCTTCCGGGACGGGGACTTTTTTATACCCGGGAGGGGTATGGGAGCCGCCTGATTGCGTCGATTTCCCATAGCGGCGAAACCTTTGCTAGTGTCATACCTGCTTCATTCCTCCTTAGCTCAATTGGCAGAGCATTCGACTGTTAATCGAAGGGTTGCTGGTTCAAGTCCAGCAGGAGGAGCGCACAGGTCCCGCAGCCCGCACACGCCGGCTGCGGGACCTTTTTGTATGGCGCTGGTCTGTGCGGTGCTGGCTTTGCGGTGCTGGTTTTTCGGGATGCGGCGCCCGGCTCAGACGAAGTCCATTTCCACTTCGAGGAAACGCTCGGCCTCGGCCACGGCGGCAGCGAAAGCCTCGCCCTCGGTGGGCGACGTGCGGGGCTGGCGGGGATGCCACTCATGCGGTGATGAATGAACACGGGTGAAGCCTCCGTCTGGCGGAGCATAGAAGATTCCGAAGCGCTGTACCGGCCATTCGGGAGAGGTCTCCGGGGCCACCAGAAGGGCGGCGTTGGCTGCCGGATTGTACCACTGCGCTATCGGTCGCCGCCGGTCTTCAGTGAAAAGTCCCGCCGCATAGAGAGCTGCCGACTGCGCACTGGTCTGTGTGCACAGCCGGTCCCACCACAACGGCAGAATGCCGGTGTCGCACCGCTGCCACGTGGCCGGAAGTGGAGGAGGATCCTGCCAGTGGGGCACATACCAACTTTATCGCTCAGCGGGCTGCCCGGAATAGAGCGGCTGCCTCAGTTCCGGGTTGACGTTCAGTCCCGATTCCAGGGCCCCGGGTTGACCCTGTAGAGCAGCGCGGAACCGACCACGGCTCCGAGGACGACACCGAGGGCTGCATTGCCCATGGCCCGGCCGAAAAAGAAGCCTGCGACGGCGCCCAGGACGGCTCCCAGGAAGAGTCCGCGTCCGTTGCGGTGCGGCTTGCGAATCATCCGGCCAGCCTACGCTGCTCCTGGTGAAGGGGCTGCCACTAGTGAATGGATGGCACGGTCCTGGGGCGGACTATCACCCACAGTGCCGTTGCTGCGAGGAAGATGCAGCAGGCCTGGACAGCGCCCATAGGTGTGGCTGAACTGCCGCCTACCCAACCCACCACGGGTGAGATGATGCCGGCCATCAGGAAGGTGGAGGCGCCCAGCAGGGAGGCTGCTGTGCCGGCCTGGGCCCCGTGCTTGGCCAGCGCCAGGACTTGCACGCACGGGAACGTGAAGCCCGTGCCCAGGATGTAGAACCACAGCGGGACCAGAACGCCCCAGAGCCCGAACTCCAACTGGTCAAAGAGCACGATCAGGAGGGCCATCAGGAACATCCAGGCGGTGGAGGCGGCGAGGATCCACTGCGGCGGCACGAGCCTGATCAGCCGCGAGCTGGTCTGGACTCCGGCCACGATGCCCAGGGAATTCACGCCGAAGAGCAGGCCGTACTGCTGCGGGGTGAAGCCGAAGATGTCCTGGAACAGGAAGGGGGAAGCGGAGAGGTAGGTGAACAGCCCTCCGAAGTTCATGCCGCCGACCAGCAGCAGCCCGACGAAGATCCGGTCTGAGAAAAGCGCCCGGTACCGCTGTCGGGCAGTCAGGCCGGACTTCCCCCGGAGCTCGCGCGGCAGCGTTTCCCGGACCAGGAATATCGCTGCGGTAATCACCGTCGCGCCGTAGCAGGCGAGGAACACAAAGATGCCCGGCCACTCCATCACCAGGAGCAGCTGCGATCCGATGACGGGGGCCAGAATCGGAGCCAGTCCGTTGACCAGCGCCATGCGGGAGAACATCCGCACCATGGCGTAGCCGCTGAAAAGATCCCGGACCATGGCCATCGCCACGACCCCTCCGCCTGCAGCTCCGATTCCCATTAGGACGCGGAACAGGCCGAGTGTGCCGATGTCCGTCGAAAGCGAGGCCCCCAGCGAGGAGGCAATATGCACTGCCGTCGCCAGGATGAGAGGGGTTCGCCGGCCGAACTTGTCGCTGAAGGGGCCCACCACCAGCTGTCCCAGGGCGAAGCCCACCGTGGTGCCCGTCAGGGTCAGCTGGACCGCAGCCTCTGACACATTCAGGCTCGTCTCCAGTGCGGGGAAGGCCGGCAGGTAGAGGTCCACCGTAAACGGTCCCAGAGCCGTGAGGGCGCCAAGAAGAAGGATGTAGAGGAATTTTTGGCGTTGGCTCAGGGCATCACCCGGATTGATGGTGGTCACAGGCAACCATCCTAGGGCGCAAAGATCATACTTTTACAGGGACCGGAAGGCTCGCCGGAAAGTTTGTACAGAAGTTGCGGCTGACCTTGAGTGATAGTTTTGTCAGCGGGGGCATGCTGAGCCACAGGCGGGCCCCGCAAAGCCGAGGAAAAATCGACTATGGAACCAGTTAGGCGGGACCTATGAGCGGGCGTCACAGCGGGCGGGCCAACAAGGGGTTGCGTGTCACCACGCTGCCGAAAACGTTGCAGCTCATCTTCAAACTGGCGCCGCGCCAGCTCAACGACGAGATCGCCATGGCCAAGTTCGAAGTCAAGCGCAAGGGCAAGCAGCTGGGCGTGGCCGGAGCCTTCTTCGGAGTGGCCGCTGTCTTCCTGGCTTTCCTGCTGACCGGGCTGATCGTCGCCGCCATCATGGGGCTCGCCACCATCATGCCGGCTTGGCTCGCAGCACTCCTCGTGTGCGCAGTTTTCCTGCTGATCGCCCTGATCGGCGGGCTCATTGGCCTCCGGAAGTTTAAAAAGGCCATGCCCCTGATCCCCGAGGAGACCGTCCGCGGCCTCAAGCACGATCTTGGTGTCGCCAAAGAAGGCTCGGACTTTGATGCTGCCGTCCTGGATCCCAACTCGCCGCAGGCGAAGGCGGCCAAGGAAGCCAAGGCTGCTGCCAAGGCACAGGCCAAGGCCGAGAAGGAAGCCAAGGCGGCCGCAGAGCATGTCGAAGTCCCTGCCGTTTCCGAGCCCGAGGTCCACCGCCGACTGAAGCAGCGGCGTGAGCACCTCACCACTGTCCGCGATGACCTCGGGGAAGAACTCGATGTCAAGACCCAGGCCCAGGCCCTGCTCGGCGTGGCCAGGCACCGGCTGGATGAGGGCAAGGACAAGCTCAAGGACAGCAGGGAGCGCGTGGGCGAAAGGTTCGCTGCCCGCTCAGCCGCCAGGTCCTCCGGGTCCGGGTCATCCTCCGCAGGCAGCGTGGTGCGTTCCATGCCCGAAAAGCTGGAATCCCGGTGGAAGCCCCTCGTGGCTTTCGTCGCATCCACTGCCGTCATGCTTACCCTGCTGCGGAAACTGTACAAGAGCTGAGCGTTGCCCTGAACTCTGACAGGAAGACGCCCCCGGCCACGGAGAGGGGGACCGGATGAGGTTCATCGGCGCTGGTTCCCGTCCCGGCCAGCCGCACGTCGACCGGGACCTGGTCTTCACTGTCCCCAATCTCCTCACGGTTCTGCGCTTCATGGGCGTGCCGCTGTTCATCTGGCTTGTGCTGGCGCAACGCGAGTACGGCTTTGCCGTGCTGGTGCTCGCCATCATGGGGAGCACGGACTGGGTGGACGGCTATATCGCCCGGCGCTTCAACCAGGCCTCCAAATTGGGGCGGATCCTGGATCCCATCGCGGACAGGCTGGCGCTGATCGCCGTAGCCGTGACACTGGTGATCGCTGGTGTGGTCCAGTGGTGGTACCTCGCGGCGCTCGTCATTCCGGACGCCGTGCTGCTCTCCATGTCGCTGTTCTACTTCCACAGCCATCCCGATCTTCCCGTCAGCCTGATCGGGAAGACGCGCACGGGGCTGCTGCTGCTGGGCACTCCGCTGCTGTTGCTGTCAAAGCTGGACACCCCCTCCGCCGATGCCTGGTTCATTGCGGCGTGGATCGTGCTCGGCCTCGGACTGGTGGGCCACTGGGTTGCCGCCTACTACTACTTCTGGGCCATCCGCCGCAAAGGCAGAATGCTGGCTGACAACGGCGGTGGCAGCTGATGGTGTGGCTTGCAGTATTCCTGGCTGTGTTGGGTGCGTTTTGCCTTGCCTTCGGGGCGCAGCGCCAGGGGAGCGCAGTGAAGGCCGATACAGGCGGACTGGCGCTCAGCTCCAACGGTTTCCTGCGCCTGCTGCGTAACCCCCGCTGGGTTTTCGGGCTCCTGCTGCTCTGTATGGGCATGGGCATGAATGCCGTTGCCCTGGTCTCCGCGCCGCTGACCGTGGTGCAGCCGATCGGTGCCATCGCCCTGGTCATCACCACCGTGGTCAATGCCAAGGACCAGGGGTTGAGCATCAACCGGGCCACTGTGGTGGCCATTTCCGCCTGCGTGACCGGCTCCGCCTTGTTCGTCCTGCTCGCCGTCTTCGTCACGCAGGAAAACCACCACGTAAATGCCGACGACGAACTCACCATCGTGCTGCTGCTCGCTTTGGCTGTGGCCCTCTTTGGCACGTTGGCAGCAATGTTCAAGCACCGCATGAGTGCCTTTGTCTACATTCTTGGCGCGGGCATTCTGTTCGGCTTCGTGGCTGTGCTGACCAGGATCATCGGCAAGCACCTGCTCGATCCGAACGGGCAGGCCTTCCTGAACGTGCCCTGGTATTCGTTGGTTGCAATCGTGGCGGCCGGAGGGCTGGGCTCCTGGTTTGTGCAGAGTGCCTACTCCACCGGACCGCCGGACCTCGTCATTGCGGGGCTGACTGTCATCGACCCCATCGTGGGCATCGCGATCGGCATCACCATCCTCGGGGAGTTGCGGCCTGACGTCCACGCCGTGATGGCCATTGCCATGGGTACGGCTGCATCGCTTGCTATCGTGGGGGTAATAGCCCTCTCCCGGCATCATCCCGAAGTCACCAAGCGGAAGAAGGACGCTCGGAAGGTCGCGGGCAGGGCGCCCCACTAGCCGACTTTTCGACAGCGGGCCAGGCGCGAACGTGTGCCAGCGCTATATGTGCCAGTGCCAGCCGGCGTGGACAGCCGCAGCTGACCGCGCCGTGACCACCAGGAGCTTCCCACGTGACAATGCCCGATGCCCAGCGCCCACTGACTATCCTGATTGCGGCCGACACCTACCCGCCCCACGTCAACGGAGCAGCCCAGTTCGGCTACCGGCTGGCGAAAGGCATGACGGGCCGCGGACATAATGTCCACGTCCTGGCGTGCCGCCAGGACAAAGGCAAGAGCTTCACGGAGTTCCGCAAGGAAGCCACGGTCCACCGCCTTCGCTCCCACAGCGCCTTTACGCACGAGTATTTCCGGATCTGCTTTCCCTGGGAGATCAAGAAGGAGATCAGCCTCCTTTTCGACAAGGTGCAGCCCGATGTCGTCCACATCCAGAGCCACTACATGATCGGCGAGCACGTGCTGTACGAAGCAGTGAAGCGCGGCATCCGCGTGATCGCCACAAACCACTTCATGCCCGAGAACCTCAATCCGTTCCTGCCCTTTCCCCAGTGGTTCAAGGACATCATCGGGAAAATATCCTGGAAGGACATGGGCAAGGTGATGGGCAAGGCCGACGTCGTGACGACGCCTACGCCCCTGGCTGCCAAGGCCATGCACCAGCACGCCTTCCTGCGGAAGGTCCTTCCGCTTTCCAACGGCATAGACTCCACTGCCTACGAAATCAAGCCGGGCGAGGTGATCGAGCCCCATGCCAACCCGACCGTCCTCTTTGCCGGACGCCTGGCAGAGGAAAAGCACGTTGACGTGCTGATCAAGGCAGTGGCTGCAGTCCCCGCAGACCTGAACGTCCACCTGGAGATCGTCGGCGGAGGCGAAGTGCGTCCTGCCCTGGAATCGCTGGTGGAGCGGCTGGGCCTGCAGGACAAGGTCAAGTTCCTGGGCCTTGCCAGCGATGAGGATCTTCGCCAGGCCTACATCAGGGCGGACATCTTCTGCATGCCGGGGACAGCCGAGCTGCAGTCCCTGGTGACCCTCGAGGCGATGTCCGCGTCCACTCCGGTTCTGCTGGCCGACGCAATGGCCCTGCCACATCTGGTGCGCGACGGCGAGAACGGCTACCTCTTCACTCCGAATGACAGCGCGGACCTTGCGGAGAAAATCACGCGGATTCTGCGGCTGCCGGCGGAGGAGCGCAAGGCCATGGGTGAAGCGAGCCGCTGCATGGTGGAGCCGCACAGCATCCAGGGCACCCTGCAGACCTTCGAAGACCTCTACCGCGGCGCAACCTACGACGACAAGGTCGTCTAGGAGCGTCTGGTCTAAACCCCTTCGCCAGTTTGCTAGAGTGTTTTTGCCCCGCAGATGACGGGCCCGGTCACCCGGGTGCCGGGAATCTGGGGAGGCACCTCAGGTACACGGGGCTATAGCTCAGCTGGTTAGAGCGCGGGACTCATAATCCTAAGGTCCTCGGTTCAAGTCCGAGTAGCCCTACTTGTTCCGCAAAGAGCCGCGGGGGGGGGGGGGGGGGGGGGGCGGGGGGGGGGGGGTGGGGGGGGGGGGGGGGGGGGGGCGGCGGGGGGGGGGGGGGGGGCCGGGGGGGTGTTTTTGTTTTTTTTGAGAAAAGAACGGGGCCCGC